>NZ_JBGQOI010000001.1:0-621875 GCF_052113765.1 Pseudomonas sp. W22_MBD1_FP4 | reverse complement strand
CCACACTTCCTAAAGACCAACACATAACCCTGTGGTGAGCGGGCTTGCCCCGCGCTGGGCTGCGAAGCAGCCCCAAAACCTGCCAACGCGGTTTTACTAAGAAATCACGGCGGTCTTAGTGGGGCCGCTCCGCAGCCCAGCGCGGGGCAAGCCCGCTCACCACAAGAGCGTCGTTTTCTCAGGTTATGTCTTCACCACAGATGTGTAGATGCCCACGGCCATTGCAGCATGGCCATCTCCACACTTCCTAAAGACCAACACATAACCCTGTGGTGAGCGGGCTTGCCCCGCGCTGGGCTGCGAAGCAGCCCCAAAGCCTGCCAACGCGGTTTTACTAAGAAATCACGGCGGTCTTATTGGGGCCGCTCTGCAGCCCGGCGCGGGCGGTGCGACGATTCGATAAGCCCGCTCCCAGCGTTGATAAATGTGCTTGCCAACCCTCAGGACTTGAAGCGTCCCACCAACCCATTGAGCTCATCCGACAAATTCGACAAGCGCCCCGAGTCGTCCTGCGCTGAGTTGGCCAGGCTTTCCACCAGGCGCGCTTCGTCGTAGATCTGCTGGATATGCCGGTTGATTTCTTCGGCCACGCTGTGTTGTTCCTCGGCGGCGGCGGAGATTTGCAGGTTCTGGTCGCGGATCTCGTTGACCGACAACTGGATGCCTTCAAAGCTGTCCCGCGCGCTTTCAATGGACGACACACTGGCCCGTGACAGGTCCAGGCAACTGCCCATTTTTTGCGTGACTTCCTGGGTCTTGTTTTCCAGGGTGCCCAGCAGGTTTTCGATTTCGCCGGTGGAGTCGGAGGTGCGCTTGGCCAGCGCCCGTACTTCATCGGCCACTACCGCAAAACCACGACCCTGATCACCGGCGCGGGCTGCTTCGATGGCGGCGTTGAGCGCCAGCAGGTTGGTCTGTTCGGCAATCGCGCGGATGGTGCCGATGATCTGGTTGATGCTGCGGCTGCCGGCTTCGAGTTCGACCATGGCGTCGGACGACTCGGTCAGACGGCGGCCTAGGCGGTTGACGTTATCGGTGGTGACTTCGATCTGTTGCTTGCCCTCGGCCACACGGCGATGGCCGTTCTCCGCCGACTCTGCCGCGCTGCTGCAGGAGCGCGCGACTTCGTTAGCGGTGGCGACCATTTCGTTGAATGCGGTGGACACCAGTTCCACGGCCTCACGCTGGCGCCCGGCGGCTTCGTTCATGTTGTGCGCCACTTCGCTGTTGACCTTGGAGGCGTTGTGCAAATTGGCCGAGGCCGCGCCGATGTGCTGGATCAATTGGCGGATGGCGGCGAGGAACTTGTTGAACCAGCCAGCGAGTTCAGCGGTTTCATCCTTGCCCTGCACGTGCAGTTCGTGGCGCAGGTCGCCTTCACCCTCGGCAATCGACTGCAAACCGGTACTGACCTGGCCGATGGGCTTGACGATCACTTTGGAAAACGCCGCCGCGAGCACGCCGAAGATCAGCACCAGCACGCCGACGATGACGGCGGTGAGGTAGGTCATGCGCGTGGCTTCGGCCATGACTTCGCGGTGTTCGATCAGGCCGATATAGCGCCAGCCCAGGCCGGGAGAGGTCCACACGTTGGCCATGTAGCGCACGCCGTTGATTTCCACTTCGGTAGAACCCTGGGGTGTCTCGGCCAAGTGCGCATAGGCGGCACCCAACTCCTTGAGCGGCTTGAAGCTGTGGGCGGCGTCGCGCGGGTCGACCAGCACCACACCGTCCTCGATCAGCATTACATAGCCGCTTTCGCCGAGCTTGATGCTCTTGACCAACTCGGTGAGGTTCTTCAGCGACACGCTGACCACGAACACCCCCTTGGCCTTGCCGGCGTTATCCAGCAATGCCCGCGCGGTGCCCACCAGGGCCACGTCGTCTTTGTCGTAATAGTACGCCGGGGTGCGTACGGTCTTGCCGGGGCTGGCCATCGCGGCTTTGTACCAGGGGCGTGTGCGTGGATCGTATTTAGCCAGTTGTGGATCATCGGGCCATTTGACGTAGGTGCCGTCTTCCAGGCCGATGGACAGGATGGCCGCCGCCGGATGGGTGGCGCCAAACCGGGCGAATCGGTCGATCACCTCTTGCGCGGCCGCAGGCATCGGTTGGCTGGCAGCGTCGGCGGGTTGGTAATTCTTGAGGGTGTTGACGGAGGTGTATACAGGATCCGTGGCCATTTGATCGACGTTCTGCAGCGTGCCGTCGAAGAACTGACGGATATTGCCATCGATCTGGCGGATTTCGCGGGTGCTGCCGTCAATGAACTGATCGACCGCCTGGGTCCGCGTGTTCATGACAGAGATCACCGCCACCAGGCTGACCGGGATAAACGCGACAGAGACAAACGCCAGTACAAGCTTATTTTTTATTTTCATCGAGACGACCATCAGCACGGAGGGTGGTGAAACCGTCGCGTTCTGCACCCGCAGCGCGGCGATTTGCTATCACCGTTGTTTCGGCTAGATGCCGGCAAATCTTTAGGGTTTTTTGTACACAATACAATCGGTGATTGTTCTGTATCCAATCAGTAGACATCACGCAGATAACGCTTCTGCTCACTCAGTTGGCGCCAGTACTCCACGGCGTCCTCTACGCCCAGTCCGCCGTGGGTATTTGCGACCTGGCGCAGTGCCTGGTCAACGTCCTTGGCCATATGGCGGGCATCCCCGCAGATGTACAGCTTGGCGCCGTCCTGCAACCAGCGCCACAGCTCGGCGCCGTGTTCGCGGATGCGGTCCTGCACGTAGATCTTCTGCGCTTGGTCGCGGGAAAACGCCAGGCTCAGATGGGTGAGCAGGCCGTCGCGCTGCATGCCTTGCAGTTCGTCCTGGTAATAAAAATCGCTGGCGGCGTACTGCTCGCCAAAAAACAGCCAGTTACGGCCCTGATGCCCCAGGGCCCGACGCTCCTGCAAGAACGCACGGAACGGCGCCACACCGGTGCCGGGACCGATCATGATCATCGGCACATCGCCGTCGTTGGGCGTGCGGAAGTGTTTGGACGGCTGCACAAACACCGGCACTTCGCCGTCGCCGACGCGGTCGGCGAGGAAGGTGGAGGACACGCCTTTGCGCTTGCCATAACGCACGGCGGCCACCGTCAGGTGCACTTCGTGGGGATGGGCCTTGGCACTGGAGGCAATCGAATACAGACGCGGTTGCAGACGTTTGAGGGTGCCCAGTAGCTCGTCCGCCGAGCAGTCGATGGGATATTGCTGCAACACATCCGTGAGCTGTCGGCCCCATAGCCAGTCTTTGAGTTCAGCCTTGCGCTCGGGCCGCAGCAGTTGTTCCAGGCCCGGATTGGCACTGCGCTCGGCAATAAAGGCCAGGGTCTCGCTGCCAGGACGGGCGATCTCGAAGTGCTGGGTCAGCGCCTGTTGCAGCGATACCTCACCAAAGGTGTCGATGTTTACCGAGGCGCTAGGGCTCAGGTGGGTCAGCTCCAGCAGTTCGCTCACCAGTTCCGGGCAGTTGCGCGGCCGCACGCCGAGGGCGTCTCCGGCTTCGTAGGTCAGGCCGGAGTCCGCCAGGTCCAGGGCGAATTGGCGAGTTTCCTTGTGGGCGTTCTGGGGGTTCAGGTGCCGGTTGAGCAGCAGGCGTGATTGATGCAGTTTGGTTTTGCCGGCGGGTGTGGCGGCCAGTGTGACGGGCTTTGCCGGGTTGAGGGTTTGCTGCAACTTCGTCAGCCAGGCATCGGCGCGTTCTTCGAATTCGGTATCGCAGTCGACGCGTTCCAGCAGGCGCGTCGCCCCCAGTTCCACTAGGCGCTGATCAAGCCTTTTGCCGTGCCTGCAAAACTGGTCGTAATTCGGATCACCCAGGGCCAGTACGGCAAAGCGCAGGGACTCCAGGCGCGTGTCGACGGTGCTGAGGCTGTGCCAGAAACCTTCGCCATTGTCCGGTGGGTCGCCGTCGCCAAAGGTGCTGCTGATCAGCGCCAGGTTCTGGGTACTCGCCAGTTTGCTCGTCGGGAAGTCCGCCATGGCGCTCAGTTCCACGCTGATGCCCGCTTCGCGCAGGCGTTTGGCGAAGCGCTCGGCCAGGGCTTCGGCGTTGCCGGTCTGCGAGGCCCACAACAGGGTGACGTCCGGGGAGGGGAGTGGTGCAGCGCCTGTGCGACTGAACAAACCACCGAGCAACCCGTCCAGCCATAAGCGGGTGTCCTGGGCCAATGGCGCGCTTGCCGGCATCACCGGGACGCCAGCGTCCTGCCGCGCGGCGCTGGAGTGCAGGCCACTGAGGAAGCCGGCGAGGTAGGTGCGTTCACTGTCGCTCAGTGACGGCGCCGGCCTGTTACGGATACCGGTGAGATCAGCGAAGGCGTCAAGGCGCGACATGGTGAGGTCCTCCGGAAGGTCATGGGAAGTGGGCGCCGGTTGGTCGAGGAATTGATGGTCGATCAGCTCGACTCGGGCCAGCGCGACCGCGCAGCACTTGAACTCGGGCTGCAGGGAAGTCGGGTCGACGGCATCGTTGGTCACCGCATTGATCGCCAGGTGCTCGCCAAACACATCGTTCCAGTGGAAGGGCGCAAAGCAGTTGCCGGGCCGCACGCGGTCAGTGATCACCGCAGGCAGCACGGCACGCCCGCGCAAGGAGCGCACCTCCACCGGATCCTTGGCCGTGATGCCGAGGCGCGCGGCATCGTCGGGATGGATCTCCACGAACGGGCCGGGGTTGAGTTTGTTCAGGGTGGCGACTTTGCCGGTCTTGGTCAGGGTGTGCCACTGGTGCTGCAGGCGGCCGGTGTTGAGCACGAAAGGGAAGCATTCGTCGGGCATTTCCGCAGGCGGCATATGGGGGCGCGGGAAGAATTGGCCTTTGCCGCTGTCGGTGGCGAATCTGAGCGTGCCGGTATTCAGGTAGCGGATCGGGTTTCGGTCTGCGCCGTCGGCTGAAGGGCAAGGCCATTGCAACGGTTGTTCACGCAGGCGCGCATGGCTGGCGCCGCGCATGTCATAGCCGGTCTTGGGGTTCCAGGCGCGTTTGATTTCTTCGAAAACGTCGGCGGCGCTGGCATACGTGAACGCGTCGGCAAAGCCCATTTCACAGGCGACCCGGGCGATGATCTGCCAGTCCGGCAAGGTTTCACCGGGTGCATCGACGGCCTTTTGCATCAGGGTCAGGTTGCGCTCGGAATTAATCATCACCCCTTCGGCCTCGGCCCACAGCGCGCCGGGCAGCAGGATGTCGGCGTAGCGGTTGGTCTCGGTGTCGAGGTAGGCGTCCTGGGTGATCACCAGTTCTGCTGTGCGCAAACCGTCGATAGCGGTCTGGCGATTGGGCACGCTGGCCACCGGGTTGGTGCAGATGATCCAGCAGGCTTTGATCTGCCCGGCGGCCATCTGTTCGAACATCGCCACGGTGCCGTTGCCGGCTTGGCGCGGCAGGTGGCCAGGCGGGATTTGCCAGAGGTCTTCGATAAATGTGCGGTCGGCGTCGACCATGACCGAGCGCTGTCCTGGCAGGCCCGGGCCCATGTAGCCCATTTCGCGGCCGCCCATGGCATTGGGTTGGCCGGTGAGGGAAAACGGCCCGCTGCCGGGGCGGCAAATCGCGCCGGTGGCCAGGTGCAGGTTGCACAGGGCGTTGGTGTTCCAGGTGCCGTGGGTGCTTTGGTTGAGCCCCATGGTCCAGCAGCTCATCCACTCGGCGGCCTGGCCGATCCAGTCGGCGGCTTGGCGGATATCCGCTTCGGCCAAACCCGTGATGGCAGCGACGCTGTGCGGCGGGTAGTCCTCAAGAAAACCGGGCATAACCTCCCAACCTTCGGTGAACGTGGCGATAAAGCCGGGGTCGGTGTGGCCGTTTTTCACCAGCAGGTGCAGCAGGCCATTGAGCAGCGCGAGGTCGGTGCCGGGTTTGATCGGCAGGTACAGATCAGCTTTGTCGGCGGTGGCGCTGCGCCGGGGGTCGACCACGATCAGCTTCGCCCCGGCCTTGACCCGGTCCATCATGCGCAGGAACAAAATCGGATGACAGTCAGCCATATTGGCGCCGATCACGAAGAACAGGTCGGCGCGGTCAAAGTCTTCATAGGAACCCGGTGGCCCGTCGGAACCGAGGGACAGCTTGTAGCCGCTGCCGGCACTGGCCATGCACAACCGCGAGTTGGATTCGATATTGCGGGTGCGCACAAACCCCTTGGCCAATTTGTTGATCAGGTACTGCGCCTCCAGGGACATTTGTCCGGACACGTAGAACGCCAACGCATCGGGGCCGTCACGGTCGAGGATATGGCGCAAACGGCCGGCGGTTTCGCTGATGGCGGTGTCCATGGCGACCCGCACCGGGTCGTGATCGCGCTGCTCACGCAGGTAAGCGTTTTCCATGCGCCCGGACTCGGCGATGGCTTGGCCGCACGTAGTGCCTTTGGTGCACAGGCGGCCAACGTTGGTGGGGTGGGCCTTGTCGCCGATCACCTTGACCACCTTATTGTTTTCCACTTGCATCACGATGCCGCAGCCGACGCCACAATAAGGACACACGCTACGTACGCTTTGGTTTGCCATCCGTCACCCTCTAAACTTTTTTACCCGCCAACAAAAAAGCGCCCTGCAACCCTCCGTTTGGAAACGGGGGTTGCACGGCGCCTTTGTCGTGAATGGGCAATCAGCGTTGACTGCTTTATGCAGGTGTTCCTAGCAAGTCACGCGCCAGGTTTTTTCAAACGCTGCAATGGGTGCTTTTTTGTGAAGAACCGGGTTGTTCTGGTGAGCTGGCTGTTGGGGTGTGCGGGCTAGTCGAATCGTCGCACCGCCCGCGCTGGGCTGCGAAGCAGCCCCAACACTCATCAGCCTGGAAATTGATGATGCAAGTGCGCCTTTTTGATGCAACACGCACCAGTTGGATGCGCAATCCACGCTGTTCAGGCAACGCGAGGGGACTGCAGCGGCGCCACGTACGGCTCCGCGGCCGATTGGCACAGAGCCTGCAAGCTCCCCGTCAACCCCACTCGGTCAACGACGATCGACAGGCCATTGAGGTCATGGGCATAAAGCGATGGATCCGGCGAAGTCGTCCGAACAGATCCCGCATAAGAACAGGCAAAGACGCCTGGAACCGCAAGGTTTCAGGCGTTTTTTTTTGCTTTTTAAACCGTGATGAATGTTGTCAGGTGCTGATATGAACAAACCGATGAAAACCCTGATCGTCGTTGGCAATGGCATGGTCGGTCACCATTGTGTGGCGCAACTGATCGAGCGCGGCGCGCTGCAACACTACCACCTGCATGTGTTCAGCGAAGAGCCGATGCGCGCCTATGACCGTGTGCACCTGTCCGAGTATTTCACGGGCCGCGATGCCGAGTCGTTGGCACTTTCCGAGGCGTCGCTGTACCAGACGCCGGGAGTGACGTTGCACCTGGGCGTGCCGGTGCTGGAGATCGACCGCGTTCGCCGTGAGGTGATCACGGCTCAGGGCTGCGTGGCCTACGACACATTGGTCCTGGCCACCGGCTCCTATCCGTTCGTGCCGCCGATCGAAGGCGCCGAAGGGGATTCGCGGTTGGTGTATCGCACCTTGCACGACCTTGATGCCATCCGTGCAGCGGCAGCCAATGCCCGACGTGGTGTGGTGGTGGGCGGTGGCCTGCTGGGCCTGGAAGCCGCCAACGCCCTGAAAAGCTTGGGCCTGGAAGCCCATGTGGTGGAGTTCGCACCGCGCTTGATGCCAGTGCAGTTGGATGATTTCGGCGGCCTGGCGCTCAAGGCCCAGATCGAACGGCTGGGCGTCGGCGTGCACCTGTCCCGTGCCACGCAGTCGATCAGCGCTGGCGAGCAATACCGCTATCGCATGAACTTTGCCAACGACGAATTCCTCGAAACCGACCTTATCGTGTTCTCCGCCGGCATCCGCGCACAGGACGCCCTGGCGCGCCAGGCTGGCCTGGAGATTGGTCCGCGTGGCGGGGTGGTGATCAACGATGAATGCTTGAGTTGCGACCCGCACATCTACGCGATTGGCGAGTGCGCGTCGTGGAACGGCAGCCTGTTCGGCCTGGTCGCACCGGGGTACCAGATGGCCCGTGGGGTAGCCGCATTGTTATGCGGCCAGGTCGCCGAGCCCTTTGTCGGTGCCGACATGTCCACCAAGCTCAAACTGCTCGGCGTGGACGTGGGTTCCATCGGCGATGCCCATGCCCACACGCCGGGTGCGCGCAGCTATCAGTTCATCGACGAGGCCAGCGCCAGTTACCGGCGCCTGGTGGTGGACGCATCGGGCAAGCATGTGATCGGCGCAGTGCTGGTTGGCGACAACAGCTACTACGACACGTTGCTGCAATACACGCAGAACGCGATTGCACTGCCTGCGGAACCGGCCAGCCTGATCCTGCCGTCGTCCGCCGGTGCACCGACCCTCGGCCCAGGCGCGTTGCCGGAATCGGCCACGGTGTGTTCCTGCCACAACGTGACCAAAGGCGCGATTTGCTCGGCCATCGACGGCGGTTGCAGCGACCTCGGCCTGCTCAAATCCCAGACCAAGGCTTGCACCGGTTGCGGCGGTTGCGCGGGCTTGCTCAAGCAAGTGTTTGAACACGAGTTGATTGCCCGTGGCGTCAGCGTCGACAAGAGCCTTTGCGAACACTTCGCCTACACCCGTCAGGAGCTCTATGCCCTGGTGCGTGTGGAAGCGGTGACCACCTTCGAAGAACTGCTGGCCAAACACGGCCGTGGCCACACCGGTTGCGACGTGTGCAAACCGGCGGTGGGTTCGATCCTGGCGTCGTGCTGGAACCAGCCAATCATGGACGCCTCGTTGGTGCCGTTGCAGGACACCAACGACACGTTCATGGCCAACATGCAGAAGAACGGCACCTACTCGGTGGTGCCACGGATTCCCGGTGGTGAAATCACGGCCGACAAGCTGATCGTGATCGGTGAAGTGGCGAAGAAATACGACCTCTACACCAAGATCACCGGCGGCCAGCGCATCGACTTGTTTGGCGCGCAGTTGCATGAACTGCCGGATATCTGGGCCGAGCTGATCGCCGCTGGCTTTGAGACCGGGCACGCGTATGGCAAATCCACGCGTACGGTGAAGTCCTGCGTGGGCAGCACTTGGTGCCGCTACGGCGTGCAGGACAGCGTGAAGATGGCGCTGCTGATCGAGGATCGCTACAAGGGCCTGCGTTCGCCGCACAAACTCAAGTTCGCGGTGTCCGGCTGCACCCGTGAATGCGCCGAAGCCCAGAGCAAGGACGTGGGCGTGATCGCCACCGAGAAGGGCTGGAACCTTTACATCGCGGGCAACGGCGGCATGCGTCCGCGCCATGCCGAACTGTTCGCTACTGACCTCGACGACGCCACGTTGATCCAGTACATCGACCGCTTCCTGATGTTCTACATCCGCACCGCCGACAAACTGCAACGTACCTCTGTGTGGCGCGAAAGCCTGGAAGGTGGCCTGGATTTCCTCAAAGACGTAATCCTGCACGACAGCCTCGGCCTGGGCGCGGAGCTGGAGGCGCAGATGCAGCTGGTCGTCGACCGCTACGAATGCGAGTGGGCCAACGCCCTCAAAGATCCGGAAAAACTCAAGCGCTTCCGCACCTTCGTCAACGACAAACGCCCCGACCCGGACATCCACTTTGTCCAGGAACGCGGCCAGCGCCGGCCGATCATGGCCACCGAACTCAACCTGATTCCCGTCATCGAGGAGATTGCCTGATGAGCCAGCCTGACACTCAGCACCACCTGTCCACCTGGAAAGGGGTGTGCAGTGAGCAAGACCTGGTGAGCAACTCCGGCGTAGTGGTGTGGTTGGACGGCGCTCAAGTGGCGCTGTTCTACCTGCCGGGTGCGCAGGAGCAGACGCTGTTCGCCATCGACAACCATGACCCCGAGTCGGGGGCGAATGTAATTGGCCGTGGATTGGTCGGCAGTATCAAGGGCGATTTGGTGGTGGCTGCGCCGATCTATAAGCAGCATTACCGCTTGCAGGACGGCCAGTGCCTGGAGTCGCCGCACCAGCGATTGCAGGTGTGGCCGGTGCGATTGAATGAGGGCGTGGTGGAACTCGCAGTGAGCTGATCGACCTCGGTCCAAGTGTGGGAGGGGGCTTGCTCCCGATGGCGGTGTGTTAGTCAATATCGGTATGGCTGAACCACTGCTATCGGGAGCAAGCCCCCTCCCACATAAAACTGCTTCGCAGCTGAGAAATCCTACTGCTCTTTGCTGCAATCACGCGGGGTAATGCCTTTCTCCTTCGCGTACTGCGCCGCCGAGGCTTCGATGATCGGCCGCAGCAGCGCGCGGTCGGCTTGTACCCAATCGCTGATCAGGTTCCAGCGCTGGCCATCCCACTGCTGGAAGCGTACCGCGCCGCCGCCTTCATGGTCGGCGCAGGACAGTTTCAGCGGTTGCACCAGGCCTTTTGCGCCCAGGGCCTGAAGACGTGCATCGTCCAAGTTCAGGTGTTCGAAACCCCAGCGTACTTGTTCGCCAGTGAGGGGCTGGTGGCCGTATTTTTCCTGGGCCAGGCGCACGGCTTCGACGTTGAGAATGCCGTTCACCACACCGAGGTTGTAGTACACCGTGCCGAAGCGCTTCGGATCGGCCAGGTTGCCTTTGCCCGCGTCCACCACGCTTTGCTTGATGCCTTGCAGCACTGGGAAATCGGTGCCGGACGGGTGGGTGGTAATAGAGATAAAACCCTTGGCTGCGTTGCCGGCCGGCAACACGTCTTCTTCCGAGTTGCTCCAGATATTGCCGATGATGTGATCAGCCGGGTAACCGACTTTTTGCGCAGATTTGAGCGCCACCGGGTTCATCACGCCCCAGCCGCGCAGGATCACCCAGTCCGGCTTGAGACGGCGAATGTTCAGCCACTGCGATTGTTGCTCGTTGCCAGGGTGTGGCACTTCCAGCAGGGTCAATTCGAAGCCGGAATTTTTGGCCAGGGTTTCCAGTACCCCGTTGGTTTCCTTGCCGTACGGCGAGCCGTGGTAGAGCACGGCGATTTTCTTGCCCTTGAGTTTGTCGGCACCGCCTTCGCGCTGGCCGATGTAGTTGATGATCGCCGAGACTTCCGAATACGGGTTGAGCTGCAACGGGAACACGTAGGGGAAGACGCTGCCGTCGGTGGAGTCGGTGCGTCCGTGGTTGATGGTGATCAGCGGTAGTTTGTCGGCGGTCGAGCGATCCAGCGTGGCGTAGGCGATGCCCACCGACAGCGGGTTGGTGGCCGCTGCTGGCGCACCGTTGAGACCGCCCTTGAGGCGCTCGTAGCATTCGACGCCTTTTTCCACAACGTACTCGGTCTCGCATTCGCTCCAGGTCAACTTGACGCCGTTCACGCCGCCGTTGGCGTTGATGTATTGCAGGTAGTCGATAAACCCACCGAAGAAACCGGTGCCACCGGCGGCATAGGGCCCGACCCGATAGCTTTGCAACGGAAAGTATTGTTCGTTGGCGGCCTGGACGGTGCCCGTGAGCGTGGCGGTGATCAAGGCCAGGCCCAAGGCCAGGCGGCGCAGCGGTGCGGGGTGTCTCATGGAGGCAGTTCCTCGGGGTTCAGCTCGGGGGTTAGTAAGTTAGTAACGCAGCGGCCATACCCTGGCCCGTTGACGAAAGCGCTGCCACAGTCGGGCCAGCCCCTCCGGTTCCTTGATCAGGAAGGTGATGATCAGTGCACCGAACAGCATCTTCTGAAGGTTTTCCAGCTGGCCGGCGTCCATCAATCCGGCCGGCAGCAACGCGAAGAGGTTGCCCAGCAGGATCGGGAACAACACGATGAAGGCCGCGCCGAGGACGTTGCCGAGCACACTGCCCAGACCGCCGATAATGATGATGAAGAGCACCTGAAATGAGCGGCTCAGGTCGAAGCCGTGCGGCTCCACCGTGCCCAGGTAGGCGAAGGCCCACAATGAGCCCGCGACGCCCAGGTAGAAGCCGCTGATGGCAAACGCCAGCAGCTTGGCCTTGAGCAGTCGAATGCCGATCACGGCGGCGGCGGTGTCCATGTCTCGCACGGCCATCCAGTTGCGGCCCAGCTCACTGCGCACCAGGTTTTTACCGAGCCAGAACAGCGCCACGACCACGCTGAGGGTCAGCAGGTAGCGGCCACACGGCGAGCTGAAATCAACCCCAGCGATCAGCAATGGCGGTGAGGTGATTACGCCGGACGCGTTGTCGTTGGTAAACCAGCTGAAGCGGGTCAGTACCCACTCCACCACGAACTGGGCGGCCAGGGTCGCTACCAACAGGTAAAAGCCCTTGATGCGCAGGCTCGGCAGACCGAAGAACACCGCCACCAGCGCAGCGATCACGCCGCCCAGGCCAAAGCTCACCAGCAGCGGCAAACCGGGTACGCGCAATTGCAGGTTGTAGGCGGCAAATGCGCCCACCGCCATGAACGCCGCCGAGCCCAGAGAGAGTTGCCCGGCGTAGCCAGTCAGCAGGTTCAGGCCGAGGCCGGCCAGGGACAGCACCAGCAGCGGCACGAGGATCGCGCTGAACCAGTAGTCGTTGCCCAGCCACGGCATCACCACAAAGGCAAAGCCCAGCAGTAGCCACAGTGCGATGCGGTCCTGGCGCAGGCGAAAGGTGCGGCGCTCGGCCGCGTAGGAGGTACTGATTTGACCGACTTCTTGATACAGCATGCAGGCATTTCCTCAAAAAACGATCAGACCCGTTCGATGGCGCGCTCGCCGAACAACCCGGCAGGGCGCACCAGCAAGAACAGCAAGGCAAGGACGTAAGGCACCCAGTTTTCAATGCCGCTGCCGATGATCGGGCCGAGGTAGATCTCGGCGATTTTTTCGCTCGCGCCGATGATCAAGCCGCCGACAATCGCGCCGCCGATGGACGAAAATCCGCCGATGATCAGCACCGGCAATGCCTTGAGTACCACCAGCGATAACGAGAATTGCACCCCCAATCGCGCGCCCCAAAGCAACCCGGCCACCAGCCCGACAAACCCCGCCACGGCCCACACCAGGGCCCAGATGCGCGGCAGGCGAATGCCCACCGCCATGGACGCCAGCGGGTCGTCTGCGACTGCACGCAGCGACAGGCCGATACGGGTTTTGTTGAACAGCAATGACAGGGCGAGCACCAACGCGGCGGCGGTGCCGGCAGCGAACAGGTCGAACTGCGAGAGCAGCATGCCGCGGATTTCCAGCGGCTCGTCGGCAATGCCCAAATCCAGGCCATGCACCTGCGCACCCCAGAGGAATTGCGCGAAGCCTTCGATCATGTAGGACAGCCCAAGGGTGGCCATGAACAGGATGATCGGCGGGCGATTGACCAGGGGCCGCAGCACCACTTTCTCGATCAGCAGCGCAAGCACCACCATGCTCACCAGGGTCAGCAAAAACGCGAAGACAAACGGAAAGCCGCGCTCCAGCAGGCTGACAAAGGTCAGTGCGGCGAACAGCACCATGGCGCCCTGGGCGAAGTTGAAGACGCCCGAGGCTTTGTAGATCAGCACAAAACCGATCGCCACCAGGGAATACATCACGCCCGCCAACAGGCCGCCGATCAGCACCTCAAAGAAAAATTCCATGCTCAAGTTCCCAGATAGGCGGCGATGACATCGGGGTTGGCGCGCACTTGCTCGGGCGTGCCGTCGCCGATCTTGCGGCCGTAGTCGAGCACCACTACGTGGTCGCACAAGCCCATGACCACACCGATATCGTGCTCGATCAGCACCACGGTGGTGCCGAACTCGCGGTTGATGTCGCGGATGAATTGGCTCATCTGGGCTTTCTCCTGAGCGTTCATACCGGCCATGGGCTCATCCAGCAGCAACAGGGTCGGCTCGGACGCCAGGGCGCGGGCCAGTTCGACACGCTTTTGCAGGCCATAGGGCAGGGTGCCCACCAGCACGTGTCGCCAGGGATGGATCTGCAAAAACGCGATGACTTTTTCGGCGTGCAGGCGGTGCGCGTCATCCTCGCGCGGGGCTCGGCCCAGGCGCAGCATCTGCTCGATCCAGTTGCTGCGGCGCTTGAGGTTGCGCCCGGTGAGCACGTTGTCGAGCACGCTCATGCCCTTGAACAGCGCGATGTTCTGGAAGGTTCGCGCAATCCCGCCTTCGGCCGCCTGATGCGCGCGCATGCGCCGTCGGGTGTGGCCGGCGTAGTGGATGCTGCCGCTTTGGGGGTGGTAAACGCCGTTGATCACATTGAGCAGCGAACTCTTGCCGGCGCCGTTAGGGCCGATCAGCCCGCAGATGTCCCCGGCCTTGACGTCGAAACTGATGGAGGTGATGGCCTTGATGCCCTTGAACGACAGGGTAATGTCATCGAGCCGCAGTAAGACCGCTTGAGTGGTTGCATGCATGGTTGGGCTCGTCAGACAGCGTGAGGCAGTCGTTGGTCGGCGGGTTGGTGTTGGGGCGCTGGCTCTTGCCAACGGCCGGGATCGATGCCCAGGGCGGTAAAGAACGCCGCACTGTCCGGGCTCAACGCTGGCCCTACCAGCAAGGGCACGCGCAAGCGGCTCATGCCCAGCACATCGAGCAATGGTCGACGCACCAGCCAGTGGCCCAGCCAGCGGCGAATGATCGATGGGGTTGGCTGCATCGCCCAGCGGTACAGGCGATGACTGAATGTGCCCGGCAGCGGCAGGCGCTCACGAGCCCACTGTTCCAGACGGCCGTAGGATTCACGGGTGCCCAGCACCAAGGTTGGGCCCAGCTCGCGGCGGTCGGTGTCCCGGGTGGCCAGGGCTTCGGGGAAGTTCAGGCGAAAACCAGCGTGCAGCCAGGGCGCCAGCAAGTAGCGCGCCTGCCCGCTGGCGGCGAAAACCCGCGCGGCCAGGGCTTCCTCATTGGCGTCGAGGTGTTCGCGGGCCACCAAAGTGCGCGCGTCCATGAGCAACTGCCCGTGGGTCAATTGCACGCAGGTATCGGCGTGGAACACAAAGGCGAGGGCAGTTGACTGAGCGGCGCACGCCGGGGCAGGGAGGTCCGTGCGCAAGTCCGCATAAGCGACCAAGTGGGGGCCTTTGTGTTGATCCAGACCGCGCCCATCGAGGTACACCACCACACCGGGCCCACTGATTGACGGAATCGCCTCGGCGTTTTCGGCGAGAACAAATGTCGGCCGCAGTTGCACCAGCAGCGCACGATTGTCGCGCTCGGGATCGAGCAGCGTGACACTCCCCCCCAACCACTGCGCGGCCAGTGCCAGCAGCAAGGCTTCGGGGCGCGCTTGACTGATGATCAGCAGATCATCGTCAGGCCCGAAGTCCCGCTGGTGAAGGGCTGCGGCGAGTTGGCGTATGTCGTCTGCCAGCTCGCTCCAACGTCGCTCTTGCCAGATGCCCAGGCGCTTGTAACGCAAGGCAATCGCCGACCCTCGGGTGTGGGCTTGATGCAGCAGCGCCTGGGGCAGTGTCTGGGGCATGGGTGTGTCCTTTGGGTCGATGCAAAGGTGATTGCACGCGCCATGCCAGGGGGATAAATGCTTTTATTTCAAAGGGATACGTTTAATTTTAAAAAGGAGAGCCTGTTTGGATTCAGCACAAGCTGTGCAACTGCTGTTGGTGGGGCAACAGGCGTTTCCTCAGGTGGCCTGTCAGGTAACTCCCTTGGACTGTTCCCGTTGCTGAAAAGCAGGGGGCAAGCGTTAAAATGCCGCCCGCATCTTGCCCCCATCAAGGACCCTACATGCCACTGATCACGGAACGCGTAGCCCTGGCCCGCATCGGCGCCAATGAGAAGGTTATCTGCCGCATGGCCTCGGGCTGGGCGGTGATGGGGGATGTGCAGTTTCTGCCGGGCTACTGCCTGCTGCTGCCCGATCCGGTGGTCGCGAGTTTGAACGACCTGGATACCGAAGCCCGCGCGACTTACCTGCTGGACATGGCGCGCCTCGGTGATGCGGTGTTGCACGCCACCGACGCCCAGCGCATGAATTACGAAATCCTGGGCAACTCCGAGCCTGAGTTGCACTGCCATATATTCCCGCGCTACGCCTCGGAACCCGACGACAAGTGCCGGATGCCGGCATGGTTTTATGACTGGAAGAATGCTGTGCCTTATGCCGAAGAGGTGCATGGGGATTTGCGCAAGGCCATCGAGCGGTTGCTGCGTCAACCCAGTTGAGAGGCGAGAGCGTGCAGCCGCATTGGCGCCAACTTTTATTAACTTTCGCGTGAAGAGTGCACTTAGAAATATGAATCTACTCGATCCGTTGACTGGAACAGAACCGTTGACTCAATCGGGGAGACCCATAGAACCTGGGTTTCTAACGGCTTTCTGGGGCTGGGGTTTTTCAGCATTGGATAACCCCCTGCTACGAGGTTATCTGGCAGAGTTTTTGGTGTATCGGGCGCTGTTCAACATGCCTACTCCCGATTTCCAGGTACCCACATCGCATTTTTCAACCAAGATGGAAGGCGATGTTCATGACCTCGTGTTTTTCATGAATGATGAAAAATTCACTATTCAAGTTAAATCGAAAGACTCCTATAGCAAATCTCAGGTGTTCGATACCTCCTTCGCTGAAGGATTCGATTGTGTCTCCAATAGTCCGCTGCCCGCTGAGCATTGGTCAGACTTTTACATCTTCGCTTATCTGGCACTGGATAATAAAAAGTGTCAGGAGAACGAGCGTCTTCATGATAAGTGGAACCCCAATCCATCTCGTGCACTGCCGAGGGAGAAAGCGCGGTTCAAGCTCAATAAGCAGGCGTTGGTGAAATCGGTGTTGGAACTCGATAACTGGAGCTTCTACATTCTTGACCGAGAGCAATTACGTGGGCAGAAAAGCATCAACTTGAACAAGCTGCGCAGTAAGGTCAATAAGGGGGAAGCTGTGTGGGTACAGCATGGCGGTATTGCAGATGCGTTGGTGGATTTCGCCCTCGAACGGCACGCTAAACGCTGCGATGAAATGCTTTAGGTACCCTTCGCTCGTGGGGTACGTCACATAGCCGCCAGCGAAACCGCTACACTGCCGCCCCCGAATTTCAGCAAGGATGCTTTGAATGCGTTCGCTCGTCAGCGCTGTGCTCCTCTCCATGACCCTGGCGGCCCCGGCCATGGCCGAGCCTCGTTCGTTCTCGGTCAATGACCCGAGCGGCAAATACCTGGTCGAAGTGTTGTTCCCGCAGGTGCCGCAGGACTTGCAGTACCTGGCGCGAGCCCTGATCACGGTACGCGACGCAACTACCCTCGAAATCCTCCAGCAATTGCAGACTCCGGACGCCCAGGTGCCGCTGGACCAGAATGGTAAAACCGTCGACTGGCGTTTGATGGGCGAGAACGGCGTGGTCTACTTTGCCGACATCAATCAGGATGGCCGCCAGGACTTGGCGATCCGCAATGGCACCGGCGCGGATAAAGACTTCCAGTCCAGTTACGATGTGTACCTGCAAGACCCGCACAAGACGCAGTGGGTGCTCAACGGCCCCCTGACCGATCTTGCGAACGAAACCTCCGGCGGTATGTTTTCAGTCAATCCCAAGGACGGCGTTATCCATTCGCAGACCGACCAGGGTTGCTGCTGGACCCGCGCCAGCCGCTATCAGATGCGCGACGGTGAGTTGGTGAGGCTCAGCGCGTACACCCAGGCCCAAGTGCCTGCGACGGACGATGACGCCAACAACAGCATGCCCAGCGGCTACATGCTGCGCACCACCGGTGAGTGGAAGGACGGCCAGTGGCTGGAAACCCCAAGGCTCGAAGGGCCGGTCAATGAGGATCCTGAGTTCCTGGCCGGCACCCTCAACGGCAAGATCCCGGTGCAACTCTGGTACCAGCAACAGGGCGCGGTGTTGATTGGTGAATTGCGCTACACCAAAAGCGGCAGCGGCAAGCCAATCAAGCTGGTAGGCGAGTTGGGTGAATACGGCGACCAGTCGTTTGTCTACCTGCACGAATATGCCGACGATGGTCATCAAACCGGCATCTGGCGAATCACGCGGGAAACCGTCGAGCCCTATGCTTACTCCGGCACGTGGGTCAGTGGCGCCCAGGGTGACAAGCCAGAGTTGCAAATCCAACTGCATCGCGAGGACCGTGAGCCTGAGTACAAGAAACTCGGTGACGTTGCCCGCGATCAGCGTGACGGTCACTACCAGATGCGCAACGACTTCCTCGACCGTGACGGCGACCTGGACCTGAAGATCCTCCCCGACCGCGATGCCCAGGGCCGCGAAGTGGCGGAGTACACCGTAACGCTCAAGGAAACCGGTACCGACAAGGTCATCGTCAGCGCGCACCACAGCGTGCCGATGGAAACCGAAAACCTGATTATCGTGCGCGAGCCGTTGGCGACCCGGCGCGCCGGCCCGTATCACATTCAACTGGTGAAGGGTTTTGCGGTGATCAACCACAACTCGGCGCCGGACTTTCCGGATTACTTCACGGGGATGTATCGCAAGCAACAGCCTGGACAAACCCAGTGACTGCCCCAATCAGACCGGCCCCATAGAAATGCGCCTGGCGTTACAGCCTGCTCGCGGGCTGAGCGCCACGATATTCATCCCGGTGCAAGCGAGGCCGCCCAGCTGGCGGGCGGCCTCGCGTTGCGGGGTTAGCGGTTAAAGCGTTCTACCAACGCATATTGAGTGGCCGCCGTATTGGTCAGCTGCTTGCTAAGGTCGGTGGATTGATGGGCTTGTATCGACGTCTGGTCAGCCAGCTCCGCGATAGTGGTGATGTTGCGGCTGATCTCCTCGGCGACCGCGCTTTGTTCCTCAGTGGCGGCGGCGATCTGGGTGGTCATTTCGGTGATATGAGACACCGCTTCGCTGATGCCGACCAACGCCTGGTCTGCTTCCAGCACCCAGGCTACGCCTTCCTGCGCCTGGCGTTGGCCGTTTTCCATGCTTTGCACGGCATTGTTGGACGATGCCTGCAACTGAGTGATCAGCGCGTGGATTTGAGTGGTGGATTGGGAGGTACGCTGCGCCAGTTGGCGCACTTCATCGGCCACCACGGCAAACCCGCGGCCTTGCTCACCGGCGCGGGCCGCTTCGATGGCGGCGTTGAGGGCGAGCAGGTTGGTTTGATCGGCGATGCCTTTGATCACGTCCACCACGCTGCCGATTTCGTCACTGTCCTTGGCCAACTGCGCCACGGTGGTGCCGGTTTCGCCCACGACGGCGGACAAGCGCTCAATGGCCAGGCGGGTATCACGCGCGACTTCACGGCCACGTCCGGTCAGCACGTTGGCCTGCTGGGTGGCGTCGGCGGTGCGCTGCACATGGCTGGCGACTTCCTGGGTGGTCGCAGCCATCTGGTTGACGGCCGCCGAGACCTGCTCGGTTTCAACGCGTTGGCGATCCAGGCCTTTGGAGCTGGCGGTGGCCAACTGATCCGATTGCCCGGCCAGGGCGCTGAGTTGTTCGGCACTGTCCTGCAAGCGTGTGAGGCAGGTTTTCAGGCGCGAGTTTTGGCTGAGGAACGCGGTTTCCAGGCGTGCCTGGGGGCCGCTGGCGTCGCTGTACATCTGGGCAATCAAGGCATCCGACGTCGAGGGCTCGACACCCGCCAGCAGGCGCAAGGTGCTGCCTTGGCGTACGCGTGAGCAGAGCATACCCACCGGCACGGCAACGGCCACGGCCACCGCAATGGCGATCGGTGCACTGAGGAAAAGCCCGGCAATGCTGCCGGCGATACCGGTGGCCACGTACGGCACGGCACTCAACGCTGCGGGCAGCCAAGTGTCCTTAAGCAGCGCGCTGGATTTGCCTTGGCTGAGGCGGCGATACAGCACCTGCGCCCGGCGGATTTCATCGGCGCTGGGCTTGACCCTCACCGATTCAAAGCCAACGACTTCGCGGCCGTGGAAGATCGGTGTGACGTAGGCGTTAACCCAGTAATGGTCGCCGTTTTTCGAGCGGTTCTTGACGATGCCCATCCACGGCAGGCCTTGCTTGAGCGCACGCCACATATGGGCAAACACGGCCGGCGGGACATCGGGGTGACGCACGATGTTCTGCGGCGCGCCGATCAGATCGGCCCGTTCAAAACCGCTGATTTCGACAAAGGCGTCGTTGCAGTAAGTGATGCCCCCGTGAATATCGGTGGCGGAGATAAGTTTTTGCGAAGGCGCGAGTGAAATCTCACGTTGTGTTACTGGCTGGTTGTTGCGCATTCCGGCTACTCCCTGGTTGCACACAGTGCATCGGCGCCAACGTGCAGAAGATTAATCCACATCGGCTATTTCGCCAGCCATTGGTCAAAAGCCTGAAACTTATCGATGAAAAACCTCATAATGGCGGCCATTTTTGTTTAGCCCGTAATTCTGGTGTGCCCCCATGGAAATCAAGGTCAACTTTCTCGACAACCTCCGGCTTGAAGCCAAGTTCGATGACTTCACGGTGATTGCCGACCAACCTATTCGCTATAAGGGCGATGGTTCGGCACCGGGGCCCTTCGACTACTTCCTGGCATCGTCGGCGCTGTGCGCGGCGTACTTTGTGAAGCTGTACTGCCAGACCCGCAACATCCCCACCGACAATATCCGCCTGTCCCAGAACAACATCGTCGACCCGGAAAACCGCTATAACCAGATCTTCAAGATCCAGGTCGAGTTGCCCGCGGATATCTCCGATAAGGACCGCCAGGGCATCCTGCGCTCCATCGACCGTTGCACGGTGAAAAAAGTGGTGCAGGCCGGTCCCGAATTTGTGATCGAAGAGGTGGAAAATCTCGACGCCGACGCCCAGGCCTTGTTGATGCCCAGCAGCCTGTCGGAGCAGGGCACCTACATCGCGGGCAAGGACCTGCCGCTGGAACAGACCATCGCCAACATGTCCGGGATCCTTGCCGGCCTGGGCATGAAGATCGAGATCGCCTCGTGGCGCAATATCGTGCCCAACGTGTGGTCGCTGCATATCCGCGATGCGCACTCGCCAATGTGTTTCACCAACGGCAAGGGCGCGACCAAAGAGGGCGCGCTGGCGTCGGCATTGGGCGAATTCATCGAGCGGCTCAACTGCAACTTCTTCTACAACGACCAATTCTGGGGTGAAGAACTGGCCAACGCGCCGTTCGTGCATTACCCGGACGAGCGTTGGTTCCAGCCAGGCCCCAACGACGAGCTGCCGACTGAAATCCTCGACGCTTATTGCCGCAAGGTTTACGACCGCGAAGGCGAGCTGCGCGGTTCGCATCTGTTCGACACCAACTCCGGCAACGAAGCGCGCGGCATTGTTTCGCTGCCGTTCGTGCGCCAGTCCGATGGCGAGGTGGTGTACTTCCCGTCCAACCTGATCGAAAACCTCTACCTCAGCAACGGCATGAGCGCGGGCAACACCCTGGCTGAAGCCCAGGTGCAGTGCCTTTCGGAGATTTTCGAGCGCGCGGTCAAGCGTGAAATCATCGAAGGTGAATTTGCCCTGCCGGACGTGCCGGCTGAGGTGCTCGCCAAATACCCAAGCATTGTGGCGGGCATCGAAGGCCTGGAAGCCCAGGGCTTCCCGGTGCTGGTCAAGGATGCATCCCTGGGCGGCGAATTCCCGGTGATGTGTGTGACCCTGATGAACCCGCGCACCGGCGGGGTATTCGCCTCGTTCGGTGCCCACCCGAGCCTGGAAGTGGCGCTGGAGCGCAGCCTCACCGAATTGCTGCAAGGCCGCAGTTTCGAGGGTTTGAACGACTTGCCGCAGCCGACCTTCGAAGGCCAGGCGGTGACGGAGCCGAACAACTTCGTCGAGCACTTCATCGACTCCAGCGGTGTGGTGTCGTGGCGCTTCTTCAGCGCGCAATCGGACTACGAGTTTGTCGAGTGGGACTTCTCCGGTGAAGGCGAAGACTCCAACGTCCAAGAGGCTGCGACCTTGTTCGGCATCCTGGAAGGCATGGGCAAAGAAGCCTATATGGCGGTGTACGAGCACCTCGGCGCCACCGCTTGCCGCATCCTGGTGCCGGATTACTCGGAAATCTACCCGGTGGACGACCTGATCTGGGACAACACCAACAAAGCGCTGTTCTTCCGCGAGGACATTCTCAACCTGCATCGCCTGGACACGGAAGAATTGCAGGCATTGGTCGAGCGCCTGATCGAAAGCGAGCTGGACGATTACACCGACATCACCACCTTGATCGGCATCGAGTTCGACGACAACACGGTATGGGGCCAACTGACCATCCTGGAGTTGAAGCTGCTGATTTTCCTGGCCTTGCAGCAATATGAAGAGGCCAAGGAGTGCGTGGAGATGTTCCTGCAGTACAACGACAACACCGCCGAGCGCGGCCTGTTCTACCAGGCGTTGAACGGTGTGCTGGAGATGGAACTGGACGACGACTTGGACTTGGCGGATTACGAAGCCAACTTCCGCCGCATGTTTGGTAATGAGCGAATGGATGCGGTGATCGGCTCGGTCGATGGCAGTGTGCGGTTCTATGGGTTGACGCCGACCAGCATCAAGCTGGAAGGCTTGGACCGGCATTTGCGTTTGATTGACAGCTACAAGAAGCTGCATTCGGCGCGTGCCAACATCGTCCAGGTGTAACGCATACCCAATGTGGGAGGGGGCTTGCTCCCGATGGCGGTGGTTCAGACAAATATTCAGTGCCTGACACGCCGCTATCGGGAGCAAGCCCCCTCCCACGTTTGATCGTTGTTTTTTGGGGGGGTTATATACGGGCCAAGGCTTGCGCCAGGTCCGCTCGTAGATCCTCCACATCCTCAACCCCCACCGACAACCGCACCAACCCGTCGCCAATCCCCAGCTGCGCCCGCGTCGCCGCCGGGATGCTGGCATGGGTCATGATCGCCGGATGTTCGATCAGGCTTTCCACACCTCCCAGGCTTTCGGCCAGGGCGAAGATGTTCACGTGTTCCAGAAAGCGGGTGGCGCCCGCCAGGTCGCTGTTCAAATCCACTGAAATCATCCCACCAAACCCGCGCATTTGCCGGCGTGCCAGTTCGTGCTGCGGGTGGGATGCCAGGCCTGGGTAATAGACCCGCGCCACTTGCGGTTGTTGCTCCAGCCAGGTGGCCAGGTCCAGCGCGTTGCTGCAATGACGCTCCATGCGCAGGGCCAACGTTTTCACGCCGCGCAGGGTCAGGAACGCGTCGAAGGGGCCAGCGATGGCGCCCACTGAGTTCTGCAGGAAACCCAGGCGATCAGCCAATTCGGGGTTGTCACCGACAATGGCGATACCGCCGATCACATCGGAATGGCCGTTGAGGTATTTAGTGGTGGAGTGCACCACCACATCAACGCCCAGCTCCAGCGGGCGCTGGATCCAGGGGCTGGCGAAGGTGTTGTCAGCCACGCAGATGATCCCGCGATTGCGGCAGATACCTGCGATGGCGGCCAAGTCGGTGAGGCTGAGCAGCGGGTTGCTCGGGGTTTCGACCCAGACCATGCGCGTGTCGTCCTGCAAGGATGCTTCAAACGCCCTTACATCACTCAAATCGACAAAGCTGAAACGATGCCCGGCGCTGCGTTGGCGCACCTTGTCGAACAGCCGAAAGGTGCCGCCATAGAGGTCGTTACCGGAAACGATATGGGCGCCCGCATCCAGCAGTTCCAGCACCGTGGAAATCGCTGCCAGCCCGGATGCAAAGGCAAACGCCTGGCTGCCGCCTTCAAGGTCGGCCACGCAACGCTCCAGAGCAAACCGCGTGGGGTTGTGGGAGCGGCCGTAGTCGAAGCCCTTGTGCACGCCGGGGCTGTCTTGCAGGTAGGTGGAGTTGGCGTAGATCGGCGGCATCAGCGCGCCAGTGGTTGGGTCTGGGAACTGCCCGGCGTGGATCACACGGGTGGCAAACGCACTTTTATCAGGCTGGCTCATGCAAGGGACCTCCGTAGGTGGTTGAGCAGGTCGACGCGGGTGATCAGGCCATAAAAGCCTCCTGCATCGGCAATGATGGCGACCAAGCCGCGATCCAGTTCAGTTTGCAATTCGGCCAGGCTGGCGCTGGGGGACAGGGTTTGCAGGTTGTCGGTCATGGCGCTGGCGACGACCATCGTGAAGTGCGCGGCATCGTGGTGCAGGCCCAGCAGGATGTCGGATTCGTCGATCACGCCCACCAGTTCGCGGCCGTTGACCAACACCGGCAGTTGCGACACGTCGGCCAGGCGCATGCGCTGGAAAGCGGTGAGCAGGGTGTCGTCGGGGCTCACGCTGATCACGCGGCCGTCTTCGAAGCGGCGGGCGATCAGGTCGCGCAGGTCGCCGTAGTGTTTGTAATGCAGCAACCCCGCGTCGGTCATCCACTGGTCGTTGTAGACCTTCGACAGATAGCGCGTGCCGGTGTCGCACACAAAGCTAACCACGCGCTTGGGCGTGGTTTGTTCGCGGCAATAGCGCAAGGCAGCGGCGAGCAGGGTGCCGGTGGAGGAACCGCCGAGAATGCCCTCGGCCTTGAGCAGTTGGCGCGCGTGGTCGAAGCTCTCTTCATCGCTGATGGAATAGGCGTGGCGCACGCTGGACAGGTCGGCAATCGACGGAATGAAGTCCTCGCCAATGCCTTCCACGGCCCACGAGCCGGGTGTTATCAACTGGCCGCTGCGGCTGTATTCAGCCATTACCGAACCCACCGGATCGGCCAGTACCATTTCCAGCTCCGGTTGCACGCGCTTGAAGAATCGGGTCAGGCCGGTGAGTGTGCCTGCCGAACCGACGCCGACCACAATGGCATCCAGGTCGTGCTGGGTTTGCGCCCAGATCTCCGGCGCGGTGCTGGTCTCGTGAGCCTGGGGATTGGCCGGGTTGTTGAACTGGTCGGCGAAGAATGAGCCGGGAATCTCCTGGGCCAGACGCGCAGCCATGTCCTGGTAGTACTCGGGGTGGCCCTTGCCCACATCGGAACGGGTGATATGCACCTCGGCGCCCATGGCCTTGAGGTGCAGCACTTTCTCCGTGGACATTTTGTCGGGTACCACCAGCACCACCCGATAACCCTTGGCCCTGCCTACCAGCGCCAGGCCCAAGCCGGTGTTGCCGGCGGTTGCCTCAATGATGGTGCCGCCGGGACGCAGGCGGCCGTCACGCTCGGCGGCGTCGATCATGGCCAGGCCGATGCGGTCCTTGATGGAACCGCCGGGGTTTTGGGATTCCAGCTTGAGGAACAGCGTGCAGGGGCCGGTATCGAAGCGGCTGACCCGTACCAACGGCGTGTTGCCGATCAGTTCGAGTACGGCGGGGCGTGAGAGTGTAGGCATGGCGTCACCTGGGTGCGCAGAGGAGACATGAAACACTAGGTCGGTATTGGGTGAGTCGCAACCGGGCCGTCGGCTCGCTGTCTTTTTTTGGCGCATGGGCCGACGCGCCAATTGCGCCTGACGCTGCCAGGCGGAGCGCATTGAAGCCCTGGATAGCCTCGCCAGTTGCCGCCTCAGCCCTTTATCGCTGCCTCAATCGCCGCAATGTCGATTTTGGTCATGGTCATCATCGCATCGAACGCGCGCTTGGCGATGGCTGGATCAGGGTTAGTCACCGCCTCCGTCAACACGCGCGGCGAGATTTGCCACGACAGGCCCCACTTGTCCTTGCACCAGCCGCAGGCGCTCGGCTGGCCGCCGTTGTCGATGATTGCGTTCCAGTACCGGTCGGTCTCGGCTTGGTCATCGGTGGCCACTTGGAAGGAAAACGCCTCGGTGTGGGGAAAGATCGGGCCGCCGTTCAGGCCAATGCAGGGGATGCCGAGTACCGTGAATTCGACGGTCAAGACGTCGCCCCGCTTGCCGGACGGGTAATCCGCTGGTGCACGATGCACGGCGTTCACCGCACTGTCGGGAAAGGTGTTGGCGTAGAACTTGGCCGCCTCTTCGGCGCTCCCGTTGTACCAGAGGCAGAGGGTGTTTTTGTGGGTCATGAGCAGTCTCCACGCAGTCAAGGGTCTGTGGAGTTTAGCTGCGTTTCAATGGCGGCCTTATCAAGTCGAGACGGTTGAGGTCGGCGTTATAGGCTCGATAGAGGTCGGCCAATTCGTGGTGGGTCATCAGCGTTCACTTCTACCCGTTGAGTTCTGCGCTGACCTCATCCGCCCACATCGTGCCCGGCACGGCGGCGGCAGGATCGATGCATTGGATCTCGGGTAAACAGCGCGCCATCGTGTTGTCTCGCAGATGTGCCTGGAACACGCACAAGCTGCGGGCGAACTGGGGCAGTGAGGTATTGATGAGTACGCGCGCGTGATGGGCGTCGTGGTTGAAATAGACAATCGTCCGACTGTGTCGATCAAGCGCGATGACGTCCCCGGAGCCGGTGTGCCCCAAAGGATAATAGTGGTTGGCGATGCCGAATATTGCCAACCTGCGTTGTGCTTCGGCTTGGCTGTAGGCCTCGAAACTCAGAAAGGGCGCGGCGTCGCGCGGCAGGCCGTGCTTGAGGAGGAATTCCGCGTCTGGCGCGGGGAGGGTGGCCAGGTCACTGGGGTTGAAGGTGATGAATTCGTCAAAGCCGAGGTCCAGGCCGGGCGGGTCGGGTGGCAGTACCGAGATGAAATGTGTTTTGAAGTCGAAGTCGGTCATAGTCGTTCGCCGCGTTATGTGAAGGGGGGCGGGATGCTGACATAGAAACACTGCAGGGCCTGGGGTAGAACCCGTTCACAGCCTCAAGGTTGATCCAGCTAATACCGCAGCAATGGTTGCCGCAGCATGAGTGCGAGGAGTTTTAGTTACTCGACTTATCTGGCAGTGGCGCCGTATGAATTTCGTCATACATAGCGGTTGCCACTGAAGCAGCATAAACAATGTATTTCAGATCGCTCGCGTCACTCTTGACTTCGTAAATTTCACACAGAAGACTTCTTTTGTCCTTGGGCAACTCCACAGGCGACCAAGATGAAGGGCTCTTGAAGTTATACTCAGGGCCTTTGTATGTTAGAGACCTGATGCCAACAACCATGCGCTTATAGTGTTGCCTATCAGGTCTTTTAGAGTTTTCATAGCTGCCTTTAAATGTTCCTAGAGAGCCTGAGACAACATCTACGCACGCTTTGTCTAGCTCGGTCTCATAATCAGCAGCCGCATAGGTTCCAACGGTCCCATGATTGGAATAGAATTTTGCACGTGGCGACAACTTTTCTTCTGGGTATTTGGCGGTGTATTCATCACCCTCGAAGTAATATTCGATATACCCTCGCGAAATATCTACCCTGCTATATTTCTTTCGCTTTTCTATGATGTCGTTGAAAGAGTACCAGCGCTGCTCAATTAGTTTATGCTCGACTTCCAGTCCGCCCGCAAAGACCTTCAAGGAAAGCGCGGAGCCAAATAAGATAGATGCAATCAAAAGATTTTTCATGAATTGACCTGAAGTATGATTTTTTATTTTATTTAAAATAGGTCTGTTGATGTTGCGCGTTGATTAATTCCGCGAACCTTTTCAGCTTCGGCTTGTGTCTTCTGTTGAACAGTCCAAGTGATTGCCGCACCTACAATTGTCAAGCTTGTTGCCATATCAAAGCCAAGCTGGATGTTACTGAACCACGTGCTCATTTGACTTCCTTGAGTTTTATTTGATTTCCTTGAACATCACTTTTTGTAGCCGTTTACGCCGTAACAACGGACTCCAGCTCAAATTTCACGCCGCATAAGCGGCGTTGTCGTGCTTTTTTAATCGTGCTCTCGCTCTGAGCGGGCACGCCGCCGGTAATTTGCTGCGTGAGCATAAAGGCGATGCCGGGTCGTAACAACCGTCCGTCGCGACCCACACCGCCAACGCCCGGTATCTGAACCTGTCCGCAGGCGCGGTGCAGCACCACTACGAGACCAAACCTGCAGCGCACTGACCTGGCGCCATGAGTTGCGCGATGAAGAGGTGCGTTCGGTGGTCAACTACGTGGCGGATGTTGCTGGCAAAACCAGCTTCGGCAGTAACGGCCCATCGGCGATCAAGGACACCAGCGTGCTCGGTCTGGGCGTGACGTGGGGGTGCGATGCGGGCCACTTAAACTGCGTGGCCTGCACTCGTGGTGAAGCGATCACTCACTGATCCGACCAAACCGCCAGTTCATAACCATCCGGATCAATGAAGTGGAACCTGCGCCCACCGGGGAACGCAAACGTCTCGCGGCTTATCACAGCGCCTGCCGCCGTGATTCGTTGGTGCGCCCCTTCGAGGTCATTCGCAAACAAAATCACCAACGGCCCCCCTGGCCGAACGGGTTCTCCCGTGGTGAACCCGCCCGTCAGCCGCCCATCGCTGAACTCGGTGTAGGTGGGCCCGTAGTCCACGAATGTCCAGCCGAAAACGGCGCCGTAGAAGGTTTTGCTACGGGCAATGTCGCCCACGTTGAATTCTATGTTGTCGATCTGACGGTCTTGACCACGAACGCTCATGGTTGCCTCCTTGGCGGATGATTGAGGCGCGAGTGTAACGGTTCTGACGACGGACTGAGTTACCATGCCGCCGCGAAATTCCCGCCGACCGCTCTGGCTACCTATGTCCTCCAACGCGCTGTACACCGATCTTTCCATCTACTACGACCTGATGTGCGCCGACATCGACTATCGCGCACAGAGTCACAGCGTTCGCCGGTTGCACCAACTGTTCGGCAATAACGGGCGTCGACACTTGGACCTGGCCTGCGGCACCGGGCCCCATGTGCGTCATTTCCTCGACTTTGGCTACCACAGCGCCGGCCTGGACATCAGCCAACCGATGCTGGACCTCGCCCAACTGCGCTGCCCGGAGGCGCGGTTCAGCCGCCAGGACATGGCGGGTTTCCAGGTGGATGACGCGCAAGATCTGATCACTTGCTTTCTCTACTCGACCCATTACAACGCCAGCCTGGCCAAACTGCGCATGTGCCTGACCAGCGTGCACGAGGCACTCGCTGAAAATGGCGTGTTCTGTTTCAACGCGGTGGACAAGCTGCACATCGACAACCGTTTGCTGGTACGCCATAGCGTTGAGTTTGAAGGCAGCCACTTCACCTTCGGTTCCGGCTGGCACTACAGCGAGGAGGGCGAGCAGCAGGCGCTGCGCCTGAGTATCGAGAAGACCACTGCGGGTGTGACTGAGGCTTGGCAGGACGAACATCCGATGGTCGCCTTCAGTTTCACCGAGTTGCAGCAGTTGTTGACGCCACAGTTCGAGGTGCACATCTTCGAGCATGACTACGAATGCATCACGTCCTGGGAGGGCACGAGCGGGAATGCTTTGTTTGTCTGCGTGAAGCGCTGATACCTGCTTTACCCAGTTTCCTGTGGGAGATGTCGAGCTTTAGCGAGGCTTCGAAGGCGGCGGTACAGGCGAAGTATTCTTACCTGACCCACCGCATTCGTGGGCATTACGTCATGTAGCACTAACGCGAGAGCACCGCCGCTGAGCCTTTTTCCTCAGCGCCCACGTCATGCAGGGAGATCCTCGATGTCTCCGGCAACGCCAACCCGCCTGCCAGCGCCAGCAACGCTACGGCTATCAGATAAAACGCGGGTGACAGGTTGCTGCCGGTGGTGCTGATCAACCATGTCGCCATCAGCGGCGCGGTACCCCCGAAGATCGTATAGGCCATGTTGTAAGTGATTGCCGAGGCGGTATACCGCGTCCGAGTCGGGAAGGTCTCCGAGAGCAACGCCGCCGTGACCACCCCACATAACACCGCACCTACCGCGAGCAGCATCACCCCCACGATAGAGGCCGCGAACGAACCTGAACTGGCCATCAGGAACGACGGATACACCACCACCATCAGCAATACGCAGGCGGTCATTACCGTGACCCGACGCCCCACCCGATCCGAATACAGCCCCGCCAGCGGGCAGATTGCCGCGGCGAAAATCAGCGCGCTCAACGACACCAGCAACGCCGCCGCCCGACTCAGCCCACCTGCCACCTGCAGGTATGTCGCGAAGTAGGTGGTGAACATATAAAACGAGAGCGCCGTCAGCGATACAAACGCGCCCAGGCAGCAAATCGCCGCACCGTGGTTGCGCAAGGTTTCCTTGAGCGGAGAGTGGGCGACCGCGTGTTCCTGCTTCACGGCCTGGAAGGCGGGTGTCTCATCCAGTTTCCAGCGCAGATACAGCCCGACCAGACCCAGCGGTGCGGCGATCAGGAACGGCAGGCGCCAGCCCCAACTGCCCATCGCCTCGGCGGACAGCGACGCCTCAAGTGCGTAGGCCACCACTGCGGCAGCGGCGAACGCGGAGAACGTCGACACCGGCACGAAGCTGCCGTACCAGGCGCGTTTGTTGCTCGGCGCGTGCTCCATCAGATAGGCGCAGGCACCGGCATATTCGCCCCCGGCGGAGAAGCCTTGGGCGCAGCGAATCAGCGACAACAGAATCGGCGCTGTCACGCCGATGGCGGCATAAGTGGGCAGCAGGCCGATCAAGGTGGTCGCACCGGCCATCAGCAAAATCGTCATGGCCAGGGTACGCTTGCGGCCGATGCGGTCGCCGAGCATGCCGAAGAAAATCCCGCCCAACGGCCGAAAGGCGAAGGCCACGGCAAACACTGCAAAAGTCTTGAGCAGCGCCGCGCTGGCATCGCCACTGGGGAAGAATTGTTGCGCGATGGTGGTGGCAAGAAAGCCATAGACGGCAAAGTCGAACCACTCGACGAAGTTACCGATGCCGGCGGCGATGATGACCTTTCGCAGGGTTTGGGGGCTGACCTGTTCGGTGGATGAGCTCGTCATGGGGGAAGGCCTCGGAATGCGCAGGGGGATGCCTGATTATCCGAGGCGGCGGCCAGACGGCGGGGTTCAAAAGAGTCCTCCGCGTAGTCAGCAGCGACTTTCTGCAAGGGCTAGAGGCACGCTTCAGGCCTTGGCGGAACGCTGAGCGGACGTGCGATACGTCAGCAGCACAATTCCTGTCACCACGATGACGCCGCCAGTCACCTGACCGGCGCTGAGCATTTGATCGAGCACGAGCCAGCCCATCAGCAACGTCGCCAGCGGCTCAATGTTCATCACCGGCGCATTTCGCGGCATATCCAGGCGCGGCACCGACATGAACAGCACGATAAAACCGGTGCCGTAGAGCACGACCAACGTGGCCAGCGCCAGCCAACCGGTCAGGCTGGCCGGTGGGCTCAGGCCGTCGGCAAGGGCGCCACTCCAGCCCGCAAGGTTAACGCTGCTGAACACAATGAAGATTGTCAGCAGACTGCGCACCGAACCCCGTACCTGGGACAACTTGTGATCGGTGATCCACAGCGCGCAAGCGAATACAAAGGCAGCGCAGAAGGCGAGGGTGACGCCGAGCAGCCATTGCGGGCCGATGTCGGCGTCGGCTGAAAGGCGAGCGGGCACGTCCAGCACGAACACCAGACCCACCAGAATCAAACCCATCAGCAAGGCGGTGCGCGCCGTCGGACGTGGGCCGCCTAGTGCCCAGGTCAGCAGCGCCAGCAAAATCGGGAAAACGTTGGCCACCAGCAACGCCAGCGCTACCGGTACGCGGGCTACGGCGGAATAGAGGCACAGGCTTTGCGCGGTGATGAGCAGGCCCAGCAGTAACTGCCAGCGCCATGCACCCGAAGGCAGGCGCAGGCTTTGCCGTTGCCAGAGTACCAGCGCGCCCAGCACCAACAACGTACCGCCGGAGCGCAGCAGAATAGCGAGGAGAACACCGGCGCCGTCGTCGAAGGCCACGCGAGCGGCGATGTGGTTGCCGGCGAAGGCGCAGCCCATGCAGAGCAGGATCAGCACGGCGATGTGGCGGGGGAAAAGATTGGGGGCAGGGGGCGTCATGGTAAGGGCTCGGGCAGTGGCTTCCATCGTCGAGGATGGCAAATTATTTTTAGGTTGTCGTACAACGCTGTGGCGGATTTGTAGCGTGTTTGGGGCGAATGGGCAAGGGAGGTTTTTTGTGGGATGACCGCGGGCTTTGTTTCTTATGGACTTAACAAGATTGTTTAGGTGATTGCGTTGAGGTAGAGATAGACAGGGCTGAGCAGGAGAGGTCGTATGACTATTGAGGGCCTATTGAGTAATTCGCCATGCGCGACCATGAGGCCCGTTTAATATCGTTCGGGTGCTGGCAAGCGGTCGCGCAGTGCAGAGGTGCAATGTCTCACTGGAGCGTCGGTAATCGGTCCAACGCACAATTTCGGTCCATTTTCGGCTCATCGGCCATGGGGACGCGCGCGCCCGAATCGACATTGAATATGTCAATGTGACAACCGCTCAGCGCGCCCGGGCTGTCGACAATTCCTCCTTTGATCACGTAACGCGCGCCCGGCGCAAATTGGCTGACAAACGCTATGCTGCACGAGCGATTGGCATTGGCCGCACCGCGCATCACCAAGTGCAGCGGCTTGCCGGCTTCAATCGGAAAGAAGCCCTCCGGCGTCGATACGTTCTTATAAACGGAAACCAACTGCCCTCCCTGCGCAATCGCCACGGTTCTGCCGTATTTGCAGGCCATTGGAGGCGCCTCGACCAGGGACACGCTGTTTCGATAATTCTCCATCGACACCAACTCGCTACGGATAAGCGCCTGAGGCGCCCCCGCAGGCACAAGGTATTTCGGCGCTGGGGCGCAGCCTGCAAGCAGCAGAAGTGAACACAGGTAGAGAGGCTTCATAATTTCCTTATCAAGGTCGGTAAAGGGCGGCCTCAACTAGCCTGATGAATCAGAATGGGTCAAGCGGTAAGTGAGAAGGATAGATACCTGACCCGGTTTGAAATAAAGGTGAATCGCCCTTGGTTTATTGAATAGGCGCAACGGTTGCTCTTGGCCGAGGCTGTGTAAAAACGTTTTTTTACGCGATAGGCACTCAAAACTGGACTGAAAATCGCGCTTCTGTGCGAAATTCACATCTGCTGATGTGCCGATAAATTTCGGATTTAACGTAGATGCGCACACTTCAATTTTGGCTAAGCGGTTTTACACACTCTGGTCCAGAAGTGGACTCTCAAATTTGTCTACGGTATCTGGGCCGCTTCAATGGCTCCCCAGGATAGAAGTTGGAGCACAAAATATGCCCGTCGCACCCAATCAGAATTCCCCAATCATTTTGGTCCTGGCTCAACAGAGCGACTTGGATAATCTTGTAGCCATTCGAATTGAGGCCATGCGCGAAAGTCTGGAGCGTGTTGGTCGATTTGATCCAGTCCGCGCGCGCGAGCGGTTTCTCAGCAGTTTTGAGGCTCGCAACACCCGCTACATCGAGGCGTCTGGAGAGAGGGTTGGTTTCGTCGTGATCAAGCATCAACACAATGAACTCTTGCTCGACCACTTGTATGTGAGACCGAGCGCGCAAGGGTCAGGGGTAGGGTCTGCTGTTCTCACTCAGATTTTCAAAGAGGCGGATGCGGCTGCGCTCCCTATTAAAGTGGGTGCTCTCAAAGAAAGCGCTTCGAATCGCTTTTATATCCGCCATGGCTTCCAATTCATCGGAAGCAGTGAGTTCGACAATTACTATATTCGACAGAGTGTTCCGGCGATCGGCCCAGATTGCTAGCTGGATGCGATGCACCTCGACGTGCGCTTTGACACACTCTGGACCATAAGCAGACGCTCGTGATCCGCTGCCTTTCATGATGGGCAGAGCTAGACCAACACCAACTGATAATCACCGCCGGTGTTCAAACCAGTACTGAAGTCATTTCTGGACGGTAAACGTAGTAACTGCCGAGCAGAGTTCTGAAAACACCCAATGGTCTATCCTTCAAGACTTGACGCAAATTGATCAGGGCCCTGATGTATGAACTCTCTCTGGATCGCATTGGCCATTTTTGGGTGCCTGGTTGCCTCCTCGCTTCTCATGATGTTTTGGTACCCAAGACTGGCATCCCACCACAGGGATGACGACACCAACACCGTAATTCGTCTAGTCGCCAATATTTTTGTGGTTATGACATCGCTGGTCTTTGGCTTGATGATTAATTCTGCCAAAAACACCTTCGAGTCCATTGATGCAAACTTCCATGGGTACGCAACCAGCATGATCATTTTTGATCGGACGCTGCGGGGCTATGGCGATGCGGCACAAGACACGCGCAATCGTCTGATCACCTATCTTGAGCGCGCTATCGAGACCCCGTATCGGGGAGACGAAGCGCTGCAGCATCGAAACAGCGAGGCGGCTAAATACCTGGATGACATAGGCAAGTCATTGGCTGTTATCAAGCCCCCGGACCGCTACCATGAAACGATGCTTCAGGATATTCGTCAGCAATATCATTCGCTCATCGAGCAACGCTGGAGGATCGTCGAGCAGTCGGAGGGAGCGATTCCTGGCCCCCTTATTGGGATGCTTGTTGCTTGGTTGACGCTCATTTTCGCTAGTTTTGGATACCGCGCACCCCGTAATTCGATGGTGATAGGAATGTTCATCGTCTCGTCATTGCTCATTGCGGCTTCCGTATACCTTGTGTTGGACATGGACGTGCCATTTCATGGTCCTATCCAAATATCCGACGAACCCCTGCGCAGGGCGCTCGCCGTAATGCAGCTATAGGGGAGCATGACGGGCAGCGTTTTGAGTAGTGGTCTCGGAGCGGGTCATATTGATGTCTGCTTTTGGCCAATCGTTGCATTTCGCGAACGGCAGCTTTGGGTCGGAAGCCGCGCCTTATGAACGACGGATTTCGGCCATACGCGGGCAGTCACGTTTGTTCGCCATCAAGCGATGGACAGCTCCTCGCTTGCCTCAGTTTGAACGCGGGTTTATCGCCGAATTGGCGCATTGCTACACCGACAATATGGACTCATGAAGTCCATGGAATTTTGAGGGTCTCCGGCTCAACATTGACGCCGGTTCAACAGGGAGGCTGCAATGGATCTGAAGTTCAGTCACGTAGATGTATTGGTCAATAATCTCGAAGAAGCCTGTGCTTACTACGCACAGATACTTAATGCCCGGATATCCAAAACGCTCGTTTGGGAACGAGGTGGCCTGCATGTGCGCTACGCGATAGCGCTGATCGGTCAAGAGCGTTTCATGTTGGTACAGCCATTGGCGGGGAATCTGAGGGAGCTATTAGACTCCGCGGGAGAAGGGATGATTTATCGCCACTGCTATTCGACGCCGGACATCGAGAAGGCCTACGACGAACTGATGGTCGCCGGTGTTCAGCCACAAGACGAAAACGGAAAGCCATTGGCCCGCGCGAACCTGCAATCCCCATCCGGGACACGCATTATCTGGTTGCCCAAGCGCTTTGGGCACTTCTCCATCGAAATCCTGGAAGACAAGGCGTTAGAGGCATTTGTAGAGGATGCATTTTCCTGAGTTATGCGGCGATGAAGGTCTGCTTGCGGCCAGAAGCGGACGTCCAGCCCACCACTTTCTTCAGGGAGAAGCTGCCAACAGGAAGGCAATCTTGAAAAGGATATAAACTCGCCTGGCGGTGTCCCAGACGTCAACATACGGAAATAGATTCGTGCAGATTCATATTATCTACACCCGAACAATCATGTTCCTCTCCAAGCATCCTTACCAATCATGGAGAGAAATTCAAAATCAGTACCCTGACTACATGACTTCGCTCGGCCCTTGGGAAGAAGATACGGTCATCGAATACCTTGCAGATGAATACCCAGAACTTTCCCCGCATCCGCAAGAGCAAGTCAATGCATTCATAGCGGATACTCAAGAGGCAAGAGTGCTTACTTTTGCCGCGTAAATCGTCTTAGCGAGCATTCTCAGAAGCTCGCACTCGACGTCCGCTTTGGGTCGATAGCTGCCGGTGGCGACTGGCAGTCATCGGCCAGAAGCGGCCACTCAATGGTGTCTATAGCGGAATTCATCTCCTGACTGACCTCGGTTTACGACATAGAAGCGTACACCAATGAGTGGGGGCTCTTAACATCAGCAGGTTAGCTGGACTGCTGATCGCTGATGCTTTCTTCTTCTCTGAGTTGGCCACTCATCGCATCGCAGCTAGCCGACCACGATGTCAGCCATTGCGGCATCGCTGGCGACTTTTCGGGTAGTCCCAACTCCCGTACAAATTCGCCTGGTGGAATAATCCCTTTAGATGAGCGAAATAGACCCCGCATTACTACAACTCCGATCACCCGTCCCTTGCTCAGAAACCGATGTTCCATAAAGCTCCATTTGTCGTCCCAGCCCAGCATTCTGGTGTGGACTTCAAACGTTTCAAACAGCTTAAGCTCACGACGAAATTTACCCCAGGTGTCCCCTACGATTGGTAGCGCTTTCGTTCTAATAGCCACTCGATACGCACCACTGCGCAGAACGAAATCCATACGTCCGACATCGGCGAGTGTGAAGTATCGGCCATTGGTGACGTGTCGATTGAAGTCAAGATCTAGAGGCCATACGCGCATTCGGATGACGGTTGACCCCAGAGCTTTTACGGGGTTGCGCCACGGTCGGCGGAGTAGCATGAACAGTAGCCGAAACCATAGATTCATAAAAAACACCGATAGTTGAATGATCAGTGCACTTTAAAGAGTGAGGAGTGGGCTAGGTAGGTCTGAAAATGACTTAATTTGCCTTAAAAGTGCATTTGAATCACTGCTGCCAGAGGATTAGTGGTTTTATGGTGAAATCTGGCTCCAAGGCTGTAACCGTCCGGGCAACACTCCTTCCTAACAACGTCACTTGATCCTCAATTGGGTTTCATTACGTCGCCTTAGTCCTAGCTGAAGGCGGTTGAAACTCAATTGAGCGAATGGCCGCTACTGGCCGATTTATGCCGTTCGTGACGGGCAGCAACCGACCATTAGCCGACATTCACGAAAGACGGCTTTCGATCCAGAGTGTGTAAAAACGCTTCGTCATTGATCCGTGCAGCGACACATTGGTTGCTTTGGACTGGTCAGATCGTCGAAAGAGCAGTCGCTTTTTCTAAGACGGTTTGTAACATCTGCTCCGGTGATTGTTCCTTGTTGAAGAAGCTCGGGGACAATTTATCAGAGTCGTTTTCAGTCGATTGCCTGAGCAGGGCGAGCGGCCCCGATTGTCCTAACTGCTCTTGGTAAAGACTTTTTATACTGTCCCTAAAGCCATCAGGGTATGCCGCTTTCTCGACCCCTGGAAGATCATCGAAATAGTCCATGATGCCTTTGAAGATTTCACTGTTGTCACCGCCGTTCGTTATATTGGCGTACAACTTGGAAAAATATGTTTCATCCTGCTTACTAAGCTCCCCATAAGCGGCATATCGTTCTGCATCTGTATAGGTTCCTGAATCATCATAAACAATATTGCTTAGCCCGTTTCGGGCCATACCTTCAAATGGGTTTGGAAGTTTTTCGGGGGGGAGTTTAGAAAGCCCAATTGCGTAATCTAGTGACTGCAGACCTAACGCCAAACGGGTAGGGTCGTCTGTTTTGGGAAGTAGATCCTCGTTATTAAGATTCCCGCCAGCAATCCGCTGCCCGAAATTGTACATATCGCTCTGACCTTTTACATATTGTCCTTTTAAATCCCTATTGGACAAAGAGGCTTGTTTGTCATCAGCGTTACTTAATGCGTACAGTGCCCGTGCAGAATCGGAGATTGTGACGGTCTCGGTCGTCTTGAGGGCGGCATCCCCTGAAGGTAAATTTACAGGGTTGGACGAAGGAAGCTTCTCTTGTGTAGAAGGCTTTGCCTGTGTACTTGCTTGATACGATTTGATCGAAATATCCATGGTAATACTCCATGCGCTGAAAATAGCACGAGAGCTATCTTCAGCTAGGGTGCCTATACAAATGTCGGATTATTTTATTTCATATTCGACAGTGTAGTTATAGGGAGGCGCCGATTGAATTGCTGTGACATTGGCGTTGCAAGTAGCGTTATCTGAACCAGTGCTAGTGCCCATTTTAGTCAAGCTAGAGGTTTTAGTCGTTGGATTGACCTGGTGCCTTGCTGCAAAACGACATTCTTATTGCCTGAAGTATAGACGAATCGCATTCCTGAAACCGTATCAGCGACACTGGTCAGGGCAAATGTCGTCGTTGCAGAAGGCAGAATCGTACTTGGAGTGGGGGCTACACTCCCGAAAAAGTACTCGAAAGTGTACGCGGCTGGACCAGTCGTAGAGTCCTTCAACTTCACGGTGACGATTGTGCCCGCTTGGGCACATGCAATCATAGGGGCGAATAAAGTTGCTGCCCCGAACAGTTTAGCGAATCTCATAAATATCCCTTTAATTTTGATAGTCACTATAACTATTGTCCTTCCGCGTCGTCTTGTATAGAAAAAACAGCAAGACTCAACCTTTATAGCGGCAGGTAACCAGAATTCTTTAAGCCAAGGGTTGCTGTTTTTAACACATCGGATGAGTAAAGATTTCACAACTTGCAGGAACTAAAATATATCCAGCCTGTACCCCTTCAATTTCAATAGCTTGCGCAGTGGTCCTGGTTGCCGCTACCGGTTATCACCATAGTCATAGTACATAGGTTGAGTTACTAATTTTCGCCATTGCCCGTCGGTACACTATTCTCGGCTCGTTTCGGTAGAAAGATGACCGCCTGTCTACGCGCAGAGGTTGCTGGCACGATTCAGCCAATGATTTCTATGTCTTCGGTCTCCCACCAGCGCTGACGTGCCTAAAACACTTTCCAATGTGTGATAGTGAGAAGACGCCCGTCGGGTAGGCCAGCGGTCTGGACCCAAAGCTGACGGCGGCTAAAGGCAGAAATCGGCCAGAAGCTGCCACTCAAAGCGACTCGATAACTCCCACCCAAGCGTGCATCATCATGCTCACCACGATCCCGCCCTGGCAGCGAAGCCGTAGGTGCAGAACCTGCCCGCTCACAAAAACAAGCATTTTGAAATGGAAGTCATCTCATGTTCGAACGTAACAAACTGGTTCCGGAGTTAATGGTCACCAACCTGGATAGCAGCCTGGCTTTTTGGGTTTCTCTTCTGGGGTTCAAAGTAGCTTATCAACGTTCGGATGACGGATTTGCGTACCTTGATTTGAATGGTGCTCAAGTAATGCTTGAGCAGATTGATCCGGACGCGGGTCAATGGCTGACTGCGCCATTGACCAAACCGTTTGGAAGAGGCATCAACCTACAGATTGATGTTGAGGCTGTGGCACCCATCATCCAAAAACTTGTTCAGGCTGGATTTCCACTCTATCGAGAATGCAAAGACACCTGGTATCGGGCTGACAAAATAGAAGTAGGTCAGCGCGAATTCATCGTCCAGGATCCCGATGGTTATCTCGTAAGGTTGGTAGAGCGGTTGGGTGAGAGACCGGCTTGCTCAATCTGAACCTAAGCCAAGCCGACCGTCAGCTTTGGGTCGATAGCTGCCGGTGGCGACTGGCAGTCATCGGCCAATAGCTGCATGTGGGAGCCGGCTGAAATCGACCTAAAGCGGACATTATCTGTGAGACGATTAAGGGTACGTACTCGTATATCTTATAAATAGTTTTTAAATTTCCACTTCCTGAGTCATTCCTTTCTCGGGCACCAATACACCAAAATCCCTCCATGCCGACAAAGCTTTCTCAAACGAGCCCAGGTTAAGCAACTCAACACATTCTTCATCGTAAAGTGAAAAAATTCTTACTTTATCCTTCATAAATTTTGCCCCCCAATCCTCCCGATACCATTCTTGAAAATCAACGTCAGTCTCCCTTACAGATTTTATTCGCATCATGCCCTCATCTAGCCACGCGATCGTGTTCGATAGGCCAACTCCCCCATCATCAGTTAAGAGACAAGAAAGCAGGCTAACACCGTTATTATTTACTGAGTTCGAACTGCAGTGTGGGAATAAACGTCCAAATGCCTCTTCCCATGAGAAGTACAATTTCATTTCAAGTCTCAATACTTAGAATTAATGGTCGCTGCTCGGAACGGGCAAGCATTGTGTGACTATATGTCGAACAATACAATCGATAGATGGCCACTCTGTTCAACGGTTTTTTTTAGCCGCTGCCTGTCACCTTTTCTGTCGATTGCAACAGGTTGCGGCGTCCGAGCAATGCGCAAGCTCACGCTGAAGCACATCAGGTTTCGTTGGCATGTTTGTCCGTTTTTTTTGACTTGGCCACCCGTAACTGGGCTGCAAACGGCCGCGCCCTGCCTGGAAATCGAGAACGTTATCCTGTCTGGCGAATTTATTTAAAAATAAATGTATAGCTACTATTATAAGATCCTATATTGTTTGTGTGAGTAGTTATCCATACGGCATTCATACCTTGCTTTATTTGCTCGTTTAAGTCCGATTTGCTCGTGCAAAATTTAATTCTACGGTATGTATTTGAATCTTTTATCCATATGCCTGCCTCGCAATTGCTAAACCTGCCGGCGGACGGCCCATCAAATGCAATCTAATACTCCGATTCATAATAAATAGTTTCGCTAGGCAATACATAGATGCTAACGTCATAAATGTTTAGAGAGCAAACAAAGGCTAAGCAAAAGCCTCCCAAAAAAGAGTCTACAACCCGCCTTGCCGCCTTGCCGCCTTGCCGCTTTGCCGCTTTGCCGCTTTGCCGCTTTGCCGCTTTGCCGGCAGGGTGACTGTAGACTTTCCGACCCGCAAGAATAAGTCCGACAATAGCGCCAGTCACTAGGTATGTCGTCCATTCGGGGATTGCCGGCATTAGAATTGTTCGCGCTGAAATGCGGGAGGCCCAGAAAACATAAAAAATCCATGCTCCCACAAACGAAAATACAATCGTTGAAACATCTACTTTTTAGTTTTTTCTCAGGTGAGCCCGGTTTCATTTCTTGCACGTTCTGTTTTTCTTAATACTTGGATGATTTATTAAAAGCGTCGTTGGAGTCACCTGTGGCTCACAGATCGCTGCGTGCACCGACAAGCGCCTTACGTCGATTGCCACCGTGAGCATGTTCAACTCGGGGTTTCGCGGAGCAATGGTTAAGGACTTCCAGGTGGCGACGATCTTGTGGTGTTGGCAGCAAGCCTCAGCCGCTTACGCCCTGAAGACCGCTCGTGAGAAGATCACGCGAATTCTATCTCGGCTGCTTGTTGAGCGTCTGCTTTTGGCCGAAAGCAGTCTTTCATGAACCACTGCAAGCCCCCAGGCGTGCTCCTCTATTCGCAAGCACAAGCTATGGCCAACGTTAAGCATTGCCACTATCTGCGAAAGGGTGCGGTGTTTCGACCGATTGCTTCGACCGTAAATCTGACGCGCATTTCGAACAGTTAGGAGGCCAAGACCTTGGTTTTCAGCAGACGCTAAAAAGCCCGCCAGGGCAGCCTTCTCTGTAGGAGGCTATTGGGCCTATGGCTCGTTATGGGGCTCGATAAAATGTAATTCAGTTAAATATAAAGCGGTTCCTGTTTTAACTATAGAGTTTGAAGTAAATATCCACCCTAGAATAGAAATCCATTCATATAGGTGCGTTTAGATGGTGCGGGTAGTTCGATTGGATTGTTTGAGGTTCAATTTAGTTCTTTAGTACCGTAACCCTATTTAATTCTTGAATTACTGCCGTCCGGCGCCGCATAGTGTCAATGCGCCATATCCCTGTCTGCGCCGTGAGAATACTAAAAAATCGGAGAGTCAGCATGTTAAATTCCTTGTCGGTGCGGAAGAGGTTGTTGTTAAGCTTTGGCTTGATGGTAGTGATTATTTTTATGATCTCTGCATTTTCTGTCACTAGCTTAAATGGATCAAATCTACGCTTCTCAAGTTATGTGGACGGTTTGAATAAGCGCATGGGCCTGATGAATGATCTATTGCTCGCTGCGCAGCAACGTGCGATCTCAGCACGAAACCTCGTGCTGGTTACCTCGGCAGCTGACAGACAGGCTGAGGCCGATACCGTAAATATCGAACATCAGAAGGTTAAAAGTATTTTGTCAGCGTTAGTGGCTGGAGTCGCTGCATTGCCTCCATCCGCTGATGGTAATAACGCTCGGAGCTTAGTTGCTAACATTGAGGAGATTGAGAAAGCGTATGGTCCGATTGCTTTGGAAATCACGCGGTTAGCCGTTGCTGGCGATGAAAAAGCGGCTATTGATATGATGAACAACCAATGCTTGCCACTCCTAAAGAAACTGGTGGCTAGCGTTACAACTTACAAGAGTTTTAACTCAGGTCTAGCGCTGGCTAGCATTAGTGAAGCGCAGAACGATTATAAAGACACCCGTAATCTTCTGATGTTTTTCTGCGCAGTAGCAATTGTCATCGGGGTAGTGCTGACTACTCTAATAGTTCGTGGCTTATCACGTGCTCTTGGTGCAGAGCCAACTGTCTTGTCCACCATCGCTCAGCGCGTTGCCAGTGGTGACTTGCGCCCGATTCTTGAAGCGAAAATGTCAGCGGCCGGCAGTGTGCTCTCCTCCTTGGGTGAAATGCAGTCACGCCTGAGCCTGCTTATTAGTCAGGTTAATACGTCATCGGGCGTAATTTCTGATGCAGCCGTTGACCTTTCCGCAGCGACAGAGCAGACCCGCATCGGGGTTGGTAATCAGAGAACTGAAATCGACCAAGTCGCCACTGCGATTCACGAAATGGTAGCAACCACCCTCGAAGTTGCACGCAACTCTGAGGAAGCAGCCCATGCGGCGCTCTCCGCTAACCTCCAAGCGCAGACCGGCGGAACCATGGCAAAAGAAGCAATAACCCAAATAAAACGTCTCGCATCTGAAGTATCAAAATCTGCCGCAGCCATGGCACAACTCAGGATAGAGAGCCTGAATATAGGCGGGGTATTGCAGGTCATAACGTCTGTCGCCGATCAAACCAACTTGTTGGCGTTAAATGCCGCTATTGAGGCTGCTAGGGCGGGCGATGCTGGTCGAGGATTTGCGGTGGTGGCCGATGAGGTGAGAACGCTCGCCAAACGAACTCAGGGCGCAACCCTGGAAATTGGAGCGCTGACTGCCAATCTGCAAAAAATAGCCGAAGAAGCTGCTGGGATGATGGAAGTGTGCCGCGGTTTGACGGATGAAACTGTAATACAGGTTTCAAACACTGGGGGCTCGGTTGAAACCATCGTGGAGATGATTGACAACATCCAGCAGATGGTCAGACAAATCGCTACTGCAGGTGAGGAACAAAGTTGCGTCGCGGAAGAAATTAACCGGAGTGTTACGTCGGTTCGCAATATTGCGGATGATTCAGCTTTATCGTGCGAGCGAACTGCCCGTTCGAGTACTAACTTGGCCGAGCTCGGAGCCGTGCTACAGCAGCAAATAGGTAACTTTAAGGTTTGACGAGTTTATTGAGATTGCGTCTATGAATTGAGGACCACTTGAGTTGAGCCACACTCAGCATTACGGTCAACAATCAGCACAAGCACTCCCATCAGAACGACCTGTATAGCTTCTCGACCTCGTATTCTCTGTTTAGAACTGGGTACGCAAACGGCGGAACTCGAACCGCTGCTATTGGCCTGAAGTTATCTCTCACGACGTATTTCAAATAGGCCCAAGCGCGCGATCAACACCACGCCGAGGCCTTTCGAAGATCACCACCTCACGGATGAAACCGGCGCCCCAACGCGTCTAACCGCACCGCAATCGGCGGCAGTTGTTCGCTGCTCCTGGCCAGCATCTCTACATCCTGTGCCGTGCTCTGCGCGATGCCCTGCACCGACTGCAAGCGCCCGACGATCTCCAGGTTTGCTGAGGTCTGTTCCCGCGTAGTGCTGACGATCCGCCCGTTCAGCGCATCGATTTGGGTGATGTCATTGCCTACTGCCTTTAGCATTTGCACCGCGACCTGGCTGTCTTCCACGCAACGTTCTACGCCGTGGCGGCTGTCCTGCATGGCTTCGACGGCTTCGCGGCTGCCTTGCTGTAAGCCTTCGATGATGGTTTTGATTTCCTGGGTGGAAACCGCTGTGCGTTGCGCCAGGTTGCGCACTTCGTCGGCGACGACGGCGAAGCCGCGGCCTTGTTCACCGGCGCGGGCGGCTTCGATGGCGGCGTTGAGGGCGAGGAGGTTGGTTTGGTTGGCGATGCTGCTGATGACGTCGAGCACCGAGCCGATCTGTTCGGCTTGCACGGCCAAGCCTTGAACGGTCTGGTGGGTGTCGGTGAGGCGTGTGGCCAGTTGGGTGATTTCGTGTTGGGCGCGGCCGACGCTTTCCTGGCCGCGCAGAATTTGTTGGCTGGCGACGTCGGCGTGCGCGACCGCTTCCTCGACGTGCACCGTAATGTTGCCCATGGCGTGTTCCATGCGCTGCATGGAGTCAGTCATTTGTGCGATTTCGGCCAGTTGGTGGCGTGCGCCTTTTTCCAGGGTGCCGCTGGCGTGGGCCAGTTCTTGTCCGAGTTGGCCGAGGCCGTGGGAGTCGCGGGAGACGCCGTCAATGAGCCCGGTGATCTGTTGCAGGAAGTGGTCGAAGCGCTTGGCCAGGGACATATGCGCCTTGCCTTCACCTTGTGCGGTTTCCACGGTGAGCTGGGTGGTGACAGCGAGCATTTTTTCGAGCATTTCCTGGCTCTCGACGGCTTCGGCCTGGCTGTGCACGGCGAGGTAGAGGAGGGCGACGGTTTCCATCACCACGTAGAAAGCATGCACAAACACCATGGTCCAGCCGCCGTGGTGTTCCATCACGAAGACCGGGAAGCCTTGATGCTGTAAGGCATGGAAGACCACGTGGTGCACGGCGATGGTGAGTGCGGCCACGAGGATCGGCAGCCAGTCGCGGTAAAACGTCAGCACCGCCAGCAGGGCGAAAATTCCGAAGTGGGCTTCGATCACGCCTTGTGCCTGGTTGATATGCAGCGCGGCCATGACCATCAGACCAGCGCCCAGTGCGCAGCGCATCACGCGCGTACCGCCGATGGCGCGGTAGAGCGCGGTGAGCAGCAGGCTTGTGCCGCCACCGACTACGATTGCTTGGATCAAAGTGTCGTGCCAGAACGCCAGGCCTACGGAGAACAGCGTCATCAGCCAGATCAACGCCAGCATGATGCGGTCGGCTTTGCGGTAGTGCTCTAGAAAACGCGTGCGGACGGGCATTCACTCTTACTCCCTGTGGTGTGGCCAGGAACAAAGCATGCGGCGTGCCACGATGGCGCGCTGCTACAGAGCAAAGCAGGTATCAGGATTTTTGCAGGTACGGGGGAAGCAAAAGCTTATCGGCAGTTGGGGAGAGAGCTTTAAGCGCCACTGCCAGGAGGAAAGGCTGCCCGAGCGGGCAGCCTTGATGACGATCAGAAGGTGTATTTGGCCGTCAGCATCATGTTGCGTGGGGTGCCGTAGCTGTCGCCGCCGTAGTCCACGGATTTGGCGATGGTTGAGTAGTAGCTGCGGTCGAAGATGTTGTTGGCGTTGAGCTGCAGGTCCAGGTTGTCGTTGACCCTGTAGCCGGCCATCAAGTCGGTGACGGCGTAGGCGCCTTGTTGCAGGCGGTAGGTACTGCCGTCAGCCAGCTTGACGTCGTTGTACATGCGGCTCTGCCAGGAGATGTTGCCGCCCACCCGGAATTTCTCCAGCGCGCCCTGGAGGTTGTAGCGGGTGGTCAGTTTGAACAAGTGCTCCGGGGTGTCGGTGTCGTACTGCTTGTTGACAAGCTGCGGGTTGGCTTCGTCCTTGATGGTGTGGGTGCGCGCGTAGGTGTAGCCACCGCCGACCTGCCAGTTCTCGGTGAGGGCGCCTTGCAGTTCGAAGTCGATACCCTGGCTGCGAATCTCGCCGGAGGCTTCATAGCACTCGGTCTGCGGGCAGTTTTGCACGGTCACTTTGGTGGCACGATTTTCCTGGTCGACGCGGAACAGTGCGACGCTGGCATTCAGCGCGCCGCCCAGGTATTCGCCTTTAACGCCGACCTCGTAGTTTTTGCCGACAATCGGCTTGACCGGGGTCGCCGAACTGTCTTTGGCGGTCTGCGGCGTGAAAATGTCGCTGTAGCTGACGTAGACCGAGTGATGGTCATCCAGCTCGTAGATCAAACCCGCGTAGCGCGTCAGGTTTCGGGTGACTTTGTAGTCGCCGCTGTTGCTGCCATGGGCATCGTAGTCATACCAGTCCAGGCGCCCGCCGAGGATCAGCTTGAGCGGGTCGGCCAGGCTCAGGCGCGTGGTCAGGTAGAAGCCGTCCTGGGTGGTAATTTCACGGGTGTCGGTGGTGTGGACGAAGTCCGGTTTGCCTGCGGTGATCGGCCAATTGGTGTTGTACGGGCTGTAGTCGTGGCTGGTCATGTCGTAGATGCGGCGGCTGGCACCGACCACCAGCTCATGGGTGCGCCCGAACGCCTGGAACGGGCCGCTGACGAAGCCGTCGACGCCAGCCTGGTTTTCGTCGTAGGCGGCCTGGTAGACGGTTCGCGCCAGTGATTTGTCAGCAGCCCAGCGCGATTGATACGAGCCCGAGAACAAGGCTTTCTGCTCGGCGTAGTTGGCGTTGACCTGCAGCTTCCAGTCGTTGGCCAGTTGCTGGCGCAGTTCGGCGAAGACCGTGTTGATCTCCTGGTCCTTGTTCTCCCAGTCGGTGCCGGGGTTGTAGGAGCGGGGCAGGTCGAGGTGATGGCCATCCTGACCGATCATTGAGGAACCCCAGAAGTAATTGGTCTTGTCCTTCTGGTTTGAGTAGCCGAGGGTCAGGGTGGTGTCTTCACCCAAGTCAGCTTCGGTGACGGCATAGAACAGGCCGTGATACTCCTCGGCGTTGTCGATGAAGCTGTTGGCGTCGCGGTAGGAGGTGACCACCCGGCCGCGCCAGGTGCCGCTGTCATTGAGCGGGCTGGAGGCGTCGAGTTCGCCACGGTAGTCGTCCCAGCTGCCAGCGGCGCCGGTCAGGGTGACTTTCTGCTCGTCCAGGGGCCGCTTGCGGATCAGGTTGATGGCGGCCGACGGGTTGCCCGCGCCGGTCACCAGGCCGGTCGCGCCGCGCACCACTTCAACGCGGTCGAACATCGCCAGGTTGGGCTGCGCGCCGACTGAAACGCCGTTATAGCCGCTCGGAATACCGTCATACATCAGGTTGTCGATGTCGAAACCGCGCGAGGTATAGGACTGCCGGCCCGGTCCGTTGGAGTAATTCAGGAACAACCCGGGCGTTGCGTTGACCACGTCGTTGATGCTTGTCATTGCCTGGTCATCCATGCGCTGGCGCGTAATCACGGTGACGGCTTGTGGCGTTTCACGCAGGGTGAGTGGCAACTTGGTCGCGGTCTTCATCGCGCCGGTGGTGTAGGACTGCGTGCCCTCAGTGGTTTCGCCCAACTGCTGCTCGCCGGAGATTTGGGTGGCGCCCAGTTCCAGGGTGGTGACCGGTGCTTCGGCGTCGGCGGCGAAGGCCGCGTGCGAGGTGGCGAGACAGACCGCCAACGCGATCAAACTGGGTGTAAAACCTTTACCGCCGGGCTGGTGCACAGGCATCGAACGAGCTCTCCCCTAAGTGCCTTTCCCTGGCGAATAATAAAAGTGTTGATAATTATTCGCATCAGTGTGACAGATTGATTCTGTAGGAAAAAGCCATAGGGATGAATTAGTTAACGATTTTTTCACATCTGCATGGCAGGCCTTTCGCCAGCACCTGCCGTTATTGAGCGTTTATGGACGGTGTTCAATCGCGCTTCGGAATCGCCACCCGACTCGTCGCTTTCACTTCGCGCAGCGCCAGGCTCGACTGGATCGACGCGATCCCCAATTGTCGCCTCAGGACGCTCTCTACAAAGTCGCTGTAGCTGTCGAGATCTTCCGCCAGCACCTGCAACAGGTAATCCGCATCCCCGGTGATTTTGTGGCACGACAGCACCTGAGGCAGTTCCTTGACCACCGCTTCAAAGGCGTCCGGCGCGTGGTCGGTGTGGATGGCAAAGCGCACATGCACAAACGCCATGATGTCCAGGCCGAGCAGCTTGCGATCCAGGTTGGCCTGGTAGTCCTTGATCACGCCTTCTTCTTCCAGACGCTTGCGGCGGCGCCAGCACGGCGTGAGGCTCAGGGCCAGACGCTCGCTGAGTTGGGCGTTGGAAATACTCGCGTCTTCCTGCAGCAAGGCGAGGATGGCGAGATCGGTGTCGTCAAGAACGACCTGCTTGGTTTTATTTTTCATATTCGCCTGTAATAGGGGTAAAAAATCCCGATAAAACTAACAGCGCAAGAACTAAAAGCAAAGAAAGCCCCGCACCGCCAGAACAAAATAGACCCTGTCTTTTACTGGCGGATGTATACACATGCTGACTGTTTTTAGCGATGCCCACCGTTTGCACCATGGCACCGAATTAAAGGATGGCGTACTCAAGCCATCGTTCGAGCAACCGAGCCGCGCCGACACCGTGCGTGACCGCGTCCAGCACGTCGGGCTCGGCGATATCATCGTGCCTCGCGCCTTTGACCGCGCCTGTTACGTCAACGCCCACAGCGAGCGCTACGTCTCCTTCCTTGAAACCGCATGGGCCGAATGGACCGCCATCGGCCGCAGCCATGACGCGCTGCCGCTGGTGTGGCCGGTGCGCGATCTGGCCAATGAACAGGTGCCGGATTTCATCGACGGCAAGCTGGGGTTCTATGCCATGGACGCCGGTTCGCCGATTACCGCGACCACGTGGCAGGCGGTGAAGACCAGCGCGGACATTGCACTCACTGGCCTCGCGCTCATCGATGAGGGCCACAACAGCGCCTTCGCCCTGTGCCGCCCACCCGGCCACCATGCCGCCCGCGAATACATGGGCGGTTATTGCTACCTCAACAACGCCGCGATTGCCGCACAACAGGCCATCACTCAAGGCGCCAAACGCGTTGCGGTACTGGACGTGGATTTCCACCATGGCAACGGCACACAGAACATTTTCTACGACCGCTCGGATGTGCTGTTCATCTCCCTGCATGGCGAGCCCGCCGTGTCCTACCCGTACTTTTCCGGCGCCAACAGCGAGCGCGGCAAGGGTGCAGGGGAGGGCTTCAACCTGAATTATCCGTTGCCGAAAAACACCACCTGGGATCACTACAAAATTGCCCTCGCCGACGCGTGCCAGCGGCTCAAACACTTCGCCCCTGAAGTGCTGGTGATTTCCCTCGGCGTCGACACGTTCAAAGACGACCCCATCAGCCACTTCCTCCTCGACAGCGAAGACTTCCTCGGCATGGGCGAGATCATCGCCAGCGTGGGCGTGCCGACGTTGTTCGTGATGGAAGGGGGCTACATGGTCGATGAGATCGGCATCAATGCCGTCAACGTGTTGCACGGTTTCGAAAGCAAAACCGCCTGACCCCCTAATAACAACGACCGCCCAACTTTTTTCTGCCAAAACTCAAAAACATAACAAGAGGTTTTGTGATGAAAACAACTACGTCCGGGCTTTGCGAAAAGCCTGCGTTGCAACGCACCCTGAGCAACCGTCATATCCAGCTGATGGCCATGGGCGGTGCGATCGGCACCGGCCTGTTCATGGGCTCCGGCAAGATCATTGCGCTGTCCGGCACCTCGATCATCCTGATCTACATGATCATCGGGCTGTTTGTGTATTTCGTGATGCGCGCCATGGGCGAGCTGCTGCTGTCCAATCTCAACTTCAAGAGCTTTGCCGACTTTGCCGGCGCCTACCTGGGGCCGCGCGCCGCGTTTTTTCTCGGCTGGTCATACTGGCTGAGCTGGAGCGTGGCGGTTGTGGGGGATGCGGTGGTGGTCGGCGGGTTTTTCCAGTACTGGTTCCCGGACCTGCCGGCGTGGATGCCGGCGGTGGGCATGCTGTTAACGTTGTTCGCGTTGAATGCGCTGACTGTCCGGTTGTTCGGCGAAGTGGAGTTCTGGTTCGCAATCATCAAGATCATCGCCGTGGTGACACTGATCGGGGTGAGCGTGGTGCTGATCGCTGGCTCGTTTGTCTCACCCACCGGCGTCACTGCATCGCTGTCGCATTTGCTGGACAAACAGGCGGCGTTTCCCAACGGCCTGTTCGGCTTTTTCGCCGGGTTCCAGATGGCGATTTTCTCCTTTGCCGGCACCGAGCTGATCGGCACCGCCGCGGCCGAAACCCGTGCGCCGGAGAAGACGTTGCCCAAGGCAATCAATTCGATTCCGTTGCGCATCATTCTGTTCTACGTGCTGGCCCTGGCGTGCATCATCGCCGTGACCTCGTGGCAGCAGGTGTCGCCGAGCAAAAGCCCGTTTGTGGAGCTGTTCCTGGTGGCGGGGTTTCCTGCGGCTGCGGGCATCGTCAATTTCGTGGTACTCACCTCGGCGGCGTCCTCGGCCAACAGCGGGGTGTTTTCCGCCAGCCGCATGTTGTTCGGGTTGGCCGATCTGGGGGATGCACCAGGTGTTTTCCGACGCTTGTCCAACAGCAGCGTTCCGTTGTTCAGCCTGGCCTTCACCACGGTATTGATGCTGCTCGGCCTGGTGTTGCTGTTTGTGGTGCCGGAGGTGATGACCGCCTTCACCATTGTGTCGACGGTCTCGGCGATCCTGGTGATTTTTACGTGGTCGACGATTCTCGCGTCGTACATCGCTTACCGTAAAAAACGCCCGGACCTGCACGCCAAGTCCACTTACAAGATGCCCGGCGGTGTGCCGATGGCTTGGTTTTCCCTGGGTTTCCTTGCGTTCGTGCTCTGCCTGCTGGCGTTGCGGCCAGACACACGCCTGGCCCTGTATGTGATGCCGGTCTGGTTTATCTGGCTGGCGATTGCCTACCAGATCAGAACGCCATTCTCAGGCCAACCGTCCCTTGGCGGCCGTTGAAGGTGTTGCTGTCCAGGTTGCGGTTGTAGCCCACCTCGCTGTAAACGCTGATGTCTTGGGTGACCTTCAACGTTGCACCGACGCTGAGGTCCAGGGTGGTGGACTTCTGCTCGGTGTCGATGTCGGTGACATCGGCAAAGGTCACGGTGTTCTGTCCGGCGCGGGTGTGCCAGACATTCGCCCGTACATAAGGCACCAGTGGCATGCCACGCACTTGGTAGTCGCCGCGCAGGCGGATTCCCAGGCGTGTGGTCAGGTGGGTATCGGCGTCATAGGACACGTCGGAAACCCCGTCGTTCTGGCTATTCAACGTGGTCTTGCTGACGATCACTTGTGCCTGGGGTTCCGCGACCCAGTTGGTCGTCACCGGGATCGGCCAGCCGACCTCGGCGGAGGCTGTGACGTTGTGCCCGCGGGTTTTCATCTTCACACCACGGTCCGACTCGTTGTTGCCATTGAAGCGTGTGCCCATTAACACCAGGTCAAGGTAGGCCTGGTTGGCGCCGATCAACGTCCAGTACACGCCCAGGCTGTCACCGCGTAAGGTGGTTTTGCCGGCGTTCTTGTCCTCCCGGCCGCCGTTGAAGCCTTTGACTGTGCCCCGCAAACGGCTATGGCCGACGAAAAACCCCAGGCGTTGCTGGCCATCGCCCATGGTGCTGGCATAGAGATCGCTGCCCACCTGGAAGCCCGTTACCGAACTGTCCAGCGTCGGGCTCACCGTGCCGGCGAAACTCTGGCGACTGCTGTTGCCGTAGACCCGACCCCACCCGGCCGATAAAGCGCCGGTCTGCTGTTGCTGGCTCTGGTCACCCATGCGCTGGTGAAAGGTGCCGAGCATGCCTTGCACGATTTGCTGGGCGGCGGGAAACAGCGCGGCGTATAGCGGCACTTCCGGGCGGTAGATGGGAATCGGCTCTGTCCCAGGGTTGGGCGGCAGCGGTGGTTCATCGGGAATGGGGACAGGCAACGGCACGATAATGACCGGGTTCGGCGGCACCACCGGGATGGTCGAACGCAGGTAGTAGTTTTCGGCGGTGCCGGCGGTGACGCCGCCCTTGAACAGGTAATAGTCGAACGCGCCGGCAGACACCGGCGCGCCAAGGGTAAAGGCGGTGCCGCTGCCGGTGGCGCCGTTGAGCGCCTGCACCACCTGGATACCATCTTGCAGCGTAGCGGCGCCTGCGCCGCCGAGGTTAGTGACGCGAATGCTCGTACTCCCCTGGATGGTCCCCTGGCTGATTACCAGTTTGTCGCTGGGCGAACCGTCGCCACCCAATACACTTTGCAGCGCGAGTTGGCCGCCGCTGGCGTTGTAGTTGCCATTGACCGTCAGGGTATCGCCGGTGCTGGTGCTGCCGGTGGTCATGTCGATCAGGCCGCTGTTGTTCAGGGTCGTCAGTTGGCCGGCGGTAAACGGATTGATGATCCCTGTGCTGACCCGTAATGCCGAGCTGCCATTCACGTTCATGGTGCCGGTCCCGGTAGCGGCATCCCCCAGTGTGAAGGTGCCGCCGAGGGACAGGCTCGAATTGTTGTCCAGGTTGACGATTTCCCAGTTCTGATAACGTTGCGGTGTGCTGACCTGGCTGTTGTCGAACGTCAGGGTATCGTTCTCCGTTCCGCCGTCCACAACGGGAGTAGGGGCGACAATGGCTTCGGTCAGGTTTTTCAGCAACGCCGTGTCGTTATCGCCGGCCAGCAGTACTGCCGAGTCGAGTTGGCCCGCGCCGTTCCATTCGAACTGGTCATTCCCCGCGCTCATGCGAATTTCCCCGGCAATCCGGCCACCCTTGATGACGATGATGTCGGCCCCGCCGCTGACGCTGAGGTTACCGCCAATGAAACTGGTGCCCGATACCAGGATCGTGTCGTCGCCAAAGCCGGTGACGAAGTTGCCGACAACGGTGCCGCCACGCATATCAAACAGGTTGTTGTCGAGTTTCATGTCGACGCGTCCGATGCTGCCGCCGGTCATCAATCCGTGGTCGCCATCTTCAAAGGCGCCTGTGATGGTGCCGCCGCTCATGGCGAAGTCGTCGATGCCATCCCCTTGGGCAAGGGATGTGATCGTGCCGCCGCTCATGGAGAATTTGTCCAATCCGGCGCCCTGGAAAATTCCACCGGCCGTACCGCCGCTGATTTGCATCACATCGGCACCCGAGCCCTGCAAGATCACACTGTTGACCGCCCCCTGGAACAGGCGAAAGATATTCGCGCCATCGCCCATGTTGACCCCACTGGTGCCGATGACCGCATCCGCGGTGTTCATCTCGATGAGGTCATTGCCCGCGCCATAACCGACGCCCAACACGCTGCCGTTGCCGGAGGGAAATATCAGACTGTTGTTACCTTGCGCATCAATGAGGTTGCCCCCCGCGCCGCTGGTGCAGGTCACCACATCGTCACCTGGCGTGATGGTGAAGGTGCACGCCTGAGCAGTGCTTGAACAGCTCAACAGCCATGCTGCTGACGCCATAATCAGGCTGGCGCCGGTCCGTTGGGGAAGTCGTTTGCTCATGATCCGTCCTCGCTCAATGCGACCTGACTCCACGGTGCCTGATGACAGGCACGGTTAAGGACCATGGCAACAACGAACGCGATACGGATCAGGGAATACGAGTTACCTGCTTCGAAAACACCGGCCAATGCAAAGGGTTGGCATGGCTTTCTCGACTGCACCTCACCTGTGCAGCACGTTTTGAACCTTAGACGCACATCCCTCGCGTCGCTACTGTGAGAAATAACAGGTACGGACGAGTCGGCGGCTATGCGAAGACGATCTCGTAAGGCTCGCGCATGCGATCCAACAACACCTGCGCCAGCATCGGCGCCAGGCCGATCTGCGGGTCACCCACCAGTTGACTCGCATAGGCATGGACCGCGTGGAGTTTGCGCGCAACGCTCCATGTGTCCAGGCGCACCTTGCGCGCCCGTTGCCAGGGGATGATTGCACCCTCGCGCGCGGGCCAGTGCCAGGCCCAGATCGGCAGTTCATACAGCTGCGCACCGACGAGATTGCACGCCTTCGCACTGGCGCGGCCGACCGCTTCGTGGTCGGGGTTGCCGTCGTTGCGCCACGTGGTGAACACCACATCGCCCGCTTGCAAGTAGCGCGCGATGAATTGGCTCAGTTGCGGCTCACGGGCCGACAGGGCGTTGTCGCAAAACCCACCGCGAATCCATTTCAGGCTATGCATGGGCATGCCCAGGCGACGCAGCGCTTCGGCGCTTTCCTGGGGCCGCACGACGCTTAAGCGGCTGGCCGGCCACCGGTCTGAGCCAGGATGGCTCGCGCTGCCGTCGGTGATGGAGATCAGTTGCAGGGGATATTCAAGGGTGCTGAGCAGTTGCAGCATGCCGCCGCACGCCAACACTTCATCGCCCGGATGGGGCGCGATGACCACCACCCGTGCACCGGCCGGGACCAGCGATGTCGCAGAGATAGGGGCGATTTGCGCCAGCTGCGGCGCAGTGTTCCAGATTTGCGCGGGGCCGCGACGGCCTTCACTGAGGGAGGCAGACTTCATGAGCGTTACATCCTTGTGGATTGGTGCTGGGTCGTGCCCCGTTGACGGGACGACTCTATTTATTCACCACAGACTCCGCCGTGATGGGTGCGTGGCCATTCAACCCTGAATGACCAGCAAGGCGTCTTCAGCATAGACAAGGATTCGCCGCTTTTACATTCTGTAATATGGATTTTTTCACGACGCCGGCATCAGGCTCTTCAAATAATCGCCAAACCCGCCTTGGGCGCGGGATTCCAGGCGCGCACTGGTGATCACCTGCGGGGTATTGCTCCAGGCGATAGAGGCGCCACAGCGTTCCAGGTTGCGCACCAATTGCACGTCCTCATGGCAGGCCAAGGGTTCGAAGCCGCCTGCGCGAATGTAAGCACCCGCGCTCACCCCCAGGTTGGCGCCGTGGATGTGCCGATGCCCGTCCTGCGCCTGATAGCCCTGGAGGTAGCGGATCTGCGCGGCCGGGTCGAAGCCCTCGCTCCACGCGTCCACCGTCACCGTGCCGCATACCGCATCGGCGTTCAGCGCCAACTGCGCTACCAGCCAATCAGGCGCGACGCGGCTGTCGGCGTCGGTGCAGGAGATCCAGCGTGCGCCCTGATTGAGCAGATGCCGCGCACCCAGCCCGCGCACATGCCCAACATTGCGCGCCTGTACTTCGAAGTGCTGCACCGGGTAGCTCTGGACGATGGCTGCGCTGTCATCGCTGCAACTGTCGAGCACCAGCAGGATCTGCACCGCTTCGCCTTGCAGGCCAGGGTGGCGGGCCGCGATCAACGCGGCGTCCAGGCAGTCGGGTAACAGCGCTTGTTCGTTATGCACCGGGATCAGAACGCCGATCATCGCAGGCCCTCATGGCGAGCAACCGAGGTGCCATCGCGGCACCACAGGTCGAGGAGAAAATCCTGTTCGTGGTAGCTGGCGATGCGCGGCATTGCCAGTCGTTCATGGAGCAGGGCATGCACCTGCTCAGCTGTCTGCGGACAGCCTTCAATCCGTACGCGCCAGTGGCACGCCAGCAGTTGGCCGTCGTCGGTCAGGCTGGCGAGGGCGCGGTCGATCACGCGACCTAAATCGTCTGCGTCGAGGTAGTAACACAGCTCGCTGAGCACGATCAGCTCGAAGCGCTCGGTCGGCCATTGTTCCGGCAGGCGGCTCTGTTGCACCTCGGCATGGGTGAACCCCAACAAACGGCTGCGCGCCAGGCTGACGGCGGCGGCGGCGGTGTCACAGCACAGCAGGCGATCACAGCGAGGCGCCAGTTCGAAACTCAGCTCGCCATTGGCACAGCCCGGCTCAAAAATGGCGGCATAGCGTGGACGCGTCAGCACTGCAAGGGTCAATGCTCGTTTGCGTCGCTCATACCAGCGTTGACGAAACGCCCAAGGGTCATCATTTTCGGCGAACAGTTGGTCGAAATACGGCGTAGCCACACTCATACGAATACCACTTCAAACGGTTGCAGCAAGCGCTCCACCACATAGGGCGCGAGCACCGGGGGCAGGCCGATCTGCGGGTCACCTTCCAATTGGCTGGCGAACGCGTGAATAGCGTGGCGCTTACGGGCCACCGACTCGCAGCTCAGAGGGATTTTGCGCGCGCGGTGCCACGGCACTTGGCTGTCTTCGGCGGTTGCCCAGTGCCACGTCCACACCGGCAGCTCGTACAGCGTAGCGCCCACCGCTAGGGCGGCCTTGGCACTGGCGCGGCCTACGGCTTCGTGGTCGCAGTGGCCGTCTTCTCGCCAGGTTGTAAACAGCACATCCGTGGGCTTGAGGTAGCGTTGGATAAAGGCGCTCAATTCGTCCTCTCGCGCCGCTACCTTGCTGTCGGTAAACCCGGCGCGCAGCCATTTCAAACTGTGCAATGGCAAACCCAGCCGATGCAGGGCTTGCGCTGATTCCTGGGGCCGCACCACGCTCAGGCGCTCAACCGGCCAGCGCCGAGAGCCGGGGTGACTGGCGCTGCCGTCGGTCACCGAAATCAGCTGTATGGGCCGACCGAGCGCCGCCAGACCTTGCAACAGACCACCACAGCCCAGCACTTCATCATCCGGATGGGGCGCGATGATCACGGCGCGATGCCCTTCAGGTACTAACTGTTCGACGCTGATCTGCGGCAACTCGGCCATCCGCGGCGAGGCCTGCCAGTGATGCAGTGGGGTGCCTTGGCCGACAATCGGGTTGGGTTTCATAACTGCCACCTCCCTGTGGGTTCGCCTGCGATCAGCTCACCCAGGCCGGCCAAGTCACGTTCGGCGTGACTCTGGCGCAGGTACACCGGCAAATCCGCCATCAACTGCGCAAAGTGCGGGTCCTTGCAATAGGGGCCTGCACCGACGGCACGCCCCACGTGGTGCATCACTTGCTCGACCGTGTCTTCAATGCAAGCCCGCGTCTGCTGGGCCAGCACTCGGGCATCAGCCTTAGGTTCAAGGTCGATGTGCTCGGCGCTGGCGCGCAGCACGCAGGCGGCTCCGTTCAGCGCACTGTCCACTGAACCCAAGTGGGCGAGGGCATGGGGTTCCGGGCGTTTGGCGCATTGCTCACGCAAGACTTCCGCCAGGCGTTGCGCGGCGCCATACCAGCACGCCGCAATACCAATCCCGCCTTGCCAGAAGCCGGGGCGGGTGAGGTACTCACCGGGGTGGCCGACGGCAATGCCGCGCACCCCCTCGAAGAGCACTTCAACGCTGCCCGTCGCCGCCATGCCGACCGCTTGCCAGCCGTCCTTCGTCACAGTTACGCCCGGCTGCTGCATCTCGACCGCGACCAGTTGCTGCCGCTCTTCTTCATCCCAGGCCGTCAGCAACCCATGGCTGACCACGGCCGCGCCGGAACACCAGGCTTTACGACCGTCCACCATCAGTCGATGGCCGTCGCGCCGCACGCGTACCTTGGCACTCGGCGGTTCGGCGGCCCACATGCCCCACGTGCTACCCAAGGGCGGCAGGGGGCTGTCCAGTTCTGCAATGATCGCCAACGCGTCGGTATGACCCTCAAACAACTTGCACAGGCGCAAGTCATGCCCGGCGACCTGGGCCAGGCGACTGAAGCGTGCCAAGGTCTGCCCGCTGCCGGGCAGCGGCAGTTGGTCAAGGCCTTCTTCCTGAAGCGCCTTCAGGGCATCCCCCAGGGCTTGCGTGTCCGCATAACCTCGGTAGCCTTGAAGGAATCCGTGCAAAGCCATCTCACACCTCGTCTTCGCGCTGCAGTTCGAACAACAACAGCGAGCGGCCGGTCACCGCGTATTCATGTTCAAAATCAAAGCGTTCCTGACCGCGTACTGCGGTGTCATTGGTATCGAGCATGCAGGTCCAGAACTCACCCTCGGGCACTGGCGGCAGGCGGAAATTGACCATGTCGTGGTGCGCGTTGACCACCAGCAACAAGGTCGCATCGGCACCGGCGCGACGAATCCCGGTTTCCTGGGCGCGGCCGTCCATCAACATGCCGAGGCAGCGACCGTGGCTGTCTTCCCACTGTTCGGTGGTCATTTCGTTGCCATCGGGTGCTAGCCAGGTTACGTCCTTCACGCCGATGTCTTCGTTATAGTCGCCCACCAGGAAGCGTCCACGCCGCAGGATCGGGTAGGCCAAGCGTAGCTTGATCAAGCGTTTAACGAACTTGAGCAGCGACTTGCCGTCATCGTCCAATTCCCAGTTGACCCAGCCGATCTCGCTGTCCTGGCAATAGGCATTGTTGTTGCCGTGCTGAGTGCGGGCGAATTCGTCACCGGCGACGATCATCGGCGTACCTTGGGCCAGCAGCAGGGTGGCGAAGAAGTTACGCATCTGGCGCAGGCGCAGCGCGTTGATTTCCGGATCGTCGGTGGGGCCTTCAACGCCGTGGTTCCAGGACAGGTTGTTGTTGCTGCCGTCCTGATTGTTCTCGTCGTTGTCTTCGTTGTGCTTGTCGTTGTACGACACGAGATCATGCAGGGTGAAACCGTCGTGGGCGGTGATGAAATTCACCGAGCTGTACGGGCGGCGACCGCGATGATTGAACATCTCGCCCGAGGCGGTCATGCGCCCGGCGAAGTCCGCGAGCTGGCCGTCGTCGCCTTTCCAGAATGCGCGCACGGTATCGCGGAAACGGTCGTTCCATTCCACCCAGCCCGGTGGGAAATTGCCCACTTGATAGCCGCCCGGGCCGCAGTCCCAAGGCTCGGCGATCAGTTTGAGCTGACGCAGTACCGGGTCCTGGCGGCAGGCCACGAGGAAACTGTGGCGCTCGTCGAAACCATCGCGATAGCGGCCAAGGATCGTTGCCAGGTCGAAGCGGAAACCGTCGACATGCATCTCGTTGGCCCAGTACCGCAATGAGTCAGTGACCATTTGCAGCACGCACGGGTGACTCAGGTCCAGGGTGTTACCGGTGCCGGAATCGTTGATGTAGAAGCGCTTGTCGTCAGGCATCAACCGGTAGTACGAGGCATTGTCGATGCCGCGCATGGACAGAGTCGGACCGCGCTCGTTGCCTTCGGCGGTGTGGTTGTAGACCACGTCGAGGATCACTTCCAGCTTCTGTTCGTGCAGGTGCGCGACCATCTCCTTGAACTCGGCGATCTTGCCGCTGGCCAGGTAGCGCGGGTCGGGGGCAAAGAACGCGATGCTGTTGTAGCCCCAGTAGTTGGTCATGCCTTTTTCCAGCAGGTGCTGGTCGTTGACGAAGGCGTGCACCGGCAGCAGCTCCACCGACGAGATACCCAACTGGCGAATGTGCTTGAGCACATCGTCTTCCATCAACCCGGCGCACGTGCCGCGCACGGATTCACCCACCGAGGGGTGACGCATGCTGATGCCGCGCAGGTGGGTTTCATAAATGATCGTACGGTCCCATGGCACCCGCACCGGCTGGTCGTTACCCCAGGTGTGTGCCGGATCGATGACCTTGCACTTAGGCACGAACGGCGCGCTGTCACGCTCGTCGAAACTGAGGTCGTCGTCGGGATGGCCGATGGTGTAGCCGAACAGCGCTTCGGACCATTTGAGCTCACCTACCAACTGTTTGGCGTAGGGGTCGATCAGCAATTTGTGGTGGTTGAAACGATGACCATTGGCCGGATCGTAGGCGCCGTATACCCGATAACCGTAAATCAGTCCTGGATGGGCATCGGGCAAGTAACCGTGGAAGATTTCGTCGGTGTATTCCGGCAGCTCGATGCGCTCCAGCTCTACTTCGCCAGCGTCGTCGAACAGGCACAGTTCCACCTTGGTGGCGTTGGCCGAAAACAGCGCAAAGTTGACACCCAGGCCGTCCCAGGTGGCACCGAGCGGGAAGGGCAAACCTTCGCGAATCCGCGACGGTTCATGTTCCTGCGTCGCTTGGTTTTTGTCGGGTTTGCTCATTCAAGTTGCTCCTGCAAGGGTCTTTTTTCAGGCCGAACGCCGCCAGGCTGACGAACGTTCAGCTCACAATCAGTGTGATGAAGTAACCGCCTGCCGAACGCGTCGGCAGGCGGTTGATAGGATTAAGGCTTTGGCTTTTTCGGAGCCGAGGGCTTTTTCGCCGCAGGAGGTGTCGGCTTGCTGGCAACCGGAGCCGGCGGTTTGGCTTTGGCGGGCGGCTTGGGCGCGGCCTTCGGCTTGGCGCCAGCCTTGGGTTTACTCGGCGTCAGCGCTTCGGCTTCGGCCAGCTTGCGCGCCATCTCCCAGTGGCGCGCATCTTCACCATGGGGCTTACCTTCAGACTCCCAGATCTGATGCGCCAGTTCGCGTATGCGTTTGTCTTCAGTACTCATCACAATGCTCCTCACAGAAAATTTTCAGCTTTCTTGATCATCAGGATTGATAAAGACATTGACCGGGAAATCCCCCAGGGCAGTGCTGATCAACAGCTCCTTGTCTGGTGTGACTGCGCCTGTATGAAAAAGTCCCTTCCAGTTTTGAGTTGGTGCGGCGAACGGTAATTTCAGCCGCGTATCGCCCCAAACCTGCGCATTGATCTGGGGATACACACCGTTCTCCAGCAAGTGATGTGACCAGCGTGGAACCACTACCAGCAGGCGTTTGCCCTGGTGTTCGCGACAGAATGCGACCACCCGCTCGGCATGCTGGCCGACCACTTCCAGCGGTGTGTAAGTACCGTTGCGAAACAGCTCAGGCTGGGCCTTGCGCAAGGCCAGCACCTGGGCAATCACCGCCTGTTTGATGCGCCCGTCACGCCAGTTGAACAACAGTTCGCCGATGTCCGTTGGGGTCTCGAGTGCCCGTTGTCGTGCACTGAAATCCACCGGACGACGGTTGTCCGGATCCACCAGGCTGAAGTCCCAGAACTCCGCGCCCTGGTATAGGTCTGGTACACCCGGCACAGTCATGCGAAGCAAGGATTGCGCCAGCCCGTTGAGCGCCCCGGCCGGGGCAATCGCCTGGGCAGCCGCCGCAATTGCGGTGCGCAACGTGCGACCTTCTTCACTGAGCAATAGACGCGACAGAAACGCTTCCACGCCTTGTTCGTAGGCGTCGTTGGGCGCACTCCAACTGCTGTTCAATTTGGCTTCGCGCAGGGCCTTTTGTTGCCACTGCCAGAGGCGTTGTTGATAGCCGTCGAAGTCATCACCCTGGTCCAGCGGCCAACTGCCCAGCAGCACTTGGTAGAGGATCAGCTCATCACCGGCCGACGGCGTGTCGGCATCGCTGCGTAACGGTGCTGCCAGGGTGCGCCACTGCTCAACCTGTTCCACGTACCAGTCGGCGCACTCGCTGAGCACTGCCAGTCGAGCGCGGGTGTCTTCGCCGCGTTTGTGGTCGTGGGTGGCGGTGGCCAGCAGGTTATCCGGGAAGGCTTCCAAGCGCTGTTGGTTGATCGAATGGAATTCGGTCAACGGTGCGCTGAACTGCTCAGTACTGAAGCCCACATCATTACGCGACAGCAGCACCGCTGAGCGATAGAACGCGGTGTCTTCCACGGCTTTGGCGGCCGCGGGCGAGGTCAGTTGCTGGAAGCGTACGCAGGCATGCTTGAGTATCTTGCGCTCACGGCCCACCGGACGTTGGCGCCAAGGCTGGCCGCCGAGGGATTTTTCGAGGTGATCCAGCACCGGCCAGTCGCCCTCACTCAAGGTGGTGCGGGCACCGTCCATGGCCTGCTGGAACACCGCGTCGTCGGCGGCGCTGCGGCCCAAGGCGCTGATGTAAGTGCGGTACACCGGGAAGTGCACGATCAGTTCCTGCAGGGCGCGGCGAATCGCACCCAGGGTCAGGTCGCGGGTCATCACATCGTCGCGGGCCACTTGCAGGAGCGCTTGGGCGACGCTTTCAAAGTCCCCGCCCAACGAGCCGTTGAGGATCTGCTGGCGGGCCAGACGGGCTTCTTCGATAAACGCTGAGGGCCGTTCGGTATGGCGTGTCCACAGCTCGGCCAGCGGTGCAAAGCCGTCCGGCTGGTGTTGCAGCAAGGACAGTTGGTCCATGAATTCATAGCCGGTGGTGCCGTCCACACACCAATCCTCACGCAGGGTTTCGCCTTCACCGAGGATCTTCTCGACAAAGATCGGCAAGTGCCGCCCAGGTGCCAGGGCGTCCACTCGGCGACGCAGCTTGCGGCAATAACCCCGCGGGTCGGCCAGGCCGTCGATATGGTCGATACGTAACCCATCCACCAAACCTTCGCTGATCAGTTCGAAAATCTTGCCGTGGGTGGCCTCAAACACCGCCGTGCGTTCTACGCGCAGGCCACCCAGCTCATTGACGTCGAAGAAGCGCCGCCAGTTGATATCGTCTGCCGCCGTGCGCCAGCTCGCCAGGCGGTAGGCCTGTTGTTCGAGCAACTGATGCAGGCGATTGAAACCCTCGGGTTGGCGCCCATCGAACTGGGTCAAGCGGTCTTCGATAGCCGCCAGGACTTCAGTCGCCCGCTCGGCCAGCGCCTGCTTGAGCCAGGCGGCTTCGGCGTAGGTGTCGTCCTGATAGGCGAGGGCGGCGAAACGGTCAGCCAGGGGTTTGAGCGTTTCATCGCTGCCCAGGATCAACGCGTAATCCCGTGGGCAGATCGGGAAGCGATGCTCGTAATGCTCGACATAAAATGCGCCGTGGACCGCATCGAAATGCAATGTCAGGGTGCCGGTCTGTAACGCTTCGCCGTAGTCGCTGCCCAGAAACGGCATCAACAGTTGGCCCTTGAGCAGCGGGTCGGGCGAGTGCCACTGGATGTCGAAGAACTCGCTGTACGGGCTCAGGCGGCCCCACTCCAGCAGGTCCAGCCACCACGGGTTATCGGCACCGCCAACGGCCATATGGTTGGAGACGATATCGAGGATCAGCCCCATGTCGTGTTCACGCAGGGCGGCGACCAGGCGGCGCAAGGCGGGTTCACCGCCCAGTTCCGGGTTGACGCGGGTCGGGTCGACCACGTCGTAACCGTGCATGGACCCGGCGCGGGCGCTGAGCAGGGGCGAGGCGTAAAGATGGCTGATGCCTAACTCGGCGAAATACGGCACCAGCGGCACCGCATCGTCCAACGTAAAGCCTTTATGAAATTGAAGGCGCTGGGTGGCGCGCAGGGGCAGTGTCTTCATCGGTCACGCTCATAGGCCTGGTTGCGCGCGACGGCCAATAGTTCAAGGCGGCGCGCGGCTCCGGCATTGTCCAGCAAACTTGAAGCCTCACCCGCCAGGCGTCGGCGCCAATTGGGATGGGTATCGGTGGTGCCGGGCAGGTTGGCTTGTTCTTCGACGCCCAGGGCGTCTTCCAGTGGCAACAGCACCAACGGCGCACGGGTATGGCCGAGGTAGCGCACGCTGGCGTCGATCATGTGGTCGGTTTCGTTACGGATCTCGTCAACGAAGTTCTGCGGGTCCTGGCTCAAGGCCTGGCGCAGGGCCTGGCGTTCGCGCAGGCGGTGTTCGCTCCATTGCTCCACGGTGGGCGCATCGATCAGGCCGAGTTGGATGTTCCAATCGATGTCGCGGCTGTGCCACCAACCATTGAGCGTGGGCAAATCGTGGGTGCTGGTAGTGGCCAGGGCGTTGTTCGGCCAGTCGAGAATCGGCGTGAACTGACCATCGTGGCCTTGCTCGAAGAGCAGCACACGCATCCCCAGAATAGAGCGGCTGCTGAGTTTTTCGCGCAGGCCGTCGGGCACAGTGCCGAGGTCTTCACCGAGGACGATGGCTTGATGGCGGTGAGATTCCAGCGCCAACAGACGCAACAGGTCGTCCACCGGGTAATACAGGTAAGCGCCTTCGCGAGGGGATGCGTCCATGGGGATGACCCACAGGCGTTGCAGGCCCATCACATGGTCGATGCGTAAACCACCGGCATGGGCGAAGTTGGCGCGCAGCATCTCGATAAATGCGCGGAACCCATTGCGCTGGAGGCCTTCCGGCGAGAACGCGGAAATGCCCCAGCCCTGGCCCGCACGGTTGAGGATGTCCGGCGGCGCGCCCACGGTCAGGTTGGCCAGCAGTTCATCCTGGCGGCTCCAGGCCTGGCTGCCACCGCCGTCAGCTCCCACCGCCAGGTCGGCGATCAAGCCAACGCCCATGCCACTGCCCTTGGCGGCTTGTTGCGCGCGCTCAAGGCAGCGGGCGATCAGCCATTGGGTGAAGGCGAAGTAGCCGATCTCTTCTCGGTTGTCCTCGGCAAACTTCGCCAGCGCCGGGCTCTGCGGGGTACGCCACTCCTGCGGCCAGTGGCGCCAGTCGAGCGCTTCGCCGGCAGCCGCGCGCACAGCTTGCACCGCTTCAAAGCGACAGTGATTTTCCAGGGCTTCACCGCCGGCCTGGCGGAAACTCAGGAAATCGGCATGTTGCGGATGCTGGCCGTGGCGGAAGTCTTCGTACAGCGCGCGCAACAGGCGTTGCTTGGCTTTGGCGGCGGCGGGCCAGTCGATCAGGGTGTGTTGCTCCAGTGCGTGCAGCTCATCCTCCAGACCAAGGGCGTCGATGGCGTTGCGCACTTCACGTTCGCCAAGGATGCAGCCGGGCGAGGCATACAAGCTGTTGAGGAACAAACGGCTGGACGGCGAATAGGGGCTGTAGCGCCCTGTGTCGGCGCTGAACATCGCGTGCATCGGGCTGATTGCCAGGGCATCGGCGCCGCGCTCGGCGGCAGAACGGGCGAGGTGTTCCAGGGCCAGGGTGTCGCCGAAGCCACCATCGCCCAGACGGCGCAGCGAGTACAGCTGCGCACTCAGGCCCCAGGCGCGGGCAGGCTGGCTGTCGACCGAGTCGGCGACGCTGTAGCAGTGAGTGGGGGCGACGGCCAGCGTGAAGGTCTGGTCGTTGATGTGCACCTGGTGGTAGCCCAGGGCGATGATGCCCGGCAGCACGGCGGCGCCGTCCAGGCGCAGGTCCAGGGTTTCGCCGTCTTCCAGGCTGACACGGCACAGGGTGTCGGGTTCGAAGTAGTGCGCCAAGTCAAGGCCGTCGCCGCTGTCGACCGTCATCAAGGGCGGCAGGTGTTTGTCTTGTTGCGCCCGCTCCAGTTCCAGCAGGCTGGTATTGATCTCTGCGTCGCTGTCGGCCGGGTGACCGAGGCCTTTGAGGACAGCGCGAAGGGCATCGGGTGTCACGCGTTGCGGGCGGCCGTTGGCGTCGATCCAATCGACGGCCAGGCCTGCGCGGCTGGCGAGGATTTCCAGGTTCGCTTCACTCAAGGGTGTTCTCCAACAGGGGAAAGGCTGACGCGCGCGCTGTACGGCGGCAGTTGCGCGCCTTGCTCAGCAGGCGTGGCAAAAAGTAGGTGCTCCGGCGCCGGATGATTCACGGGCGTGGCACTGAGGTTCAGGTCGATCTGCAACAGGCTGCCATTGCCCAATCGCCAGCGGGCTGTTACAGCGCCGTCCGCCAGCACTTGGGCGCCCAGCGCCACACTGCCGGGCAAGTGCGGCACGAGGTGGCGATGGCGCAGGCTCAGCAGTTGGCGGTAGAGCTGCGCCTGTTCGCTGTCGCTAAATGTCGGGTTTGATTGCTGGAAGGTAGGCAGGGCGTTGGGGTCAGGGATGCGTTCGCGTCGCTCGGGATCCTGGAACGCGGCGAAGTCGGCAAACTCGTTGCGCCGGCCTTCACGTACCGCTTCGGCCAGTTCGCCGTGGTGGTCGGTGAAGAATAGAAAGGGCTCTTTGGCGTTGACTTCATCGCCCATGAACATCAGCGGGATCATCGGCGACAGCAGCAGCAACGTGGTCGCGGCCTTGAGTGCCTGAGGCGAGCACAGTTGATGCAGGCGCTCGCCCAAGGCGCGGTTGCCGATCTGGTCGTGGTTCTGCAAAAACAGCACAAAGGCACTGGGTGGAAGGTGCGCGCTGGGTTCGCCACGGATGTGGCCATGGCGTGTGGTCTCGCCTTGGTAGATGAACCCTTCGCCCAGGCAGCGCGCCAGCTTGGCTGTGGTGTCTGCGGCGAAGTCGCTGTAATAGGCGTCGGTTTCACCGGTGAGCAGCACGTGCAGCGCGTTATGGCCGTCGTCATTCCACTGTGCATCGAAATCATGCTCCAGCAGGCTGGCCTGGTTGAATTCGTTCTCCAGCACCAGCCAAACGTGGCGACCGGTGTCGACCTGCTGGCGCACACGCTGCGCCAGTTGTTGCAGGAAACCGGGATTGTCGATGGCGTGCACGGCATCCAGGCGCAGGCCGTCGAAGCGGTACTCCATCAGCCACATCAGTGCGTTGTCGAGGAAAAAGTGGCGCACCTCGCGGCGCTCGAAATCGATCCCCGCGCCCCAGGGGGTGTGCACGTCTTCGCGAAAGAAGCCTTGGGCGTATTGACCCAAGTAGTTGCCGTCAGGACCGAAGTGGTTGTAGACCACGTCGAGGATCACCGCCAGGCCGTGCTCGTGAGCGCTGTCGATCAAGTGCTTGAGCTGCTCAGGCGTGCCGTACGAGGAATGGGGCGCGTAGGGTAGAACCCCGTCGTAGCCCCAGTTGCGTTCGCCGGGGAACTGCGCCAAGGGCATCAACTCAATGGCCGTGACGCCCAGCTCGGCCAGGCGTGGCAGGTGTTTCTCCACGCCGGCGTAGCCTCCCATTGCGCCGACATGCAGCTCGTAGATCACCGCCTCATGCCACGGGCGACCTTGCCATTGGCTGTGCCGCCATTTATAGGCGAGGGGGTCAACCACCCGGCTCCAACCGTGCACATCGCACGCTTGGGCCCGGGATGCGGGGTCGGGCACGTCTTTTTCCCCGTCGATGTTGTAGCGGTAGCGCGTGCCCGCCGGGCACTTTATTTCTACTTCAAACCAACCCTCTGCCTGCGGCAGCATGGCAACTGATTTGCCGTCTTCCAATTCAACGCTGACATAAAACGCGTCTGGCGCCCACAAGGCAAAACGCGTGTGTTGCGCGTCCAGCATGATTGCGCCGTGGGGCCAGGTTTCTAGAGTCCGTAACGGCATCTATAGAGGCCTCCCTTGATTACTTGACTGATTTCCCCAGGGCCTTGGCCACAAGTTGTTCGTAGAGTTCGGCGTAGGGTTCGACTGCCTGGCACCAATTGAACGGTTGGGTCATGGCACGGCAACGCATGGCGTTGAGCAGGCCTGGGAAAGCGAAGACCTTGAACGCGCGGCTCAGGGCTTCTTCATAACTTTCCACCGTGGATTCATTGAACAGGAACCCGGTGACGCCATTTTCGATAGTGTCTGCCAGCCCGCCGGTATTGCGTGCCACCGGCAGTGAGCCGAAGCGCTGGGCGTACATCTGGCTCAGGCCGCAGGGCTCGTAGCGCGATGGCATCAGCAGGAAGTCGCTGCCGGCAAACATACGGCGCGCGTCGGTTTCGTTGAAGCCGATGCGCACGCCGACTTGGCCCGGGAAGCGCAGGGCCAGTTCACGCATGGCCTGTTCTTCTTCCGGTTCGCCGCGCCCGATGATTGCGATCTGGCCGCCGTTCTCAACGATGAAGCCAGCCACCGCTTCGGTCAGGTCCAGGCCTTTTTGGTAGACAAGACGCGAGACCACGGCGAACAGCGGGCCGGTGGAATCGTGCAGACCGAACAATTCGCGCACGTGGGCGGCATTGATTGCCTTGCCTTCCCAGTCGCCGATATTGAAGTTGTGCGTCAGGTGCTCGTCGGTGGAGGTTTCCCAGCTTTCATCAATACCGTTGGGGATACCACTGAGCAGGCCTTGCTGGGTCTTGGCGGCGAGAAAACCGTCGAGGCCGCAGCCAAATTCCGGGGTGGTGATTTCCTGGGCGTAGGTGGCGCTCACCGTGGTGATATGGCTGGAATAAGCCATGCCGGCCTTGAGGAACGACATCTTGCCGTAGAACTCCATGCCTTCCTGCTGCAGGGCGTGGGGCGGGATACCCAGCTCTGGCGTCGAGGCCAGGCTGACCACACCTTGATAGGCCAAGTTATGAATGGTGAACAGGGTCGGCGTACGTGACCCACGCCAGTGCATATACGCCGGGGCCAGGCCAGCAGGCCAGTCGTGGGCGTGCACCAAGTCCGGGCACCAGTGGATCTGTGCGAGGTTGGCGGCGATGTCGGCGGCGGCCAGGCCCAGGCGGGCGAAGCGGATATGGTTGTCCGGCCAGTCGCGGCCGTTGTTGGCACCGTAAGGCGTGCCTTCACGCTCGTAGAGCTCGGGGCAGATCAACACATAAATGACAAGGCCGTCCTTGAGGTCCATACGCCCGATCTTGCATGGCGGCAGCGCGGCGTGGCCGCCCAGTTCACCGATGATGTGGATCGGGTTGTCGCTTTCCATGACCTGCGGGTAGCCGGGGATCAACACGCGCACATCATGCAGGTGAGCCATGGCACGGGGCAGGGCCGCGGAGACGTCGCCCAGGCCACCGGTTTTCACCAGGTCAGCAAACTCGGACGTGACAAACAGCACTTTCTTTCGATTCGGGTTGTGACTCACGATCGGCCGCACAGAGCTTGGCAGGTCGGCCAACGACGTAGGCCCCCCTGCAGGCTGACTGAAACGCTCTCCCTGAGTATCTACTGCGGCACTGATCATAATGCACTCCCATTTTGTTGGTCGGCTAATGGCCCGCTGCCACTAGCTCCGATTGGCCGCATCCTGCGGCCAGGCGCACAAGCACTGTACAAACTGGCAAGGCGTATGCCAGTTGCACGGATTGCGAAAAAAGATTGGATGGACGGGCATGTGCTGTGAAGCGTGTGTGCTCGCCTTACCTTAAAACTGGACCAATGGCAGAGTCGGAAAGTTTAGATTTTTTGCGGGGTTTTTATTTTGGAACGGACCCATCGGTCATCAGTCTAGGACAGATCCTCATAGCCTGTAGGGTTTCTGTGAAGATTTTGTAGGACAAAAAACTTTTAACCTGAGAGTCGGTGGTTATTAGCCAATTGTCTGTGGGGCAGTGGTGTATTTCGAGGTAATGCGGTTTGACCTGGGTTTTGTAGTGAGCAGGCTTGCCCTGCGCTGGGCTGCGAAGCGGCCCCATTAGGGGCACCGCTTATGTACCTGGTGCAGCAAGGTGAACCATTTGGGAGCGCTTCGCACTCCGTCGCAGGGCAAGCCTGCTCACCACAGGGGTTGTGGCGCCTGTGGGCAGGAGGTTGTGAGCTTATTTCTGAGCAAACCTCTCACCACAGCGTTGTTTGCGACTGTGGAGTGGGGCTGAGCCGTATTTTGTAGTGAGCAGGCTTGCCCTGCGCTGGGCTGCGAAGCAGCCCCATTGGGAGCACCGCCTATGTACCTGGTGCAACAAGGTGAACCATTTGGGAGCGCCTCGCACTCCGGCGCAGGGCAAGCCTGCTCACCACAGAGGTTGTGGCGCCCGTGGGCAGGAGGTTGTGAGCTTATTTCTGAGCAAACCTCTCACCACAGCGTTGTTTGCGACTGTGCAGTAGGGGCTGAGCTGCAATTTGTAGTGAGCAGGCTTGCCCTGCGCTGGGCTGCGAAGCGGCCCCATTAGGAGCACCGCCTATGTACCTGATGCAGCAAGGTGAACCATTTGGGAGCGCTTCGCACTCCGGCGCAGGGCAAGCCTGCTCACCACATAGGTCGTGGCGCCTGTGGCAGGAGGTTGTGAGCTTATTTCTGAGCAAACCTCTCACCAAAGGATTGTTTGCGACTGTGGAGTAGGGCTGAGCCGTATTTTGTAGTGAGCAGGCTTGCCCTGCGCTGGGCTGCGAAGCAGCCCCATTAGGGGCACCGCCCATGTACCTGATGCAGCAAGGTGAACCATTTGGGAGCGCTTCGCACTCCGTCGCAGGGCAAGCCTGCTCACCACAGAGGTTGTGGCGCCTGTCGCAGCAGGATGTGAGCTTATTTTCTGAGCAAACCTCTCACCACTGGGGCGGCGTGCGCCTCTGCGGTGAGAGGCGCCCTGTATTGGTGCGTCAGACGAGCGGGCGGATGGGCGCGTTGTTCGCCCAGGCTTGGATATCCTCGATCATCTGCTGGTAGAACTGCCGGTAATTCTGCTCGCTCACATAGCCTACATGGGGCGTGGCCAGCACATTGGGCAAGTGGCGGAACGGATGATCCAGCGGCAACGGCTCCTCGGCATACACATCCAGTGCAGCCCCCGCCAGGCGACCACGGCTCAATGCCTCAACCAATGCCTGCTCATCCACAATCGGCCCACGCGCGGTATTCACCAGACGCGCCGTCGGTTTCATCCAGCCCAGCGCCTCGGCATCCACCAGGCCGCGGGTGCGGTCGCTGAGTACCAGGTGGATGGTCAGGATATCGGCCTGTTTGAACAGGTCCTTCTTGCTGACCCAGGTCACACCGGCTTGCGTCGCACGCTCCGGCGTGAGGTTTTCACTCCAGGCAATCACGCGCATGCCGAAGACTTGGGCAAATTGCGCGACCTTCTGGCCGATGCTGCCCAGACCAAGGATGCCCAGCGTCTTCCCGTACAGGTCGCCGCCAAGGCCAACCTGCCAGTGCCCGGCGCGCACGGAGTTGGCCTCGGCCAGCAGGTTGCGGGTGGAGGCCATGATCAACGCCCACGTCAATTCCGGCGCTGCCTGTTTATAGCTGTCGGTGCCGCAGACGTGAATGCCCAGGGCCTTGGCGGCGGGAATATCGATGGCCGCGTTGCGCATGCCGCCGGTCACCAGCAACTTGAGGTTGGGCAGCCCCTGCAACAGCGCGGCGTCGAATGGGGTGCGTTCACGCATCACGCAAATCACTTCGAACGCTTGCAGACGTTCGATCATTACGGCGGTATCGGCCGGGTAATCGTGCAGGAAGTGCACCTGGCCGACCGACTCCAGCACCGACCAATCCACCACGTCACGGGCCACATTCTGCCAATCATCAATGACTGCGATCTGTACCGACATTCACGAGTGCCTCGAAAAAGGTTGGATTAAAGCGCGTTCAAACCCTGCAACAGCGCCTGGTGAAACTTCGCCGGTTCTTCCATCTGCGGCGCGTGGCCCAGGCCGGGAAACTCCACCAGCGTTGCGTGGGGGATCAGCTTGGCCACGGTTTTGCCCAACACCGCGTAGTTGCCGAGCTTAGCTTTGACCTCGGGCGGCGCGACGTCCTTGCCGATGGCGGTGTTGTCGGAGGTGCCGATCAGCAAGAGGGTAGGCATCTGCAGGTTCTTGAATTCGTAGTACACCGGCTGGGTGAAGATCATGTCGTAAATCAACGCCGAGTTCCATGCGACCCGCGTATGCCCCGGGCCGTTGCTCAGGCCGGCATACATATCCACCCACCGCTCGTATTCCGGCTTCCAACGGCCGACGTAGTACGTGTTGAGCTGGTATTGGCGAATCCCATCGGCGCTGACTTTCAGTTCACGGGCATACCACTGGTCGACGCTGAGCGCAGGCACGCCCAGGGCTTTCCAGTCTTCCAGGCCGATGGGGTTGACCAGCGCCAACTGCTCAGTCTGCTCGGGGTACATCAGCGCGTAACGCGTGGCGAGCATGCCGCCGGTGGAGTGGCCGAGCAGGGTGACCTTTTGAATGCCGAGCTTTTCCAGCAGTTGGTGGGTGTTGAGGGCCAACTGCTGGAAGCTGTACTGGTAGTGCTCGGGTTTGCTGGAGCTGCAAAAACCGACCTGGTCCGGTGCGATCACTCGGTAACCGGCATCACTCAGGGCCTTGATCGAGCTTTCCCACGTTGCACCACAGAAATTTTTGCCGTGCATCAGCACGACGGCGCGACCATTGGCGGTGCCTTTGGCCGGCACGTCCATGTAGCCCATTTGCAGGGATTCGCCTTGGGATTGGAATTGGAAATGTTCAAGGGGGTAGGGGTACTGGAAACCTTGCAGCTCAGGACCGTAGGTGGCCGCGAGCGCAGGCGCTGTGCTGGCCGTCAGCAGGCCGGCGATGCAAAAAGCGCGGAATAGAGGCATGGGCGGGGCTCCAGGAAGGGTGTCCGGATGCTCTTTGCAAGGGATTAAGTGGGGATTAACACCCATTGCAAGGTCACGGCGGCCAGCACGGCATAGCGCAGGCCTTTAGCCAGGGTCACCAGCAGCAGAAACCGCCACAAGGGCTCACGCATTACCCCGGCCACCAACGTCAGCGGGTCGCCAATGATCGGTACCCAACTGAGCAGCAGCGTCCAGTGTCCCCAGCGCTGGTAATGGGTGCGCGCTTTTTCCAGTTGCCTGTCGCTGACCGGAAACCAGCGCCGACCCTTGAAGTGCTCCACCCAGCGGCCCAGCCACCAGTTGACCAGCGACCCGAGAACATTGCCCAGGGTCGCGATACCCAGCAGCCACCACAGGCCGTAATGCCCGCTGACCAGCAGGCCTACCAGCACCGCTTCGGATTGCAATGGGAGTAAGGTCGCCGCACCAAAGGCGGCGAAGAACAGCCCGAGGTAACCCATCAGCATCGATCAGTGCGCCGGGTACTCAGCCACCACGACATCGTTGCCGTCCCGGGTCAGCCCGATGACTTGATAGGCCTCGCTGCGCCCGTCCATTTCCATGCCGGGCGAACCCATCGGCATGCCCGATGCGGCAATGCCCAGCAGGTCGTCGCGCTTGCGCAAAGCCAGCACTTGATCGGCGGGCACGTGGCCCTCGACGAATTTGCCGTCGATCACGGCGGTGTGGCAGGAGCCCAGGCGCGGGGCCACGCCCAGGCGTTGCTTGACGGCACTCATGTCGGCTTCGACATGGTCGTTGACCTTGAAGCCGTTGCTTTCCAGGTGGCTGATCCACTTTTTGCAGCAGCCGCAGTTAGCGTCACGGTGCACGTCGATGGGGATGGGGTCAGCGGCCTGGGCCAGGGTAGTGGTGAAGAGGGCTGAAAGCAGGGCCAATCGCAATGGGGTTTTCATCAGGTTTTCGTCCAAGACCAGGCAGTAAGCCGGGCATTCTCCGCGCTTTTTTGAAGGGGGCGCCGTTGTAATGTTTCAAAGTTATACAAGGTTGGCGTTTTCCAGGCGGTGCCTGAGCTGGTCCAGCGCAATCGCTGATAGTTCGATCATGCGTTCGTGCAGGCTGGCCAACTGCAATTCGGTTTCATAGGTCAGCACACGCTTGAACAGCGTGCCGTCGTGAAAGGGCAGCAGGAAATAGTGGATGGAACCATCGACGGCGAGGGATGTGAACACCGTCTTGAACTCGTCGGGACGATGGGCGATCTGCACGCGGTAGCTCATGGGCACGCGTACACCCAGCAGGTCGATCATTTCGGTAAAGCGTGCACCGGCGGGGAGCGATCCGGTGGTGCCGGTGTCGGCCCCGAGGGATGTGGGGTGCCATTCATGCCAGCGATCCGGTTGGGTCACGTAGTCGTAAACAGCGTCAATGGGGGCTTGGATAAAGCGTTCCTGACTGATCCGCTCCAAGCGGAACGACTGCTCGACAGCGCGCATGGCACACCTCCTGTGTGGCGGGGCTTAACACTTGGAACTGTCAGAATAGTCCGACTCCCGCGCTTTGCACGGGAGCCTTCAGAGAATTGATCAGCGCACTTTAAAGCGGCCCATCAAGGCGATCACCCGGCCATTGGCATCCAGCAGGCTCTGGGTATTGGTTTCGGTGGCATGGCCGCTTTGTACCAACTCTTCGACCATGTGTCGGATTTGCACCATGCTGCGGTTGATCTCCTCGGTCACCGCGCTTTGCTGCTCGGCGGCTGTGGCGATCTGCGTGCTGAGGTTGTTGATATGGCTCACGGAACCCGCCATTTCATCCAACCCGGTGTTGACCCGCGCCGTTGCATCCGCTGCCGATTGGCAGCTGGCCTGGGTATTTTCCATGGCCGCGACCGAGGAACTCACCCCGGCAGTCAGGCGTGCCAGCATCTCGTTGATCTGCGAGGTGCTTGCCTGAGTGCGCGCAGCCAAGGCGCGCACTTCGTCGGCAACCACTGCAAAGCCTCGACCTTGCTCACCGGCCCGCGCGGCTTCAATGGCGGCGTTGAGGGCCAACAGGTTGGTCTGGCCAGCAATGGCGCCGATCACCCCGAGGGTCTCGGTGATGCGTGCGGCGTCCTGGCGCATGTTTTCCACGGTGTGGGTGGCGCTGGCAACTTCGCCGATCAAGGCGCTGACACTGGTGGATGCTTCCCCAACGACCACGCGGGAGCGATCGGCGTGCTCATTGGCGCGCTGAGTGAACGAGGCGGTTTCGGCCGCGTTTTGCGCGACGTTGTCGGCGGTGGAGCTCATCTCGGTGATGGCGGTGACGGTCTGGTCGGTTTCCGAGGCGTGACGCACCAGGATCTGGTTGGTGTGGGCCGAGGTCCGTTGCAATTGCTCAAGGCCTGACGACATCGCGCCAGTGGCCTGGGTGACTTCGCCGATCATGTTTTGCAGGTAGACGATGAAATGGTTCACCGAGTGACCGATGGCGCCGAGTTCGTCTTCGGCGCGGATGGTGATACGTCGCGTGAGGTCGGCATCGCCAGCGGACAGCGCGTCGATATTGGTTTTGAGGATCTTCATGCGCTGCACCAGTTGGCGGATCGCATACGCCGCCAGCAGCACCAGCAGCAACACCATTGGGATCTGCAACAGCGCCAGACTGCCGAGCACGTCATCGCGTTGGGCAGTGATCAGTGAAGTGGGCAGGGCGGTGGCGAGGAACCATGGCGTGCCTTCGATGGGGCGCAGATAGAAGGTGCTGGCCACGCCGCCATTGTCGAACTCGCTGCGTTGCAGTGCCTGGTCGCGATGGGCCAGGGCTTTGCTGACCTGGGTGGCAAATGCCGAGGTGGAGGTCAGTTCGCTGATGTTCTTCAACACCACGGGGCTGCTCAGGCGCGAGCTGTTGCTGATGATCTTGCCATCGCCCTCGACGATCAGCATTTGCCCGCCGATGTCTTTTTCCTTGCTGGCCACCAGGTCATTGAAGAAACCCAGGGTCACGTCGATGGTGGCCACGCCATAGGCGGCGCCGTCACGCTGTATCGCCATGGCGCAGTTGGTGCGCGGCTCCTGGCTGGCGTCGTCTTTGTAGGCAGCCGCCCAGGCGCATTGCCCGCGCGGCGAAGCGAGGCCGCCTTTGTACCAGCTCTGGTCGTAATAGTTGGGCGCGGGGTCGCTGTTCCAGAACGTGTTCACCGCCAGCTTGCCCGACGCATCGCGGTGCCAGAACGTGCTGTGCTTGTTGCGGCCCGGCGTGCGCTGGTTGGGCAGCGGCCAGATACCACCACCAAATACCTTCAGTTCACCATATTGGTCGACCAGGCCTGGCAGGACCTTGTCGATGGCATCGCTGTCGAGCAGTGGAATAGTTTGGGTGATGGTGCGTTGCTGGGCCTGAACCTTGTTCAGTTCGCCCTGAATTTGTTCTGCCACCTCACTGATGCGGTTGAGCACCACCTGTTCTTCGGTCTGTCGCAGCTTGGGTGCGACCAACTGGCCGATACCCACGACGGTCAACACGAATAGCACCAGGACGAACAGCACCAGAAACAGGGTATAGCGGGCTTGGATAGAGCGCATTGGGGGCATGGGGTCGTCCTTACGAAGCGTTTATTATCGACGCGGCTTTTTTAGAGCTTCGTTGGGCTATCGGCTTGGCAACGCTTAGCTTTAGGTACGCTCGTGCAAATAAAGTGAAGGGCTAAACGGTTGGGATTGGCAATTCAACTGGGAGCCCATGGACAGTTGTCTCGGTAAACCGTGCCGATAATGGGTTGAGCGGCGCGCCCCACCTGGCACGGGGTTGCAGCGCTAGGGGTCGGCCATGCGCTGTGACCGCTAGTGTGCCGGGTGGGATTTGGGTTTACGGCTTGATGTAAATCTGGAGATCGCCGGGGATACCGCCGCTGCCGACCGGTTTGGTGGGATCCTGTGGATGGCCCAGGACTCTGGTTCCGAAATGGTTCGTGGCGCTGGGCCTGTCAAACACACCAATGCCGATGCTGCCGGTCAACTCAGCGAGGCCGGGCACACCTTCGGAGGTGTTCATATGTGAATGCCCAACCAATGCAGCCCACTTATCAGCACCTGAGGTGGCCTGGATGGTTTCAGCGGCGTAATAGTTGAACTCTTCAAGCCGCGTGATCGACGCGGAGCCAGTAGTGGTCGGCTTCTTTAAGCCGCGTAGGTCTTTGTGGCGGGTGAGGTAGTAGTGATCAAGAGGCAAGACCTCTATGCCGTTATCCTCCAGCTTTTTGCGTAACTCTTGGAATGTCGGGCCGCTTCGAAGCTGCTTGCTTTGACCAAGGGTGCCAATTCCGTCGTCGACAAGCCCTTGGGGCATATCTATCAACCCTTCGAAGTAAACTCTTTTAACGCCCTCGTTCTTTAGTGTGGCGACGTTATCGAACAGCGCCCGGAAGCTTGCCATCTGCTTGTGGGATTCTCCAAATACCACGCCTTGCGAGGCTTTCAACGCTGTTTCGATCAGGTCAGGGACAGGGACGTTGCCGGCGATGTGCGGGATGGTCGGTCGCGTCGGGAGGCCCGCCTGCTGGATGGCGTCAAAATAGTCCTTCATTTCATCTTTGAACTTTTGAATGGTCACCATCTTGGTGTCGGGTTTGAAATGATCCGGTTCCAGTTTCCCGCGCATACTTTCTGCGTAGTCGCCGACGGGCAACGGCTTTCTGACTCGCACTGGGCGCGCGATGGAGGCCATAGGGTTGTATCGATGACGCTGCTGTGCAGGGGACGGGGAGTGGGTATGGGGGGAGCCGGGCGCCAAGGTGTCGAGCGGGTTGAAGTTTGCCAAAGGCGTGCCGTAGGGCTTCATCGCCGCGGGGTCGTAGGCATACCGTTGGCCGTTGGATAGGATGGTGTCGGCCCGGAAGGTCTGGTCGGCGATCTTGAAGGTGCCGTGAGTAATGGGCCCATGCTCGTTGGCGATGACCCTTGCCATATTAAAGGCCCCACTGGTTTTCTTGATGGTGTCGATGCCTTTGCCGATCAGCTTGGCGCCTCCCTTCACCAGATCACCCAGCCCGCTCGCTGGGTTGAGCTCACCGATGAGCGTGGTTCCCAGAATTTTTGCCACCCGAACCGCCTTGGTTGTCGCGCTGAAGCCCTTGACCGCGACGTTCCCAATTTTCGCTGCTGCGCCTGCGCCGGCCGTGACGAATCCGAAAATATCCATCCCCAGATCGACAACACCGTCCAGGACGTTGCCGTTCTTGAAGTTGACGATGGCCGATCTCAAGGGAATCAGGTCGAGAAAGAAATCCGCCAGTTTCTCCTCGACGTCCATCTGTTGATCGTAGGTGGTGGTTCCCCTGGCCTGCTTGACCACGTCCTTGTTATCAATATCCAGGTGTTCGATAAACGCATCGGCAATGGATTGCGTTCGGTTGCTTGAAAAGCTGTCGGGAACTGGCAGTGGATTCCCCGCAGTGTTGTTTGGCTGCCAAACGGTGTCATCGGCGTTGGTTGGGAGGAACTGCTCTATTGGATAGACGAGGTTCGACTCGCGATCACGCTCTTTGGTCAATACGGTGCCTGGGACCGTGGTGATGGAACCCTGCTTAAGGTCGATCGCGTAAACCGTTTCGCCGCTGCCCCCGGTGGCTTTAACCAGCAGTTGTTCGTTTTTCTCTACAAGGGTTCTGCCAGTGAACCCCATACCCAACTGGTACGTATTGTTTTGATAGAACTCCAGCTTCCCATATTCCAGGTTTTGCCTGTCTGCCAGTGGTAGCTGAGCGATCAAGTGTTTGACCGTCGTACCAATGCCTTGTTTGCGTGAGTTGATCGCTTGGGAAAGTTGAGAGTTAAAGACGGCGTTTACATCGAATGCCAGGGACTTACCTTCCAGTGCATCAAGGATGCGCGGGTCTTTGGTTTCCCACGAAAACTGATCCAGCCCGCTCATGGCGATATCCAAGAGCGAATGGTGGCCTGCTGGCGCTCGATTGGGGTCGTAGAGCGGTTGCGCGTAGGGTTGGCTGGTGTCCTTGACCGTTAGCAGCTTCTCTTCAAACGGGACATCCTCGCCAAAACGTTCTTTTAGTTTGGCCAACGCGATGTCTTTACGGCTGGGCATGTCGGTTTGGATCTGGCTGGTGGCTTCTAGCCGTAAATTCGCTTGTTGATTGAAAGCGGTTTTGACCTTGTCGATGTCGGCACCGTTGTACCGATCGGCTTCGGCCTGGCTGATAACGCCGTTTACGACGCCCCAGACCCGCAGGGCCGCACTCTGCGCTTTTTGGGTGATGGACAGGTCTTGCAGGCTGGCGCCTTCAGCGGCCGACATGACCTGGGCAAAGGTCATGTTCGGCACCTTTCCCGGTGTTTGCGCTTCTATCGTCGCGGCGGCGATCGACAGGTTGAGCCACGCGGTGCTGCCATACGTCACGCTGGCAGGCAGGTCCTTGATCAGTAATTCGGGGGCTTTCCTTGCCAGAAGCACGTACGCGCCAACGCTGGCCATTGCGGCGGATGTTTTGCGTTTTTTTATCAGGTGTTGGCTCAGGCTGGTCACCACGGCCGAGGCGGGTTTGCCCCAGTGTGCGTCCTGTGCGAGGTTGAAACTGGCGATTGCGCTGGGGTGGGCGTGGTCAATCGATTCTGGATCCAGCGCCAGGTTGATAGCGGTCAGCGTGTATTCGTTGACGCTGGTGTCAGTTGCAACGCCGTTCAATTTGGTCTGAATGGCTTGCCCCAGCGCCTGTGCCCGTGGGGTGGTCAGGATAGCGACCAAGGCTTTCGCCGGATCGGTGGCGGCTTCGCCGGAAGGTGGCTGGTTGCTGTTCAGGTATTCCAAAACGCCAAGGCTTACGCCTATCTGCGCTGGGTTCGGATGCTGCGCCACGTAGTGCCTCAGCGTACCAAGTAGCGCCTCTTCGTTGCGCATGCTCATTGGTATCGGCCAGGACAGCCCACCGCCTAAATTGCCCAGTGGATGCTTTAACGCCCGGTTGGAGACGGCGTCTGCCAAGGCAATCAGGCCGAAATGGTTATTGGGGAGCATCAGGTTGTTGGACGTGATGTAGGCGTCGAGCGTGACGGCCTCGTCTGCTTCTATCGGGTAGGACGAACCCGGTTGAATATCCATCGGCGTCGCCTTCAACGCGGCGAGGATCGCTTGCGGTGTGGCATTCACACCTAAGCGTGTTGCCGTTTCGCTGAGTTTTTGTCCTAGGCTCCTGAGGTTCTGGTTGTCCGCCATCATCTGTTTCAAGCCAGTGCTGGCACGTGAGAGGCGGGGGGAGGACGCAGCGGTTTGGAGGTTTGCTGAAGGATTGCTGGCGTGTAAACCAGGCGATTGATTATTGATAGGCGGGGGCGGTAGGTGAGGCTGAGATGGGGTTTGAGTGGGTGTGTGAACATTCAACATGGGGTGGGCACCTTTTCAGACAAGCTGTAATAAGCGTCTTTCATGAGGAGGTTCCCTTTTCCTCAGACGTCCCCGATTGGGTGTAGAAAACACCCTGCGAGGTTCCTTGCGGAAATACTGAGGTCTGTAAAATTAAGTGTTGGCAACGGCGTGAAAAGTCTTTTATGAAACCGGTAAATCAGCCCTGTGTCTCGATGTGATGGCTCAGATTGCCGTAAGGCGTTTGCAGGTCAATCCGGCGCAGGGCGAGCCAAAGCTTTTCATCGCCTGTAATATGAGCGCCTGTCGGCCCGGCCTATGCCTGCCCCAGGGCCGGTGTTGGCAGGGAAGGCTTCAAACAATGGATACACTCTTCAAGTTCAGGAACTTGTCATGACCCAAAAGCAACGTTTGAAATATTCACTTCTGATTGCCCTGGCTGTATTGGGGACGATGTTTGGCCTGTCCTACTTGCAGAACACCGGGGTCATCAGTGAGAAAACGTTCCAGACCATCGCCATTGCCGTCGCGGTGATCGTGGTGGTGATCAACGGCGTCATGCGTCGCAAGGTCAAGCTCTGAGCGTGAAGGCATGGGCATGAAGCTCTGACTTCAGGCGCGTCCTTCGAGCACCTTGGCAGCCTCTTCGTGGAGGCTGTAACTCTTATCGGCATTGAGGGTGATCACGCCCTCGCTGCACAGACGCTTGAGCACTTCGCGCACGCTGAGAAACGACAGCGGGATGCCAAGGTTCAGCAAGTGGCTGTGCACGCCGCGCACCCCGAGGGTGCGCTGGCTGTCGGCAGCCGTGAGCAGCGCGTCGATGACCTTCAGCCGAATCAGGCTGGTGCGCAAACCGAAACACTTAAGTAAGTGGCGAATACGCTGGTTGCCATGCTGTTCGGGCGCTTTGCCGAACACTTGCGTGCCGCCGCCAAAGTTGGCATCGGCAACCGATGAATGTCCGTCCGTGGGCACTTGCGGGTTGTACATGCAAAAAACTCCTTATCAGAGCCTGATCAGGAAAATGATGGCGCTCTTACTAATAAGACGAACGAGCGAGCGAAATCATGAAGTGTTGGATGTAGAAATTTCGTCAGTGTCGGTTTTGTCACAACCAGCGTCCTTCAGATAAAGCGGCCGCGTCGCTAAATTTCTCCCGGTTTTGTGCGTTCTTACGGTGGGGTAACTGCCCCCGGTGAGGGTGTTCAATTTGACTGTGGAGTCTGCGTGATTATTTCCAACGGGTTGTCCAGGATGGGTGTGGCAGGGCTATTGCTGGGGTTGAGCCTGGCCGCATCGGCGCGCGAGCAGGTGGCGCAGGCGTCGGCAGATATCCGCCGTACCAGTTATGGGGTGCCGCATATTCGTGCCAACGATGAGCGTGGCCTGGGGTTCGGCATTGGTTATGCCTATGCCCAGGACAACCTGTGCCTGCTGGCCAATGAGGTGGTCACGGTAAATGGCGAGCGGGCAAAGTTTTTCGGCCCCGATCAGTCAACCCTGGAAGAGCGCAACAATCTGGCCAGTGATGTGTTTTTTTCCTGGCTGAATACGCCAGAGACGGTGGCGGCCTTTTGGACAGCCCAGAGCCCCGAGATAAAAGACCGTATCGAAGGTTACGTCGCTGGCTACAACCGTTACTTGAAAGAGCAGGGTGCTCCCGCGCAGTGTCAGGCGGCCTGGGTACGCCCGTTGGTCGCTGAAGACGTGGTGAAATTGACCCGCAGGCTGCTGGTGGAAGGCGGTGTCGGCCAATTCGCCGAAGCGCTGGTTGGCGCGGCGCCGCCTCAAGCCACTGCCAGCGTGCAGCCCAGCGCCAGGGCATTTGAATTGGCTGCGGCCAACCAGCAGCGTTTCACCCTTGATCGTGGCAGCAACGCGGTGGCTGTGGGCCGTGAGCGCTCGTTCAATGGGCGTGGGATGTTGCTGGCCAACCCGCACTTTCCGTGGGTGGGTGGCATGCGCTTTTATGAGATGCACCTGACCATTCCAGGCCAATTGGACGTGATGGGCGCCGCGTTGCCGGGCTTGCCAGTGGTCAACATTGGCTTTAACCAGCATGTGGCATGGACCCATACGGTCGACACGTCCAAGCATTTCACCTTGTACCGCCTCACCCTGGATCCGAAGGACTCGACGCGCTACATGCTCGATGGCAAGTCCGTCCCCCTGGAAAAAACCTCGGTAACGGTGCAGGTCAAGCAAGCGGACGGCAGTGTTAAACCCGTGGTTCATCCGGTCTATAGCTCTCAGTTCGGCCCCGTCGTGCAATGGCCTGGCAAACTGGACTGGGACAGCCATTACGCGTTCAGCCTGCGCGACGCCAACCTCGGCAACGATCGCGTCCTGCAACAGTGGTACGCGATGAACCGCGCCGGCAGCCTCAACGAGCTGCAAACTTCGGTGCACACCCTGCAAGGCATCCCATGGGTCAACACCCTGGCCGCCGACGATCAGGGTCAGAGCCTGTACATGAACCTCTCGGTGGTGCCCAACGTCAGCGCGGCCAAGCTTGCCCAGTGCAGCGATCCACGTGCCGGCCTGCAAATGATCATGCTCGACGGCGCCCACAGCGCCTGCGCCTGGGACGTCGACCCACGCTCAGCCCAGCCCGGCATCTTTCCGGCTGATCAACTGCCGCAACTGCAGCGCACTGACTATGTGCAGCACTCCAACGATTCGGCCTGGATGGTCAACCCCAAGGCGCCGCTGGCAGGTTTCTCACCGGTGATCAGCCAGGACAACATCGGCCTGGGCCCGCGAGCGCGGTTTGCCCTGCAGCGCCTGCAATCCCTGGATAAGCAACCGATCAGCGTTGCCGACTTGCAAAACATGGTGATGGACAACGAGGTGTACCTGGCCGGCCAGGTCATGCCGGATTTGCTGGCGTTCTGCGCCAAACAACTCGGCACCGATGCGGCTGCACTGAAGCCGCTGTGCACCAGCCTTAAAGACTGGGACCGGCACGCCAACCTCGACAGCGGCCTGGGTCTGGTGCACTTCATCAACCTGGTGGAACAGCTGGAGCAAATCCCTGATGCCTGGCGCGTTGCCTTCGACCCGGTCCAACCGCTGACCACACCGCGCGGCCTGGCCATCGACCGTGCACCGGTCGCCAAGGCCCTGCGCGAAGCCATGCTGGCCTCTGCCGCAGACGTCGCCAAGCTCGGCCTCAAGCCCGGCAGTAAATGGGGCGATGTCCAAGTCTCCGGCCAAACCCCGATCCACGGCGGCCCGCAGGAACTGGGGATCTACAACGCCATGCAAACCGTGCCCCGTGCCGATGGCAAGCGCGAAGTAGTCAGCGGCAGCAGCTACCTGCAAATCGTCACCTTCGACGACCAAGGCCCACACGCCCAGGGCGTACTGGCGTTCTCCCTGTCCAGCAACCCCGCATCGAAATACGCCAAGGACCAGACCCGCGCGTTCTCCGAGAAAAAACTGCGCTCACTGCCGTTCACCGACGCCCAGATCAAGGCCGACCCGCAATACCAGTCGCAGCGCATCAAGGAGTAGGGCAGGCACGCAACCCCTTGATGCCAATGCGAAATATTTTTGAAATCAAGGGGTTGCAGGCATTGGCAAATGAGTACATAATGGCGCCCATCGAACGCAACGAAGCATTAAAAATTTCAATGTATTCAATGAGTTAGAGTAGAGGCATGGCTTTGTAGCCCACTCAAGTTTTTATGCGGTGAATGTTAGCAACCAGGGCATTGATCGTTTGAGGCCGAGTAGCAAAATGGTTATGCAGTGGATTGCAAATCCACCTACGCCGGTTCGATTCCGACCTCGGCCTCCACTCTTGAAAACCCCGTAGATTAACGTCTACGGGGTTTTTTATTGTCTGGTGAAAAGTTGGAGTCGTTCACTCGGTTAGAATCATTCTTTGCCCAGTCAGGAGTCTTCTTATGAAATGGATCAGATACTTCAACAGCGCCGCTGAGCGATACGGCAGCAGATTTTCAAACCTGCAAATCCGCCTCTTGGCTGCACTCCTGCTGGTCGTTCACTGTTTGATGCTTTGGGCTATTCCCAGCTACACCTCGACGTTTCTCGGCGCGTTTGCAGTCACGCTTGGCGCGCTGACGGTGTTCCGGCCAGACCCGCCGCGTTGAATTCACGACCGGTTGATGCGCAGCCCCTTAACCTCATCCGCATACGCCGCTAGTTTTGCCTGTTGATTTGCCAACAGTGCGCACATTCTCATCAATGCTGCCGCCTCATCCGGCGTTCTACCTTTGGACGCCAGGGTGGTCAACTCCATGACTGACCATCCAATAACAGCCGCGGCATCTTCAAGGTCGTAGAACAATTCCTGCTGGGCGGTTCTGGGCCCGTCGAGGCCCTGTATCAAGTCTTCCATTTATTTCTCCGTTTGGTGCCGATTCAGCTCAAGGCCCATGACTACCATCCCGACTTCCGCCAAATCCGTATCGAAGGGGATTTCACCGATCTGCCGGAACCCAAACGCTTCGTAAAACCGTCGGGCGTTTGAATTGCTCTTGAGCACATCCAGCCACAGTAAGTGCTCTCCACGCTGCACTGCCTGATCGCAGATAAACTGCAAAAGTTGCTTGCCGTAGCCAAGTCCGGCCGCGGTTTTGAGGAAATAGATCTTTTGCAGCTCTGCGCCCAGCTCACCGGTTATTGGCGTTGGTGTTGACCAGTTGACCTTGGAAAACCCAATGGGTGTGCCCCGTTCATCTGAGGCGATAAGCCATGACTGACGCTTGGGCAGGTCGAGTGATCGGCTCAACGCGTCGCGTGAGAAATCCTTATCCAGGAAATCCCGCATGCCATCAGGGGACCACAAGGTCGAGAAATGCTGTTGATAGGTCTCGCAGCCCAATGCTCGTAGGCTATCGAGATCGGCTTCAGTCGCTGCACGAATATTGATCATCTAAATCGCCCCGGTTAACTCAAACCCACTGCTCATACGTGTATCCACTACAACACAAACCCTACCAAGACGTTACACGAAAGCCGTGACGGACTTCATTTACAGCGGTCTTACTTTACGTACACCAAACCTTGTAAAGCAGAGAGCGTTGTCATGAAGTTGAATTACCTTACCAAGGCGGCTGTTGTTGTCGCGCTGTTGTCTACCTTGTCGGGCTGCTGGATGTTTATGCCTCCGGGCGGTGGTGGTGGCGGCGGCCATGGCGGTGGTGGTCATGGTCAAGGCGGCGGCCCTGGCGGCGGTGGTGGTCAGCGTTAACCGTTAGTCAACGAGAGCAGGTCATGAACAATGACCTGCCTTTTTTTTGCCTGGAATAAATCGCGGACAAAGAAAAGCCCGCGATGGGGAGTGCGGGCTAAAAGGGATGTTCATTAGGAGCTGGGTCTACCCTATTCGGTCGTCTGTGAAAGGTTTGTGAAAAGTGTACGCCTCAATCCGCGCATGGCTGTATGGGGCAGTGGAGGCAATAACCCACTACTGTCGCTGGCATACAACCCCTGTTTGGATGCTGCCTCATGTTCATGTCCACCAGCCTGCTCTCAGCCTTTGTGCTGTTCGCTTTCGTGTCCTCGATCACCCCTGGGCCCAATAACACCATGTTGCTCGCCTCGGGGGTTAACTTCGGGTTTCGCCGCTCGATGCCCCATGCGCTGGGGATCAGTATCGGCTTCATGCTGCTGGTGATTTCGGTCGGCCTGGGATTGGGCGAAGTGTTCAAGGTGTTTCCTTGGGCCTACACCGTATTGCGCTATGTCGGCGCCGCGTACCTATTGTACCTGGCGTGGAAGATTGCGACGGCAGGCGGCATGTCCGACAGCAATGACGAACACGGCAAGCCCATGACATTCCTCGGCGCCGCTGCGTTTCAGTGGGTGAACCCCAAGGCGTGGATCATGGCGCTGGGAGCCATCACCACGTACACGCCGGCCGAGGGTTATGTCACCAATGTGCTGGTGATTGCGTTGGTGTTTGCGGTAGTGAACCTGCCCAGCGTGTGCGTGTGGGTGGGCTGTGGTAGCGGCCTGCGCAATGTGTTGCGTGAGCCGCGTTGGCTGAGGCTGTTCAACTGGTCCATGGCCGCGTTGCTGGTGCTGTCGCTGTACCCGATGTTGTTTGCCAGTTAAGCGCTAGACCGGTGAGATCGTCGCCAGCAGGCCGATGCCGATGGTCAGCACTAAAAAACCGAACAGGAAAATCGCCATCTTGGTCATAAGGCCTCCGAAGGGAAGGGAATAAGGATTGGGGATATTGTCCGCCTTGAGCGCATTTCAATACAGGCGCAGATAACAAAGAAAAAACCGTATCAGATGGGCCTTGTACTGTTCTGCCACGGGCTTCCGGGGGCTGTGCTTTTTACAAGATCAGCGCCTGAGACAGCCAACGCATTTCCCCCTAAGATGGCGCCCACGGCATCAACAATAACAGTGGGCCAACCCTCGATGGAAAGACGTCAATTCAGCGGCGGCATGAAAGGCAAGAACCTGCGCTACCTCGATGAAACCCCGCAACCGGCATCGGTCACCCGTGTCGGCTTCCTGTTGCTCGAACACTTCTCCCTGCCGGCATTCACTCAGACCCTCGACACCTTCGTCACCGCCAACCTGCTGCGTCCCGATCTGTTCGCTTCGCGCACGTTTGGTTGGGGCGACGGCGAAGTGATCAGCGACCTGGGCCTGGTCATCCGCCCCGATGCGTGCCTTGATGCTGCTGCGCTGCATGATTTGGACTTGCTGGTGATCTGCGGCGGTTTTCGCACTGAACTCAAGGCCGGCGAGGATTTCATCCAACTGCTGCGCAGCGCCTGCGAGCGCGGCGTGCACCTCGCGGGGTTGTGGAACGGCGCTTGGTTTCTTGGCCGCGCAGGGCTGTTGCAGGGCTACCGTTGCGCCATCCACCCCGAACACCGCCCGGCGCTGGCGGAAGTGTCCAAAGCCACCGACGTCACCAGTGAACCCTACGTGATCGACCGCGACCGCCTGACCGCCTCCAGCCCTTCAGGCGCGTTCCATATGGCCCTGGACTGGATCAAGAGCCTGCACGGCAAGGCTTTGGTCGAAGGTATCGAAGACATCCTGGCGTTCGAGGAGTCCCGCTACCGGCGTATCAAACCCACTGAAAATGTCAGCGTCAGCGCGCCGTTGCGTGAAGTGGTAAAGCTGATGGACGCCAACCTTGAAGAGCCTTTGGAACTGGACCAGCTCGCCGTCTACGCGGGTCGTTCCCGCCGCCAGCTTGAGCGGTTGTTCAAGGAACAGCTGGGCACCACGCCGCAGCGCTACTACATGGAATTGCGAGTGACGGAAGCGCGTCGGTTGTTGCAACACACCGAGTTGTCACAAGTGGAAGTGCTGGTGGCGTGCGGATTTGTGTCGCCGAGCCATTTCAGCAAGTGCTACAGCTCGTATTTCGGCTATCGCCCCTCGAAGGAGAAGCGGTTGGTCAAATAGCCGACGCCGATCCGTTGTGGGAGCGGTCGCTCTGTTCAGAATCGATCCTGTCGCTCCACGGCGTAATGACGGCCATTGCAATGCAACGAATGGGCTCCGTACCCCTCATATGTCTACGAGTAACGTTTCACGACGACAGGTACCGAGCTTATGACCGCTGCTGAAAACAACCATGTGAACTGGCTGGTAGAACAATCGATGCTGCATGCGGCCCGCCAGCGCGCCAAGCTCTATTCGGGGCAAGGCCGGTTGTGGCAGCAGCCCTTTGCACAGACACGGCCGCGGGACGCCACGGCGCTCTCGTCAGTGTGGTTCACCGCCTATCCGGCCTCGATCGTGACCCGCGAGGGCGGTACGGTGCTGGAGGCGCTGGGGGATGAAACCCTATGGCATACCTTGTCGAAGATCGGCATCCAAGGCATTCATAACGGCCCGCTGAAAAAGTCCGGTGGCCTGAGCGGCACACGGCACACGCCGACCATCGACGGCAACTTCGACCGCATCAGCTTCGAGATCGACCCGCAGTTGGGCACTGAGGCGCAGTTGCAGGCGTTGACGCGCATGGCGGCGGCGCACAACGCGGTGATCATTGACGATGTGATCCCGTCCCACACCGGCAAGGGCGCGGATTTCCGCCTGGCCGAAATGGCGTACGAGGATTACCCCGGCCTCTACCACATGGTGGAAATTCGTGAGGAAGACTGGCCGTTGCTGCCCGACGTGGCCGAGGGCCGCGATGCGCATAACCTCAGCCCGCTGCAAGTGGACGCCCTGCGCGACAAGCACTACATCGTCGGCCAGTTGCAGCGGGTGATCTTCTTTGAGCCTGGCGTGAAGGAAACCGACTGGAGCACCACGCCCGTGGTCATCGGCGTGGATGGCAAGCCGCGTCGCTGGGTGTACCTGCATTACTTCAAGGAAGGTCAGCCGTCACTCAACTGGCTGGACCCGACCTTCGCCGCGCAGCAGATGATCATCGGCGACGCCCTGCACGCCATCGACGTGATGGGTGCCAAGATCCTGCGCCTGGACGCCAACGGCTTCCTTGGTGTGGAACGAAAGCTCGATGGCACGGCCTGGTCGGAGAGCCATCCCCTGTCGATCACCGGCAACCAACTGCTCGGCGGGGCGATTCGCAAGGCGGGAGGGTTCAGTTTTCAGGAACTGAACCTCACCGTCGATGATATCGCCTCCATGTCCCACGGCGGCGCCGACCTGTCCTATGACTTCATCACCCGTCCCGCGTACCAGCATGCACTGCTGATGGGCGATGCCGAGTTCCTGCGCCTGATGCTGCGTGAAATGCACCGTCAAGGCATCGACCCTGGCTCGCTGATCCATGCCTTGCAGAATCACGACGAGTTGACCCTTGAACTGGTGCATTTCTGGACCCTGCACGCCAACGACAGCTTCCTTTACCAAGGCCAGACCTTCCCGGGCAATATCCTGCGCGAGCACATTCGCGAACAGATGTACGAACGCCTGACGGGCGAGCATGCGCCGTACAACCTTAAGTTCGTCACCAATGGCGTGTCCTGCACCACGGCGAGCATCATCACGGCGGCGCTGGGCATTCGTGACCTGGACGCGATTACGCCTGCGGATATCGAACAGATCCGCCAGATCCATTTACTGCTGGTGATGTACAACGCCATGCAGCCAGGGGTGTTTGCCCTGTCCGGCTGGGATTTGGTCGGGGCGCTGCCGTTGGCGGCCGACGACGTTGAGCACTTGATGCAGGACGGCGACACCCGCTGGATTCATCGCGGCGCCTACGACCTGGTAGACCTGAACCCGGACGCCGAACTGTCTGCCGGCCAGATGCCGCGCTCGAAAAGCCTGTACGGCAGCCTGAACAGCCAGTTGTTGGACCCCGAATCATTTGCCTCGCAGCTGCAAAAAATCTTAGCCGTACGCCGCGCCTACGACATCGCCGCCAGCCGTCAGATCCTGGTGCCAGACGTGGAAAACCCGGCGCTGCTGATCATGGTTCACGACTTGCCGGCCGGTAAGGGCACGCAAATCACCGCGCTGAACTTCGGCGCGACGCCGATCACCGAAACCCTCAACCTGCCGGGTATCGCGGCGGGGATGGTGGTGGACATCATCAACGAACGGGTTGAAGGGGACCTGACGGCGGAGGGTGAGTTCACCATTACCCTGGATGCGTACGAGGGCCTGGCGTTGCGGGTTATCAGCAGCACGCCGATGTAACCCCAATCCTCCAAGCACCAAATGTGGGAGGGGGCTTGCCCCCGACCCCCGACCCCCGATAGCAGTGGGTCAGTTAATAAATCAGTGACTGACACACCGCTATCGGGGGCAAGTCGAATCGTCGCACCGCCCCTCCCACATTTGAACCCGCAGTGTTTTCAGGCATGTGGCCGCTTTTCAGCCAACTGAAACCGATACCCCACCCCATACAACGACTCTATCGGCGTTTCCCCAGGGCACACCTGTTCCAGCTTTCGCCGCAGGTTGCGGATATGGCTGTCCACCGTGCGGTCGGTCACCACGCGGTGGTCGGAATAGATGTGATCCAACAATTGGTCGCGGGAAAATACGCGGCCGGCGGCGCGGGCGAAGGTGTTGAGCAGGCGCAATTCAAGGGGCGTGAGGTCCAGCGTGATGCCGTCCAGCGAGGCCTGGTAGCGAGCCTCGTCGATCAGCAGGCGTGGCGCGCTGGTGTCCAGTAACTGCGGGCTGCGGCGCAGGATGGCCTTGACCCGGGCCACCACTTCACGGGGGCTGAAGGGCTTGCAGATGTAATCGTCGGCGCCCAGTTCCAGGCCGAGCAGGCGGTCCACTTCTTCGACGCGGGCGGTGATCATGATGATCGGGACCGCGCTGAAACCACGCAGGTCCTGGCACAGCTGCATGCCGTCACGGCCGGGCAGCATCAGGTCGAGCAGGACCAATCTGGGTTCGTGGGCGCGCACGGCGGGCACCACGTGCAGGCCATTGTCCAGGCACAGGGTGGTGTAGCCGGCTGCCTCGAGGTAGTCCCGCATCAGGGCGGCGAGCTTGGGTTCGTCTTCGACGATCAGGATCGGCTGTTCATCGCTCATGGTTCACAGGCTCCGGGGCAGGCGCAGGATCAGCCACAGGCCGCCATAGGGCGAGTGGTCGGCAACCAGGCTGCCATCGTGGGCGTTGGCGATGCTGCGGCAGATTGCCAGGCCCAGGCCAGCGCCGCCATGCTCGCGGTTGCGCGATGACTCGCCGCGATAGAACCGCTCGAACAAGCGCGGCAACTGGTCTGCGGACACGCCCGGCCCGGAGTCGAGAAAGTCGATACGCACCGTGTCGCGGTCGACACCGACACTGATGCGCAACGTGCCGTTGACGTCGGTGTAGCGCACGGCATTTTCCAGCAGGTTGGAAAACAATTGCTGCAAGCGACTGGCATCCGCCAGCAACTCCACGGGCTGGCGCGGCAACTCCAGGTCGATCTGCAACTGGCGGGCGGTGAAGCGGTCCCGGTACATCGCCAGGCTGTTTTCGAGCAGGTCGTTCAGCAGGCATGGGGCCTTGCGGTAGGTCAGGGCACCTACGTCCGCCAGTGACAGTTCATAGAGGTCATCCACCAGCTTGCTGAGCATGCTGACTTCGCCTTGCAGCGACTTCATTGAGCTTTGGTCAAGGCTGCGCACACCGTCCTCGATCGCCTCCAGTTCGCCACGCAGTACCGACAGCGGGGTGCGCAGTTCATGGGAGACATCGGCCATAAATTCTCGGCGCATTTTCTCGTTGCGCTCCAGGGTGTAGGCCAATTGGTTGAAGTCGCGGGACAGTTGGCCGACTTCGTCGTCGGAAGCCACGGCCACGCGACTGCTGTAGTCGCCGCTGGCCAGACGGTGGGTGGCGGCGGCCACGCGCTTGACCGGCTCCAGCAGTGTGCGGGCGATCCACCAGGCTATCAGCATCGCCAGCAGCAACGAGAACACGCCCATCACCAGGCTGGTGCGCAGTTGGTACTGCTGGAAGCGTTCGCCGCCGGCTTCGGTCACGCTCTGGAATGGCGTGACGGCCAGCCAGCCGACGGTTTCACTGTTCACCACCACGGGCTGTACCAGCGCATCTTCGCCAATGGCTGGGTAACCGGTGACGCGTTTCTTGTCTTTATCGAGGAGGGCGATGCGAAACAGTGCACCGGTCAAGTCCGAGGCCAGCGGGGGGCGCAAATCATCCGTCGCACGCGCGGCATCCGGGTCGGGCCGCATGACGTCAAACCAGCGATCCGGCCGATTGCGCAGAAAGTCCCAATTGCCCTCACGTTGGTAAGCCGTGGCCAGGCGCGGCACCACCTGGGCCATGCGCTCCATTGCCTGCTCATTGATAAAGCCCAGGAACCCGCGACCAAAACTCCAACTGGTGGCCAGGCCCATGCTCAGGATGACCAGCAACACACCGGCCAGCACCGCGACAAACAACTTGGTGGAGATACTCAACTTCATGAATGGGGGCCGTAACAAAAGGGACGCGTCCATTTAGGCCCCCACGGACGAAAGATTCAACCCAGGTCGGCAATCTTCAATTTTCCTGCACATTTGCCTTGCAGCATGAGGGTAAGGCTTGCACTACCCCGTCTTGCAGAGGCAACTATGTCGACCAAATTCTTCGCCAAATACCTGGTAACCGCCGCGGTTCTCCTGTCCCTCATCATTATGGTGCTGCTCGGCGGCTGCTCGGCTGGCGACCCCGCGCCCGAAGTCGCTGCCCCCAAAGTCTCGGTGATAACCGTGGAACCCAAGAGCCAGGTGCGAACCACTGAACTGGCCGGGCGTACCCAGGCCTTTATGGTCGCCGAGATTCGCCCGCAGGTCGGCGGGATCGTGCAACAGCGCCTGTTTGTCGAAGGCGCCGAGGTGAAAGCCGGGCAGGCGCTGTACCAACTGGATGCGGCACCGTACAAGGCGGCGCTGGCTGAGGCCCAGGCGAGCCTGGCCAAGGCGCGCGCCACGTTGAAGTCGGCACAGACCACCGCTGCGCGTAACGCCCAGCTGGTGAAGATCGACGCCATCAGCCAGCAAACCAACGAAGACTCACAGGCCACCCTGCTGACCGCCGCCGCTGACGTGCAGGTGGCCCAGGCCGACCTCGACACCGCCCGCATCAACCTGGCCTATACCCGCATCACGTCGCCGGTCGCGGGGCGCATCGAAACGTCTACCGTGACACCCGGTGCGCTGGTGGTGGCCAACCAGGACACCGCACTCACGACCGTGCAGCAACTCGACCCGATCTATGTGGATGTGACCCAGTCCACCACCGAATTGCTGGCCCTCAAGCGCGACCTGGCTAGTGGCGTGTTGCAGGCCAACGGTGACGGCGAGGCCCGCATCAGCCTCAAGCTGGATGACGGCAGCGCCTACAACCACGACGGCTGCCTCAAGTTCAGCGGGGTCAGTGTCAACCAGGGCACCGGCACCGTGACCTTGCGCGCGGTATTCGATAACCCGGAGCATTTGCTGATGCCCGGCATGTACGTGCGCGGCGTGTTGGAGCAGGCCCGCGATGACCAGGCGATCCTGATCCCGCAAAAAGCCGTGAGCCGCAGCGCCAGCGGCGTGACCTCGGTGTTGCTGGTGGTTGACGGCAAGGTCGAGCAACGCGTGCTCACCGTTGACCGCGCCGTGGGCAACCAGTGGTGGGTGACCGCCGGTTTGAAGGCCGGTGACCAGGTGATCGTCGAGGGTGGGCAAAAAGTCCGCATCGGCGCCGTGGTCCAGACCCAGGCCGCAGATGCCGGCGCCCTGGCGCAGGAGGGTTGAACATGGCGCGTTTCTTTATTGATCGACCGATTTTCGCCTGGGTCATCGCCATCGTCATCATGCTCGGCGGTGCGTTATCCATCAGCCAGTTGCCGCTGGAGCAGTACCCGGACATCGCGCCGCCCACCGTGCGTATTTCCGCCACCTACACCGGCGCGTCGGCCAAGACCGTCGAAGACTCGGTGACCCAGGTCATCGAGCAGCAAATGAAAGACCTGGACAATCTGACCTACATGTCCGCCTCCAGCAGTTCGGCGGGCAGCGCCAGTATCAGCCTGACCTTTGGCGCCGGCACCGACCCGGATGTGGCGCAGATGCAGGTGCAGAACAAGCTGCAACAGGCCGAGTCGCGCTTGCCGCAGTCGGTGCAGAGCGAAGGCCTGACCGTGACCAAGGGCGGTTCGGACTTTTTGATGATTGCCGCCCTGGCCTCGGATAATCCCAGCGTCACCGGGACCCAGATTGGTGACTACATCTCCAGCACCTTGCTCGATTCCATCAGCCGTATCGACGGCGTGGGCGACGTACAGACCCTCGGTTCTGGCTACGCCATGCGCATCTGGCTGGACCCGGCGCTACTGGAAAAATACGCGCTGATGCCCTCGGATGTGAGCTCTGCGCTGGAGGCGCAAAACACCGAAGTGTCAGCCGGCCAACTCGGCGCACTGCCGGCGGTGAAGGGGCAGCAACTCAATGCCACCATCAGCGCGCGCAGCAAACTGCAAACGGCCGAAGCGTTCCGCAACGTGGTGATCAAGTCCAGCAGCGACGGCGCGGTAGTGCTGCTCGGCGACGTGGCGACCGTGGAGTTGGGCAGCGAGAGCTATGACATCAACTCGGCCCTCAACGGCAAGCCGGCCGCCGCCATGGGCGTGCAACTGGCGGCGGGCGCCAATGCGCTGGACGTGGGCGAGGCAGTCAAGGCCAAGCTCAAGGAGCTGGCGCCGTTCTACCCCACTGAAATGCAATTGAAGAACGTGATCGCCTACGACACCACGCCCTTTGTGAGCCTGTCCATCGAGGAAGTGGTCAAGTCCCTGGGCGAGGCCATCGTGCTGGTGGTGCTGATCATGTTCCTGTTCCTGCAAAACCTGCGCGCTACGCTGATCCCGGCGATCACGGTGCCGGTGGTTCTGTTGGGCACGTTTGGCGTATTGGCGTTGTTCGGGTACTCGATCAATACCCTGACCATGTTTGCCATGGTCCTGGCCATTGGGTTGCTGGTCGACGATGCGATTGTGGTGGTGGAAAACGTCGAACGGGTGATGGCCGAGCAGGGCTTGTCGGCCCTGGCGGCCACGCGGCAATCGATGGATGAAATCACCAGCGCGCTGGTCGGCATCGCCCTGGTGTTGAGTGCGGTGTTTATTCCCATGGCGTTTTTTGGGGGCTCCACCGGGATTATCTATCGGCAGTTTTCGGTGACCATCGTCTCGGCCATGGTGCTTTCGGTGGTGGTCGCGATGACCCTCACGCCAGCACTGTGCGCCACGCTGCTCAAGCCAGGGCACGCCGTTCAACGGGGCTTTTTCGGCTGGTTCAATCGTTCCTTTGATCGTTGCTCCCGCGCGTATGAAGCGTTGGTTGGCGGTGTCCTGCAACGCTCACGCCGCAGCCTGGTGGTGTACGCGCTGATCGCCGCAGCCATGGCGGCGGGTTACGCCAGCTTGCCCACCTCGTTCCTGCCGGATGAGGATCAGGGCATTCTCATGGCGCAAATCCAGCTGCCGGTGGGGGCCACCGACAGCCGTACCCAGGCGGTGTTGCACCAGTTCGAGCAGTACATGCTCAAGCAGCCGGAAGTCGAGGCGATGATCAGCATCAGCGGGCTGGGCATGGGCGGCAACAGCCAGAACACCGCGCGCGCGTTTATTCGCTTGAAGGACTGGAGTGAGCGCTCAGACGATGCCGCCACGATTGCCCAACGCGCCACGTTGGCACTGGCAAGCATTGGCGATGCCGATGTGTTCGTGATGCAACCGCCCGCCGTGCGCGGCCTGGGCCAGAGTTCAGGGTTTGATTTGCAGCTCAAGGACCTCGCCGGTCTTGGCCACGATGCGTTGGTGGCGGCGCGCGAGCAGTTTATTGCGCTGGCCAGGCAAGACCCGCGCCTGCTGGGCGTACGCAGCAATGGCCTGGACGACGCACCGCAACTCAAAATCAGTATCGATGACCGCAAGGCGGGGGCCTTGAGTCTGAGCACCAGCGACATCAACAGCACCTTGTCCACGGCGTTGGGCGGCACGTATGTGAACGACTTCCTCAACCAGGGCCGCGTGAAGAAGGTCTACGTGCAGGGCGACGCCAGCACCCGCATGCAAGCGGCGGATCTGGATCACTGGTTCGTGCGCAACAGCAACGGTGAAATGGTGCCGTTTTCGTCATTTGCCAGCAGTGCCTGGAGCTATGGCTCGCCTTTGCTGGAACGCTACAACGGCACATCCTCCCTGGAAGTGGTCGGCGACCCGGCGCCCGGCGTGAGCTCCGGCGCTGCGATGGACGCGGTGGAAGCGATTGCTCGGCAACTGCCCGATGGCATCGGCTACGAGTGGACCGGCCAGTCCTACCAACTGCGTCTTTCCGGATCCCAGGCGCCGTTGCTGTATGCGGTGTCCATCCTGTTTGTATTCCTGTGCCTGGCCGCGCTGTACGAGAGCTGGTCGGTGCCGTTCTCGGTGATTCTGGTGGTGCCGCTGGGCATCGTCGGCGCGGTGTTGGCCACGCGATTGACCGGGTTGAGCAATGACGTGTACTTCCAGGTCGGCTTGCTGACCACCGTTGGGCTGGCGGCGAAAAACGCGATCCTGATCGTCGAGTTTGCCAAGCACCTGCAAGAGCAAGGCAACAGCCTGCGCGAGGCGACGCTGATCGCCGTGCGCCAGCGCTTGCGGCCGATCCTGATGACCTCCCTGGCCTTCATGTTCGGCGTGCTGCCCCTGGCCGTGAGCAGTGGCGCAGGTTCCGCCGGGCGTCGGGCCATCGGTACCGGTGTGCTGGGCGGCATGTTCAGCGCCACGGTGCTGGGGATCTTCTTTGTACCGCTGTTTTTTGTGTTGATCCGCCGCCGCTTTGGCCGTGTCAGCACGACGCCCACTGTCGAAAAAGGTGACGCATGATCCGCTTTCTCTGGCCGTTAGTGGCCGCCTTGGCCCTGAGCGGCTGCATCAACCTAGCGCCGCAGTATCAACAGCCTGAAGCCCCGGTGCCTGGCGAATGGCAAGCGGGCGTGCAGGGTGAGGTGCCGGCCGACATCCAGTGGCAGCAGTTCTTTACCGACCGCCGCTTGGCACAACTGCAAACCCTGGCGCTGGCCAATAACCGCGACCTGCGCCTGGCCAGCCTGAATATCGAGAAGGCCCAGGCGCAATACCGCATCCAGCGCGCCGCGGCGTTCCCGACCATCGACGCCAGCGTCAGCGGTACTCACAGCCGCACGCCGGGTTCGCTGTCCAGCAGCGGCACGGCCGTCACCAGCCACGACTACAGTGCCCAACTGGGGCTGAGCAACTATGAAGTCGACGTGTTCGGCCGCGTGCAGAACCTGCAGGACGAAGCGCTGGAAGACTACCTGGCGCTGACCGAAACCCGGCGCAGCACGCAAATCAGCCTGGTGGCCGAAGTGGCCACCGCCTGGCTGACCCTGGCCGCCGACAACGAGCACCTGCAACTGGCCGAGGAGACCCTGGCCAGCCAGCAGTCCACCTACGAACTGACCCAGCGCAGCCACACCTTGGGTGGTTCGACGGCGTTGGCCGTGGCCCAGGCGCAAACCACCGTCGAGTCAGCGCGGGTCGATGTGGCCGAGTATCAGAGCCAGATTCTCCAGGACCGCAACGCCTTGCGCCTGCTGGTTGGCAGCGACATTCCCGACGCCCTGCTGCCCGACACCCATCTGCAATCGGCGGCGGCGTTGGTGCAGGTGCCGGCCGAGCTGCCATCGAGCCTGTTGCAGCGACGCCCCGATGTACTCGCGGCGGAGCACAGCCTCAAGTCCGCGAATATCGACATTGGCGCGGCCCGTGCGGCGTTTTTCCCCAGCATCAGCCTCACCGCGAATGCGGGCTCCGCCAGTGCGTCACTGTCCAGCCTGTTCAAGGCCGGCAGCGGCGCCTGGACCTTCGCCCCTAGCATCAGCGTGCCAATCTTCGATGCCGGCAGTAACCGCGCGACCCTGGATGCGGCCAAGGTCGAGAAAGAGATCCAGGTGCAGACCTATCAGCAAACCCTGCAAACCGCATTCAAGGAAGTCGCCGATGCCCTGGCCGTGCGCAGCACCCTGGACCAACGCCTCACCGCCCAGCAAGCGCTGACCGATGCCAGCCAGAAGAGCTACGACCTGTCCGACGCGCTCTACCGCGCCGGCTCGCAAAGCTACCTCGAAGCCCTGGACTCCCAGCGATCGCTGTACAGCGCCCAGCAGGACCTGATCACCCTGCGCCTGGCGGAGCAGAGTAATCGGGTGAGTTTGTATAAGGTGATGGGGGGAGGGTGGCAGTAGGTTAAGGCTACAGGGCGGCGGATTGCGCCGCCTGCAACACCCGCAACAAATTCCCACTCCAGATATTCGCGATCTGCGCCTCGCTATACCCGGCATCCAACAACCGCTGGGTAATCACCGGCAACTGGCTGACATCTTCCAGCCCGGTCACGCCACCGCCGCCATCCCAGTCGGCGCCTATGCCGACGTGATCGGGGCCCGCCACTTCGAGCAAATGCAGCAGGTGCTTCATGAACACATCGAGGCTCGCCTTGGGTTGGGCGAAGCGTTGGTTGAGGGTGTCGCGTTCTTGGTAGAGCGTCTTGATCTGTTCTGGACTCAGGGCGGCAAGGTTGTGAAAGCGTGCACCGAGGGCGGCCATGGCTTTGTTGCGTTCCGGGTTGGGCGTGAGGGGGATCAGGTAGTCGCTGTAGGCGTTGACCTGGATGACACCGCCCTTGGCCGCCAGTTTGCGCACGCGGTTGTCGTCGAGGTTGCGCGGGTGCGGGTTGACCGCGCGGCTGCTTGAGTGGGAGGCGATCAGTGGGGCGCTGGACAACGCCAGCATCTGGTCGAACACCGCGTCGCTGGCGTGGGACACGTCCAGCAGGATGCCCAAGCGGTTGGCTCGCTGCACCAGGTCGCGGCCCTTGGGGCTCAGGCCTTTCCATTCCGGCAGGGCGGTGGCCGAGTCGGCCAGGTCGTTGTTCATGAAATGCACCAGGCCGAGCATGCGCAGGCCTTGGCGGTAGTAGGTGTTGAGCAAATCGGGATCGGAGCTCAGCGGGTCGGCGTTTTCCATGCTGATAAACACCACGCGCTTGCCTTGGGCGGCGATGTGTCGGGCGTCGTCGGCGGTGAGGGCCAGGGCAAAGCTGTCGGGGTTGCGGTCGATGACGTCGCGGATGCGCGTGAGGGTGGCCAGGCCATACGCGCTGGCGTAGGCGCGGCCTTCCTCGGTGCGTGGGCCCTGAGGGGTGTAGACCGCAAAAAAACCACCATCCAGGCCGCCTTCGCGCATGCGCGGCAGGTCGACCTGGCTGCCGTCCTGTTCGTAGTCGTGGCGCTCCAGGATGTTCCAACCGGGGCGGGTCAGGGTCAGCGGTGTGTCGAGGTGGCTGTCCAGCACCAGCAGGCGCTGGTGCAGGGCGAGGGTCGTGGGACTCACTTGCGCGTGGGCCAGAAACGGCAACAAGGCGAGGATCAGCAGGCGCTTGGTCATGTTCAAAACTCCATGCTCAAGGTGCTTTGGAAGGTGCGCGGCGAACCCGGTCGGAACACGGCGGGGCCGCTGGTGCTGGTGAGGATGTAGCCCAGGTAGTCCTTGTCGAACAGGTTGTCGACGTTAAAGCGCAACTTGACGTTTTTCAGCGGGCCGTAATGCACGCGCTCGCCGCCCAGGTCCAGGTAGGCGTTGTACAGGGTGTAACCGGGCACCGATTCACTGTTGGTGAAGTTGCTGTAGCGCTCGCCGATGTAGCGCGCCGAAAAGTTAAGCAACGCCCACGGTGCCAGCTCGTAAGTAACCCCGGCCTGTGCCAGCCAGCGGGGGCTGTCGGGCACGTCATTGTCACGGATCGACAGGCCGGCGGCATCGTTCTGGAAGGTGGATTTGTTGTAGGTCAGGTTGCCGTTGAGCACTACCTTGTCGGCCAGGATCGGTGGTTTCCATTGACCGCTCAGCTCCGTGCCGTAGGCCTGCACCTTGCCGACGTTCTGGTAGTAGGTTTCCACCTGGCTGCTGCCGGGCACCGCTGAGGCAAAGGCTTGCAGGCGGTTGTCGAAGTCGGTGCGGTACAGCGCCCAGGCGGCGTTGAAGGTCGGACGGTTGATGCGATAACCCACCTCGTAGTTCTTCGCCCGTTCGGCATCCGGCGGCGGTGCGCTGGGGCTGGCAGCGCGGAAAATGTCGTCGGCGCCACGGGGCAGGGCCATGTTTTCCGAGTAAGAGGCGAACACTTGGGTGTCGTCGGTGAGGTTGTAGACCAGCCCGGCCTGGGGCAGGAAGGCGTCGTTCCATTGGGTACTGAGGCGCGGTTGGCGATTGTTGATGTAGTCACCGGCGTTGCGATAGCCCTCGATGCGGTACTTAAGGTTCAAGCTCTTGAAGCCGAATTGCAGGCGCAGGCGATCATCGAGCAGGGTCCAGGTGTCCTTGAGGTGGTACTGCAACGAATTGCGCGTGGAGCTGAAATCCCCTTGCAGGTGCACCGGTTCATTGAACAGCGGCTCGCCAGCCGGGCTGCCATCGGTGAGGTTGTAGCGGCCTTGCTGGCGGTTGAACACATCGGTCTCGGCCCACAGCCCGGTGTCGACCTGGTGTTGACCCACTTCCCATTGCAGCCCGGTACGCCCCCCGAACCGGTGCCCGCTCAGGGACGACAGCCCGTATTGCACGCCTTTGGGGGCGAACAGACCGTCCACATTGCTTTCGGCATTGTGCAGCGCCAGGGAGGTGGCGTAGGCCTCGGGCGACACGCCAAAGCCCTTCTTGGCTTCGTAGTACAGGGTGGTGTAGTTGAGCAGGTCCGGGCGGATCTCGAACTGGCCGCCGAGGCTGTACAAGGTGTCGCGCCGCTGGTTCACCGCCTGTTTGTAGAACTGGTTGTAGCCGGTGTTGCTGTAGCGCACACCCGGCACGCTTTCGGGTAGATCGGGAAGGCTGTCCAGGTAGGCGAAGTAACGGCCCGAACGCCCGAAGGGGTCGTTGGCGCTGCCGTCGTACTGGGCGATGCTGACGTAGGGCGAGTCATAGTCGTAGAACGAGTTGTGCACCGCGCGCAGCCACACTTCATCGCGATCACCGAAGCGATAACGCACTTTGGCCTCCAAGTGTTCGCGATCGATGGTACCGGGGCCGCGCCACAGGTCGCCGTCGATTTTTGAACGGCTGAAATACGCTGACAGGCCTTGGTATTCGCCGCTTTGCAACTTGACGAAACTGCGCCGCAGACTGTCGCTGCCCAAGGTATAGGACAGGCTCACGCCAGGCTCCACCGTGGGGTTGCTGGTCTGGTAATCCACATACGGACCCAGTGACGCATAGCCCGATTGCGACACATCCCCGGCCCCGGTAGAGGCCGTGACCCGTTCGGTGTTTTCGTTGTCGACGTAGCGATAGATCGGGCTGCCGCCAAACTGGTCGGTACGGCCCAACGGCACGCCGTCGATGGAAAAACCGATCTGCTGCAAGTTGAACGCCCGCACGAACACCGAGTTGCCGAACTCATACAAGCCCAGCGCATCGTTGACCTGCACGTTGAAGCCCGGTAGCGCTTCGAGCATTTTCAGCCCCGAGGTGCCCGCCGGCGCCGACAGCAGCGCCTGGTGCGAGATGCTCAGGGTGTTGCTGATCTTATCTTCGCCGATGGCGGCGCTGGCTTCGGTGACGCGTGCGCCGACCACCTCGACCTTGCTCAGTTGCGGTTCGGTGGAGCTGGCGGTTTGCGCGGCCCACGTGGAGTCGGCCAGCAGCAGGCTGGCGAGCAGGGTTTTACGGTACTGAGCAATCATTGTTCGTCCTTGGTTGGAATGTTAGAGCCCGGCGTGGGCCTGGGCGAGGAAGTCGGGCCGGGCCCACTCATGCACGCTGAAGTCGTTCTGCAAGAAACCGCGCTGCACCAGGAAATCCTTTTTCAGCTCCAGCGCGGCGAGGTTCTGCGGGCCCAGTTGCGGTACAAAATCCAGCTCGGCGATGGCCTGGCGGATAAACCCGGCATCCGGCAGGAACGTCACGCGGGTGAACACCTCAGCGGCGGCCTCGCGGTGCTGGTTGATCCAGCGCCCCGCGCGGATCGCCGCACGCAGGAACGCCACGACTACCTGGGGGTGTTGTTCGGCAAAGGCACGGTTGACGGTGGTGGCGTAGGGGCCGTTGTGGTTTTTCAGGGTCCAGTCGGGGTAGCGCTCCAGGTCTTCGATCACGGTGAATTCACCGCTGGCGAGCAACGCCGGCACATGCCCGGCGGCGATATGCACCGCCTCCACACGGCCTTCAGCCAATGCACGGACTTCCTGGCCCGGCTTGCCGTGCAGGCCGTGCAATTGCGCCCAGAACGCCGATGGCCGCGCGGCAGGCTGCAAAGTGTGGGGATCGCCTTCATCCTCCAGCTCGATCAGCCGCACCTGGGACGGTTCCAGTCCGGCCAGTTGCAGCGCATTGAACAGGCCATGCTCGGCGAGCGCCTTGAGCACATCCACCCGCGCCTTGTTACGGCTGACCGGGACGCCGATGCGTTTGCCGAATAGGTCCGCGACCTGGCGGATACGCCCGTCGGCGCGTACCAGAATCTGCCCGGCGCGTTGGCTCGCGGTGGTGGCCACCAGCAGCGTGTCGGCCTGGTCCGTACGGGCCCACAGGGCGGGCACGGCGCCGCCGTCACGAATCAACCGCGACTCGCCATGGGTGAAGTGCGGCAGCCAACCCTGGTTATCGGGCAGCGAGCGCAGGTAGATCGCTTCGGCACCGACGCGCTGGTATTCCTCATCCAGCCAGCCGAGTTCCACGGCGATGTTGGACGCGACCAGCAGCGGGCAAATGCTGTAGTGGGTGGGCAGTGTTTGGCTCATGGCAGACTCCTTGGGGCAGGTGGGGTGACAGTCAGGCGTTCAAGGCCTTGTTGCAGGTCGGCGATCAGGTCTTCGACGGCTTCAAGGCCCACGTGCAGGCGCAGCAACACGCCGGGTTCAATCTGGGCCGAAGGGTGGCGTTGCTGCTGGCGGATCAGGCTTTCGAAACCGCCCCAACTGGCGCCCATGGCGAACAGCCGAAGGCTTTCCAGAAAGCTTTTGGTTTGCGGTTCTGAGATGGGTTTGAGCACCACGCCGAACAGGCCGGTGGAGCCGAGAAAGTCGCGTTTGAACACGTCGTGTCCCGTCGCGCCCGGTAATGCCGGATGCAGCACTTGGGCGACTTGCGGACGCTGTAGCAACCACTGCGCAACGGTCAGTGCCGAGCGCTCGTGCTGGCGCAGGCGCACGCCGAGGGTGCGCAGGCCCCGCAGGCCCAGGTAGGCGTCGTCGGCACTGGCGATATAGCCCAGCTGACGCACGGTTTCGCGCACGCCGGGGTAAAGCGCTTGCGTGGTGACGATCACGCCGAGCATCGCGTCGCTGTGGCCCACCAGGTACTTGGTGGCGGCATGGATCGAGATATCCACGCCGTGTTCAAACGCCTTGAAAAACAGCGGCGTGGCCCAGGTGTTATCGAGCATCAGCAGCGCGCCATGGGCGTGGGCCGCGTGGGCGAGGGCGGGAATATCCTGCACTTCGAACGTGCTTGAACCGGGCGCTTCGGCATACACCAGGCGTGTATTCGGGCGCAGCAAACCGGCGATATCCGCGCCGAGCATCGGCGCGAAATAGCTGGCCTGGATGCCATAGCGCGGCAGGATTTGGTCGAACACCTGGCGCGCATGCCAGTAGCAGTTGTCGGTGACCAGAATATGGTCGCCGGCCCGCGCCACGGCCAACACCGCACCGACAATCGCCGCCAGGCCGCTGGGCATGATCAGCCCCCGAAAACCACCCTCCAATTCGGCCACGGCGTCTTCGAACGCGGCGGTGGTGGGGTTGCCGTTGCGTCCGTAGATATGCCCGCGGTAGTGCGGGTCGTCGGCCTGCTGGAGGTGGTTTGTCAGGGTGCTGGTGTCGGGCCAGATAAAGGTCGAGCTGCGATACACCGGGGTGTTGACGGTACCGGCATGGTTGGCCGGATCACGGCCGAGGTGGGTCAACAGGGTGTCGTCGCGCATGGTCGTGGTACTCGTCGAAAGGCTCATCGGCGTTCCAGCCGTTTGGCCCAGCGTGAAAGGGGATAGATGTAGAGAAAGAACGCGATAAACACCACGCCATAGGCGGGCAGCAGCAGGTCGCTGCGCAATTGGCTGGAGAGGTGCGATTGCAGGGTGGTCATCAGCTCTTCCACCCCCAGCAGATTGGCCAGGGAAGTGGACATGGTCACCGCGCAATACAGGTTCATCCACGGCGCTACCAGGCTTGGCAGGGTCTGCGGAATGATCACGTAGCGCAGGGCCTGGCCGTGGCGTAGCCCCAAGGCCTGGGCGGCCTCCCACTGGCCCGACGGCACCGCGTACACGCCTCCGCGCACAATCTCCGAGACGTAGCCGATGGCGGGCAACGCCAGGCCCAGCGCGACTTTCAGCCAGTCCGGCAACTGCCACCAGCGCCCGGCCCACTGCACTTCGTAAGGCAGCAAGTAGGCCACGTAAAACATCACCACCAGCCAGGGCAGGTTGCGCAGCAAACGGCTCAGATGTCCTGCACCACGGCGCAGAGCCGGGCGAGCACTGACTTGCAGGCTGCCAAGCAGGACGCCGAAGACCGTCGCCACCAACATGGCGGTGACGCCCATCAGGATATTCAGGCCAAAGCCTTGCAGCAGCGCCGGGGCCCACTGCCACAGCAGCATCAGTGGCGAAGGTTCAGGCAGCATTCGGCAACTCCTGGCCCGGCAGGCGCAGGTGATACTCCAGTCGGCGCAACAGCCAACTGCTGAGGCCGATCAACAACAGCCAGACCAGCAACAGCACTTGCATCATCTCGGCGACGTTGAAGTTATCCGACCAGATTCGGTTGCTCGCATAGAGCAACTCCGGCACCGCGATCGCATAGGCGATGGAGGTGGACTTGATGGTCTGCACCACCGTATTGCCCATCGCCGGCAGGCTATTGCGCAGCGCCAGCGGCAGCACGATATGGCGCAGCACGGTGCGCTCCTGCATACCCAGGGCGGCGGCCGCCTGGAGGGTGGCGCGTGGCACCCCATCAATCCCGGCGCGCAGGTTCACTGCCTGGAACGCGCCGCTGTGCAGGGCGATCACAATGATCGCCCACTGCGTGCCGTTGAGCAGGCGCACCCCGTCCACCAACGGCAGTAACGCACCGACGCCGAAGTAGAAAAAGAACAACTGCACCAACAGCGGCGTGTTGCGAAACAACGCCACGTACGCGCCGCTGATCCCGCGCCACAGACCTTGGCGCGAACCCAGGCCGGCGGCGCCGACGACACCGATCAACAGCGACAGCGCGATACTTGCCAGTGACAACAGCAAGGTCAGGCCCAGGCCCAGCAGAAAACGCTGACGGTCCATCGGGTCCCAGACGATGCTCAGCGACAGGCCGTGCTGCTCCAGCCACAGGCGCAGGCTGACCTCACTCATGGCGTGCCTGCGCATGCTGCTGCGCGACCCAGGCATTCGGCGCCAGACCGTAACGCCGCTCCAAGGCGATGATCAGACCTTTGGCATGCCAGCCTTCGACAATGTTCGACACCGCCGCCAACAACTCCGGCTGGCCCTTGCGCAGGGCAATCCCCCACGGCGCCGGTGCCTGCCCCGGCAGCTTGACCTCGTAGTCGGCCCACTCAGGTTGACGGGCGAGGGCGCTGTACAACGCATCATCCCCCATCGCCCCCAGGCAACGACTGTCAGCCACCGCTTTGCGCACCTCGGCGGTGCCGTTAAACGACGCGAACTGCACGCCGTAGCGGCTTTCGAATGGCCGCACCCACACACTTGTCGCCGGCGCGCAGAGCGTCTTGCCGCGCAGACTTTCCCAATCGGGCACCGCCGTACTTTTGGGCGCAAACACCGTGGCCGCCGAGCTATAAAACCCCGGACTGGCAAAATCCACTTCCCGACGCCGGGCTGGCGTGTCCAACAAGGACGTCACCAACACTTCGCAACGTCCCTGATCGAGAAACAACAAACGATTGAGCGGATTGACCTGCACCAACGACAACTTCAACGGTTGACCGACCCGAGCAGACAACTGCTGCTGCAGATCAACAATCAAATCCATGATCAACCCACTGGGCTTGCCCTGGGCATCCAGCATCTTGAACGGAGGAAACTCATCACTGGTGCAGACATTGAGCGTGCCACGGGATTGAGCCCGTTCGAGCAAAACCTCGGCGTGAGCCGAAAGCACACTGAAAGCAAGCACCGCCGCAACCATCACTCCGGCCGGCCGAAAGCCCGCAAAGCGATGCTTTTGATCCGGCTTTTGATCTGGCTTTTGATCTACAGCGCCCCGTCGACCACGCTGGCCGGAGTGAGGGCATGCCGAGCCTAGGCGAGGCACCGAGTGGTGTGGCGAGAGCCTTTTGCTTACTTTTGGGCTCTTCCAAAAGTGAGCCGCTGTAAGAGCGGAACCCAAAGCCGCCGTTACCGCAGCAACGGAAATGCACACCGATAACCCACGACCGAAAGCCAGTCGAATCGTCGCACCACCCCTCCCAAACCCAGACCGTGCCGTGTCAGTCGCAACACCGCTCATGTCGCACTCCACCCCAACCGCGACCGCTGCGCCGCGCCACTGGGAAACGGCTGCGGAGTACCGAGCTGCTGCGCCAAAAACGTCAAATACGCCGCCTCCTCCAAATTGATCAACAACCGCGTAACCGCCAACACCCCCCGCTCGGACCAGGCAAACGGACCATGATTAGCCAGCAACGCCGCCGGCGCCCGCGGATGCTCACGCAACGCCGCCACCACCGGCTCCGGCGCATACCGAGGCCCCCACGCCGTCAGTGGCACCTCCTGATCCTCATCCAGAATCCCCAACAACTGAGAGGCATGGGCCCGCAACGGCCGGCCCGCAATCGCAAACGCCGTCAGATACGGCGAGTGCGTATGAATCACCGCATTCACCTGGCCCCGCTCGCGATAAATCGCCACATGCAGTGCCGCCACCTCCTTGAGGTTGTCAGTCAGGCTGCCCTGGCTGCGCTGCAACTCGAAATCCACAATCGCCGCCACACCGCTGTCAGCCCCGCTCAACGAGGCAATCACCAGCCGCTCCTCGCCGGGAACACGCAGGCTGATATTTCCCGCCTCATTGCCCGACAGCACCTGATGCTTGATCAGCAACTGCTTGGCCAGTGCAAAGTCATGCTCGAACTCTTGGGTAAAACGCACAGGATCAAAGCTCATGTGAACTCCTTAATGAGGGTCAGAAGCGGTAGTCGGCTTTCACGTAGTAGAAGGCGCCTTCGGCACCGGCCGGGGAGATGCTCTGGTAGGCCACGCGCCCACCGACAAAGCGGTTGGCCACGTCGATCTTGTCGGGGTAGCTGTCAAAAATGTTGTTGCCGCCCAGGGTCAGAGTGAGGGCCTGGCTGATGTCGTAGGACACGCTGGCATTGCTTACCCACTGCGCGGAAAACGTCTGGTCGCGGGCTTCGCCGAGGTTGGAATCGAGGGTGTAGGTGCCATAGCGGATCGTGTTGAAACTCGCCTGCCACGCGCCTTTACGCCAGTCGGCCCCCAGGATCAGCTTGGTATTGGGCGAGGCACTTTCCACGTAGCTGAGGGCTTCGCGGTTGATTAACGTGATGCCGGTGCCGGCGAGGGGGCCGGGGTTGTCCTTGATATCGGTGACCTGGGTCTTGCTGTAGTTGAACGCGCCGTTGAGGGTCAGTTGGCTGGCGTCGTCCAGGTCCAGACGATAGTGGGCGGCCACATCGACGCCGCTGGTCTTGGTGTCCAGGGCGTTGGTGAAAAAGCTCACGCCGGAGTAGTTGCCATAGCCTTGGCTGGCGAGGATCTGGCTGACCTGGGTGCCACTGAGCGTTTCCGACAGGGCGATACGGTCCTGAATGCGTATGTGATACGCGTCGACGCTGACGCTCGCGCGCTCCAGCGGCTGCCACACCACACCAAGGGACAGGCTGGTGGATTTTTCCGGCTTCAGGTCACTGGCGCCCAACGCCCGGGCTACCGGCGTGTTCACGCTGACGGTGCCGACCTGATAGGCCGTGGGGTCGCCGGCCTTGAATTCGGTCTGGGTCGCCGAGGTGCCGATCTGGCCCAACGTCGGCGCGCGGTAACCGCTGCTTACCGTCGAGCGCAGGCCCCACTGCGGGGTGAGGTCGTAGCGTACGGAAAACTTGCCGGTGGTCGTGGTGCCAAAATCATCGTAGTGCTCGCTGCGCCCGGCCAGGCCCAGTTGCAGTTTGTCGGTGACCTGCTGCTCCAGGCCCAGGTAGCCGCCGAACACATGGCGTGCATAACGGCCTTCGTCACTGTCCTGGGTGCCGGGAAAACCCTGGGCGCCGCCGGCACGGGTGGGCAGGGCCGTGCCATGGGTCCAGGATGCAAGGTCGCCGGCGATCACTTCATAGGCTTCGTTACGCCACGCCAGACCACTGGAAAACACCAGTGGACCCGCGCCCCAGCCCACCTTGAATTCCTTCACATGGTCCAGACCGACGTTGGTTTGCTCGTTGATCAACGCGCCGGCGTTGAAGCTGGTGGGACTGGCAGGTCCGAGGCTGGCGTTAAGCGAATCACTGAGGTGGTAGTCGATGCGATTGCGGCCGTAGTTGGCGCTGAGATCGAAGCTGCCCAGGCTGTCATCGCGGAGTTTCACCCCGCCAGTGACCGACGCATCCCGCGAACGTACATCGAGCAGGGGCAGGAATCCGTTGGGGTACACGGCCACCAGGTTGTTGGCGTCGATAGGCCGGCGAAAGGTGGCCTGGGATTCACCGGTGCGGTCCTGGTAAGTGGCGAAACCATAGAGGTCGACCGCATCGTTGAGTGACAGGCCGGTGTTGAGCGCCAGGTTCCAATCCTCAAGCCCCGGAGAACCGTAGCGCCAATGACGGTCGGCATCCGCTTCGCGGGCATCTGCAGTTGGGTAGAACTGCCGGCCATCGGTGCCGCCGGTGGAAGTGCGCTCGCTGCGCAGGCCCTCGCCGCTGAGGGTGAGGAAGCCGTCGCCGGGCAAGGTGAAACCGGTCCAGCCACCGACCGAGCGGCGAAAACCATCGCCCTTGGTGTATTGGCCAAAGGTGCTTTGCACCGCGCCGCCGTGATCCTGCTCCTTGAGCACGATATTGATCACCCCGGCAATTGCGTCGGAGCCGTATTGGGCCGAGGCGCCATCGCGCAGCACTTCGATATGGTCGACGGCGCTGACTGGAATCGTCGACAAGTCCACCGCCTGGGAACCCCGGCCCAAGGTGGCCTTGGTGTTGACGAATGCCGAGGCGTGTCGACGCTTGCCATTGACCAGCACCAGCACTTGATCAGACGCCAAGCCGCGCAGCGACACCGGCCGCTGCGACGACACGCCATCGGTGCCGTTGACTTGCGGGTAGTTCACTGACGGCACCAGGGTTTCCAGGGCCTTAGCCAGGTTATCGGTGCCGCTGCGCTCCAGTTGTTCGTTGCTGATCACATCCACCGGTGCCGCACTTTGCAGGGCGGTGACATCGCTACGGCGGGTGCCGATCACTTCAACCGACTTAAGGCGTGGCGCGGCCGGTTCGCTGCTGATCGCGGCTGCAGGTGTACTGGTGTCCGTCAGGCGATGGATCAACACGGCGCCACTGGCGGTCTGGCTGAAGCCCAGTTGTGAACCACTCAAGGCGATCCCCAGCGCCTGCTCCTGGCTCAAGCGGCCCTGGATCGAACGACTTGCGCGGCCTTCAACCAGCGGCGGATCAAAAGCGATGGAATGGCCGCTTTGCTGGGAAATGCTCAGCAGCACTTCATCCAGGGGCCCGGCGGGAATATTGAACTCAATGACCTTGTGTACGGCGGCCGCATCGTTTTGCGCCAGCACCAGGCTTGGCAGCGCCAGGCCGCCCAGGGCCAATGCGCACGCCAGGGGCGCCAGGGTGAATCCTGTTTTCAACATGCCAATCTGCTCCGGGTCGTGATGTTCTTTACGACCTTGAGCAACTTCGTGGGCTTTTTTTCACTGCTAAGTTAGAACACTTAGTTCGGTCTCTAGATCATTTAGTTGCGCTTATAAGCTTCGATCAAACTGATCTAAGTGTGCAGTGAAAATATAAGGGAGTATCTGCACAAGGGTACTGACAGCCAGATCGGGTTGTCCGCGCAAAGCTCACAAGTCATGGACTTGTACAGCGGTCTGCACGCTTACGGAAAAGCTCATCAGGAGACAGATGCCCATGTCTGAATTGTCCGTTCTAAATCCAGCCAGCCCAGCGCCGGCGATCCATTGCGAAAACACTGTGCCGCGTAGCATGGTGCACCGTGCTGCTGTCAGCGAAGTCTTCCTGACGGGCGCGGAGTTGGTAAAAGAGGGTCACTTCCGCTGCAGCGCCCAACTACCGCGTACCCACAGTTACTTCAGTGAACATACGCATCGTTCGGCACACTACGACATGTTGTTATTGCTGGAAGTGTTCCGCCAGGCGTCGATCTATATCTCTCATGCGTTCTTGGATGTGAGTGCCCAGGACAAGTTTATTTACCTGGACAGTGTCACTCGCGTCACCGAGCGCAGTTTGCTGGTGGTGGGGGATCGCCCGGCGTCGGCACAGATCGATGTGTTTGTGGTGGACGAATACCTGCGCCATGGCGAGCGCAGTGGCGTGACCCTGAACATGTCCCTGAGCATCAATGGCGAAGTCGCCGCACGGCATGAGCGCATGAGCATCCGTTGGATGAGCGGCGCTTCGTGGAACAAGATGCGCGCCCGTGGCCTGGCGGCGATTCCCGCCGACGCGGACCCGTTGGCGCAACTGCCGCCACCGTTGAGCCCGTCGGCGGTAGGGCGCCATTGGCTGAACAACGTGGTGCTGGGCAAGGACGTGGAGCAGGGCGCCGACCGCCTGGTGGCGCCGCTGATTGTGGACCTTAACAACCCGGCGATCTTCGACCATCCCCTCGACCATATCCCCGGCATGCTGCTGCTCGAAGGTTTCCGGCAAGCGGCCTTGGTGGTGGCGGATCGGCAATTGCAGGCCGCCCCTGATCAGTGGCTGTTGTCCAGTTGCCATGTGGTGTTCACCCGCTTCGGCGAGTTCGGTTTGCCGACACGGGTGCGTGCCGATCTCAATGCCCTGGCAATCGATGAACACGGGCGCATCACTCTGGCCCTGGACGTGGAGCAGGGCGGCGTGGTGATTGCTACAGCCGAGCTTGAGTTGTTGCCCGTGGCGGCCAGCCAGCCGTTGGCCCTGGTTGCGGGGGGTGTGCGATGAGCGATTTGAAGTTTATCTGGTTCGATTTCGGGGGCGTGCTGTCGCCGCCGATCCCCGCGTTGTTCGAGCAGTATCAGGTCAAGACCGGCTTGGCCCCGCGCGTGCTGCAACAGGCCATGAGTGATGTGGCCGAGGAACTGGGCGTGCCGATGCTGGCGCCGGTGGAGAGCGCTTTGCTCACCGAAAAGGAGTGGGGCCAACGCCTGGAATTGGCATTGCGGCGCCGCGACCCGCAGATTGATTTGTCCCGTGCGCGCCTGCAAACCTTTGGCGAGCATTGGTTCGCCGGAGTGCCGGCCAATGCGCCGTTGGTGGCCGCGGTGCGTGCGCTCAAGCGTGCTGGATTGCGTGTGGGCATCCTCACCAACAACGTGGTGGAGTGGGAGCAGCACTGGCGGGCGATGGTGGGTTTGGACGAGGTGGTCGACCTGATCGTCGATTCCAGCCGGGAAGGCACCCGCAAGCCGGAAGCGGCGTTCTTCGAGGTCGCCACCGCACGTTCAGGCGTCAGCGCGGCTGACAGTTTGTTGATCGATGACGTGGCCGAAAACATCGACGCCGCCGCCGCGCTGGGCTGGCAAGTGCTGCACTTTATCGACAACCACCAGGCCCTTACCCAGTTGCAGCGCCTGACTGGTGTGAACCTGGTGCAACCTGTCGGGGAGCCTGCCTGATGAATATCGCCGTCGTCACCACCCCGCCAGTCACCGTGGCGCGCATCCCCAACCTGGATGCGCCGCCAGCCTATCAACCCGCCAGCCCCGCCAATGGCTTGCCCAGGATCCTCTTGCCCAGCGGCCACTTGGCGTATCACCTGACCCGCTATGAACACGTGCAGGCGTTGCTGCTGGACAACCGCGCCATTCGCGCTCCGTGCAACGAAGAAGACGGTGCGAGTTTTCTGCCCACCATCACGCCGCCAGAGTTACTGCTTAACAACGACATTCCCGATCACGGCCGCCTGCGTAAAGTGGTCGCGCGGGATTTCAGCCCCAGTGGGGTGGCGTTGCTGGCGGAAAAAGTGCAGCAGGCGACCCATGAGCGCCTGGATGTATTACAGCGCCAGGCCCCCGGTGCAGACCTGTTTGCCCAGGTGCTTGATCACATTCCTGCGACGGTGGACTGCCAACTCCTCGGCATTCCCCTGAGTGACCGTGAATACTATCGGCCGCTCAGCCATACGGTGCAGGTCGCGTCGGACGCGGATGTGCCGGAGCTGCTGAACCAATTCTGGGGCGTCTACAACTACCTCACCGACCTGGTGACGGGCGCGCGCCCTACCTATCCCGATGGGCTGATCCAGCGTTTCGTCGCCACCCGCAACGACAGTGAACCGCCACTCAACGACAAGGAGTTGGTGGGCATCCTGCTCGGCGTGCTGATCGGCGGCGACCAGAACATTCTTACCGTGCTCACCAAGGCGGTGTACACCCTGTTGGCCGCGCCCGAGCTGTGGCAGCAGTTGGTGGACGACCCTGCGCTGATCCCGAATGCTGTCGAAGAGCTGCTGCGCGTGATCCCCCTGGGCACCATCTCGACCTTCCCGCGCCTGGCCAGTGTCGACCTTGACGGGCCGTGGGGGTTGATCCCAGAGGGCAGCATCATCTACGCCGATGCATTCGCAGCCAACCGTGACCCAGCGGTGTTTCCTGAACCCTTGGCGATTCGCTTGGACCGTAACGACGCGCGGCATTTGCAGTTCGGCTACGGCATGCACAACTGCATGGGCGCGGCCCTCGCGCGCCTGGAAATCACCACGGTGTTGCAGATTCTGGTGCAGCGCTTTCCCAACTTGCGCCTGGCGGTGCCGGCGGACCAGGTGCCCTGGGTCGACGGCATCATCCTGCGCCGACCGGTGCGTTTGCCGGTGCACGGTTTCACTTCAACCTGACCCTGGAAGGACCCATGAAAAACTCGTTTGCCGACACGGCTCTACTCTCGATCATCCTGCTGGCGATCTTCGTTGTGCCCAGCTCCATCTCCGGCACGGCCCTCGCGTTGCCGGCCATCGGCGCCGATATCCAGGCGCCGTTGACCAGCCTGCAATGGGTGGTCAACGCCTTCAACCTGGCGTTTGCCTGCTTCACCCTGGCCTGGGGCGCGCTGGCTGATCGGCTCGGGCGCAAGCGCTGTTTTGTCGCCGGTGCGTCGCTGTATGTGGTGGCCTCGGTGCTGTCTGCGGTGGCCGACAGCGCGTGGTTGCTGGACGCGGCACGGGGGCTGGCGGGGATTGGTGCGGCGGCGATTTTCTCGTGCGGCATTGCCATCCTCTCCACCCACTTCAGTGGGCCGGCGCGGTTACGTGCATTTGCCTTGTTCGGCACCGTTGCGGGGCTGGGTGTGAGCCTGGGGCCGACCTTGTCCGGCTTACTGCTGGACAGCGTCGGCTGGCGCGCGATTTTCTGGGCGCACGCAGTCACCTTGGTCATTGTGCTGTTGGGCACCCCGTTGATCACGCGGGACGGCGAACTGGCAGAACGCACTGCACGCTTTGATGTGCCGGGCGCGACGTTATTTGTGTTGGCCTTGTTGGCGCTGATGGTTGCCATTGTGCAGGGCTCGCAGTGGGGCTGGATCAGCCCCGGCGTGCTGGGCCTGGTCGCGGTCGCGGCGGTGTTGCTGGCGGTATTTACCTGGCAGGAACGCCGCCATCGCCAGCCGATGCTGGACCTGTCGCTGCTGGCAAGCGGGCCTTTTGTCGGCCTGGCGTTGGTCACCGTGGCGGCATCGTTTGGCTTTGTGACGCTGCTGACGTACTTGCCGAGCTACCTGTTCGGCGTACTGCAATTGAGCGCGACCCACGCAGGACTGGCGATGTTGCTGCTGACGGTGCCAATGCTGTTCTGCCCGATTCTGGCCGGCAAGTGGGCGGCGCGTGGGGTGTCGGCGATCGGCATTCTCAAGGTCAGCCTAATTGCGTTGCTGGTGGGCGTCGTGTCGTTGGCGCTGGTCAGCCAGGTTGGCGTGGCGTTGTGGCAACTGGCAGTGCCGTTGCTGCTGGTGGGCATTGGCATGGGATTGTCGGCCGGGTTGGTGGATGGCCTGGCGCTCAAGACCGTGCCCGAGCAGAAAGCCGGGATGGCTGCCGGTTTGCTTAACACCTTCCGCCTGGGCAGCGAGGCGATTGCTGTGGCGTTGTATGGTTCGTTGCTGGCCACCTTGCTGGACAGCCAATTGCGCACAACCTTGAGCCGCCTGGCGCCCGATCCCTCGACCCTGCAACGCTGGATCGATGACGTGGCCGCCGGCAATCTCACCGGGTCGTTGCAAGCCCTGAGTACGGAACAGGCCGGCACGGTGCACAGCCTGTTTATCGGCGGCTATGACAGTGCGTTCCACGGCGTGCTCTGGGTGTTGGCCGCGATCCTGCTGGTGCTGACCGCAGTGGTCGCCTGGCTGGTGCGCCCGCTGCGTGAACAGGAGCGTACGGAGGCGCAATTAGCCGCTAACTGAGTGACTCACCACACCGCCTGCGGCGCTCGCAGGCGGTGCTTTTGCGTGCCTGCAGGGATGCCAAGGGTTATGCAGAAAATGCAGCTTATTGGATGTTTTTATTCTTTTATCCGGTGATGCCCGCTGGGGCAAACTGGACTCACCTGCCTGGATGCAGGTCTACCTCAAACCGACAGGCCCACCACCACTTGTCCGCTGGCGTGTGCAGTCCATGAAGACTATGGACCTATGGACCCGAATGCCTTGCTCAAGAGCCGCCTCATCGGCCAGATTTTCCAACAGCACTACAGCTGGTTGTGCGCACGCTTGTCGTACCGCACCGGTTGCAGCCACAGCGCCGAGGACATCGCCGCCGAGACCTTCCTCAAGGTGTGGATGCTGTCCGATCCCACGGCCATTCGCGAACCGCGCGCGCTGCTCACCACCATCGCCCAGCGCCTGATGTATGAGGGCTGGCGCCGTCGCGATCTGGAAAAAGCCTACCTGCAAATCCTCGCCGAAGTGCCTGAACACGTGCACCCGTCGCCCCAGGAACAGTTGATCCTGATCGAAAGCCTGCTGGCCATCGACCGGCTGCTGGATGGCCTTTCAGGGCAAGCCAAGGCGGTGTTCGTGCACAGCCAGTTGGACGGCATGACCTACGCGCAGATCAGTGAACGGCTCGGCCTGTCGCTGGGGCGCATCCACCAATTGATGACCCAGGCCCTGCGCGCCTGTTACCTAGGGTTGAACGAGTGAGCAAACGAGCGTTGAACGACCCGGTGGCCGAGGAGGCCATTGGTTGGCTGGTGCAGATCCAGTCCGGAGATTTCAGTGTCGAACAGCAAGCGGCGCTGGAGGTGTGGCGTGGCACTTCGGCCCATCATCGTCAGGTCTACGCGCAACTGATCGCAGGGCTGGATCAACTCAAGGCTTCGCCGTGGCGCGGACGCTCCAGCTCGCAACTGTTGCGCAGCCTGGAACAGCCCAACAGTCGCCGCGCGTTCCTGCGCACCAGCTTGTGTGCGCTGGGGCTGGCGGCGGGTGTGGGTTGGGTGACGCGCTTTGAACCGGGCGGGCAGTCATACGCCACCGGCACGGGCGAGCGGCGCACCTGGCAGTTGCCCGACGGTTCGACGCTCAAACTCAATGCCCGCAGCCAGGTGATCGCGACGCTCGCCGACGGGCAGCCCAGCCTGGAGCTGCGTGCAGGCGAAATGTTGGTGAATGCCTCGGGACCGTTGCAGGTCAGTAGCCATGCCGGACGTATCACTGGCGCCAGCGGTCGCTTGATGATGAGCGAGCAGGGTGCGGCCTTGCGTCTGGTCACCCTCGACAGCGATGTGGTGTTGCATCTCGAAGGCGGTACGCAGCAGCGCGTGGCGATGCATCAGAGCACGGTGTTTGATCATCAGCGGATTCTCACTCAGGTGCCGATGGCGACCAGTGAGACCGCTTGGTTGGAGGGTTGGTTGGTGGTGCGTAATCAGACATTGGCGAGCGTGGTGGATGCGATTCGGCCCTACCGCAATGGCATCGTACGGCTGGACTCGGCAGTGGCGGGGTTGCGGGTGACAGGGCGGTTTCCGTTGGATGATGCGCAGCAGACGTTGGAGGCGCTGGAACAGAGTTTGCCGATCAGGGTCAGGCAGTGGGGGGGAATGGTTGTGTTGATTGGGGGGAGGGTTTAGGCGGGTTGGGTACATATCCGTTGCTGCGGTAACGGCTGCCTAGGGCTCCGCTCTTACAGTGGGTCAGTCACTGTTGCATTGACTGACCCACTGCTATCACCAGTAAGCGCGTCAGAACTTGCCATCCACGCCGATGCGGAAGGTGTCGTTTCGTTCGTCGCTACCCAGGGCGGTCTTGTAGGAGACGCCCATTTGCCACGATCGGCCCAGGTTGAAGTCCAGCCCGAGGTCCAGATTGGCGAAGTTGCTGTCCAGTGGGTCGGGTTTGAGGCGATAGAGCACGCCGTCGGAGCCTTGGTCGGTGTAGCGCATTTTGTAGTCACTGCTGCCACTGAAATTGTGGCCCCAGGCCAAGCCGATCTTGGGGGTCATGACACCGAGTCGGGTCGCTACGTCGTAGCCTGTGCGCAGGCCGATGAACGAGGTGAAGTTCTGTTGGCGTTGCTCGTCGTAAGACAATCCATAGATCCCGCCACCGCTTTCGCGGAAGGCGTCCATGCGCGTGGTGCTGGCGTTCAGGCGCCCGTAAGGCGTGAGCGACAGCGGGCCCTGGCGGTATTCGTAGCTGGTGGTCAGCGAGGCGAATAGCTGGTCGGCATCACGGGAGCCCTTGGCGTATTGCGCATCGCTGCCGGTGATGTAGCGCCGTGAATCGAAGCTGATGCGGTTGTAGCCGAGCAAGCCATCGACGAATACCTTGGGCGCCAGGTTGAGGCTCAGGTAGGTGGCAATGCCGAGTGCGTCGGCGTCGCTGCGGGTCTTGTTGTTGCCGATGTCGCTGCGGTCGTTGCCATAGCCGAAGCCAATGCCGGCAATCGCGTTCGGCGACAGTCGATAGTCGACACCGGCGCTCAGGCCGAAGGTGGTGAAGCTGTTGTCTTTCGCGCCGCGGGCATGGGTCGAGCCGTTATTGATAAAACCGTCGCTCCAGTAGGCAATGGCGTCTTCTTTACAACCATCTTCGACTTGGGCAGCGGTCTGTCTTTTCTCTTCGTCGGTGCTGTTGGCCGAGCCGCCCATCTGTTTCTGTACGGCACTGGCGATGGCCTGCATGGGCACGTTTTCACCGTCTTTGCGCACGCTGGCATTAAACGAATTGCGGTTGCAGGACACTTGGTGCAACTGCTCCAGGCGGCGGTTGAAGTTGTCCATCTGGGTGCTGGCAAAGCGTTCTGCCGCGCGGGTCTGTGCGTTGAGCAGGCCGATGACTTCGGCATCCTTGGTCGGGTCAGGACGGGGCGCGATGATAAAGCTCACCGAGCTGTTGGCCAGGGAACCGCTGCCGTTTTGCAGGCTGAAGCGCACGACGGCCGTACCGGCAAACGCCGCCGATGGCACGAAACGCATGGAGAACCGGCTGACCATAAATGCCCGGCCAGCGGAAGCCGGGGTGACTGTGCCCAGGTTGGCCTGGGTGAACGGGCCACCGGTGGCGCCTTTGGTCAGGTCCACTTCGGCGCTTTCCCCGACGCTAAGGATTTGGCTGGAGGCCGGCACGGTGATCGGTACGGCGGCAATGTTGATCGAGTAAGCCTGTGTTCCGCTGGCGCCGTTGGCGTCGGTGACGGTGAGTGTGAAGTTGGCGGTCTGGTTGGTAGTGGGCGTACCGCTGATCGCCCCGGTGGCGGCGTTCAGGCTCATGCCGGTCGGCAGGCTGCCGCTGGTAACGCTGTAGGTGTAAGGCGCGGTCCCGCCCGATGCGCTGACCGCGGCGCTGTAGGGGCTGCCCGTTGTGCCGGCCCCCAGGGACGCCGGGCTCACCAGCAGGGTGGGCGCGCTGATGGTCAGGGTCACAGTGGCGGGGCTGGACGTGCCGCTGGCGTTGCTGGCGGTGTAGGTGAAGCTGTCCGCGCCGGAGTAACCCGCGCTCGGCGTGTACGTGATGCTGAGACCACTGGCAACGGCGCTGCCATGTGCGGCGGCGCTCGCGATGGCCACGTTGGTGGCGCTGCCGCCACTGAGGTTCAGGGCGATCGAATTGGCGCTGCTGTTGGCCGCGACGGTGGCGCTGACGGCTGACGCCACAGGCAGTGCCACGCTGACGGTGCCGGAGAAGGTGATTGACCCGGTTGCGCCGTTGCTGTCGGTGACGGTGACCGTCGAGCTGTAAGCGCCTGGCACCGACGGGGTGCCGCTGATGATCCCGGTCGATGGGTTCAAGGTCAGGCCGCCGGGCAGGTTGCTCGCGCTGAAGGCGTACGGCGCACTACCACCGCTGGCACTCAAGGTCGTGCTGTACGCACTGCCGACAGTGAACGCGCCCAGCGTCGCTGGCGTGATTACCAGCGTAGGCGCTGTCACGGTGATGGTCACGGTAGCGGGGCTTGATGTGCCGCTGGCATTGCTGGCGGTGTAGGTGAAGCTGTCCGCGCCGGAGTAACCCGCAGTCGGGGTGTAGGTGATGCTGGTGCCACTGGCAGTGGCGGTGCCATGGGCGGCAGCACTGGCGACGGCCACGCTGGTAGCGGCACCGCCGCTGAGGTTGAGAGTAATCGGGTTGGCGCTGCTGTTGGCCTCGACGGTGGCGCTGACGGCTGAAGCGACAGGCAGTGCCACGCTGACGGTGCCGGAGAAGGTGATTGATCCGGTTGCGCCGTTGCTGTCGGTGACGGTGATCGTCGAGCTGTAAGCACCTGGCGCCGACGGGGTGCCGCTGATGATCCCGGTCGATGGGCTCAAGGTCAGGCCGCTGGGCAGGTTGCTCGCGCTGAAGGCGTACGGCGCACTACCACCGCTGGCACTCAAGGTCGTGCTGTACGCACTGCCGACAGTGAAAGCGCCCAGTGTCGCCGGCGTGATCACCAGCGTTGGCGCTGTGACCGTAATCGTTACGGTGGCGGGGCTCGAAGTGCCGGCGGCATTGGTGGCGGTGTAGGTGAGGCTGTCCGCGCCGGAGTAACCCGCAGTTGGGGTGTAGGTGATGGTGGTGCCACTGGCAGTGGCAGTGCCATGGGCGGCAGCACTGGCGACGGCCACGCTGGTAGCGGCACCGCCGCTGAGGCTGAGGGTGATCGGGTTGGCGCTGCTATTGGCCGCGACGGTGGCGCTGACGGCTGAAGCCACAGGCAGTGCCGCGCTGACGGTGCCGGAGTAAGTGATCGACCCGGTTGCGCCGTTGCTGTCGGTGACGGTCGCCGTGAAGCTATAGGCTCCAGCGGCAGTGGGGGTTCCGCTGATCTGGCCGGTTGATGTGTTCAAGCTCAGACCGCTGGGCAGGCTGTTGACGTTGAAGGTGTACGGCGCGTCGCCGCCGCTTGCGCTCAGGGTCGCGTTGAAGGCGCTGCCGACGGTAAAAGTGCCCAGTGTCGCCGGCGTGATCACCAGCGTTGGCGCTGTGACCGTAATCGTTAAGGTGGCGGGGCTCGAAGTGCCGGCGGCATTGGTGGCGGTGTAGGTGAAACTGTCCGCGCCGGAGTAACCCGCAGTCGGCGTGTAGGTGATGGTGGTGCCACTGGCAGTGGCGGTGCCATGGGCGGCAGCACTGGCGACGGCCACGCTGGTAGCGGCACCGCCGCTGAGGTTGAGAGTGATCGGGTTGGCGCTGCTGTTGGCCGCCACGGTTGCGCTGACTGCTGAAGCGACAGGCAGTGCCGCGCTGACGGTGCCGGAGTAAGTGATCGACCCGGTTGCGCCGTTGCTGTCGGTGACGGTCGCCGTGAAGCTATAGGCTCCAGCGGCGATGGGGGTTCCGCTGATCTGGCCGGTTGATGTGTTCAAGCTCAGACCGCTGGGCAGGCTGTTGACGTTGAAGGTGTACGGGGCGTCGCCGCCGCTTGCGCTCAGGGTCGCGTTAAAGGCGCTGCCGACGGTAAAAGTGCCCAGTGTCGCCGGCGTGATCACCAGCGTTGGCGCTGTGACCGTAATCGTTACGGTGGCGGGGCTCGAAGTGCCGGCGGCATTGGTGGCGGTGTAGGTGAAACTGTCCGCGCCGGAGTAACCCGCAGTCGGGGTGTAGGTGATGCTGGTGCCACTGGCAGTGGCGGTGCCATGGGCGGCAGCACTGGCGACGGCCACGCTGGTAGCGGCACCGCCGCTGAGGTTGAGAGTGATCGGGTTGGCGCTGCTATTGGCCGCGACGGTTGCGCTGACGGCTCCCGCGACGGGCAGGGCCTGGTTGATGGTGACGGAGTAGGAACGTGAGGCCGTCGCGGGGCCGTTTCCGCTGCTGGAGTCGGAAGCAGTCACTGTAAAGTTATAGGTGCCTGCGCTGCTGGGCGTACCGGTCAAACTGCCAGAAGAAACAGCCAAGCTGAGGCCGGTTGGGAGGGTGCCACTGGTGATCGCGTAGGTATATGGGGCTGTGCCGCCCGTTGTGTTGAGCGACTGGCTATAGGCCGTATTGACCGTGCCATTTGGCAGTGACGCCGGGCTGATGACAAGCGTTGGCGCACTGACGGTGAGGGTGACGGTGGCCGGGCTTGAGGTCCCGCTGGCATTGGTCGCGGTATAGGTAAAGCTGTCCGAACCGAAGAACCCCGCAGTCGGGGTGTACGTGATACTGGTGCCGCTGGCGGTGGCGGTGCCATGTGCGGCGCCGCTGGCAACCGCCACACTGGTGGCCGCCCCCCCGCTGAGGTTGAGGGTGATCGGGTTGGCGCTGCTACCACTGGCAACCGTCGCACTCACCGGGCCGACGGTAGGCGCCGGTACGGTATAGGTGAAGCCGTTGGTGAGGGTCGCGGTTCCGTTTGAGGTCGTGACGACCACGTTTACCGGGCCTGCGGCATGCGCGGGGGTGACGGAGGTAATGCTGGTGCCGCTATTAACGACGCTACTGGCCGTCGAGCCGCCAATGGTGACGCCGGTGACGTTGACGAAGTTGGTGCCCGTCAAGGTAACCGAGGTGCCACCCGCCGTGCTGCCGGTATTAGGGCTCACTGACGTCAAGGTCGGGGCCGAGCCGCTGGTGACGACCAGGGTATAGGTGGCGACTCCGGTCTGGGATTGGTTGTCGTTGAGTGAAACCTTGAAGGTGTAGGTCCCGGCTGTGGTCGGTGCGCCGTGCAGTAGTGTCGTGGTGCTTCCGAATGACGGGTCCAGGGTCAATCCCGCTGGCAGGCACGGGGAGCCGTCGTACGCTAGGTCAGTGATGTCACACTCAAACCACTGATCGATGGGGAAGTTGTCGATGGTCCCCGACAGGGTAATGCTCATCGACTGATTCACCGCGACCGAAGGCAACGTGCTGCCCGACGCAGGGCTGGTGATGACCGGTGCGGCCAATACCTGGCTGGCCAGGGGCAGCGCTATTAGCAGCAACGCGGCTGAGGCCAGCCTGCGGGTCAGTCTGGCGGCACGGGTCGAAAGTCTTGTGATCATGTTTAGGCATCCTGCCGTATGCGCCGCTAGGGGCGGTGTCCAACGAAAATGTCGATGAGTGGCTGACAGCGTGGTTTAAACAGTCTTTGCTGCCTTTTCTAATCTGAATCCAGGCGCGGGGGCCTGTGCATTTGAAGGTAAAGGCCGGTTTCTTCGCCGGGTTGGAAACCGAGGCGCTGGTACAGGCGACGTGCCGGGCTGCCTTGCTCGACGCTCAGGCGGCATGGCTGCCGACGCGCATCGGCCTCAGACAGAACGGCCTGCAACAGGCCCGTGCCTATGCCCTGGCCATGCCAGGCCGGCAACAGCGCAATGTCGACAATTCGCACGTCTTCATCGCTGTGCAACACGCACAGGCGTCCGATGGGCGCTGCTGCCTGCTCAATGATCAGGAACTGTGCCGATGGGTAATGCTTTTCATAGTGCTGGCGTTGCAACTCGGCCTGGGAATGCAGAAACGCGCGGCGCTGGACGTCACTCCAGCCCGGTACGGCGCTGACCTCGGCCCAGCGGCGGGTAACGAAGAGCTCCCGCAGAAAGCCCAGGTCATGGGCCGTTTGTGGACGCAACTGCGCGCTGATCGTCATGGCCTGAGGGGGTATTCGCCATTGATGCAGATGCAATAGGCCAAGGTCAGGAACGGTTGCAGTGTGCTGCGCGGCACGCTGCTGCCGGGAGCAAGCTGACCGGCCTGGCTCACAGTGGTGGGCGCCAGGGTCGGGCCTCCGGCAACGGGTTGGGTGGCGTTGTACAGGAGAACGTTACGGGGTTGGGACAGATAGCTTGTGGAAGTGGGTGTGTCCACCGCCGCTGCGGTATCGCCACCGACTTTCACCTGTACCGCATGGGTATGGCCGGCCATGTTGGCGGGTAGCAGGGTGACCTGGTCCTCGCCCACGGCAGTGCCGGTCGGTCGAGGAGTGAGACCCGGGCCATTGCCCGCGCCCATGGCTGCGCGCCCGTTAAGGTTGGGCAGCTTGAAATTTTGCCCAGGCGTGCCGCCATAGAGATTGCCGATGATGGAGTACAGCGCGGGCGCCTGTTGAACCGTTAACGTCGACCCATCGCAATAGGCCCAGTCTTGCGGAGCGAAAGTAAAGGGAAACAGCCTGATTTCACCGGTAAAAGCGTCCATGAGCGGTCATCCTGAAATAAAAGACTTACGGGCGTGATGGGTAGATCCCTGCCAGGCAGATGATGTAGTTGACGGCCAGGGACCCCATGAGGTTGGTGTGGGGCGTACCCACTGCCGGGCCTAGCGCCGTGTCGAGAAAATTCGGGTTCAGGTTGACCGTCGCCGAGGTGCCGGTTGCAGTGCTATAGAGGCCTTTGATGGCGCCAAGCGGGCTGAATTGGCCGAAGGTCTGGCTAGCCGACGCAGGAGGCGAGGGCACGGGCGTCGTTGAGGTCGCCATCGTGCTGCTGACCACAAAGGCATGGCTGTGCGCCGGAGTGTTCGCCGACACCAGGGCGACCGTTTCCACGCCGGTGGTTTGCGCCAATAGCCGAGGGCTCAACCCGGTGCCGGTGCCTTGCCCGATGGGCAAACGGCCCCGATAGTCCGGCAGGCCGAAGGTGGTCACGCCGTCACCGCCATACCGCGTGCCCAATAGGGTAAACAGTGCTTGATTGGCGTTGACGGATAGCAGCGAGCCATTGCACAGCGCCCAGTCTTGAGGCGCATAGTCGCCGGCAAACATGCGGATTTCTCCGATATAGGCTTCAGACATTTCAGTTTCCTTACACGAGAGTCTGTCAATGGGTCGCTACGGGCGCGGCGGATAAATCCCGGAGATGGCGATGCAAAAACAGCCAACAATCGAAGGCTGCATATTGGCCACTGGCGTACCGGGGGCAGCCACCACGGTGGCGCTGTTCAGGGAGACGGGCGTCGAGCCTGCGGCTGTCACGTAGACCGGCCGGGACTGTAGCTGAGCAGCATTGGCACTGACGGCCGGAATGCCACCCGCAGGCCCGGTGTTGGCGCCGATGGCATCGGAGACATGGGTGCCGTGTGTATGGGTGACAAGCGCAGTGGCGCCGAGGGTGACCGTTTCACTGCCTCCCACGCTGCCTAAAGCATGAACGCCAAGGGCCGGGGAGACGGAAGCTACCGCGTTCTGACCCAACGCTGTACGACCGCGCAGGTCGGGCAGGCCAAAGGTTGTCCTGCCATCGCCGCCGTAGAGATTGCCCAGTAACGAGGCCAACGCTACGTAGTTATTGAAGGGAAGAATTTGACCTTCGCAGGCCAACCAGCCGGAAGGTGCCCAGCCCCATGGGAACAGCCGAATTTCGCCGACAAAGGGATCCATCATTTTCCTCCTTGGAAAAATCACAAGCGTCATGCTTGCGCATCTGCATCACCGGGGTGATGGCATATTGCTTACAATATCCACAAGTTGATTTCATACGCAAACACTATTTTCCGGCGCCACGGAACTGAAGTGTCAAAGCGTTGTCGCGCGACGCAATGCCCCTACTGGCCGGTGCGCAATAGGGGCCGAATTCGCTTTGCCGCGCCAGATTTTCAATAGGCTGCGGTATAAATCGCCAACGCGTCCTCCTCAAGCACGGGCCGTGGATTGTTCACCAGCAGTCGCTGTTGTTGCATCGCACTGCGGGCCAGCTCCGGCAGGCTTTCCAGGGTGACTCCGGCGTCTCTCAAGCGCAAAGGCAGCCCGACCGCTTCATGAATCCTGCGCAGTTCTTCAATCAGTTGTGCGGCGCCATCTCCTGGCAGCAGACGCTCACCCAGCACGCACGGCGCCAGTTCGGCGTAGAGCGCATGGGCGTGGGACAGATTGAAGGTCAGCACCGGGTTGAGAACCAGTGCGTTGGACAGCCCGTGGGGCAGGTGGAATGTGATGCCCAGCGGGTAAGCCAATGCATGCACCGCCGCGACCGGCGCGTTGGCGAAAGCCTGGCCGGCCAGGCAAGCGCCCAGCAGCATGGCCTGGCGCGCTTCAAGGTCCTGCGGCTCGCGCACGGCTTGCTCAAGGTTGGCGCTGAGCAGGCGCAGGGCTTCGCGGGCCAGCAGGTCCGAGATCGGGTTTTTACGCAACTTGCTGGTGTAGGCCTCGATGGCGTGCACCATCGCGTCGATGCCGGTGGCAGCGGTGACCGGGCCGGGCAGGCCGACGGTCAGTTGTGCGTCAAGGATCGCCAGGTCCGGCAGCAGTTGCTGGGACACCACGCCGGATTTACCAGTGGCGGTAGTGACGATGGAAATCGGCGTGACTTCAGAACCGGTCCCGGCCGTGGTCGGCACCTGGATCAACGGCAGACGCGCGCCGTTGGCCTGATTGACCCCGTAGATGTCGCTCAAGCCCTGGCGTTGCTCGGGGTGTGCCAAGTAGGCGACCAGCTTGGCGGTGTCCATGGAGCTGCCGCCGCCGAAGCCGACGATCAGGTCGGCACCGATTGCACGTGCTTGTTCAGTGGCCGCCAGCACCAGCTCTTCGGCCGGGTCGGCGAGGACGTCGCTGTACACCTGCAGGTTGATCCCCGCAGCGGTGAAACCGGGCAAGACTGAATCCAGCAGGTTGTGGCGCAGGATGCCTGCGTCGGTGACCAGTAATACGTTGCGTGCACCACGGGCGGCGCACTGTTCGGCCAATTGGGCGGCGGCGCCGCTGGCGCAGATCAGGTGCGCGGTGGTGCTGAAGTTGAATGCTTGCATGAATAACCTCTGCTTATTCTGATTGAGGTGGCAGGCCGGCATCGATGATCGTCTGGGCCACCGCTTCCATGCTGGTGCGGCTGGCCATGGCATCGCGTTGCAGGCGCCGGTGAGCGTCGTTTTCGCCGATGCGATGGCGGGCCATGAGCAGGGCCTTGGCCATGGAGATCTTCGACACCGCCGGTTGCCGGGTCTGTAATTTGCGCAGTTGCGCCAGCATGTCGATGCGCGCACGCCAGGCAGCGCGGGCCATCAGTAACTGGGTCAACAAGCCAAAGGGTCGCAGTGGGCGCTCGATCACGGCTGCCGGCTGGGTTTCCAGCACCAGTTGCAGCATCGACGGGTTTTCATAGCCCACCACGGCAATGATCGGCGGCGCCTGTTCGCTCAAGCCTTCCACCAGCGCCTGGGTATTCAGGCGCTGGCTGAGTTCCACGGCGAGCAGGACCACATCGGTGTGCTCCGGCAAATGCGCAGGCACCGGCCAGCATTGCTCAACGATGCAACCGATGCGCTGCAACTGGTCCAGCACCACGCGGGCCTCGGCATCTACCGGGTGAATCACCAGCACGCGCAGGCCCTTGAGTTCGCGCAACAGCGAAGGTGCCTGGGTCATCTCGCACTCCCACTGTTCATGGCTGCACATCCAGCTGGTAATCGACCATGTAAGGGCTGGGTTTCACCGGCTGCTCGCTCTGCACCACCAGCTCGAAACGGCGTTGGTGGTCGAGACGCGCAATACGAGGCCACAGCCAAGTGTGCTGGGTGTCCGGGTCGATCTGCACGCGGCCCTGGGGCGCGTCGAACTGCGCACCGGCCAAGGCCTTGCGCAACGCTTCAATGGACGAACCCTCCGCACGCCGCGCTGCTTCGGCGAACAGATGCACCTGGAAGTACGCCGCCTCACCGCCCGCCGTCAGCGGCGCCGTGTCACCGAAGCGCGCTCGGTAACGTGCGACGAACGCCTGGCTGGCAGGCGTCGCCAGGGTGGAGAACCACGGCGCCGCCGACACATGCCCTTCGGCCTCTTCATCGCTCATGTGCAACACGTCGACCTCGTTGGTCGCGAGGCTGACGATGGGCATGCGCGCCGGGTCGAAACCGGCCTGTCGGTACGCGCGGTGCAGGGCCGGAATATCGCTGCCGACGATGGTCGAGTAGATCGCATCCGGAGCCGTGGCCCGCGCCCGTTGCATCACCCGTTCGAAGTCCTCGGCGGTGGCGTGGAACGGCAAGTAGATCTCGTCCACCACTTCGCCACCGGCCTGTTCGAACAGTTCGCGCATGATGCGGTTGGACTCGAACGGGTACACGTAGGAGCCACCGACAAAGAGCACGCGGTTGCCGAAATGCGCCAGTACGTACTGCGCCAGTTGGACTGAGTTCTGGTTCGGTGCGGAACCGGTGTAGTAACACCAGGGCGAGTATTCAAACCCTTCGTAGAGGGTCGGGTAGAACAGCAGTCGGCGGCGGCTCTCGACCACCGGCAACACTACTTTGCGGGTGCTCGACATGTGGGTGCCAAACAACACCTGCACCTGGTGTTCGTCACACAGGCGCAGGGCGCTGTCGCGGTAGTCCGACGGTTCCGCGCCGGGATGGCCGTCCACTGGCACCAGTGGCCGTCCGTGGATGCCGCCGGCGTCGTTGACCTCGGCGATCGCCAGGTGGGTGGCATTGGCCTGGGTGGTTTCCGAGGCAGCGGTAAGGCTGCTCTCGGAAAACAGCAGGCCGACTTTGTAGTCAGAGGCGCTCATGAAATCAGGCTTTCCCAGTCGATATGTTGTTCAAAGGCGTGCGCGACCTGGTACAGCGTGGCTTCGTCGTAGTCCCGCGCCACCAGCATCATGCCCACTGGCAGGCCACTGGCAAGCCCACACGGGAGTGACAGGGCAGGGTGGCCGGTAACGTCGAAGGGCGCGGTGTTCGCGTTCATTTCCAGGGCCCGTTGCACCCACTCGCTGGGTGAGGCGTCTGCTGCCGGCAATATTGGCGCCTTGAGCGGTACGGTGGGCATCAGCAGCACATCGAAGTCCTGCAATTGCTGGTCGTAGGCCGCACGTAATTGCCGTGCAGCATTCTGAGCCTTGGCGTAGTACTGGCCGCCAAAACACGTGTACGCGTATTCACCGGCCAGCAGGCAGGTTTTCAGGTCGTGCGGGAATTGCCCAGCCTGGGTCTGCCAGTCTTGCTGTGCGTTCATCAGGCTCTCTACGTACAGGCCTTTCCAATTCGAGCCGTAATTGTAGCCGCGCAGCAATTGGGTGGTGCCTTCCACCGCGATGGGTGTCCAGATGGCGTGGCCCAGGGCGTGCAGCGGTATCGAGATGTCCTCCACCCGTGCCCCGAGGTCTACGAACAACGCAGCGGCACGGCGCACCGCCGCGTCCACATCGGCCTCGGAGTTGGCATGCCCGAAGCCCTCGCGCACCACACCGATCCGCAGGCCCTTGCAGCCTTTGCCGAGGGCCTGGGTATAAGCTTCGGTCGGCACGACGCGGTCCTGCCTGGGGTCGAGGCCATCGGCGCCGGCCAGCACTTCCAAGAGCAGCGCGTTGTCGGCGAGGTTGGCACTCATGATGCCGGCGTGGTCCAGGGTCATCTCGATGGGCATGATCCCGGTGTAGGGGATCAACCCATGGGTCGGCTTCATGCCGTAGATACCGGAGTAGGCCGCCGGAATGCGGACCGAACCGCCCTGGTCAGTGCCGATGCCCAGATCCACTTCGCCGGCCGCGATCAGCGCCGCGCAGCCCGACGACGAACCGCCGGTGGAATGCCCCGGATTACGCGGGTTGTGCACTGCGCCGGTGGCGTTGGTATGGCTGCTGCCCGACACACAAAAGAACTCGCAATGGGCCTTGCCCAGAATCTGTCCGGCAGCGTCCAACACACGTGTCGCGACAGTGGCGTCAATGTCCGGCACGTAGCCCTGCAGGGTCGATGCACCGTTCATCATCGGCACGCCGGCCAGGCAGATATTATCCTTGAGCGCCACGCGCTTGCCGGCCAACTTGCCCGTTGGTGCCCCCTGAATCTCGGTGCGTACGTACCAGGCGTTGTAAGGGTTGTGCTGCGGCACCTGGCCGGGGCCGCGAGGGTAACGGGGGGGCAATGGCGGGTTGGCGATGCCATCCAGGCGGTCGTAGTCCTGCCACACGGCGTCGAGAATGTTCGCGTATTCGTGCAGCAGCGGCTCGGCCATTTGCAGGCCAAGGCTGTGGCCGACTTCGGTGAGATCGGCCAGGGTAGGACGTTGAATAGACATGGCAGGTTCCTTATGCATGAAAGCCCATGAAGCGCTCAGCGATGGCTTCGGCGCTGGTGTGAGCCGGGTCGACCTCGTCCACCAGTTGGCCGTTCTCGATGATCAGAATGCGGTCGGACAGGGCACTGAGAAATTCGATGTCCTGTTCCACCAGGATCACCGCCAGGTTCTGTTCCACACGCAGGCGCTGCAGGGTTTCAATGATTTCGTCGCAGATCGATGGCTGGATGCCCTCGGTGGGCTCGTCCAGCAGGATGATTTTCGGGTTGCCGCACAGGCAGCGAGCGAGGGCCAGCAGTTGTTGCTCTCCGCCGGACAGCGCGCCACCGGGCTGGTCGAGCAGGCGGTGCAGGCGCGGGAAGTACGCGAGGATGCGTTCGATGGTGGCGTCGGCTGCGGCGAAGTCCTTCACGCAGCCCATGCGCAGGTTTTCCCGCACGCTCAGGTACGGGAATATCTGCCGGCCCTGGGGCACATAGCCGATGCCGGCGCGGGCGCGTTGGTGGGCGGCGGCTTTGCTTAAGTCTTCGTCGGCAAAATGCAGGCTGCCGGCCATGGCGGGGATTTCGCCCATTAAGGCGCGCAACAGGGTGGTCTTGCCCATGCCATTGCGACCCAGTACACCGACGCAGGTGTTGGCGGCACAGCTCAAGCGGATGTCACGCAACACGGGAATACGCCCATAACCGGCGGATAGACCGATGACTTCAAGCATGTTTGATCTCCTGCTTGCCCAAGTACGCTTCGCGCACGGCCGGGTCCTGGGTCACTTCGGCAAAGCTGCCTTGGGCGAGGATTGCGCCTTGGTTGAACACGGTGACGGTGCCTGCGATCAGGCGGATGAACTCCATGTCGTGCTCGACCACCACCACGGTGCTGTGGGCGTTGATTTCTTTGATCAGCGCGGCGGTCTTGCGCACTTCCTGGTAGGTCATGCCGGCGGCGGGTTCGTCCAGTAATACCAGCTCCGGGCGCGAGGCGAGGATCATGCCCAGCTCCACCCATTGGCGTTGGCCGTGGGCCAGGTCGCCCACCAGGCGTGCGCGCAAGTCGACCAGGCCGATGCGTTCCAGGGTCTGCTCGGCAGTGGCGCGGGCTTCGTTTGGCGCTTGTCGGCGACTGGCGGCCAAGCGCAGGTTTTCCAGCACATCCAGGCCGTCGAAGACGCTGGGGGCCTGGGTTTTGATGCCGATGCCGAGCCGGGCGACATGGTGCGGCGCCAGCCCTGAAATGCGCTGGCCCTTGAAGTGGCATACGCCGCGCGTGGGTTTGAGTTGGCCGCTGAGCATCTTGAAGAAGGTGCTTTTGCCGGCGCCATTGGGGCCGATCAGGCAACGCAGTTCGCCGCTTTCGAGGGTGAAATCCACGGCTTTGACCGCGTGAACGCCGCCGAAGCTGACGCCCAGGCCTTGGGTTTGCAACAGGCTCATAGTGCGCGCTCCTGTGCAGGTGTCGGTTGCGGGCGACGTTGGAAAACACGCGCTGCCCAACCGGTCAAGGTCGGCAGCAAGCCACGGGGCAGCAACATGACGAAGACCAGCAGAATCAGGCCGAGCACAAAGCCGCTGTCCACATGCTGCTGTTCACCGAGGCGCGCCATCAGCGCCTGTATGCCGATGCACGCCAGGATCGGCCCGAACAAGGTGCCACGGCCACCAACGATGACCCAGATGATGATCTGCGCCGATTGCGCCAATCCGAACACGCCTGGGCTGACAAACGCGCCCCAGTTGGCGAACAGGCAACCCGCGAGCCCGGCGATGCCGCCACCCAGGCTGAACACGATCAACTTGTGCAGGCGCGTGTCATAGCCCAGCAAACCGGCGCGCTGTTCGTTCTCACGAATGGCCACCACCACTTTGCCGAAGCGGCTGGCGAGCAGCCCGCGCAGCCCCAGGTAACAGAGGATCAGCGCGCCGCCGATTACCTGGAACAGGGTTTCCGGTTCGAGCACACGTTCAGGGTTGAACGGCATGTTGAGGGTGGGAATCGCCGGAATGCCGTTGAAACCGCCGAGCAGTGCGCTGCCGATGTGGTATTCGGAGCCCGAGGTGGAGTTCATCACGTTGAACAGAATCAGCGTGACCGCCAGCGTAATCACCCCCAGGTACACGTCGCTGATGCCGCCGTAGAACATGAAGTAACCCATGGCGGCGGCGACCAGGGCGGGCACTGCGATGGCCAGCAGCACCGGCCAAGTGCTGTCGCCGATGTTCAGCACACCGATGGCATAGGCATAGGCGCCCAGGCCAAAAAACGCCGCCTGGCCAAAGCACAGGATGCCGCCGAAGCCCCAGATAAACGCCAGGCTCAGGGCCAGCAGGGCCATTACCAAGTAGATGGTCAAGGACAGCAGGGTAAACAGATCCAGCCACTGTGGCAGGACCGCCACCAGCAGCGCAGCCACGACGCAGCCGAGCACCGGTAATAGGGTGCGGGTATCAACAGGCATCAGAACGCCCTCCGAAAGAATCGACCGGTAATGCCCTGGGGCAGTACGCGAATCAGCACAATGGCCGCCAGCAGCAACGCCACTTCACCAAACACCGGAGTGCTGAAGAACGTCACCACCTGGCTGATCACGCCGAAGCCACCGGCGGCGGTGAGGGTGCCGGTGATCACTGCACTGCCGCCGCCGATCACGGTGATGAAAGCCTTGGCGATGTAGCTGGCGCCGAGGGTTGGAATCACCCCGGTGAGCGGCGCCAGCACGGCACCGCCCAAACCCGCGAGCGCTGCGCCCAGGCCAAAGGTCAGGCTGTAGATCCGTCCGGGATTGGCCCCGAGTGCAGCGGCCATCTTGGCGTTTTGCATGGTGGCGCGGGCGCACAGGCCGAAGTGGGTAAACCGCAGCAGCGCCCACATGCCGAGCAGCACGGCGACCGCCACGGCGATCACAAACAGGCCGTAGCCGCTGGTTTGATAAGCGCCCACGGTGATGCCTGGCAACGGCGAGCTGATGCCCACCGTCGTGTTGCCGAACAGCATGGTGGCGGCGCCGGTCAGTGCCAGGCTCAGGCCCCAAGTGGCGAGCATGGTGTCGATCATGCGGCCATACAGGTGTCGCACCAGAAGGCGTTCCACCAGCATGCCGAACAGGCCCACGCTCAAGGGCGCCAGCACCAGGATCGAAATCCAGATCGGTACGTGCAGGTTGTGGGTGGCGAGCACGGCGACGTAACCGCCGAGCATCATGAATTCACCGTGGGCGAGGTTGATGATTTTCATCATTCCGAACACCACCGCCAGGCCAATGCTCAGCAGCACCAGCGTGGCGATGGCGCCCACGATTTGCAGGGAAAAAATGGCAGCCCAATCCATGTCGGCCTCCTTACAGCGCGATGCTGTATTGTTTGGCGTCGCGCGGGTTCTTCACCAGGTCACACACCGCGGCGGTGTCGGACGGCGCTTGCTGGGCGAAGCTTTCGACCACCTCCAGGCGGCGGTCGCGGACTTCGGCGATGTGCACGTCGAGCACACAGTGGTGGGTCGCCGGGTCGATGCTGACCTTGCCGCTGGGCAGGTCCAGGCTGATGCCTTTTTCCAGCGCCTGGGTCACGGCCATGCGCTCCACCGTACCTGCCTGGCGCACGCCTTCGGCCCACAGCATCATGCCCTGGTAAGCGCCCATGGCCAGTTCGGTGATGTACGGATAGTCCGCGCCGAAGCGCTTATGGAAGCGCTCGACGAACGCCTGGTTCTGCGACGTGGCCAGTTCCTGCACATAGTTCTGGCAGATCAGGATGCCGTTGCATTCTTCCGGCGACAGCACGATGTGCTCGTTACCGCCGGCGAAGGTGGTGGAGGCAATCGGCAGCTTGCCGGTCATGCCTGCGGCTTTCCACTGGCGATAGAACGACATGTGCGCGCCGCCCACCAGCGCCGACCAGACGAAGTCCGGCTTGGCTTCCTGGATCTTCGAGATCGTCGCGCCGAAGTTGGTCACGTCCAGTGGGAAGAACTCGATGCCGACGCTTTCGCCGCCCGCTTGCTCGACGTACTTTTTGACCCAGGCGGTGACGATCTGCCCGTAGTTGTAGTCCGCCGCGACGATGTAGACCTTCTTGCCCCACTTCTTGGTGACATGGGACACCAGCTTCTCCACGGTCTGGCCGGGTGTGACACCGGTGCCGAAGAAGTTGCGGTCACACACGCCGCCTTCGTATTGGTTGTTGTAGAAATACAGGGTCTTGTAGCGGTCCAGCACCGGACGCACCACTTCCCGCGACGCCGACGTGATACCGGCGTGCACCACCGCCGCGCGATCCTTGAGCGCGGCCTGTTGGGCGTATTGCGCGTAAAGCTGCATGTTCGACTGGGTGTCGTACTTGATCAGGTTGAGCGGGCGGCCGAGCAAGCCGCCGGAGCTATTGAGTTCTTCGACAGCGAAGGTCAGCGCATCGACGATGGGTTTGCCGTAGATGTCGAGGCCGCCGGAGTTGTCATACAGCGAGGCGATATTGATCGCGTCGTCGGCAGCAAACGCCGAGAAACTCTTGAGGCTCAACGTGGACACAGCAGCCGCGGAAATCGCAGATGCACGCAGGAAAGCACGACGATTCATAGCCATTCGGAAGACTCCTGAAACCCGGACTCCCTATCCACTGCAGCCCGAAGCACGCCAGGAAAAGCGCCGGGCATGACGGTTTGCAATGAAGGAAAGAAGGTCTGGGAAGAAATGCAGGCGGGGAAGGAGGGCCTGATTTCACATACCGACGGCGCTGTCGGCTGGATATGTGATTCGCTTCACTTGGAGACACCAGCCGCATCGTTGAGGCTGGGTCGCCCACCCTGAGAGGATGGGGGAAACGAGTGCCGCATGGCGCGGCGATAGCTTAAAAGCAAGCTTCAGGCCATAAACGCTATGTTTATGATTTTAAAGGAAACCAGTGTGTAAGACGACGCTGACCACGCTCCGAAAAATGTCACCTGGGTAGAAACGACGCACCGTGTGCGTGCGTTTGGAACAGGTGCGCGGTTGCTTTACGCCGTGTAAACGGCGCCTCAAGAGCCAAGCCCACGCTTGCATGATGCAAATACGGTCAGTGTTCAATCTGTCGTCGCGTGAGCACGGGAGAACGGCGAGGCGATATTCTCAGGCTACGGATTCAGTTTTAACGGGTGAACGCTTCATGCGTTTTGCATAAAAAACTTTGATCGTTTTTGAAAGGGTTTTTTCAATCAGGAAGTATGAAGCGATGGATAGCGAAATTAAAAAGATGACAAAGACTGAAAAATTAATCGTACTGGATTCAAAAAGAAACTGAGTCGGCAGCATTTGGAAAGCAAGGTGAGCCGGCGCTTGCAATATGTAAAGCGAATAGCTGGATTCTCCGAGTATGACAAGCACGGGTATGAAGGGGGCTTTTTTTAGTAAGTTGTTTGCTATGGCGCAAAAGTAAATCGCTGGGGCAAACAGGATAGCTGTGAAACTACTTCCGTACGCTAAGTGCGCGCCGATGGCATCATCTATTCTTGGGCCGTAATCAATTATCTTGCCGATAATGGCGAACAACACGATGCTGAGAACGAGCGCAGTCTTCTCCCCGACGACGTTACGCAATACGCCTGCTTTGAACATGAGCCCGGCAGTGAACCCAAGGACAAAGCTGCACAGGTGTGAAGGTGGAAAATAATTGATCAGCGAGTGCAGGCGCGGACTGGTATTGCCATAGGGGTCTGTACGGCTGTAGTAGCTGAGCACGACTTGGCTGAAAACCCAAAGGAGTAGCGAGGACGCCAGCCACACCTTGAGGCGTACGTGTTTTTTTGTATTGCTGACAAAAATCAGCAATGGGCAAATCAAATAGAAAAACATCTCAACTGAAACAGACCAGCCAGGGTAATTTAAAGTCGTTGCGTATTTTGGGAGCCACGCTTGAATAAGGGCGGCGGATATAAAAAATTTGCCATTTAGTGAGCTGCTTGTTATTGCCATGTAAGCCAGTAGCGCTATTAGATAAATGGGCAATATCCTGGCGGCTCTGTTTACATAGAATTGTGAGGTCGGAATGTTCTTTTTTGTATTCGATAGGGCGAGCACAAAGCCTGACAGTACGAAAAAGAAAGTGACCATGATCGGCCCGCAATTCAGTATCGTTGGCAAGCTTGCGTAAATTTGCGTTTCTTTTCCGTAATGGAAAAGAACCACTACGATGGCTGCAACAAAGCGCAGAAATGTTAAAGACTCTAGCCGCTCTACGGGCAATTTTGCATTTCCCAAGGACTCATCAATTGTGTTGCAGGCATGCATTTTTTGTTCGGGCACGATTCCTTTGCCTCTTGAGATGTCGCGTGAATAGTTGGCTTTTATCTAGCTGGCACGAGAAAACCGGTACCACGCCGACTATTAGCCGGTGATGGCTGCTGGGTTCTCCCTGATAGGTGGGCGCGCAGACGGGTGACCAAAGCCACATTTCGACAATTCGCTTTGTAGGAAGGTTCGTTGCGGGCAGTCAGATTGTTGTGCGCGTACGGCAGTCGCGGTTTGGAGGCCGAGCTTGAGCCCGAAGAGGATCTGGCGCCTTTCTAACGGGCAAAAAAAAGCCCGCTTGTGGGCGGGCCTAAAGGGAATTCTTCAAAGGAGTAGGGTGATTTAGCACCCTGTCCTGTAAATGCCAGGTGAAAAGGATGTCGCAAAAGCAGAAAGCCACGCACGTAGCGGGCTCTATGTAACACCTGAGGAAGTTGTAATCGTCAGGATTCCCGACTCAATAGATGGCGCTCCGAAGGGCAGATACAAGACGCCCAGCGCGAAGATCGTCCAGCAAACGCCAACGATCAGTGCGAACGGACCCACTACTTTCAGTCGAATCTTCCCGTGACCGAGCCAAAACTTCGCCATTAATGGCTTATGGCCGCCATTGGTCGGCAATAACGAGATCATGCCGAACGCGCCCGGCAACCTAATACATACTGCCTCATCTCACCATTAGGGGCCCTCGATGAGAGAGGCACAGCGAAGACTAGCCATGACAGCCTGGCGCGACCTGTTTACACAGGCCGTAAGTCAAACGGACGCAGAGGTTAAGTATTTTGGATTGTTGCGGCGGGCTGACGCCATGGAGCTTGCCGAACTCATCACCAGCGATGAGTGGAGAAAGCTGGTGCAGCAGGCGGGAGCAATGCTTTCCAGCACCGCAGAGTGTATGGGCGGACCTGGCTAGGGTAGAGACTTGGTTGCTTCGGTTTCTTCGGCTATCGCCATGCTGGTGGTGGCGGGATCCCCTCGCAGGTACGGAGTCGCCACAGAAGCTTTAAGGGTTAAGTAGCACGGCACATATTTTTTACTGAGTTTCCCTATCTGAGCCCAGCGCGATTGCTGGGCTTTTTTGCTATGCAGTCATGAGAACAGCGAAGTAGTCGGTGAAGTATGCCGATTTGATTTGCGTCGGCGGAACGCCAGGGAAGGGAGTTGCGAAGCAGTGTCAAAAATTGCTTAGCGCAAAAGATAAGGGCCTGCATGACGTTAATCATGCAAGCCCTTGATATCTATGGTGCCCGAACCCGGAATCGAACCGGGACGCCCTTACGAGCGGGGGATTTTAAGTCCCATGCGTCTACCAGTTTCGCCATTCGGGCGGTAGCGCGGTGTAGCAGGGTTGGGAATATATAGATCAAGGCGCGTATGCGCAAGGCCGTAACGCACCTTTGTTGGGCATCGAGCAAGATGAAAAAGCTCGAAAGATCAGTGGGCTACAGGGGTTTTAAAAGAGAGTCCAGTAGGTTTCTGCTGCCCGAACACAAGAATCACAGATGGGCGTCATGAATCTTCAGCAGAAAGGCAGAGCGATCGCAAACAAGCCCCGGTTTAGCCGGGGCTTGCGTGTGCAGGCCTATACGAAAGGCTGGCCGCTGAACCCTCTGGGCAAACGCTGCAACCCTGGCAGGTCGGTGAGACGTTGGGTCCAGGCGCTGCGCCAGTCAGTGGCGGTGGGGGACTTGGCTTTGCGCGAAGCACGCCGAGCGGCATTGCGTTGGGTGCGGCGGGCTTCCTTGTAGGCCTCAGTGTTGCGGCAGGTACGGCACTTGACCCGGTTCAGCTCAGCGCTGGAGGGGAGGTTGGTACCGTGGTGGCCGCAAGCCAGATGCCCGGCGACCTTGAAGTGAATGACCATGTAAGCGTCTCCTTCTTATGGGGTGCACCCATCGGTAAACCCACGACGGGTGCGAAGAGGGCGGGCGCAGAAAGATCCCGGCACCTGTCATTACGACCTCACAGTTGCCTAGGCGTTCGTTTATGGCTCTAGCCTGCTCAGCAGCGCGCTGCCGTCAGTCGATCAGTGCCAGCAGGTCCGTGTCGCCGACATCCACTCCGGCCTGGGTCAGCAAGGTGGTCGCCTGACCCCGGTGGTGGGTCTGATGATTGAAAAAGTGCAATAGCAGGCTGGAAAAGGGCTTGTCGGCGGCGGCGCCACGCATGTTGTGGTAATGCAAGCGCAGGTCGAGATCAGGCTCGCGCAGGGTCTTGGTCCAATCGATGATCAGTTGGTCCAGCCAGGTACGACGGGCAGCCAGCGCGCTAAGGTCGGCAAAGGCCAGATGCTTGAGGTCGACGGGCATGGCAATGGCTTCCAGTGGGGCTAGCGCTGTAAAGCCTGCCGGGTGCTGGGCGAAGCGTTTGAGCCAGACCGTGTCTCCCTGCGCCAGGTGGTTGAGTGTGCCGAGTATCGAGCCGAAAAAAGCCTGACGGTCCGTGCGTAATTGCGCATCCGAAAGCCTGGCGGCGGCGTCATAGACTTTGCGATTCATCCACTGGTTGTAGGTCGCCATCAGCGCAATCTGCTCGATTCGGTTCACGGGTTTCCCTGCTTGAATACGCGCCCGCTCGGCGGTCATGGAGTTTCGGCAGCGGCGGACTATGGTTGTTGAACGCCAATTCTACGCGCGCAAGGGTGACACCATGAACACAAGCGACCTACTCGAACAACTGCTGCGCGCCGGGCAGTCCGGCGGTGGCGCTACGGGCGGCGGCCTGGGCGGGCTGCTCGGGGGGGTGCTCAAGGGCACCAGCACCGGCAATGCTTCGGCCGGTGGCGGTCTGGGTGGATTGTTAGGCGGCCTCGGCGGCATGCTCGGTGGCGGGGCGGCGACACGTTCTGCACAGGGGCGCTCCGGCGGGATGAATTACGCGGCGTTGGCGTCGTTGGGGATGATGGCGTTCAAGGCGTATCAGGCATGGCAGAGTCAGCAGGCCTCCAAACCGCAATCGTCCTTTCAGACAGTCGACCAGCTGGGTGGCCCCGAAGCCGAGGCCCACAGCCATGCGGTGTTGCGTGCCTTGATCGCCGCGGCGAAGGCCGACGGTCGGATCGATGACGCAGAGCAGCAAATGATCTCCACTGAACTGGGCAAGCACACCGACGACCCGCAACTGCAGCAGTGGCTCGACGCCGAAGTCGCCAAGCCCTTGGATGCTGCGGATTTTGCCGAATTCGCACATGACCCGGCGATAGCGGCCGAGGTGTACCTGGCCAGTGTGATGCTGGTGGATGATCAGCAGGACGCAGAGCGCAATTATCTGGATGAGCTGGCGGCTACGCTGAGCATTGATCCTCAAATGCAGCTGCAACTTGAGCAGCAGCTTAAAAGCCCAGCGTAGGCAGCGCCTGCCGCATTGGCCTTCGACACGACGGCGATAAGCAAAATAACGCTCAGGGCCAGGCCGATAAAGATCAGATTGCGCCGCAGCGCACGGCGTTTGGCCGGCGGCAACAGCAGCAGGCTGTGGCGCACATCGCGGCGGTGACGCGCGCGGTATTTGGCAAACCCGTCAGGGCGCTTTGGGGTGTGTAGGTTGTGCATGACGCACCTCGCTTGGGTTCAGTTTTCTACGGTAAGTACCGAAATGCCGCTGGCTCGGGCCTGGCAGACCAGCTCCGATGTGTCCTCACCGCCCGGCAAAGCGATGACCACGTCGGGGTGGCTGTCGGTCAGCATGAAGTGGTTGCGTTGGCGTTCTGCCTGCTTGCCGTGGCGTTGCCAATTGGGTGGGTAACGCACCACGTCGATACCGATTTCACGGGCCCATTCTTCGATGTCGCTGCCGAGAAACTGGTTGCCGCCGTGGATCAGTACCTGCACCGGGCGCAGGCGATGGTAGGCGTCCAGTACCTGGCGAGACTTTTTGGTGTCGGCGTAATGACGACCTGCACAGATCAAGATGCGCATAGTCCGATTCCTTGTAAGACACGGTGGCGGCCCAGCGACCGCCACCGTTTAAACGGCAGGGGTGATCAGTACCACTGCTTGAAGCGGCGGATGTAGATCGTTTTCATCAGTTGGGCCACGCAGCAGTAGCTGAGCAAGGTGCCCACCAGCCAAGGGAAGTACGCCAAAGGCAGTGGCTGCAAGCCCACCAGGGTGCCCAGGGGCGAGAACGGCACGTAGATCCCCAGTACGATCACCAAGCAGGTCATCATCAGCACCGGCCAAGCGGCCGTGCTCTGGAAGAAGGGGATCTTGCGGGTGCGCAGCATATGCACCACCAGGGTTTGCGACAGCAGTCCTTCGATAAACCAGCCGGACTGGAACAGCGTCTGCATCTCGACGCTGTTGGCGGCAAACACGTACCACATCAGCGCAAAGGTAGTGATGTCGAAAATCGACGAGGTCGGCCCGATCCACAGCATGAAACGGCCGATGTTTTTCGCGTCCCACTTGCGTGGCTTGGTCAGGTATTCCTTGTCCATCTTGTCCCACGGCAACGCCAGCTGGGAGATGTCATACATCAGGTTTTGCAGCAGCAAGTGGATCGCCAGCATCGGCATGAACGGGATAAACGCACTGGCCACCAGCACTGAGAACACGTTGCCGAAATTGGAGCTGGCGGTCATGTTCAGGTACTTCATGATATTGCCGAAGGTTTCGCGGCCCTTGAGCACGCCTTCCTCCAGCACCATCAGGCTTTTTTCCAGCAGGATGATGTCCGCCGACTCCTTGGCGATGTCGGTGCCACTGTCCACCGAGATGCCCACGTCGGCATCGCGCAGCGCAGGGGCATCGTTGATGCCGTCCCCGAGGAAGCCCACCGTATGGCCGTTGGCTTGCAGGGCCTTGAGCACACGGGATTTCTGCAACGGCGTGAGTTTGGCGAATACCGTGCGTTCCTCTACTCGGCGCGCCAGGGTGACGTCGTCCATCAATTCGATTTCAACGCCCAGCAGCGGTTGACCGGGCTCAAGGCCGACCTGACGGCAGATCTTGCTGGTGACGACCGCGTTGTCGCCGGTCAGCACTTTGACCGCCACGCCGATCTGTTGCAGTGCGGCAATCGCAGGGCCGGCGGTTTCCTTCGGTGGATCGAGGAAGGTCAGAAAACCGTGGATCACCAGGTTGCGCTCATCGACGGTGGTGTACTGCTGGCGTGCCAACGCCTTGGGGATCGTGCGAGTCGCCACCACCAGCACGCGAAAGCCGTCTTCGTTGTAATCGTTGGCAATTGACAGCAGTTGCTCGCGACGGCGCTCATCCAACGGCACCGCGGCGCCAGCGTCCATTACATGGGTGGAAATACCCAGCATCTCTTCTACGGCGCCTTTGCACACCAGCAGATGGTCGTCGGCCGCGTCCCTGACCACGATGGACAGGCGGCGGCGTACAAAGTCGAAGGGCAACTCATCGACCTTGCTGTAGGCAAACGGCACTTGGAATGTCGGGTTCTGTTGCGAAAACTGCACCACCGCCTGGTCCATCAGGTTCTTCATGCCGCTCTGGTGGTAGCTGTTGAGCCAAGCCAGGGACAGCACGGCATCATCACGCTGGCCTAAGGCGTTGACGTGATGTTCGAGGATGATTCTGTCCTGGGTCAGGGTGCCGGTCTTGTCGGTGCACAACACGTCCATGGAGCCGAAGTTCTGGATCGCGTTGAGGCGCTTGACCACCACTTTGCGCTTGGCCATGGCCGTGGCGCCCTTGGCCAGGTTGGCGCTGACGATCATCGGCAGCATTTCCGGTGTGAGGCCCACGGCAACCGCCAGCGCAAACAAGAAGGCATCGCCCCAGTCACCCTTGGAGAAACCGTTGAGGAAGAACACGATGGGCACCATCACCAGCATGAAGCGGATCAGCAGCCAACTGACACTGTTGACCCCACGGTCGAACGCGGTCTGCACTCGCGAGCCGACAATCGCCTTGGCCAGGGAGCCAAAGTAGGTACGCGACCCGGTGGCCACCACCACGGCCGTGGCCCGGCCGCTGACCACGTTGGTGCCCATAAAGCAGATATTGGGCAGGTCCAGCAGGTTGCCTTGGTCGGCGATCACCGGTCCGGCGGTTTTTTGCGTAACGTCGCCCAGGGTGTCGTACTTCTCCACCGGCAAGGCTTCGCCGGTGAGCACGGCCTGGCTGATAAACAGGTCTCGGGATTCGATCAGGCGGATGTCGGCGGGGATCATGTCACCGGCCGACAGTTGCACGATATCGCCCGCCACCAGGTCGCGCATCGGTACTTCGCGCAGGGTCGGTTGGCTGCCCACTTGCTCACGGCGCAGCACGGTGGCGGTGGTGCGTACCATGGCTTTCAAGGCCTCGGCGGATTTTGCCGAGCGGTGCTCCTGCCAGAAGCGCAATAGGCTGCTGAGCAGGACCATGGTCATGATGATGATGACTTTGGTCGGGTCAGCGTCTTCGCCTTCCTGCATCGGCAGCCAGCAATCGGTAAAGAAGCTGATGGCGCCCAGGGTCAGCAGCACGTAGATGAACGGGTTGTTCAGTGCGTGCAGGAACTGGATGAGGGCGTGCGGCGGCTTGTCATGGGCGACTTCGTTAGCGCCTTCCCGTTGCAGACGTGCAGAGGCGTCCAATTCGGTCAGGCCATCCTGGGTGGCGCGTACGTTGGCCAGGGTGGCTTGCAGGCCGTTTTGGGCTTCGCGGGCGGCACGCATCGACAGTTTGGTGCCTTCGCAGGTGCTCTTTTTCTTGCTCAGTGGCGTGTTTTTTACGGCGCTCATTGTTTGTACTCCTGTCGCCAATTCTCGACAAAACATACCCGGTACTTACCTGAATACAGGCGAGCAAAAGCATGCCGAGCCGCGGACTTCGCGATCGGTTTTATTAAAGTGTTCACATAACTTCTATAACGCCCGCCAACAGCGCGTTAGTTAACTAACGTGCAGCGGGCTACGACTGGATGCGTTCATAAAGAACTCCAGGGAATTAATAAGAAAGTTGCTGTTTTCAGCCAGGTCAGGCGGCGCGAGCGCTCACATACAGACCGAGCATCAAGCCAGCGTGAGCCAGGCTGGAAACCTTCGGTCTCTGCGGGTCTTGAGGGTCGGCATGTTCCCAGTGCTGCATCAATTGGCCGCTTTGCGGGCAGATACGCCAGTGCGCCAGCGGTCGGGCTGGATGCACTTGAGGGGAGGGTGCAACAAAGGCCGAGCGGGCAGGGCAAAAGCCTGCGGGTGCTCGGCCTGGCTTGGCGCGCAGGGCAGCGGCCAGCGTGCGTACATCGGGTAAAACAAGGAGTTGGAAGGTCATAACACACCTCGGGACCGGACGGGCATCCGGTGAGGCAGTTACGGTGGAGCATCAAGCTCTAGCGCAGCTTACCGGACCGGGGAGACGAGTCCTGTCATATTCTGGGTTTGGCGCCCGACGCCCGCAAATGCGGTGCTCGGACAGCGACTAGATACTGTGTCCATTGGCTTCTTTTGTGAGGTTTAAAAAAGGCCCCAGTTGCGGGCAGGGGCAATCTACTCAGACAGTTACAAAATGTCAACGCATGATTAATTAAACTGACCAGTATTCAGACTTCATTCAGACAAAACGCATTGGAAGTTGTTGGCTATATAACTTCATATACCGTGCGCGGCGAGAATCGCCAGATATATCAATACCAGCCCGCAGGCGCCATAACTGATGCGTTGCCACATGGGCGAAGCGTTTTTGCGTAGCAGGTTAACCAGCGCCGCGATCAGAAAGCAGGACAACACCGATGCCAGCATGAAGCCTGCAAAAAACATCAAGGTTTGCCCATGGCTGGGCGTGGCGCCGACAATGCCAGACAAGGCACTGCCCAATGCCCCCCAGTAAACAATGTTCTTCGGATTGGCCAACGAGATCGCCGCGCCCACCGCCAAGGCATTCTGCCCGGAGCTGGCCGGTGCGCTGCCGGCTTCAGGCAACTGCCAGGCGTCGATCAGGCTACGCACGCCGAGCCACGCCAGGTACAGCGCGCAGACAATGGTCAGCGGCACACGCACGGCGTCGTGCTGGATCAGCAGGGCAATGCCGGTCAGGCCGATCACGGCCCAGACGGCGTCACCGACCAGTGAGCCGATCTGCACCATCAGCGCGGGAGTAAAGCCATGGAGCAAGCCGCGCCGTAAGGTCTCCGCCAGCACGGCGCCAGGGGAGAGGCAAAACACAAAACCGAATACCAGCGCGTAGAAAAAGATCGTCAACATGCCCGCGTTCCTTCAATTGATGGGGGCAGTGTGAGGCGCAGGTTGGAGGGTGTCTTGAACCAGATTGCGCAGTTCAACGTTTCACGACGCTCTGGTAACGACCCGGGGTCATGCCGTAAGCCGCGCGAAAATGCCGATTGAGGTGGCTCTGGTCGGCAAACCCGAGGTCATGGGCGACGTCCGAGGCTGGCGCGCCCATGCGCAACAAACCCTTGGCGCGACGGGTGCGCAGTTGCATGGCCCACTGCCGAGGACTTAGCCCGGTGGCTTTCTGAAAGGCGCGCAGCAGGTGGAACTTGGACAGCCCCAACTCATCGCCGAGGTGGTCCAACGGCAGGGATTGATGCAGGTGCGCCGCCAGCAACTCCTGGGCGCGGCTGACCATGGGGTTAGCCGTGGCAGGGGTGCTGGGCAGACGCACGCCGCTGATCGCGACCACCTCTCCCAGCAGCGACACCAAGGCGTCTTCGTTCAGCTCGCGAACCAAGGCGTCGGCGCTCAATGCGCCTTTCACCGCCGCCGCCAGGCGTTGCGCGAGCAGCGGTTGAAAACATAATGGGCGATCAAACTCCAGGTGCGCCAAGCCCAAGTCCGCGGCCAATTGATCCGCCGTGACGTAGAGGCTGACGAACTGCCAAGGCGCGCCATCCGCCGCACCGCCGCCTTGAATCTGCCCTGGGTTGTACAGCGTAATGCTGCCCGGCCCGGCGTCGAATTCCCTGCGGTCCAGCCAGACGTTCTCCTCGCCCACCAGGTTCACGCCGATCACACACTCGTCGTGACTATGGCGAGCGAACGTCAGGCCGGTGCAAACCGTGCTGCTGACTTCGTAGTTGCCAAGCCAGGCGTGTTGCAGGGCTTTCATCGGCATTCTCCGTCAGATACTCAGACGCAGGGCGAGGGCGGCGAGGGTGACCAGCAGCACCGGCAAGGTCAGCACAATCCCGACCTTGAAGTAGTAACCCCAAGTGATGGTGATGCCTTTTCGCGCCAGGATATGCAACCACAGCAAAGTGGCGAGGCTGCCGATGGGGGTGATTTTCGGGCCCAGGTCGCTGCCGATGACGTTGGCGTAGATCATCGCATCCTTAACCACGCCCACGGCATGGCTGTGCTCAATGGACAACGCGCCGATCAGCACTGTGGGCAGGTTGTTCATGACTGACGACAGCAAGGCCGTCAGCACACCGGTGCCCATGGCCGCGCCCCACACGCCGTACTCGGCGAAGGTGTCGAGCCAGGTGGCGAGGTAATCCGTGAGGCCAGCATTACGCAGGCCGTAGACCACCAGGTACATGCCCAAGGAAAAGATCACGATCTGCCACGGCGCTTCCTTCAGCACTTTGCGCGTGGAGATCTTATGGCCCTTGGCGGCGATGACCAGTAAGAGCACGGCACACACGGCGGAAATCGCACTGATGGGAATGCCCAGTGGCTCAAGCGCGAAACAGCCGATCAACAGGATGCCCAGCACCCACCAGCCAGCGCGGAAGGTGGCACGGTCGTGGACAGCACTGGCGGGGTCGGCCAGGTCGGCGGGGTCGTAGGTTTGCGGGATATCGCGGCGGAAGAACCACAGCAACACCGCCAGCGTGGCCGCGACGCTGACAAAGTTGACCGGAACCATCACCGCCGCATATTCGTTGAAGCCGATCTTGAAGTAGTCCGCCGAGACGATGTTCACCAGGTTCGATACCACGAGTGGCAGGCTTGCAGTGTCGGCGATAAAGCCTGCACCCATGACGAACGCCAGGGTCGCCGCCGGCGAGAAACGCAGGGCCAGCAGCATCGACATGACAATCGGAGTAAGGATCAGTGCCGCGCCGTCATTGGCGAACAGCGCCGACACCAGCGCACCGAGCAGCACCATATAGGCAAACAAGCGACGGCCGCGTCCACGGCCCCAACGCGCCACATGCAGCGCGGTCCAGGCGAAGAAACCGGCTTCATCCAGCAACAGGCTGATGATGATCAGCGCGACAAACGTGCCGGTGGCGTTCCAGATGATGTGCCATACCACGGGGATGTCCGAAAGGCTGACCGCGCCGCAGGCGAGGGCCAGGATCGCGCCCAAGGTGGCGCTCCAGCCGACGCCAAGCCCCTTGGGCTGCCAGATAACCAGGACGATGGTGGCGATAAAAATAGCAACGGCGACAAGCATGAATTAACGCTCCGGTGGCTCAGCGGCAGGTGCTGGCCCGTTGTGGTCTGCAACCATGGCGGGTTGTATGAAGGGGGTTAGGGAATATACGTATTTCCCGATATTTCAGCCAAACCTTGTTTCAATTGACGTGGATCAAACACCGACAAATCAACCACAAGTGATTGAAATTAAAATGAAACACGAATGTCCTAAAGTGCCCGCCCATTGCTGAAGAAGGAAGACCCCGCGTGACCCGTGCCACTCGTAACCTGCGCAAGACCCTGGATTCCGTCGCGGAAAATAACGAAACCGCGGCGTTTGACCTGATGCGCGCCGTCGAAAAGCTCGGCGATGAAGTGCTGCGTCAACGCTTGCTCAATACGATTCATCGTCTGAACCAGGACGCCTACGAATTGCGTGAAGCTCGCGACTCGGTGGAGCAGGTCTCTGTAAAGCTCGCTTGAGCAAGATCGTTCAAGACAACTCCCTGATTACGCTGGCATGCTTGTCGACTGTCTGTCGATGAGCCGTCTCCATGCCTACTGCCTTACCTCATTACGCCTTCGCTCGCGGCGCCATCGCCGTTATTCCCCTGTCCCTGGCGTGTGCCCCTTGGGGGCTGCTGGCCGGCTCCATGGCCATCGATGCTCAATTCACCCCGCTGCAGGCCCAAGGCCTTTCCGCCATTGTGTTCGCCGGTGCTGCGCAACTGGTTGCCATCGGGATGGTCAAGAGTGGCGCCAGCCTGATTTCCATCGTGCTGACCACCTTGCTGCTGACGTCCCAGCATTTGCTGTACGGCATGCATATGCGCCCCACGTTGTCGGCACTTAATAGCCGTTGGCGCATGAGCCTGGGGTTTCTACTGACCGATGAGTTCTTCGCACTGGTCAGCCACTATGATCGCCAGACCTTCAATCGCTGGTATGCCTTGGGCGTCGGCCTGACGTTTTATATCGCCTGGAACCTGTTCACCCTGGCCGGCATCGTGTTGGGCAAAAGCATTCCCGGTCTTGATCAACTGGGCCTGGAATTTTCCATCGCCGCGACTTTTATCGCTCTGATAACTCCCGTTGTGCGGGATGTGCCGACCGTGGTCTGCGTGGCGGTGTCGCTGCTGTGTTCGGTGTGGCTGAGTTTCCTGCACTGGGAGTCAGCAGTGGTGGTGTCCGGCGTGCTGGGCATGAGTGCAGGGTTTGTCTGCAAGCGATTGGGAGTAGGGCAGCGATGATTTACCTGATGATTGTGGCCATGGGCCTGGTGGTATTTCTCAACCGCTACCTGTTTATCGAACCGCGCCTGCCGGTGCGCCTCAACCGTGGCGCTCGGGAGTTTCTCGGGTTTGCCGTGCCAGGGATGCTTACAGCGATTTGCGGGCCAATTATTTTTCTCGCTGACCATCAGCTCAACCTGAGTCCGGCCAATCCCTATTTGCTGGCGGGTATCAGTGCGGTCGCGTTGATGTTCTGGACGCGCAATGTGCTGCTTACGGTGCTGCTGAGCATGGCGTTGTTCTATCTGTTCCGCTGGTGGCTCTGAAGCGCAGACAAAAAAAAGCCCGCGGGAGGGCGGGCAGAAGGGAGACTTCTAAAAATGAGCCAAGCCACTATAGATGGCACGCTCCTGCGTCACAGTGAAACAAAGTTCATCCAGGCGTCAGTCAGCTGCGCGGCAATGCTACAGTCGCGTTTTTTTTCATGGAGGCGATGGCATGCACAAGGTGGTAATGGGCGCATTGGTATTGGCGGCACTGACCGGCTGCGCAGGTTCGAAGATGAACGAAGCCCGTTCGGGAGCCCCCTACAAGACTCTGGCATCGGACAAGGCCACCCTGGTGGTTGCCGAGTGCATCCAGTTTGGCTGGCAGGATGAAAGCGTGTTTGGCGTCGATGCCGGCGGCTTCAAAGAGCCGAACGGGGCGGGTGGTTTCACCGTCTACACCACCGGTGGCGATTACTTCGTCGACGTGCAAAGTGCGGGTGCCGGATCGTCCGTCAAATACTACGCCGCCGAGGATGAGATGCCTGCCAAGCGTCGTTTGGCCGCGCTGGCGACTTGTCTGTAGTCCCTTGCCTTAGTCTGTTTAGGAAACGCCCGGCGGGACAGCCGCCGGACATTCGCTTATCATTCTCACTGCTCGCCCGGCTTGATGGCTCTTTACCAGTACAAGGACGTCGAGGCCAAATTGTCGGGCGAGCATCTTTTCCCCTTATCGCGGCATGAAACCCAAGTGCCAGCGACGAGGGATCTTCAGTGACACCACCCCCAACACCCCAGCCAACACAGCGCTGACCAGCAACGCCTTCAGGCCCATCTGCTGCTCCAGCAACGCGCCGATCACGGCCCCCACAAACATGCCGCCCCACGGGATCAACTGCACCCGCCAGCCATTGCGACGCTCGCCCAGCATCCAACGCCCGAGGCCACGGCCAAAACGAGACAACGCACCCGTGACGTAGGTAAGGCCTACGGGCAAACCGTTGACCTCTTCGACGGCCGCATTAAGCATGCCCATTGCAATGATCGCTGCCAGCAACGCGGGCAAGGTATCGTCTGACGGCCACAGCGCGCCTGCGCACAACAACGCAGCAATACACAGCAGCAAAGGTAGGGCATGCCGCTTGCCAAAACGACTCACTACTACGCCCAATGCGTTGCCGACCACGAAGGTGGCGACCAGCAATAACAATCGCGCCGTCAGCCCCAAGTCCCCGGCACTGATTGCCACCGCAAGGCGCGTAGTGTTGCCGCTCATGAACGAAACGAAGTCGCCGCTGGCCATAAAACCGATGGCGTCGGTCATGCCCGCCAGCACCGAAAGACTGGCCACCAGCATCATGCCGACCCGGCCGCGCCAACGCTGTCGATGGGCAAGTGCAGCATTGACGTAAGGCTTTCGGGACGAAGGCAGCATAGGACCGGGCTCCACGGTGAGATTATCCGGCCACTACGGTAGGGCGCTTTGACCACGCATGCAATGACCTCAGGCAGCTTCCAGGCGCCAGCCCTCCTGCGTCCAGTTCAAGCGGTGCGTCGGCCCGATCGCCTGCACAAACGCTTCATCATGCGACACCACCACCATCGCTCCGCTAAACCCTTGCAGCGCCTGCTCAAAAGCCCTCACCGATTCCAGGTCCAAGTGATTGGTGGGCTCGTCGAGCAGCAACAGTTGCGCGGGCACGTGGCGCCACAGGGCAATCGCCATCGCTGCTTTCAAACGTTCGCCGCCGCTGAGTTGCACCGCGGGTTGTGTCACGCGCAGGGCGTCCAGTTGCAGCAAGGCCAGGCGCGCACGCAACTCGGCTTCGGTCAGCGGCGTACCGAGCAGGTTGAGCTGTTCGATGATCGAGCGCTGGTTGTCCAGCAGGGTGAGATGCTGATCAATGTAGACACTGGGCACGTGCACGCTGCATTGCCCCGTGACCGCTTGCCATTGGCCAGCCAACAGCTTGAGCAGCGTGGACTTGCCGCAACCGTTCGGCCCATGCACCGCGACACGTACCGGGCCTGTGAGGTGCATGTTGACGCACCTCGCGGGCAGCCACGGCAGTTGGGCATCGATTAAGGTCGCGACTGTGCGCCCGCTGGGCACCGTCGACGCCGGTAATGCGAGCAACGTTGTCGACTCATCCTGTACCCGCTCGTAAGCCTGGCGCACCTGGCTGTCCAGATCTTCTTTGCGGTGCCGATGGGCGCTGCGTACGGTGCTGACGATTTGTGTGGCCGCGCCTTTCCAGCGTGCCTTGGTGAATCGGTCAATGTTGGCGACTTGCGCCTGCTTGCGGGAGTGGGCTGCGTTGCGTTGCAGGCTGTCGTGGTCCTTTTGCAGGCGCTTGCGTTCGCGGCTGCGCTCCAGGCGTGCGTGGTCCAATGCGGCGACAGCGGCCTGCTGTTGGTTGTCTCGTTGCACGCGATAGGCATCGTAATTACCGCCATACACCCGCACGCCGAGGGGCGACAGATCGATGATGCGCCCCAGGCTATTGAGCAACTGCCGATCATGGCTGACCACCACCAGGCCGCCACGCCAATCAGCCAGAACCCGCAGCAGCCACGTGCGGCCTGCGCTGTCGAGGTGGTTGGTGGGCTCATCAAGCACCAGCAACTGCGGCGCAGACAACAGCGCACCGATCACCACAACCCGCGCCAGTTGGCCACCGCTGAGTTGCTCGGCAGGCGTGCTGGCACTCAGCTGTAACAACCCCGCTGTATCCAAAGCGCTGCGTAAGCGGTCGGCGAGGTCCCAGCGTTCATTGATCAATGCCAGATCTTCCACGCTGGCGGTGCCTTGGGCCATGCGCTCCAACGCCGCCAAGGCGTCTGCGATTCCCGTGAGTTGGGCGACGGTATCCCCCGGTTCGACGACAACCGCCTGTGGCACATATGCCACGTTTGGCGGGCGATCCAGCGCGCCGGAGGAGGGTGAAAGCAACCCGGCGATCAGCTTGGCGAGAACACTTTTGCCCCGGCCATTGCGCCCCACAATCCCGGTGGGCGTAAGGTCAATGGACAGCGTGAGGTCTTCCAGCAGGGTTTCGCCGTTGGCGAATTGGAAAGACAGGTGTTGCAGGGAAACCAACGCGGGCAGCCGGTTGACGTGAGTCATCAGCACCTCCAAAGCAATGTCGAACAGGCCAACAAGCACGCCAGGCGGCTCGTTGCAGGTACATTCTGGAAGGCTTAGTGGTTCACGTCGGCGGTCATCCCATAGGGCAGAAAGGAGACAGAGCCTAACTCGCCTTGGCGAGCTGTTCAAGGAACATGGCCAGTGCGACTTCCTCAGCCTTAAGCCCTTTGCGCACCCGAGGCTTGGGTAAGGTGTGCAGTTCGCCCAGGCTGAAATGCTCCAGCACTGCTGGATGGATATAGCACTTGCGGCACACTGCCGGTGTATTCCCCAACTGCCGGGCCACGTCCTTGACCATGGCCACCACATGCCGTTTGGCGTCGGATTCCGGCTGCCATTCCAACTCACGCAACACGGCGAGCGCCATGGCGGTGCCGGCCCAGGTGCGATAGTCCTTGGCGGTGAAGTCGGCGCCGGTGAGGCTGTGCAGGTACGCATTTACATCATGGGAACTGACGGTGCGCCGCTCGCCGTCTTCGTCCAGATACTGAAACAGATCCTGCCCGGGCAATTCCATGCAGCGCTTGACCACGTTCGCCAAGCGTCGATCCTTGACGCTGACCTGATGCTCCACGCCGCTTTTGCCGCGAAACTGGAACTGAATCTCGCTGCCCTTGACGTCCACATGGCGGTTACGCAGCGTGGTCAAACCGTAGGATTTGTTGTCGCGTGCGTACTGGGTATTGCCGACTCGGATCAAGGTGGCGTCCAGCAGCATCACCACCGTGGCCAGCACTTTTTCTCGGGTGAAACCGGGTTCGGCCAGTTGCGCTTCCAGCTGCTTGCGCAGCTTGGGCAGTGCGCTACCGAACGCTTCCAGGCGTGAGTATTTGTCGGTGTCGCGCACTTCGCGCCAGCGTGGGTGGTAGCGGTATTGCTTGCGTCCACGGGCGTCGCGTCCGGTGGCTTGCAGATGGCCACGCGGGTCGGCGCAGATCCACACGTCGGTGTAGGCGGGCGGGACGGCGAGGGCGGTCAGACGTTTGATTTCGTCCTTGTCTGTGATGCGCTCAGCCTTGGCATTGAAATACTGGAACTTGCCGCGCACATGTTTGCGGCGAATGCCGGGCTGGGTGTCGTCAACGTAATGCAGGTCGCGGGGCAGGTCAGCGGGGATCGCGGAGTCAGGCATAGCGGGTTCCTTGGCAACAAATCAGGCCGGTATGTCTGATTGACCACAGCGTTTTGCGGTCGTGCCAAATGGTTACGCCAGTACCGCGACTGCCTTGATTTGTGCCCACAGCGTCTGGCCCGGATGCAGGTGCAACTGGTCGCGGGAGAAGCGGGTGATGCGCGCCAGCAGGGGCGTGCCCTCGGCTTCCAGGCGTACAAGTACGTGGGCGCTGTTGTCTGCGGGTATTTCCTGGATGACCGTTACCGGCAAGCGGTTGAGGATGCTGCTCGGTTCCGATCCTTGCAGGCTGAGGCTGACGTCTCGCGCCTGCACCTTGACCCGCAGCGCTTTGCCCACGGCCAGCGGTGCATGGGCCACGCGCATGGACAGGGCGCTGTCGGGCAGATGCAGCGTCAGCAACTGATAGTCCGCGTCATAGGCACTGACGGTGCCGTTGATCACCACGCCGGCATCGTCGCCCCGCGCCAACGGCAGGTCGAGCCGCGCCAGGGTTTCGCCGATCGGGCCGCTGGCCAACGCCTTGCCGTCACTGAGCAGGACGATGTGGTCCGCCAGGCGCGCGACTTCATCCTGGGCATGGCTGACGTACAGCACCGGGATGTCCAGTTCGTCGTGCAGGCGTTCCAGGTACGGCAGGATTTCATTTTTTCGCTGGCTGTCGAGGGCGGCCAACGGTTCATCCATCAACAGCAGTTTCGGGCTGGTGAGCAAGGCGCGGGCGATGCCGATGCGCTGGCGTTCACCGCCGGACAAGTGCTGGGGGTTTCGCTCAAGGAGGTGACCGATCCCCAACAGCTCCGTGGCCTGGGCCGTGTCCACCCGGCGCTGCTGGGGGGGAATGCGTTTGAGACCAAACTCCAGATTGGCCCGCACCGACAAGTGCGGGAACAGGCTGGCCTCCTGAAACACATAACCCAGCGCGCGTTTATGGGGCGGCACGAACAACCCGCTGCGGCTGTCTTGCCAGACGTCATCGTTGACCTGGATAAAACCGTCGGCGGCGCGCTCCAGCCCGGCGATGCAGCGCAGACAGGTGGTCTTGCCGGAGCCGGAATGCCCGTACAGCGCGGTGACACCACGCCCTGGAAGATGGAGGTCCACCTCCAGGGCAAAGCCGGAATAGTTGAGTTGCAGGCGTACATCAATCATCGACATCAGCTCCAGCCTATCTTGGTTTTACGGCTGGAGTAGAGCGCCAGCAACACGAGGAACGCGAACACCACCATGGCGCCGGCCAACCAATGGGCCTGGGCGTATTCCATGGCTTCAACATGGTCGTAGATCTGCACCGAGACCACGCGGGTCTTGTCCGGGATATTGCCGCCGATCATCAGCACCACGCCAAACTCACCGACAGTGTGGGCAAATCCGAGGATCGAGGCAGTGATAAACCCCGGGCGCGCCAGGGGCAGGATGACCGTAAAGAACGTATCCCATGGATTGGCGCGTAAGGTCGCGGCCACTTCCAATGGGCGAGTGCCGATGGCGGAGAAGGCGTTTTGCAACGGCTGCACCACGAACGGCATGGAATAGATCACCGAACCAATGACGAGCCCGGCGAAACTGAAGGTGAGGGTGCCCAGGCCGAGCCATTGGGTGAGCTGCCCGAAGTAGCCATGGGGGCCCATGGTCAGCAGCAGGTAAAAGCCGATTACCGTGGGTGGCAACACCAGCGGCAGGGCCACTATCGCGCCGATGGGACCGCGCCACCAGGAGCGGGTGCGCGACAGCCACAGCGCAATTGGAGTGCCGATGACCAACAGGATCACGGTGGTCAGTGACGCCAGTTTGATGGTCAACCAGATAGCGGAAAAATCGGCACTCGATAGGGGCATTTATTTGGCCAGCTCGTAACCGTAGGACTTAATGACGGCAGCGGCTTTCGGCCCTTTGAGGTACTCGACCAGCGCTTTGGCAGCGGCGCTGTCTTTGCCTTTGTTGAGGATCACCGCGTCTTGTTTGATCGGGTCGTGCATGGCTGCGGGCACAATCCACGCCGAACCGCTGGTGACTTTGCCGTCTTTATAGATCTGCGACAAGGCGACAAAACCCAGCTCTGCGTTGCCGGTGGACACGAACTGGAATGCCTGGGTGATGTTCTGGCCTTCGACGAGCTTGTCCTTGACCTTCTCGGTCAGGCCTTCTTTCGCCAGTACTTGGGTCGCGGCCAGGCCGTAAGGTGCGGCTTTCGGGTTGGCGATGGACAGGTGCTTGAAGTCGTTTTTCTTCAGGACTTCACCCTTGGCGTCCACATAGCCGTCTTTGGCCGACCACAGCGCGAGGGTGCCCACGGCGTAGGTGAAGCGCGTGCCTTTGACGGTGTCGCCTTCGCTTTCGAGTTTTTGCGGGGTGGTGTCGTCGGCGCTGAGGAACACTTCAAACGGGGCACCGTTCTTGATCTGGGTGTAGAACTGCCCGGTCGCGCCGTACGCAGCAACCAGCTTGTGGCCGGTGTCTTTTTCGAAGTCGGCGGCAATAGCCTGGATCGGCGCGGTGAAGTTGGCGGCGACGGCCACTTGCACCTCATCAGCGTGGGCGGAGCCGAAAGAGAATGCAGCGACCAGCAAGGCAAGGCGTGAGGCGTGAATCATCATGAAGCAGCTCCTTGGGATGTACGGCTTGTTCTAGGGAGAAGGGCTAACCGCTATGTATTGGAATATATAGCGGTTAGCCATCGCCGGTACAGCGCAAAGTTGCCACCTATTTCTGGGCTATTTAAGTTTGGCCAGCGTTTGTTCGGCCAGTTCGCGGGTCAGGTCGTAGGTCGTCATGTCTTTGCCAAGGCGCAGTGCCTGGCCTGACCACAGGTTGCTGAAACCCGCTTCATCCTTGGCCTTGAGGGGCATCAAAGCGCCGCCAGCACGCGGAAACGCGGGTGCTGCCGGGTTGATTGCACCCAGTTCACGCATCACCCGGTTGACGATGCCTCGCGCCGGACGGCCGGTGAACAGGTTGGTCAGCGCAGTTTCGCTGGCCTGTGCGTGACGCAGTGCGCGGTGATGGGACGCGCTGACCGTCGCTTCAGGCGTGAATAAATACGCGGTGCCGATTTGTACCGCGCTCGCCCCCAAGGCAAACGCCGCGACAATGCCCCGTGCATCGCCAACACCACCGGCGGCAATCACTGGCACCTTCACGGCGTCGACGATCTGGGGTAAGAGGGCGAACAGACCTATCTGCGTGTTGAGGTCATCACTGAGGAATAATCCTCTATGCCCGCCGGCCTCACTGCCCATGGCGATAATTGCGTCGCAACCGTGCTGTTCAAGCCAAACGGCCTCTTCCACGGTGGTGGCCGACGACAACACCCGGGCGCCGGTGGCTTTTACCCGTTCCAACAAGGATGTTTCCGGCAGGCCGAAGTGGAAACTGACGACTTCGGGTCGGAATTCTTCCACTACCCGGCAGGCAGCGTCGTTGAACGGGGCGCGGTCACTGAAAGGGGTAGGCGCCTCAAAGTCAGCGCCCAATTCACGGTAGTAAGGCTCCAGCAACGCCTTCCAGCGGCGATCCCGCGCTTCATCTGCTTCGGGCGGCTGGTGGCAGAAGAAGTTGACGTTGATAGGGCGGGCGCTGGCGTGGCGAATAGTGATCAGCGCCTCGCGCAATTGCTCGATACTCAGTGTCGCCGCAGGCATTGAGCCGAGTGCACCGGCTTGGCAGGCCGCAATGACCATTGCAGCGGTAGTGGCACCGGCCATGGGCGCCTGAATGATGGGCAGGTCGATGCCCAATAGGTCGAGAATGCGCGTGTCTGGCCAGTTGCTCATGGGGTGCGTCTCCAGCGATCGTCGGACTTTTCGCTGTTTTAGCAGGGCATCCGCCGTGCGGCCAGTCCGTTTTATTCACTGGACGACGTTGCGTTTTCGTGCGGGTTTAGTGGTCGCGTTCACGGTCGAGCAATTGCTGCTTGCGCTCAACGCCCCAGCGATAGCCGGACAGATCACCATTGCTGCGTACCACGCGGTGACACGGAATCGCGACCGCCAAACGGTTAGCGCCGCAGGCCTGGGCTACAGCCCGGAACGACTTGGGCGCGCCAATGCGCTCGGCAATTTGCCCATAGCTCGCGGTGTCGCCTACCGGTATATCGCGCAACGCCTGCCAGACCCGTTGCTGGAATGCGGTGCCGCGCAGGTCCAACGGCAAATCCAGCCCGAGGGCGGGTGCCTCGATGAAACCTACGACGTGTGCGATCAGCTGTTCGAAGTTGTGGTCGGCTCCCACCAGGTCAGCGTTGGGAAACTGGTCTTGCAGGTCACGCACCAGTTGGTCCGGCTCATCCCCTAGCAGGATCGCGCACACCCCGCGGCTGCTCTGGGCCACCAGAATCGAACCCAGTGAACATTCTCCGACAGCAAACAGGATTGCACTGTTGGTGCCGCCGGCCTTGTAGTCACTGGGTTTCATCCCCAGCAACTGGTCGGCTGATTCATAAAAGCGGCTATTAGAGTTGAAGCCAGCGTCGTACAAGGCATTGGTCACCGTCTGTTTTGCCTTGAGTCCGTTGCGCACTTTTTGTGAGCGATGTGCGCTGGCGTAGCCCTTCGGCGTCAAGCCGGTGACGGCTTTGAAGATCCGATGGAAATGGAAAGGGCTCAGCCCGGCGAGGGTGGCGAGGGTGTTGAGGTTGGGTGGGATTTCTGCCTGCTCGATATGCCGGCAGGCGTCGGCCACCCGTTGTGCGTCTTGCGCGGCCCGTTGAGTCTGATCACCGGCGGCGCGTTTGCTGGGACGATAACCGGCTGCTTCGGCCTGCGCGGGTGTGTCGAAGAATTCGATATTTTCCGGGCGCGGCAAGCGCGAGACGCTGCTGGGACGGCAATACACGCCGGTGGTTTTCACACCGTAGACGAACAGCGTGTCGGCCTTGGAATCACGGGCGAGTATCGCCGCCCAGCGCGGATCTTGTTCGGTAGTCATGTTCGGCACTCTTGACGGATCCCGGCCAGATTAGCCGTGCCGCGCCGGTCAGGCACTCCGAAGCTTGCGCTCAAATTAGCCAGCGGTGCGAAAAGTCAGGTTGATGCGTTGCGGGCCCATGATCGGGTGCACGCCTTCCTTGATCGGCATCACACCATGAAAACGCAGGCGATCAACGCCGCCCCAGACAACCACGTCGCCATGGAACAGCGAGACCTTTTGGGTTTTGTCACTGCGCTGGTGTCCACCAAAAAGGAAAATCGCCGGTAACCCCAGCGAAACCGACACCACGGGCGCGCTGTACTGACGTTCATTCTTGTCTTGATGCAGCGACATTTTGGCGCCTGGTACGTAGCGGTTGATCAGGCAAGCGTCGGGCGCGAAGTCGATAAACCCGGCGTCTGCCGCCGCCAGGACGGCAAGTTGTCGCAAAACATCGGGCAGTGCCGGCCACGGTTGTTGACTGCGCGGATCCAGCGGGCTGTAGCGGTAACCGCTGGTGTCGGTGGTCCAACCCAGGGCGCCGCAACTGCTCAGCGCCGCGGACATGGTGAAACCACCAGGGGTGACCATTTGCCGAAACGGGGATTGAGCCAGCACGCGCCGCAACTCGGGCAGAAGCCGCTCAATCCACGGCAGGGCGAAGCCCCGAAATACGTAGGACTGTTCACCAATTTGCTCGCGCCCCGCGGGTTGTTGCAAGGCGTCATCGGCGAAAAGGTCGGCTGTGGGGCCGGGCATGCTCTTACAGCGCCTTGCTCACGTTGATGTCGGTGATCACATCACTGGCATCATGGATTTTCGCCAAAGCCTGCAAGGCCTCTTCCACGCTGTTGGTCGTCAGTTGGGCGAACTCAAAGCGGCGCTCGCCGTTGAGTTTGTACTTGATTACGTATTTGGTGGTGGTCACGGTGATTTCCTGTGGCGTGTTCGAATCAGCTCAGCTCAGCTTGGTGCTGGTGCGACGTACAATGCGAATCTTGTGGGACAGCGCGGGTTTGCGCGTAACGCTGATGGCGCGGCGGGTCACTACATCCAGGGTAATGTTCCAAAATCCGGTGCTGGGAGCAGTGATCTTGGCGGGAAACTTGTCGAACGCGCCGCCGTGGTAAGTGTGACGGCCGCCATTTTTAAAGCTGCGAAAATTCGCATCGCTCATCAGGCGGATATTGCAAGTCTGCGAGCATTCGATGACGACGATATCTCCCTCATTGAGGTGCTCGCGCTGGTGAATGAATTTCATGAGGGTGTCTCCAGAAGGGCTTTTTCTGAAAAATCAGAACGATACGTAGGTTAAGATGGAGTTTATCAGCCCCAGCGCGTTTATTATCGGCCTGTCTTCAACGTCGTCGACAATTTAAAACAGTTATTTACCGAGTAATCAGGGATAAATCCTACGTGGGCGGGAGAAAATTACCATCCCGGCTGTCGTAGGGTCTTTAAGTGGAGATTTTGTATGAAGTGGAGTGTGTTGGTTCTGGCCTTGGCGATAGGTGGGTGTGCTTCGGTTGCAGATATCAAGCAGACCCCACCGACGCTGGCGGTCATTTCCGGGAAGAAACCCCAGGAATACGCCGCGTGTGTGGTTCGGAAACTATCTACTACCCGCCGGCCGCCCCAGATCGAACCGCATAAGGACGGTGGCGTGCAGGTGATCGTTCCACAGAAGTTCTCGGCCGATCCTTCGGCGATTTTCGAAATTGACGAGCGTTCCAGTGGTAGCAGCATCAAGCTGTACGAGAGCATGTCCAACGTGCCGATCCGCCCGGGCGACGTAAAGAAGGCCGGGGAAGAATGCATTTCTGGCTGATGCCGTTGTGGAAAAATCAGATATGAAGCGTGAACACGTCCAAGCCCGGCATGCCGAGGGGCAAATCTCGGCGACCCATGTCATCCAGAATCCTGCCGACCTTGGCGAATGGATCGTGTTCTTCAAGAAAAGCGGGGGGCGCAGTTATTTCCTGGTCGATGATCAGGATGAGGTCGAATCCTTTGCCAGCCTTGATGAGCTGACCGAGATCCTAAGGGAGCTGGGCATCAAGTTTGCCGAGATCCACTTGTAGCCTGCAGTTACTTGCAGACCACCACCACACTGCGGTTTTTAAAATTGCCGACGTCCTGGCCCAAGGTCTTGTCGCTTTCCTTCAAGGATGGCGTGCCCTCTGTGCCGACGATGCGATAGCCGGTGCCTGCGCAGGAGGCGTCGGCTTTTTCGTAGCAGCTGGCCCAAGAGTTGGCTTCGCCGGAGCAGTCGATGGTCAGGCCTTGCTCGCCGTTTTTTAGGTAGACATCGGAAGTGGTGGTGCAGCCGGCAAGCGCCAGTACCGCAGTCAGTGCCAGAAGTTTGTTCATGAGTGTTCGTCGTCGAGGGTGTGGGAAGGGCGCTGACACTGTCGTGGGGCGTTTTCGGCAGATTATAGCGAACTGCCATCTAGGTACAGATAAACACAAAAAAAGCCCCTTGAATCGGGGGCTTTTTGCGTAGGCCTGTAGGCTTACTTGGTCTTCGGTCGTTTGCTCGACGCGTGGCCCGCTTCATCCACAAACACTTCGGCTACGGCAATCGCCATGCTCTCGGTCTCGAAAACGCCCGCGACGCTGTCGCCGTGGAAGTTGATCAGGTGCCAGCCGTCTGCTCGCTTGGTGATCAGGTAGCCGTTCACGCCTTTGGGTTCTGACATCTATTAACAATCTCGCGGTCTGGTTCAAGGTCATCATGATAGCGCCAAATGCCGAGCAGCCGCGCAAGTTATTCCAAGGCAGTGTTCCGGCCTTGAAAGCGTGCTAAAAGGGTTTACGCTCTTTTAAACAGGGGCGCGGGGGCATTTTTTGCCGTGGCGGTGCAAACGTTCTTCGTAAGATAAGTGGAACTTACGCCGACATTTTTTCTCTATGTTGACATCGCAACGCCAGCAGGACCCATTGTAAGGTGACTGCGGCGTGATTAGACTGCGCCGAATTCCGTACGCACAGCCCTTTGTAAGGACTTATATGATCAAGAAATGCTTGTTCCCAGCAGCCGGTTACGGCACTCGCTTCTTGCCAGCGACCAAGGCCATGCCTAAAGAGATGCTGCCGGTGGTAAACAAGCCACTGATTCAGTACGGCGTCGAAGAGGCATTGGATGCCGGTCTGAACGAAATCTCCATCGTTACCGGTCGTGGTAAACGCGCCCTGGAAGACCACTTCGACATCAGCTACGAGCTGGAAAACCAAATCAAGGGCACCGACAAGGAAAAATACCTGGTCGGTATCCGCAAGCTGCTGGACGAGTGCTCGTTCTCCTACACCCGTCAGACCCAGATGAAAGGCCTTGGCCACGCCATCCTGACCGGTCGCCCGCTGATCGGTGACGAACCGTTCGCCGTGGTGCTCGCGGACGACCTGTGTGTGAACCTGGAAGGCGACGGCGTACTGACCCAAATGGTCAAGCTGTACCAGAAATACCGTTGCACCATCGTTGCGGTTCAAGAAGTTGATCCTCAAGAGACCAACAAGTACGGCGTGATCGCCGGTGACGACATTGGTGATGGCCTGATCCGCGTACGCGACATGGTTGAGAAGCCGGCGCCTGAAGATGCACCGTCGAACCTGGCGATCATCGGTCGTTACATCCTGACTCCGGACATCTTCAAGCTGATCGAAGAAACCGAGCCAGGCAAGGGTGGTGAAATCCAAATCACCGACGCCCTGTTGAAGCAGGCCAAAGACGGTTGCGTGATCGCGTACAAGTTCAAGGGTCGTCGTTTTGACTGCGGTGGCGCCGAAGGCTACATCGAAGCAACCAACTTCTGCTACGAGCACTTCTACAAGACTGGCAAGGCTTACTGATTCACGCTTGCCCGCTGCTAAAAAGCCACCTTCGGGTGGCTTTTTCGTTTTTCAGCCCCATGTAAGTCGGTATGCTGATGTCCTGCCGAGGAGAGTGAAATGGCCTACGATTTTGATCTGTATGTAATTGGCGCCGGTTCCGGCGGTGTTCGTGCGGCGCGCTTTGCTGCGGGCTTTGGCGCCAAGGTAGCCGTGGCGGAAAGCCGCTATTTGGGCGGCACCTGCGTTAACGTGGGCTGCGTACCTAAGAAGCTGTTGGTGTACGGCGCGCATTTTGCCGAAGACTTCGAGCAGGCCAGTGGCTTTGGCTGGTCCCTTGGGGAGGCGAATTTTGATTGGGCGACGCTGATCGCCAACAAGGATCGCGAGATCAACCGCCTCAATGGCATCTACCGCAACTTGCTGGTCAACAGTGGCGTGACCCTGCATGAAGGGCATGCGCGCTTGGTTGATCCGCATCAAGTGGAGATCAATGGCGAGCGTTTCACCGCCAAACACATCCTGATCGCAACTGGCGGCTGGCCGCAGATTCCGGATATTCCAGGGCGTGAGCACGCCATCGGCTCCAACGAGGCGTTCTTCCTTAAAGAGCTGCCCAAGCGCGTGCTGGTGGTTGGTGGTGGTTATATCGCCGTTGAGTTCGCGGGTATTTTCCATGGGCTGGGTGCTAAGACGTCGCTGCTGTATCGCGGCGATCTGTTCCTGCGTGGTTTTGATGGTGCGGTGCGCAAGCACCTGCAGGAAGAGCTGACCAAGCGTGGCCTGGACCTGCAATTCAATGCCGATATCGAACGCATTGAAAAACAAGCCGACGGTAGCCTTAAGGCCACCCTGAAGGATGGTCGTGTACTGGAAGCCGATTGCGTCTTCTACGCCACGGGCCGGCGTCCGATGCTGGATAACCTGGGGCTGGAAAACACAGACGTCACGTTGGATGAGCGCGGCTTTGTTCAGGTCAATGACCTGTACGAAACCACCGAAGCATCAATTCTGGCTATCGGTGATGTGATCGGTCGCGTGCAGTTGACGCCGGTGGCGCTGGCCGAAGGCATGGCTGTGGCGCGTCGCCTCTTCAAGCCTGAGCAATATCGCCCGGTGGATTACGCAATGATCCCGACGGCGGTATTCAGCTTGCCGAATATCGGCACTGTCGGCTTGACGGAAGAAGAGGCGAAAAAGAACGGCCATAAGGTGCAGATCTTCGAAAGCCGTTTCCGGCCAATGAAGTTGACCCTGACGGATTGCCAGGAGAAAACCCTGATGAAATTGGTGGTTGATGCCGACACCGACAAGGTGCTGGGTTGCCATATGGTCGGCCCGGACGCCGGTGAGATCGTCCAAGGCCTTGCGATTGCGCTCAAGGCCGGCGCCACCAAGCGTCACTTCGATGAAACCATCGGCGTGCACCCTGCGGCGGCGGAAGAGTTCGTCACCATGCGCACGCCTGTGGCGGACTGATCAGGCTTTAGGCGTTGCCTCTGGCGCCGTTGCAACGACGGCCGCCAGTCGCAATGCCTCGATACTGGCCTGAGCCTTGATAAGATCCAGTTCCAGGGTCTTGTTGGCGTGCTGGTGTTCGGTCAGCGCTTCCTGGCGTGACTGGCTTTCCAGCACGGCTACCCGCAGACGCTCTTGAAGTAGGGCGCGCTCGCTATCTATCTGGTTCATCTGTTCGCTCAGCTTCGCCTGCTGCGCTTGATCTTTGCGGGTTTGCTCCTGCAGCGTCGTCAATTCCTTCGCCGTCACCCGATGTTCGATCAGTAGGCGCTCGTTGTCGCGATGCAGTTGAGTGATCTCATCCTGGCGCACCATAGCGCTTTGTTGGGCCTGGCGCAGTTCCGCCTGTACCTGCTGCAGCTGGCCTTCATGGCGCCGCTGCTCCTGCTCGCGTTGCTCCTTGATTGCATTGCGGTAGTGCTCCAGCGCGTCGCGGGCGTGAAGGTGCTTTTCTTCCAGTGAGCGAATCTGTTCGTCCTTATCGCTAATCCTCAGCTCGTAATCACTGCACGCCTGGCTAAGCCCTGCATTACGGGTTTGCTCGGTCTGAAGACTGGTACTGGCTGTTTGCAGCGCAGCGCTTTCTTCTGCCAGCGCCGCGGCCTGAATATCGAATTGCTGCTTGAGTTGGCCGTGGGCCTCTTGAAGCGCGTCGAGCTCGGCAAGCAGGGCAGCTTTCTGCTGTTCGAACTGCGCCAAGGCCAGGTCAATCGGCTCTTGAGCCTTCTCTTTTAAGCGCTGAGCCAGTCGCGAAACCAGTTCACCCAGCTCGTCGTCAATCGGCGCTTCGGTGATGGTTAGGCGACTTTCGCTGTCGTCCAGCTCCTTCAGGTAGCGATGGATCGTGGTTTTCGAACCGGTATTGCCCATTTCGATGCGTACTGCGTCGATGCTTGGGTTCTCGCCGCGGGCAAGGATCGCCAGGCGTGCCGTTTGAACTACTGCTTTGTTTATGCCGCCGCGAGCCATGGGGTCTCCGTCGATTTAGTATTGTGGTACATGGTATGTATATACGTACTATATCACGAATATAAAGTCCTTAAAAATCAAGCTTTCTCAGATGGGATATTGGCGTATTATCCCGCGTCATAAGCGCTTCACGCGCAGAAACGCATGCCCGCAGTACGAATAGGCCTCCCATGAGCGATCTTGATCGTTATCTCAACGCTGCCACCCGCGACAACACACGCCGTAGCTACCGCGCGGCGATTGAGCACTTTGAAGTCAGCTGGGGCGGGTTTCTGCCGGCCACCAGTGACAGCGTGGCGCGCTATCTGGCGGCCCATGCGGGCGTGCTTGCGGTTAACACACTGAAGCTGAGGCTGTCGGCGCTTGCGCAATGGCACACCAGCCAGGGGTTCCCCGACCCGACCAAAGCCCCGGTGGTGCGCAAAGTGCTCAAGGGGATTCGCGCCGTGCACCCTGTGCAGGAGAAGCAGGCCGAGCCATTGCAGCTCAAGCATTTGGAGCAGGTGGTTGCATCGCTTGACGCTGAAGCGCAAGAGGCAGCCCACGCACACGATCAGCCGCGCCTGCTCCGTGCCAAGCGCGACACCGCGTTAATCCTGCTCGGCTTCTGGCGTGGCTTTCGTAGCGATGAGTTGTGTCGACTGAGCATTGAACATGTTCAGGCCACACCCGGAACCGGCATCAGCCTGTACCTTCCGCGCAGCAAAAGTGACCGCGACAACCTCGGCAAGACCTATCACACGCCTGCGCTGCTGCGCCTGTGCCCCGTTCAGGCCTACAGCGAATGGCTCAGCGCAGCGGCGCTGGTGCGTGGTCCGGTATTCCGGGGCATCGACCGTTGGGGCAACCTGGGCGAGGAGGGCTTGCACCCCAACAGCGTGATCCCGTTGTTGCGTCAGGCGCTGGAGCGCGCAGGCATCGCCGCCGAGCAGTACACCAGCCATTCCCTGCGTCGGGGCTTTGCCACCTGGGCCCATCGCAGCGGCTGGGATTTAAAGTCGTTGATGAGTTACGTCGGCTGGAACGACATGAAATCCGCCATGCGCTATGTTGAAGCGACGCCCTTTCTTGGCATGACATTGGCCACTCAACCGCTGCTTTGAGATTTCTTCTATTAATACAGTCTCCTGATAGGGAAAACCAATCGTCAGCATCAGGTTTGCCAATGAGCCAGCGTCGGAAAGAGTGGGTAGGATTCACCCCATCAACTTCTTAACCCCTGACGGAGAGTCAACGATGCCTATCATCAACAGCCAAGTAAAACCGTTCAAAGCTACCGCGTTCAAAAACGGCAACTTCGTAGACGTGTCTGATGCTGACCTGAAAGGTAAGTGGTCGGTGTTCTTCTTCTACCCAGCCGACTTCACCTTCGTTTGCCCAACCGAGCTGGAAGACCTGGCTGACAACCACGCCGAATTCCAGAAACTGGGCGTCGAAATCTACAGCGTTTCCACCGACACCCATTTTGCCCACGCTGCCTGGCACAACACCTCGCCAGCCATCGGCAAGATCCAATACACCATGATCGGCGACCCAACCCTGACCATCTCCCGCAACTTCGACGTGCTGATCGAAGAAGCTGGCCTGGCAGATCGCGGTACGTTCGTGATCAACCCAGAAGGTCAGATCAAGATCGTTGAACTGAACGACGGCGGTGTTGGCCGTGACGCTTCCGAGCTGCTGCGCAAAATCAAAGCTGCCCAGTACGTCGCTGCCCACCCAGGCGAAGTGTGCCCAGCCAAGTGGAAAGAAGGCGAGGCCACCTTGGCTCCGTCCCTGGACCTGGTCGGCAAGATCTAAGTCTATGAAGCATCAAGGGCGGGTTTCCGCACCTACCAAGTAAGCTGCAACCGCCCTCAAAAGCGCCCGGGCGAGATTCGCTCGGGCGTTTTTTTATACCCAGAATTAAAGGAAATCGCCCGTATGTTGGACGCCAATCTTAAAGCTCAGTTGAAGTCATACCTGGAACGGGTCACCCAGCCGATCGAGATCGTCGCCTCCCTCGATGACGGCGCGAAATCCCAGGAAATGCTTGCCCTTCTGCAGGACGTAACCAGCCTCACCACGCTGATCGCCCTGAAAACCGATGGCGATGACGCGCGCAAACCGTCGTTCTCCATCAACCGCCCAGGTGCCGATATCAGCCTGCGTTTCGCCGGCATCCCTATGGGCCATGAATTTACTTCGCTGGTGCTGGCCCTGCTGCAAGTCGGTGGCCACCCGTCGAAGGCCAGTGTCGAAGTGATTGAACAGATTCGCGCCCTTAAAGGTGAGTTCAGCTTCGAGACTTACTTCTCGCTGTCATGCCAGAACTGCCCGGACGTGGTCCAGGCGCTGAACCTGATGGCCGTTCTCAACCCGAACATCCGTCACGTCGCCATCGACGGTGCGCTGTTCCAGGCTGAAGTCGACGAACGCCAGATCATGGCGGTGCCAAGTGTGTACCTCAATGGCGTGAACTTCGGCCAGGGCCGCATGGGCCTGGAAGAAATTCTCGCCAAGCTCGACACCAGCGGTATTGAAAAAGCCGCCGAAAAAATCAGCGCCAAAGACGCCTTTGACGTACTCGTCGTCGGCGGTGGTCCAGCCGGTTCAGCGGCCGCTATCTATGCTGCGCGTAAAGGCATCCGCACCGGTGTTGCCGCCGAGCGTTTTGGTGGTCAGGTGCTGGACACCATGTCCATCGAGAACTTCATCTCGGTACAGGAAACCGAGGGGCCGAAACTGGCCAGCGCACTGGAGGCTCATGTGCGTCAGTACGACGTGGATATCATGAACCTGCAACGTGCCAGCAGCCTGGTCCCGGCGAAAAACCCTGGTGACTTGCACGAGATTCGTTTTGAAAGCGGCGCGACGCTCAAGTCCAAGACCGTGATTTTGGCCACTGGCGCCCGCTGGCGTGAAATGGGCGTGCCGGGCGAGCAGGAATACAAAGCCAAAGGCGTATGCTTCTGCCCGCATTGCGATGGTCCGTTGTTCAAAGGCAAGCGTGTGGCAGTGATCGGCGGCGGTAACTCCGGCGTGGAAGCAGCCATCGACTTGGCGGGCATCGTGAGCCACGTAACCTTGCTGGAGTTCGATAGCAAGCTGCGCGCCGATGCGGTGTTGCAGCGCAAGCTGTACAGCCTGCCGAATGTTGACGTGATTACCAGTGCGCTGACCAGTGAAGTCAAAGGCGATGGCCAGAAAGTCACGGGCCTGGCATACAAGGATCGTGACAGCGGCGAGTTCAAGACCATCGACCTGGAAGGTATCTTCGTGCAGATCGGCCTGCTGCCTAACACCGACTGGCTCAAAGGCACCGTAGAGTTGACCCCGCGTGGCGAAATCATCGTTGATGCGCGTGGTGAAACTTCACTGCCCGGTGTGTTTGCCGCGGGTGACGTGACGACCGTGCCGTACAAGCAGATCGTGATTGCAGTAGGCGAGGGCGCCAAGGCTTCCCTGAGTGCTTTTGATCACCTGATCCGCACCTCCGCGCCAGCGTAACTACCCGGCTGCAAATGAAAAACCCCATGATCACTCATGGGGTTTTTTCGTTACAGCGGCGTGGGCTGGATAATCTCAACCCAGTACGCATCCGGGTCCTTGATGAACGCCAGGCTCTTCATGCGGCCATCGGTCAGGCGCTTCTGGAAATCGCAGCCCAGGGCTTCGAAGCGTTCACACGCCGCGACGATATCCGGCACCGCGATGCAGATATGGCCAAAACCACGCGGGTCGGTGTTGCCGTTGTGGTAGGCGAAGTCGGCGTCGTTTTCGGTGCCGTGGTTGTGGGTCAGTTCCAGGATGCCAGGGATCGACTTCATCCACTGGGTGCGCGCGGCGGCGTCGGCCGGGATCTGGGATTTGTCCACCAGGGCCAGGAAATAGAGGCTGAATTCAGCCTCGGGGAAATCACGCTTTTCAACCAGCGAAAAACCCAGTACGCGCGTGTAGAAGTCCAGGGACTTGGTGATGTCCTTGACCCGCAACATGGTGTGGTTGAACACGAAGTTCGTGGTGGCGGTGTCAGGTTGGGCGGTGACGCCCGGGAAAGTGTTCAGTTCGTGCAGGCTCATGGGCCCTCCAGAAAAAAATGGGGCAAACGCGGCTCCAGGTGAGAGGAGCGTTCCCTTGGCTTGCGGCTGGCATCCGTGCAGCCGGGCCATGATACGCAAGGCCCGCCTGCTGCGCCAAATGAAAAAGGTCACGCGGGTCTTGCGATCAGCGGGTAGCGGGCCTCACACTTTGTCGCTTGAACCTTGGGTATCTTTCGCATGACCGAACGTCGTAAACCGCTGTTGAGTGCTGTATGCCTGCTGTTGGCCAGTCCTTTCGTTTCGGCGGCGGATCCGGAAATCCACTGGCCCAGCGGCTGGCAAGTCGAGGAGGTGGTGCGTGATGGTGAAACGCCGGCAACGCCACAGCCGGTTTCGCGTCAGCGTGCAATCAAGAACGATGAAAACGGCATCACACTGATGGTGATGGAGTTGACGGCAACGCCGACTGAGGCGGGCCATAACGTTAATCTTCAGGGTGTATTGCTGGAAATGCGCAAGTCCATCCAGAAAGATTTTGCCCAGAGCGGTTACCAAAGTGTCTGCAGCAAAATGCACTCGACAACATTGAGTCGGCTTGAGGCCATGGAAACTACCTGTGTGATTACCGAGAATGGACGGCACGTGCTTTCACAAACATTGGTGGGAGCTGTTGATACCGATAAAGCGTATGTTTTCTCATACGCGGGTCAAGCCGATGCTTACGAGGCGAGTAAGGATGAAGTCCGTTCGGTGCGCGACAGCCTCAAACTTTAAGTGCGTGTTGCGCGTCGAATTTGAACAAAATGAAATGTTATTTAAGTTCGGTTTCGAACCCTTGAATAAAAAAGCCCCGCTGACGCGGGGCTCTTTATTAGTGCGGTGTAATCAGCCGCGAAGCCAGGAATCTACAGTGGCGGCGCCATACTGTTCTTTCCATGCTTTGAGGCCGCGGTGGTTGCCGCCTTTGGTTTCGATAAGCTCGCCGGTGTGCGGGTTGTGGTAGACCTTGACCACGCGTGCACGGCGTTGTTTTGGTGCGTTGGCAGCAGCAGCGCTGGTCTTGCCCGGGTTTGGATCAAGGATCAGGATGATGTCACGCAGGCCTTTGCCGTAGGTTTTCATCAGCCCTTGAAGTTTTTCTTCGAATTCGATTTCTTTCTTCAGGCCAGCATCGTTCTTCAGGGATTCCAGCTGGGCAAGCTGCTCTTGAAGGGCTTTTTCTGCTGCGCGAAATTCGGCGAGTCTGGACAAAATCTGTACTCCAATAGTGTTGTTGGCTGATATCAACTGCAGACAAAGCTATTAGCCAATAGCGTTAAGGCGACTCAAAGAGGACGTCGTCCTGCGAGTTCTGCACAGGCAAGAAAAATTGTAGTAGTTAATCCGCTACGAGTAAATCATGTCTTTTGTCTTACTAACATTATTTCAACGCCGCTAATACGTGGCTATTCAATGGCTGGTCAGGTTTTTAATGAATTCATCGCTGGGTAGTGGCTTCCCAAACAGATAGCCTTGCAGGAAATCCACGCCGTGAGCAGCCAGGTATTCGCATTGTTCGGCCGTTTCCACACCTTCAGCAACGACACCCAGGTCCAGTTTGCCGGACAACTCTATGATGCTGTCCAGGATATGCCTCGACAGTGCGTCTGCACCGATCATGGCGACAAAACTCTGGTCGATCTTCAAGTAGTCCACATTGAAGTTGCGCAAGTAACCCAAGCTTGAGTGGCCGGTACCAAAGTCATCGATGGCAATCATGACGCCCAGTTGGTGCAAGGCGTCGAACAGCTGACGGGTGATATCGGTGGGCTCGATCAGCTCGCGCTCGGTCAACTCCAGCACCAAGGTCACCTGGCCCGGTATGAAGGCGGCGAGAAACTCACGGCAATCGTCCACCAGCGTCAGGTCGAGGCAATGGCGGGCGGTGATATTCACGCCGATGTGGAACCCCGGGCAAAACCGTGCCGCATGGGGAGCCAGTTGTACGGCGGTCTGGCGCAGCAGGGCGCGGGTCATCGGCACGATCAGGCCGGAATGTTCGGCCAGCGGGATAAATAGATCAGGCCGTACCAAGCCTTCCTTGGGATGCTGCCAGCGCATGAGCACTTCACAGCCGGCCCATTCGCGGGTGTCGCCGCGTACCACCGGCTGAAAATACGGAATGAACTCATCGGCGCCCAACGCCCGTCGCAGTTCATGGGTCGGTGCCGAGGAGCGTTTTTGCAGCCAATGCGCGAGCAGGCCTGCCATTGCGCCAAAGAACACCACCAGGCTGAACATCGCACGATAGCGCGCCTGCATGTAACGCCAGACCTCGCCGTCCGGCATGCCGGCGTCGACGCTGTAACCATAGCGTTGCGAGGCCAAGTGATGATGGGCTACGGCAAATTGCGGCACTTCAGTGGTATGAACACTGCCGTCGGCAGCCAGCCAGTTGGGCCCCACTTGCAGGACCAGTTGTGCATAGCGGCTGATCAGGCGCAAGGCGTTGGTCAGGTGATAACCGTCAATTGAAGCAAACGCGCCTTGGTCACCGTCGACCAGTCGGTACACCAGCAGCGCAGTGTCCGGCGTCACCGGGTTGCCATTCATCAACCAAAGCCGACCGTCCACATAGTCGTCGGGGTTTACGGGCGACTCATAGTTGCTGCCGAACAGTGAGCTGCAATAGATATTCTTCTGCCAGGACAAGGTCGTGGCGCGCACGAACGGGCGCCTTGTGACCTGCTCGCGCAACGCCAATTGGGTGCCGTTATCGCACGGCTGGCCTGCCAGCGGCAGCAGGGCCTGGGCGGCGAGGGCGGTGTTATCGAGCATCAGGTCGAACTGGCGCACCGCTTCCTCGGCGGTTTGCGCTGTGCTTTGCTCAAGGGTTCTTTCTGCTTGCCAATACAGGATGGCCAAGCCGAGCAGGATCGGCAGCAGACCGCAGAGGGCGCTGATCGAGTAGCGGACGATTGGCTCTCGCGGGCCTTTGACGGTGAGGGGCATGAGTTGTGCGGCCTGTTGCGGAGTAGGGGATGCGCCGGCAGGCCGGTCAGTATTATTTCGATAATAGATGGCTCGGTGGACAATTGCTTGCCCTACCACCGCGTTGCGCAATCTCGATGAACGCCAGCGTCGCGGGTGATGACTGGCGCCGATCAAGCACTGCCAAGCCAATCTGGCGCGGTACACGAGGGGATAGGGGGCGTTTCACATAGCGCGGGTCGTCCAGCGGTGGCAACGACGCCTCGGCCACGATGCTCAACCCGTCCCCGCGACTGACGGCTTCCAGAGTGCTCAGCAGTTGGGCGCAGCGATACCGCACCTTGGGCCGTAATTGGGCCGCACCGAACAGTCGGGACACCAGTTCCGACGATCCTGCCTCGGTGAGAATAAAAGGGTCGTCACACAGCTCCTGCAGAGTCAGGGCATCGCGATCGGCCAGTGGGTGCTCCGTAGGCAACAACGCGACCATTTGGTCCTCAAACAAGGCGAAGGTGTCGAAGCGCTCCTGCTCCAAGACCACAAAGCCTACATCGATCCGCCGCTCATCCAGCCACTGCAACACTTGCCGGTCAGGGCCTTCATCCACGTGGACCTCAATGCCCGGGTAGGCTGCACGAAACTGGCCGAGGATACCGGGCAGCAGGCGAATCGACGCAGTTGGCCCAAACGAGCCGACGCGCAGGGTGCCGCGCTTCATGCCACGGGCATCTGCTGCTTCCTGTTGCAGCGTATTGGCCAGGCCGAGCATGGCACGGGCGCGTCCAAGCAATTGCTGGCCGATCTCGCTCGGCTCCACCAGGTTTTGATGGCGCCGGAACAGCTCGACACCGAGCTCTTGCTCCAACGCTTTGATCGCATGGGACACCGCCGACTGGCTGATGCCGAGCCGGTGCGCTGCGCTGGTAAAGCCTTGTAGTTCGGCCACCAGTGAGAAAATTTCCAGTTGGGTCAAGGTCATGAGCGAATACTCATTTTACGATGATTGATCATTAGCAGAAGAATACTCCAGATCTTCTGTCACTTGAGCCAACCCAATGAGCCCCGCTTCGGATCGCCTGACCTATTGCAAACTCGCCGCCGTCACCATGATCTGGGGCGGCACCTTTATCGCTGGTCGTTACCTGGCCGATCAGCTCAATCCGCTGCTGGCCGCGAGCCTGCGATTTATCCTGGCAAGCCTGGCGTTGTTGCTGTTCATGGCCTTCGCACGCATCCCACTGGCTCGCCCGAGTCTTCGGCAACTTGCGCAATTGGCGGCGCTGGGGTTCTTCGGGATTTTCATCTACAACCTGTGCTTCTTTTATGGGCTGCAGTACATCAATGCGTCGCGGGCGTCATTGATCGTAGCGTTAAACCCGGCGGTGATTGGCCTGGCGTCGTGGTTGTTGTTCAAAGAGCACCTGAATCGCACCAAGGTGATGGGGATTGCATTGTGCGTGGCTGGCGCAGTCGCTGTGATTGTCAGTCGCAACCCTCAGCTGATGCAGGCAGGCGCCCATAGTTGGCGGGGTGACTTGCTGATCCTTGGTTGTGTGGCGGCGTGGGGCGTTTATTCGCTGGCTTCCCGCGCGCTGAACGCAAGCCTGGGGCCATTGCAGACCGTGACGTGGTCGGTATTGCTGGGAACCCTGATGTTGACCACAACCACAGCGCTCTCAGGAAACTTCACGGTCAAAGAGGTTGCAAGCCTTGGGCTTTCACAGCTGCTGAGCCTGCTGTATTTGGGTGTGCTCGGCTCGGCGCTGGCTTATATCGGTTACTACGACGGCATCCGGCGGATCGGCACGACACGTTCCGGTGTATTTATCGCGCTTAACCCGCTGACCGCAGTGATCTGCGGCGCCTTATTGCTGGGTGAAGCGTTGACCTTGCCCATGCTGATAGGCGGTGCCTTCATTTTGGCTGGCATTTACCTGTGTAACAAACCCCTTGCACGGGCAAGGGCAATAGGGATTTGATGAAGAGTACGGACAAACATCTTTACGCTGTGTAGAATCGATTTACGCATACAAGAATATGGACTTGCGCTCACGCAAGCCTCAGCCGTCAGAGACTGATGTAACCATGAAGCGACTCGGCTCCCCCCTCATCTTTGGTGACTTCCTCGCCCGCAGCGTGCGAGGCCTGTCCTGCGCGCCTCCCTCCCACCTCATCCTTGCTTGCAAATAACCCATTGCTACCTACAAGAATGATGAGGCACCGACCATGACCGTCCAACACGAAAACCCAATGGGCCTGATGGGCTTTGAATTTATTGAATTCGCATCGCCGACCCCGGGCACCCTGGAGCCGATCTTCGAGATCATGGGCTTCAGCAAAGTCGCGACCCACCGCTCCAAGAACGTGCACCTGTACCGCCAGGGCGAGATCAATCTGATCCTCAACAACGAACCCAACAGCATCGCCTCGTATTTCGCGGCCGAGCATGGCCCGTCAGTCTGCGGCATGGCGTTCCGCGTCAAGGACTCGCAACAAGCCTATACCCGCGCACTGGAGTTGGGCGCTCAACCAATCCATATCGAAACCGGGCCGATGGAGCTGAACCTGCCGGCAATCAAAGGCATCGGCGGCGCGCCGTTGTACTTGATCGACCGGTTTGGTGAAGGCAGCTCGATCTATGACATCGACTTCGTCTACCTCGACGGCGTGGAGCGCAACCCACAAGGCGCAGGCCTGAAGGTCATCGACCATCTGACTCATAACGTCTATCGCGGGCGCATGGCTTACTGGGCGAACTTCTACGAGAAGCTGTTCAACTTCCGTGAGGCGCGTTACTTCGATATCAAGGGCGAATACACCGGCTTGACCTCCAAGGCCATGAGCGCGCCGGACGGCATGATCCGCATCCCACTGAACGAGGAGTCGTCCAAGGGCGCCGGGCAGATCGAAGAGTTCCTGATGCAGTTCAACGGCGAAGGCATCCAGCACGTTGCGTTCCTCACCGACGACTTGGTCAAAACCTGGGACGCGCTGAAGAAGATCGGCATGCGCTTCATGACCGCGCCGCCGGACACCTACTATGAAATGCTCGAAGGCCGCCTGCCGAATCACGGTGAGCCGGTGGATCAGTTGCAGGCTCGTGGCATCCTGCTGGACGGCTCATCCATCGAAGGTGACAAGCGCCTGCTGCTGCAAATCTTCTCGGAAACCCTGATGGGCCCGGTGTTTTTCGAGTTCATCCAGCGCAAAGGCGATGATGGGTTTGGCGAGGGCAACTTCAAGGCGTTGTTTGAGTCGATTGAGCGCGATCAAGTCCGCCGTGGCGTATTGACCGCCGACTAGCCATCCAAAGCCTGCCAGGCTTTTCGGGCAATTCAAGAACACGCTCCGTATCGAAAGGTACGGAGCTTTTTTTTTGCCTGCCAAACACGTCAGAAAGGTTTTGCAACAGACAACTCCTTGGGGCTGTGGAACAAAATTTTACGAGACTCCACCCATGGACGTCGCAAGAGCTGATCCTCTCCTGCGTCATAAGTGTGCGTTTCGCGACCCCTAATTTTAAGGAAAGACTGATTATGACAAAACACACTCTGGCGGCTGCAGTGCTGGCTTTGTGCGGCTTCGCTGCCAGCTCCGCTTATGCAGCAGACGGTACCATCACGATCACCGGCTCGGTCAGTGGCACTACCTGCACCATCAGCGGCGGCACCGGAGCGTCGCCAGGTTCAGGTGCCAACTTCCCGGTCGTTCTTGATCGCGTGCAAACCTCGGCCCTCAAGGCGGCAGGCGATACGGCCGGCAGCAAGCGCTACTTTGTCTATGTGGGCGGCTCGGGCGGATGCCCGAACGGTACCAAGGTCGCCGTACGTTACGAGCCGACCAGCCCTGGCATCAACCCGGCAACCGGCAACCTGCGTAATACCGCCACTGCAACACCCGCCTCGCGGGTGGAGGTACAAATTCTCGATGGCGCTTCCAACACGCCAATGGACTTGCGCGTAGGTAATAACTCAACCGTTGCCACCGTGACCAATGGTCTGGCGACCTTACCGTTCTACGCACGCTACATCGCCAATGGCGGAGCGGCAGGCGCGGGCAATGTCACCAGCAGCGTGCAGTACTCGGTCACCTTTCCTTGATGCAGCCGCGCTGATAACCATTGCGTTTGTTGCCTGAGATCCTCGCTCGACCGTGCGGTCGGGCGCAGGACAACTGTTTTCAAGGATTACCCGATGCAGGATTTAATGATGTTCTTAAGTCATCGCGTGGTGTCCGTCGCGCTGAGTCTGGCCTTGTGCATAGCCTCGCATGCGGCGCACGCGGGGGTAGTTATCGACGGTACGCGACAGATTTACCCCGAGCAGCGACGCGAGGTCACCATACGAGTGACCAATGATGACAAACACGCACCCCGTCTGGTCCAGGCTTGGCTGGACGCAGGTGATGCCGAGGCAGCGCCGACACTGAGCGATGTGCCTTTCGTGCTGTCTCCCCCGGTATTTCGCCTGGACGCCGGCAAAAGCCAGTTCATGCGCTTGTCCTACACCAAGGCACCGCTGCCTGCGGATAGAGAGTCGCTGTTTTGGTTGAACGTACTTGAAGTGCCGGGCGCCACCAATGAGTTTGATCCCACCCTCGAAGACAGCCAGCGGAATCACTTCAAGTTTGCGTTCCGTATCCGCACCAAGGTGTTTTTTCGCCCGGCGCAGTTATCTGGAACGCCCGAGGAGGCGCCAGGGCTGTTGCGCTGGTCCCTGGAGCATGTCGCCCAAGACACCGTGATACAGGTGCACAACCCTTCGGCTTATCACGTCACCTTCAACGACATTTACCTGCTTATGGGCTCCCATCCCGACGCGAAAAAATTGTCACTGCCCGAAGCGATGGTGGAACCGGGAGGCACGTTGAAGTTGCCGGTGCCGAACGCCGCGAAGGTAATACCCGCCGATGCGCGGGTGAATTTCACCTACATCAACGATTTCGGCAGCTTTTCATCGGCGCAGCCTGCTGTATTGCATCGCTGAACGTGCCCCCGGAACGTTGCTGATCGCAAGCAAACGTACATTTCTCAGCGTCCACTGAAGTCATAACTATGCCTAGTCACATCCAAGTACGGGTGCATCGTTGCGCCCCGATTTTGCCATTCCAGCATCGAAAGATGATGTTGGGCGGTTTGATGAGTGCGGCCGTAATCGCAAGCGATTCCGCGCTTGCGTCTGAGTTGAGCTTTGATCTGAACGCATTCTCCAGCGGCCTGGCATCGTCGGTTGACATGTCACGGTTCAATACCGGCAACCAGATGAGTCCTGGCCTATACCGCATAGATATCGTGGTCAACGGCCAGGCTTTGGGGCGCAGGGAGGTAGAGTTCGTCGCGGCCCACGCAAAGACCGGTGCACAGCCGTGTTTGAGTCGCGAAGTATTGGAAAAAATCGGTATCGCGATGGATAAAGTCGATACCGATACCCGTGGGCGCGAGCTCGCGAACCCTGCCGCAGCCGGCCAGTATTGCGGCGACCTGGGGCAGTGGATTCCGATGGCGTCCAGCTCGTTCGATCCGGGCGCCCTTGAGTTAGCCGCCAGCGTGCCGCAGGCCTACATGAACCGGTCCATGCGCGGCTACATTGACCCCGAGTTGTTGGATGAGGGCATTACCGCCGGGCTGCTCAATTACAACTTCAGTACCAATGCGGTCACTGCTGGTGAAGGCGACGGTCGCACTTACCTGGGCCTCAATGCGGGGATTAATCTGGGCGCCTGGCGCTTGCGGCACCAAGGTGCCCAAGCCTGGAGCAACCGCACAGGGTTTGAGACTTATCAGAACACGTCCACTTACGTGCAGCGCAGCATCATCCCCTGGCAATCACAACTCACTATTGGAGACACCTTCAGCAACGGACAGATTGTCGACGGGGTACGCGTGCGAGGCGTAAGCCTGGCAACCGACGACCGCATGCGACCGCAGACGCAGCAAGGTTATGCACCGCAGGTACGCGGTGTCGCCGACAGTAATGCAACGGTCACCGTCAGCCAGAACGGGTACACCATTTATGAGACGACAGTCGCGCCTGGCCCTTTTGTCATCAGTGATTTGCATGCCACGGGTTATGGCGGTGATTTGATCGTCAGCGTGACGGAAGTCGACGGGCGTCGAAACACCTTCGTCGTGCCGTACTCGGTGGCCCCGGAATTACTGCGGGCCGACACGACAAAATACAGCGCCACCTTGGGTGAGGTGCAGCAAAAGGGCATCGATGCCAAGGGCGCAAACGTCTTTCAAGGCACTCTCCAACACGGCTTGACCGATGACTTGACGGTGTATGGCGGCGGCAGTCTTTCCAACGGTTATGAGCAGGGCAAGATCGGTATTGCATTGAATACGTCCATCGGTGCCATCTCGCTGGACGGCGCCACCTCGCATACCAAAGTGGCTGATCATGGACGCCTGTCCGGCCAAAGCCTGGGCGTGGGCTACAACAAAAGTCTGCCCGCCTCGGGTACGCATTTTGCGCTGGGTGCATACCGGTTCTCTACAGAGGGTTACCTGAACCTTCCGGATGCACTGAATGTGCGTGAAATCGCTCGCCAGTCCGGTGATGTCAACGGTTATGCCCGGCAAAAAAGTCGGCTCGACCTGACCATCAGCCAGCAGTTGGGCATAGGCACCTTGAGCCTGTATGGCAGCTCTGTCGATTATTGGGGCGGGCAGGAAGGGCGCCAGGTTTCATTCACCGCCAGTTACGGCTCGACCTGGAACAAGGTCAACTGGAACCTCTCGGCGCAGCGCTCAAGGGTCCAGGACACGCGACAACTGACTCAAAGCGAGCTCAGTGACGATGTGTTTTTCGGGCGTATCGGCCAACCCGGGCGCATCGATAACCGCTACATGCTGACGTTATCGATGCCGCTGGGGAGCGAGCCGAGGTCGCCGACCATCAATACTTCGCTGTCTCGGGACAGTGGCGATACACGGGGCAGCCAGCAGCAAGTGGGCATCAACGGCTTCCTGGGCGAGAACGCCGAGTTCGACTACGGTTTTTCCGCCAGCCGCGCGACCAGTGATCAATCGAGTTCCAGGCAACTTAACACCCACGCAGGGTACCGCACCGGTTCTGCCAGCGTGCGTGCAGGCTATGGTCAGAGCCGCGATAGATCCCAGCTTTCATTTGGCGCCGATGGCGGCATCGTCGCTCACGCTGGCGGCGTGACGTTTTCGCAAAGCCTGGGAGAGGCCTCTGCGCTGGTTCATGTGCCGGATGCCGAAGGCGCAGTGTTGGGCCACGACGGTGTTACACGCATCAATAGCAGCGGGTATGCCGTGGTTCCGTCACTCAGGGCATTCCAAAACAATACGGTGAGTGTTGATCCACAAGGCATGTCCATGGACGTGGAGCTTCAAGAGTCGAGCCTGGATATCGTTCCAACCCTCGGTGCAGTGCAATTGGTGGAGTTCAAGACCGTCAGCGGGCGGGCGGTGATCGTCCAGGCCAAACAGCAGAATGGCACGCCGCTGCCATTTGCGGCTCAGGTTCTGGACCAGCAAGGCCGGGAAGTCGGCGTAGTGGGCCAAGCCAGCAAAGCTTTTGTGCGCGATATCCCGGCTGCCGGCACGTTGATCGTCAAATGGGGTGAAAAAATTTCTGAACGATGCGACGTCCACTACCAGATGGCTGCGCATGCCGCGAACAGCCGCCAGCAAGACGTCGACTATCTCCAAGGGTTGTGCGTACCCAGCTCGGTTCGCCAAGTAGCCGGCAGTATTGAACGGCACCCGTGAATATTCGGTGCCACATCTGTAGGGCACCAGCAGAGGACTTTTGTATGAACTTATCTTGGCTTGCTGCCTCGACGTTGGGCGGCTGGATGCTAGCGATGCAAGCGCATGCTTTTTCAGGTGGGGATTGTTATCCGCAAGGGGCAACGGCGATCAACATTGCCCCCATTATCCCCCCGACCAACCCTCAGGTCGGGCAAGTGATCGGTTTGGCGGGAGGCTATCCCTTCAATGCACCGGCAAGTGTCATGCAGTGCCGTTACGACTTCTGGAGCGATTTCCACTGGGTAACTGCGACGATCAACGCGGTCAACTCCAGCTCCACTGGCAGGACATTCAACGCCAACGGTGTGTCCATGCCAGTGTTCGCCACAGGCGTGCCCGGGGTTGGGTTTGCAATGATGGCCCGCGACCCGAATCATGGCTTCGCCGCTGTCGGTCAATCGGCAGCATCACTGCTCAGGGTGAAGTATCCCAAGCCAGTTGTCTGGGGCCTGCAGGGACGGCTTTACCTGGTGGCCACGGGAGGGGCGATTTCTCCGGGGACTGTGCCCACACGCACTGTCGCGCATTACAGGGTGCAAAATACCAATACCTCAGCCCCTGGGTATCATCCGGTCAATATGCAGGCGCTGGTCATTAGCCCACCGCTAAAGCCGACATGCCGGGTTTCGACGCCCTCCATTGCGATGTCTTTGGGAAGCGTACCGGTTACGGCGTTCCGTGGCGTCGGCAGTCATGCCGGCAGCGTAACCCGCAATATCACGCTCTTGTGCGAAGGCGGCACCGGAGGCACGCGTGATGTATTTATCACCGTCACTGACCATACCACCCGCTCGAATCGCAGCGATGTGCTGTCCCTGACCGCAAGTTCCCAGGCCAAGGGCGTGGCCCTGCAGTTGGTACGCGGCGGCAATATTCTGGTTCGTTACGGTGCGGACTCCTCAAGCGTGGGCAACCCTAATCAATGGCTGGTGGGGACGACGGGCAATGGCACGGTGCAAATTCCGCTGACTGCGCGCTATATCCAGACACAACAGACGATTGCGCCAGGCAGCGCAAATGGCGTGGCAACGTTCACGATGAGTTACCGATGAGCCGGACGTTCCTGCGACGGCTCAACGTGATAGGGCTGCTGATGGCGCTGCAGGCACCTCTGGTCCAAGGCGAAATCGTCATCGACCGTACCCGTGTGATCTATCCGGCTCAAGCCCGCGAAGTAACGGTCAACCTTACCAATGAAACGGATGGCCCGCGGCTGGTCCAGGTATGGATCGACGCCAACGATAGCGAGGCGTCACCTGAAAACAGTGATTTGCCGTTCACTGTCACTCAACCGATTTTCCGCATGGAGGCCGGCAGTGGACGAGCGCTGCGCGTGCTCTATCAATCGTCTTCACACACGAACGAGGACCGGGAATCAGTGTATTGGCTCAACGTGCTTGCGATCAGGCCGACAGGCGAGCCCGCTGTGCAAAATAACCAAGTGAATCTGGCATTTCGTACGCGGGTTAAATTGTTCTTGCGGCCGAACCAACTAGCGGGGACGGCGGCAAGCTCGATTAATGACTTGAAATGGCAACTAGTTACCGGGGATGAGTCGACGCTGCACGTGAATAATCCCGGCGATTACCACGTCACGCTGTCCGGCATCGTTGTGACACGCGAGGGCGTTGAATACCACAGCGAAGACCCGCCGATGATCGCACCACGATCCACCGCCGTCGTGACGATGCCAAGGCTGCCGCACGGCGCGGCGGGCAGCGCAACAGTGCGCTTCACTACACTTGACGATCAAGGTGCAACCCAAACGCATTCGGCGCTGTTGGGCAATTCCAGGTGAAGACGGTTCAAGCCCTGCGCTGGCGTACCAGGTGCTTGAACCCTTCGAACACCAGCACCATGACTGCGATCCAAATCGGGATATAGGTCAGCCACTCGCCCGCCTTGATGCCTTCACCCAGCAGCAAGGCCACGAACAGCAAGAGCACCGGCTCGACATAGCTGAGCAGCCCGAACAGGCTGAACGACAGTAATCGGCTGGCAATGATGTAGCTCACCAACGCAGAGGCGCTGATCAGACCCAGCATGGGAATCAATGCGTAAAGCTTTGGATGCACATCCATGACCGCAAAACCTTGCTCGCCGCTTTGCACGAACCACCAAGCCACCGGCAGCATCAGCGCCATATCCAGCCAGAGCCCACCCAAGTTATCGGTCTTAAGGTATTTGCGCACGATGAAGTAAAGCGGATAGCCAATGATCACCACCAGCGTTGCCCACGAAAACCCACCGGCTTGGTACAACTCGTTGAGTACCCCAAGGCCGGCAAAGAACACTGCGATCTTTTGCAGATAGGACAGCTGCTCACCCCATACCAGCCGTCCGGTGAGCACCATGGTCAATGGCAGCAGAAAGTAACCCACCGAAACATCCAGGCTGCGCCCGTTCAGTGGTGCCCACATGAACAACCACAGCTGCACGCCCAGCAAGGCCGAAGACAACACGACGCCTGCGATCAATCGAGGCTTTGCCGCCAGAACCTGCAGCAATTCCCAAACACGCCGCCATTCCCCGCTGACGATCATGAACACCGTCATGCACGGCACAGTCAGCAGCATGCGCCAGCCGAAAATCTCCAGACCGCTCAACGGCGTGAGCAACGATGTGAAGTAATACATCACGGCAAACAACACCGAGGCCGAGACCGATAACACAACACCTTTAGACACGCTGTCCTCGCGAAAACCGATTTGTACAAGAGAGGCGGGCATTATGGTGCTTGCGGCGTGAAACGGCTGCTCTGTTTCGGGGCGATTGGTGGGAAATTTTCTCACGCCATAAAATTTCTCCTATCCCGGTGGCGAGCGGGCTTGCCCGTGTTGGGCTGCGATGCAGCCCCGCAACCTCTTTCGGTCAACACCCGCTGCCGCTCGCCCCAACAGCACTCGACTACGAGCGAGCGACGCGCCCCGAGACATAGTGGCTAACATCATTGAACCCTGGGGTGGACGAGTGCCCCGATGTAACCAATGAATCGATAAACGCTTCATCCTCAGCCGTGATCTTGACGTCCAGCGCGCCGGTGTAGGCATCCCACTGGGCCTCGGTACGCGGTCCGACAATCGCCGAACTCACCGCTGAGTTGTTCAATACCCAGGCGATGGCAAACTCGACGATCCCCACACCACGTCCCTGGGTATATTGCTGAATTTGCTGGGCAATGCGCAGCGATTCCACGCGCCATTCGGTTTCCAGGATCCGTTTATCCTGGCGTGCGGCGCGGCTGCCCGGTTCTGGCGTGACATCCGGCGCGTATTTACCGCTGAGCACGCCTCGGGCCAGCGGGCTGTAAGGCACCACGCCCAGGCCATAGGCGGCAGCGGCGGTAATCTGCTCCGCTTCAGCCTGACGGTTGACGATGTTGTACAGCGGTTGGCTGATCACCGGCCTGTCCACGCCCAAACGCTCGGCCACGCGGATCACTTCGGCAATGCGCCAACCGCGGTAGTTGGATAAGCCCCAGTAGCGGATCTTGCCCTGGCGGATCAAGTCGCCAATCGCAGAAATCGTGACCTCCAGAGGGGTCGAGTGGTCTTCGCGGTGCAGGTAGTAGATGTCGAGGTAATCGGTGTCGAGTCGGGTCAGGCTGGCGTCGAGCGCATTGAAAATCCGTTTGCGACTCAAGCCACTGCGGTTGGGCAAACCGTCCGGTGGACCGAAACCGACTTTGCTCGCCACCACCCAATCCTGGCGGTGTCGGGCAATGGCTTCGCCGACGAGTTCCTCGGAGCGTCCGCCGGTGTATACGTCGGCCGTGTCGATAAAATTGATGCCCTGATCCCAGGCCTTATCGATGATGCGCAGCGAGTCCTCGGTATTGGTCTGCTCGCCAAACATCATGGTGCCCAGCGTCAAGGCGCTGACCTTCAAACCGGACTGGCCCAATGTGCGGTAAATCATGCAAAGCTCCTTGCGGCTGTGAGACATCATCCATGCAATACCAGACTCAGAGGCTCTGGAACAAGCCCTGAGCGTGTTTCTTCATTCGCTCAGCAACGCATGGCAGCGCACTTGGAGAAACCGATGCAGCACTTTTACCCGCTCCGACACTTGCAGGCGGTGCGGGCACATCAGGTTGAATGGCGTCGGTTCGCCTTGCCAATCCGGCAACAAGTGCACCAGGCGGCCGGCCTTCAGATCCCGGGCGATATCCAGGTTGGCTTTATAAGCGATGCCGTGACCGGCCAAAGCCCAGCGCCGCACAATTTCACCGTCGTCGCTCAGGTAATCGCCTGTCACGTTGACTTCCTGCAGCTCGCTGCCCTGGCGAAAGAACCACGTACTGTTGGCGCGCCCCTGACGCATGTACCGCAGTGTGTTGTGTTGCGCCAACTGCGCGGGCGTCGTGGGTATGCCGTGACGCGCGAGGTACTCGGGGCTGGCACATGCAATGCGCTGGTGACCGGGCACGACCGGCAGTGCCACCAGACTGGAGTCACGGGGTACGCCGAAGCGCAGGGCGATATCGACGGTGTCGCGGAAAAGGTCAGCATTGCTGTCGTTGAGCAGCAATTGCAGGCGGATATTCGGGTGTTCCGCCTTGAATTCGTCCAGCCAGCCCAAGACGACATTGCGTCCAAAATCCGACGGCGCGGCCAATTGCAGCAATCCGGTCAACCCCTGGCTGTGCTGCTTGAGGGCTTGTTCACCTTCGGCCAATGCGGCCAGGGCTTCGCGCACGCTGTCCAGGTAGCGCTTGCCTTCCTCGGTCAGGCGCATGCTGCGGGTAGAGCGCGCGAGCAGGCGGATGCCCAGCCGTGTTTCCAGACGCTTGAGGGCGATGCTGGCAGCAGCAGGCGTCAACCCCAGGCCGCGCGCGGCGGCGGACAAACTGCCCGTGTCGGCGGTGCGCACAAAAACTTCAAGGTCCAGGATTGAGCTCATTTGTAAAAATCCTTTAAAGATCTTGTCGTTTTACCGGGATTTTTCGTCGATTGCCAAGCTGGGAAGATGAACGCTCACTTTCTGACCCAGGACATCTCCCCATGGCATCTTCCCTCAACGGTAAAACGGTCGTCGTGATCGGCGGCAGCAGTGGCATTGGCGCGGCGGTGGCCAAGGCCGCCGCTGCACGCGGTGCTCAGGTGGTTTTGGCGGGGCGGCGCCTATCGTCGGGCCGCGACAACGGCCTACGCAGCGAGCCAGTGGATGTCACCGACCCCGACTCCCTGCAACGTCTGTTCGAAACCGTTGGGCGTTTTGACCATCTGGTGTACACCTCCGGCCCCTCGGTGCGCGCCAAGACCTTGATCGAAACCGATCTGGACGAGGCCCAGGACAACTTCAACGTGAAACTCTGGGGCGCGTTGCGGGCGATCCAGCAGGCGCTGCCTTTCCTAGATGAGCGCGGGAGTATCAGTCTGACCTCCGGGCAACTGGGCCGTAAGTTGGCGCAGGGCCAGTTCATCAAAGTTGGTATCAACGCGGCCACTGAAGCCCTGGGCAAGCAGTTGGCAAAGGAGTTGGCGCCGCGACGCGTCAACGTGGTGAGTCCCGGTGTGATTGATACCCCGGCGTATGCAGGGTTGGCCGAGGACCAGCGCCTGGCGATGTTTGCCAAGGCCGGTGGCGCGTTGCCGGTGGGGCGCGTGGGGCAGGCAGAGGAAGTGGCGGCGGGGTATGTGCTGGCCATGGAAAATGGCTACATGACCGGTGCTGTCATTGATATCGACGGCGGCGGGCTGCTGTAAGCGCGGACGAGATGTGGGAGGGGCTTGCCCCCTCCCACATGGACGCCGTCAAGCCTTGAGGGTGCGCGTCATCCGCAACGCCAACACACTACCGGCCACAATCACCGCCGCCAGTAGGTACAACGCAATATCGGTGGACCCCGTCGCATCCTTCACAAAGCCCACGATGTACGGGCTGAGAAAGCCCGCCATCTGGCCCATGGAGTTGATCAACGCCAAACCACCCGCCGCCGCGCCCGCGCTGAGCATCGCCGTCGGCACTGGCCAGAACATCGGCAGACCGGTGAGGGCACCCATGGTGGCGATCGTCAGGCCCAGAATCGCAATCGCCGGGGTCGTGGCGAAATTCACCGCAATCACCAGACCAATCGCGCCCATCAACATAGGCACCACCAAGTGCCAGCGACGCTCTTTGCGCAAGTCTGCGGAGCGGCCCACCAGCAGCATAAAGACCGCCGCCAGCAAATACGGGATCGCACTGAGCCAGCCGATCACCAAGTTATCGCTGAACCCCAGGTTCTTGATGATCGACGGCAGCCAGAAGTTGATCGCGTACACACCGCTCTGGATGCAAAAGTAGATCAGGCCGAATGCCCAGATCGCTGGGTTTTTGAACACTTCGGCGAGGGAATCGGTGGTGGTTTTCGGCTTGTTGGCCAGGTCCGTCGCCTGGTCGGCTTCCAGTACCGCACGCTCGTGGGGTTTGAGCCACTTGGCGTGGGCAAACGTGTCACTGAGCAGGAAGTAGGCGAGGGCGCCGAGGATTACGGTGGGGATGCCTTGCAGCAGAAACATCCACTGCCAACCCGCCAAACCGCCTTGGCCGGCGGCAAAGTGGTTGAGGATCCAGCCGGAGAACGGGCTGCCGAGTAAGCCGGACACCGGAATCGCCGACATGAACAGCGCCATGATCCGTCCACGTCGGAACGTTGGGAACCACTGCGACAGGTACAGCACCACACCAGGGAAGAAGCCGGCTTCGGCGGCGCCCGTGAACAGGCGCAAGGTGTAGAAATGCGTCGGCGTGGTGACGAACAGCAGGCACGTGGACAAGGTGCCCCACACGATCATCATCAACGCGATCCAGCGCCGTGGACCGAACTTGGTCAGCGCCAGGTTGCTCGGTACGCCGCACAGCACGTAGCCAATGAAGAAAATCCCGGCACCCAGGCCGTACACGGTTTCACTGAATTTCAGCGCATCAAGCATCTGCAACTTGGCAAAGCCAACGTTGACCCGGTCAAGGTAGTTGAACAGATAGCAGATGAAAATGAAGGGGATCAGGCGCAGGGTAATGCGCTTGTAGATGGCGTTTTTATCGTCATCGGTGGCCAGTGTGGCAGCGGCGCTCTGTGACATGGCGTTCTCTCTTTATTATGATTTTTCGCGATGCGAGGGTAACGTTGATCGCTCAACGAGTCTCGGCCACGGGGCGGGGTGCTGTCTTTGTGCTCGCGCACAGTGATGGAAACTTTGCGCTGTGCCGATGAACAACCATGCTTTTTTAGGAATTTAGACTCATGTTCGAGTTGGATCATGACTTGGCACAGGACATCGTCGATCGGACCATGGCGATTTTGCCCTACAACGTCAATGTCATGGACAGCCAGGGCCTGATTCTCGGCAGTGGTGAGTCCGAGCGCATCAACACCCGCCATGAAGGTGCGCAACTGGTGCTGGCCAATGGTCGCGTGGTGGAAATCGACGGCCAGACCGCCAAACACCTCAAGGGCGTACAGCCGGGTATCAACCTGCCGCTGATGCACGATCAGCGTCTGATCGGCGTGCTGGGCATCACCGGCGAACCTGAACTGCTGCGCACCTACGCGGAACTGGTACGTATGACCGCAGAAATGTTGGTCAGCCATCGCCATCAGCAAGCCGAGCAGCAATGGCGACGCCAGCGTTGCGACGATCTATTGGCGTTGCTCCTCGCCGAAACCGGTGATTCGCCGCGCCTAGTCGACGAAGCTCAGCAACTGGGGCTCAAGCCGCAGCTGGCGCGCACGCCGTACCTTTTCGAACTGGGGCCGGGCCAGTCGGCGGAGGCATTAAGCGCATGGCTGACGTCGCGCTATCCGGACAGTTGGTGCGTCAGCTCAGCGCAGTTCTCGTTGTTATGGTGCCGGCCCGCGGCGGTGCAAGTGGATAATCCGCGCCTGCTGGAAAAGCTCGAAGGCCAAGGTTGGAATGTGCTGCGCGTAGCCGTCGGAGGGCAAGCGGAAGGACTGGCCGGGCTGCGCCGTTGCTATCGGCGCGTGGGTGACTTACTGGCCTACGGTCGCGATGTACTGCCGCACTCACGGCTGCTGACCCTCAACCGTTATCGCCTGCCGGTGATGCTCTGGCGCCATCGCAACGACGACGCCCTCGATGAACTGCTCAACCCCCTGCGCAAAGTGCTCGCCAAGGACAACAACGGCCAATTGCTGGCCACGCTGCGCAGTTGGTGCGAGCACGATGGTCAAAGCCAGGCCTGCGCCGACGCGTTGGGTATCCACCGCAACAGTCTGCGTTACCGCATGGAGCGCATCGCTGAACTCAGTGGCGTCGACCCGCTGACCCTGGACGGCATGCTCGCCCTGTACCTGGGCGTCCAGCTGTTGCCCCAGGCTTTGTCGGAATGAACAACAAACCTCACCCGCACTTGTGCATCGGACCGGCGTCATTCCCGGTGCCAACTGGCAGCATGGGCGTCATAAAAACCGGAGAAAGCCCATGAAAATCATCATCGCCCCCGACTCGTTCAAGGACAGCCTGAGTGCCGAAGGCGTTGCCCAGGCCATTGCCCAAGGCTTGGCCGAGGTCTGGCCGGACGCGCAGTTGATCCAGTGCCCGATGGCGGACGGCGGTGAAGGAACGGTGGACTCGGTACTCGCAGCCTGCAACGGCGAGCTGCGCCGCCAGGCGGTTCGCGGACCGTTGGGCGCGACGGTTGACGCGCGCTGGGGCTGGTTGGCCGACAGCCACACGGCGATCATCGAAATGGCCGAAGCCAGCGGCTTGCAATTGGTCCCACCAGGACAGCGCGATGCGTGTATCAGCAGCACTTACGGTACCGGCGAGCTGATCCGCGCCGCCCTGGATGCCGGCGCACAGCGCATCATCCTGGCGATTGGCGGCAGTGCCACCAACGATGGAGGCGCGGGGGCGATGCAGGCGCTTGGCGTGCACTTGTTTGATGCCCACTCCCAAGTGCTGGCGCCGGGCGGTTTGGCCTTAGCTGGCCTGGCCCATATCAGCCTTGAGCGGCTTGATCCGCGCCTGTCTGAGGTGCGCTTTGAAATCGCGGCCGACGTCAACAATCCCCTGTGTGGCCCCCACGGTGCCTCAGCCATTTTTGGCCCGCAGAAAGGTGCCAGTCCCGCACACGTCCAACAGCTGGACGCGGCCCTCAGCCACTTCGCCGATCACTGCGCCAAGGTCTTGCCCAAGGACGTGCGCGACGAACCCGGCAGCGGCGCCGCCGGCGGCCTGGGCTTCGCCGCCAAGGCCTTTCTCGGTGCGCAGTTTCGAGCCGGTGTGGAAGTCGTCGCCGAATTGGTTGGCCTGGACGCCGTCGTACGCGACGCTGACCTGGTCATCACCGGCGAGGGCCGCTTCGACGCCCAGACCCTGCGCGGCAAAACCCCTTTTGGCGTCGCTCGTATCGCCCAGCAGCACGGCGTGCCCGTGATCGTCATCGCAGGCACCCTGGGCGACGGCTACGAGCAAATGTACGCCCACGGCGTCGACGCCGCCTTCGCCTTGCCGAGCGGGCCGATGAGCCTGGAACAGGCATGCAGTGAGGCCCCGCGCTTATTGCGCGAGCGGGCGGCGGACATTGCTCGGGTGTGGCGCGTGGCGGCCAAGCACTGACGCCACCTCCTGAACATGGGACAATCCGCGCCTTTTTTCGACACGGAGAGTCCCCATGCTGCGCCCCGCACTCCTGGCCTTGCTGTTGACCAGCACTGCCACCTTCGCTCAAACCAACACTGAAACCGTTCCCTTGCTCCGGGAAATCAAGAATTGGGTCACGGGTTGCGACAACCTGCGTAATTGCCATGCCCTCAGCGCCCCCAGTGGCGTCGACGAGGAGGACTACAGCTCGCTGACTTTGCATATCTGGCATCAGGCCGGGCCTGAAGGTTACCTGCGTTTGCGCTTCGACCACCGCGGTGAGGCGCTCGACCTGTCGACCCTGCTGTTGGACGGTCAGCCGCTGGGGCTGGAGTTGACGCAGGGTCTGCACGTAGAACTGGATGATCAGGGCGGTGATCCCGAGCTGCAGTCCTATGGCGTGATCGAGGAGGCAGTGGCGCGGCGTTGGTTGCAGCGTTTGCGTAATGGCCAGCGCCTGCAATTGCCGGGGGATGAACAGGCGCATGTGTCGCTGAGTGGGCTGAGCGCTTCACTGCTTTTGATGGATGCGGTGCAGGGGCGGGTGGATAACGTCACGGCCTTGGCCCGCCCAGGTAAGGGCGCGGCCAGCGCCGTGCCTGCACGTTTGCCCACACCGGTGCTGCGCAAATTCCCAGGAGCACCGATGTTGACTGCGCAGGAGCAGGCCGGCCTGATAGCGGCCGCGTTGCACACCGTCACGCCCGAGGACAACGGCACCGGCAGCGCACCCGAGGCGAACGCTGGTGCCCTCACCGCGCAGCAGGCGATGACCGTGGTGCGTTATGACTGCGCGGCCTACAACTGTGAATACGATGTGGTCAGCCGCCAGCGCCAGGCGCCGTATGCCGAAACCCCGATGCAGCTTGAGCCCTTGCCATTAGGGATCGAACCACTGCAAGGCTCTGTGGGATATGACGCAGCTAGTGGCACCTTGAGTTATTTCTACAAGCTCCGGGGAATTGGCGATTGTGGCGCGGGCGCCGTCTGGGTGTTCGACGGCAAGGGTTTCCAGCTCAGTGAATTGCTGTCCATGCCGCGCTGCACTGGGGTGGGTTACGGTGATTGGCCTGCGTTGTGGTCGACGGCGCCAGCGCCCTAGCCATCGGGCGGGCAGGGCCTCTACACTGGCTGGCCACGTGTCTTTCAAAGGATGAAACGCCATGCACACACCTGAACCCCATATCGTGATCCAGCGCTTTACCGAGGCCCATCTTGAGGGCGTCGCAGCGCTCTATAACGAACCGGCGGTGTGTCGACAGGTGCTGCAAATGCCTTACCAATCGGTGGAGGCCTGGCGCAACAAGCTGGTGATGGACAACGAGCGTCGGCTGCAACTGGTGGCGGTGCACGGCGGCGAGGTGATCGGCCAACTGGGCTTGGAACAGTACCTGCGCGTGCGCCAGGCCCATGTGGGTTCGTTCGGCATGGGCGTTGCGCCGGCTTGGCAGGGTAAGGGGGTGGGATCGCGTCTGTTGAAAGCTGCGCTGGACGTGGCTGACAACTGGATGAATCTTCACCGCGTGGAGTTAACGGTGTACGCCGACAACGAAGCCGCGCAACACCTGTACCGTAAATTCGGTTTCGAGGTGGAAGGGCTGCTGCGCGATTACGCCCTGCGTGACGGTGTGTTTGTCGACACCGTCAGCATGGCCCGCCTGCGTCAGCGGGGTTAACCCAGAGCAAACGCCACCGCAGCCTGCGCATGCAGCTCGGTGGTGTCCAGCAGCGGCAGGTCGCTGTGTTCGGGCTTGATCAACAGGCCTATTTCCGTGCAACCAAGAATGATTGCCTGGGCGCCACGGGCGGCCAGGGATTTGATCACCCGTTGATAGATCTGGCGTGAAGTGTCGCTGATCACGCCCACACACAACTCTTCGTAGATGATGCGGTGCACATCCTTACGCTCATCCGTGTCCGGCACCAACACCGTCAAGCCGTGATCGGCCAGGCGGGACTTGAGAAAGTCCTGCTCCATGGTGAATGCGGTGCCCAACAAACCGACCGTCAGCGTGCCGGCCTCCACTGCGGCCAAACCGGCTGCATCGGCGATGTGCAGGAACGGAATCGACACCGCCGCCTCAATACGCGGGGCCACTTTATGCATGGTGTTGGTACACAGCACCACACACTCGGCGCCGCCAGCCTGCAGGCGGCGTGCAGCATCTTCGAGGATCTGCGCGGTGTCATCCCAACGCCCCGCATGCTGGGCCTGTTCCACCGGGCCGAAATCCACGCTGTACATCAACAGTTGCGCCGAGCGTAGCGGGCCCAGCTGGTCGCGCACGCGCTGGTTGATGATGCGGTAATACTCGGCGCTGGACTCCCAGCTCATGCCGCCGATAAGGCCGATGGTGCGCATGTGATGTTCCTGACAAGGGATGTGACTTCACCTTACCCACTGGCCAACCAATAGTCATACGCAGTTGCCTGCCAAATGACCGGTGCAGTTTTAAGGCGTACGGCGAACCGTCGCATCTGCCATGATCAGTCTTCGCAACCTGGCTCACCCAAGGAAATCCGCAATGGACGATGTACAACAACTGGGCGAGATGCTTCGTCATTACGCCGACAGCGAAGCCCACAAAAAACAGCAATTCGACGTGCAGTCAGCCCGCTGGGCGCAAAAGCTCGGCGAGTTGTTCGGGCAGATTGAGCTTTGGCTGGAACCGGTCAAAACCGTCGGGCTGCTGGAAGTCAATCGTGAAGCCTATGTGGCCAGCGGCCCGAGCGTGCCGGTGGAGACGTCCACCTTCAAGACTGAGAAGCTCATTGTGCAGATCACCGGCAAAACCGTGGAGTTCGTGCCGGATGTGATGGGGGCGGGCGGTTCGATTTCCGTCGCGGTGATGGGCTTGACCGCAGCCCGCCACGGCAGCGTCTCGCTGGTGCTGGCGGCCGACAAGAACGACTGGCTGTGGAAGAAAACCAATGGCCTGAAAGACCCCGACACCTTCGGCTTCGACGCCAACTTCCTGGCTTCGCAATTACAAAGCCTGATCCCGCGCGATCGCGCTTGAGCCTTCAGCTTTAAGGCCAGTCGCAGGCCTGGCAAATGCCCGAGGCTAAATAAGGCGTATTCCCCAGGATTGGCTATACCTACAGCTCACTGTTTCGATGATGACCGCCAAGGAGTTCGATGATGAAACTAAGGCTAATGATCGGCGCGCTGTGTATCGCCACGCTGGGGATGACCGGTTGCGCCAGCAAGGTCACGCAACCGGATGAGTATTCGGGCTTTCTGTCCGACTACAGCCAACTCAAACAAGCCCAGTCGCCGTCGGGCGCCGTGGTGATGCGCTGGGTCGATCCCAAGCTGGACCTGAGCCGCTACAACGCGGCGTACATCGAACCGACTCAGTTCTACCCCAAACCCCACGCCACCGCGAAAATCCCCGAGAGCACCCTCAACGGTATCAACGCCTACTACAACCAAGCGCTCAAGCGTGAGCTGGCCAAGTCACTGCCCCTGGCCAGCGCGCCCGGCCCTGGCGTGATCGTGGTGCGCGCGGCAATCACCGCCGTCAGCAGCAAGACCGAGGGCCTGAAACCCTATGAATTCGTCCCGGTGGCCTTGGTGGCAGCGGCGGTGAGTACCGGTACCGGCATCCGTGACCAGGAAACCACTTTGGGGACCGAAGCGCAGTTCCTGGACGGGGCCACTGGCAAGGTGATCGCCCAGGTGGTGCGCAAAGGCACCGGCAAGCCGTTGGACAATGCTGCCCAGGTAATGAAGGCCGATGACGTCAAAAGCGTGATCGATGGCTGGGCGTCGGACCTGCATCAGTCCTATGTAAAGCTCAGAAACCACTAGAACGCATTCCTGGCCAGGCGGTTGTAATAGCTGAGCAGGGCGTCGTAGCGGCGGGTGACGCGGTAATAGTCGTCACTCAACTGCTGCGGCGCGGCGTGTTCCTGCCAGTCCTGGTGCAGGGTGGTCAACGCCTTGAGGTATTCATCGGCAGGCGCTTTGATGTTGTACCAGAGGTAAATCGCCTCATCGTCCAGCCTTCTGCTGGGCATGGCATTGAGAAAGACTCTGCTGTCCTCGGCGGCCTTGCGTACCCCCTCGGTCAAGTCAGCCACGCGCTGCGGGGTCAGGTTGGCGTCGCGCACGCCTTGCTCGATCTGGTTCACCGCCTGGCGCGCCGCGATCATGTAGTTGAGCAAGTGCCACTGCATGTCTCGGCCAAAGCGCGCTTCCAGCAACGCCAGTTGCGCGGGACGCACACTCAGGTCTTCATCCGCCAACTGTTGGCGCAGAGAAGTGGACGCTGCCAGGTATTTTTCGACGACCTGATCATAGGCCCGCAGCAATTGCTTGCCAGCGGCCTCTGACGCTATTTCCTGCGTTGTCGGCGCCAGGCTGCGCGCCTGCACGCGAGTAACCCCATCGGCCAGTGCCGTGACGTTGTACAACGCTTGCGCGTAGGCACCGGCGGCGGCGAGCAAGTTGCTGTCGGGCGCCTGGCGTTCCAGTTTCACCGTGTACTGCTGCGAACACACCGACCGCTGGATAAGGTACGGCTCGGGCTCATTGCGGTCGCCATAGGTATCGAGGGTGGGTTTGTCGGGCTCCACTTCTGGAATGGGGTAATACGCGAGGCGCGTGTCCCGGTCGACGCGGTTTACGCAATCAATGATCGGTGCCAGGGCACTGGCTCTGGCAGTGTAGGGACTGTCGCGCTGGTCCAGCCACAGTTGCACTTTTTGCAACGGTCTGGTGGCGCTGGCCACCCCGAGCAGGCCAAGGCCCAATGCGATGCTTATGGGTAACAACCATTTTGGATTCATGGCTTGCCCTCCTGGCCGTACCACTGCACTTGGGTGGCGGGCGCCTGGCACTCAACCACGCTACGTGGCATGCGGCTGCACAGGCGTTCGGTCCACTGCTGCAGACCTTGGTTGCGGGTAACCAGGTGCTGGTTGTCGAGCATCTTCAACCCGGCATAGAGCGCGACCGCGCCAACAAGACAAAGCGTGCCGCCCAGGACGGCCCAGCGTGGATGCCGGGCGGTCCAAGGGGTGTGGTGATTCATGAACGGCCGCTTGATCAAACCCACCAGCGCCAGTGCGACCGCCAGGGTCAAACTGGCGAACGGGCTGAACACATAACCCAACGCTGCGGCCAGAATGAGACCCGGTACCAGGTCACGTATCGGCAGCAACGGCAAGTGGGTTGGGCTGAGCCAGCGGGGCAAGCGTTGGCTGAGTTGTTCATCCAACACGCGGTAATGGTGGGCCAGCGGTCGCCAGGCCTGCCAGGCTATGCCCGCACACACCACGGCGCCGATCGACCACAGAATGCCCTGGCCCAGGGTCGGTATTACTTTGCCGGCCAAGGCTTCGGCCTTTACCAGCACACCCACCAGGCAACTGAGCACCAGCGCAACGATCCACGGCCAGCTGTCCATGGAGGCCTCCCAGCCCTGCCAGAAATACACCGTGCCACCGGGCATGCTTTCGGCAACGCTGACGTGGTCGGCATAAATATCGGCACTCAACGTCTTGCAGGCCTTCCAGTCGTCTTCGTCGAAGCGCTGGGCAAAGGCGCGGCGCTGGCCAAGGCTCATGGGTGCCAATAGCAAGCGCGCGGCACGCTGTTGCGGGCTGTCGGGCGGTTGTGCGGCCAATGCACGTTGGTGCGCCATAAAAGCAGGACCCTCTTGGCGCTTCAACATCTGCGCCCAGTCTCCAGCGGGGCACCCATGATCTGCGCCACCGTGCCAGTTTTGTCCGGCGCAAACCGCTTCGAATACAGTGCTCGACCAGTAATGATGGTTGGCAAGCAGTCTGGCCAACCATTCGTTGAACCACTCGGCATGGGGATGATTGTTCACCCAGGCATGCGCGTTGGGTGTAGCGGCGTAGGCCGCCAGGAACGCAGCGTCGTCTTGCTGGCCAAGGGCTTGGTGCAAGGGGTTCTGCAATTGGGTCCGTTGCTGGAACTCCAGGGTGCTGATTAACGCGCTGGGCAATTCCAGGCGTTGCCAGGCAGTCAGCCAGTTGAAGGTTTCGAAGGCCCACCGGGTGTCTTCGGCATTCAGATCGCCTTCGATGCAGCGCTGTAACAGGTGGACTTCCAGCAACAGCGCGGTGCCATCGGCCATGGCCGCTTCGTAATGCTGAGCGAGGGTTTGGTCGGGCGTCTCGACCAGCACGTCATCAGCGACCTGCTCGTCCGGGTTCCACGCCAGTGCAGCCTCGTAGGCTTCGCGCAGGCGCTGAAAGCCTTGCGGGTCATCGTCCGGGCGGTTCTGTTTCAGCAAGGCGGCGTATTGGCGCTTGATCGTACGGCTATCGGCATCCGGCGTCAGGCCGAGGACATTCCAGCAAGTCATGTGCGGTACAGCTCCCTAGACAATCGCAGGCGCCATGCCTGTTTTACGGCGTGATATTCCAACGGCATGGGGCAGGGCGCGCCCGGTCCAGCGCTGTTGCGACCGGGCGCGAGGTGTCACTTAAGCGGCGTCAGTGGCGGTAGCTTCCATTGACCGGAACCTACCTCAGGTTTGGGCAGGTAAATGCGCAGCACAGCGAAGAATGGGCCGGGTGGAGCCGGCAACCAGTTGCTCTGTTCGGCTTTCGGTGGCTCATGGTGCTGTAGCGCCAGGGTCACGCCGCCATCGGCGTCGCGCTTGAGATCAGGCAACATGTGCGAGTTGATCAGGTAGCGTTTCTTGTGGTTGGGCACCAGCAACTTGGTCTTTGCGTCGTACAGGGTCAGGGACCAGAACGCATCGGCCGGCGGCAGTTGGTCCTTGGCGAAATGCACGGTGTAACTGTGGCGCGCACCGTTGGCAGGCTTGCCTTCGCTGTCGACGACGTACTCGAGGTAAGCGGCCTCGTCACTGGAGTTGCCGAAGATCCCCAGGTCCGCACCGGCGTAGCGGTACAGGTAGTTGTTTTGCAGATGGTCGCGACTGCCGAACAAATCACCGCTGGGCACTTGATGCGTGTCGATCCTGTCTTTTTTGAACGCTGCAAATTCAGCGCGGGCATCGCTGATGCCATCTTCCAGGGCTTTGCGCTGCTCGGCGGTCAATTGGTTGAGCGTGAAGGGTGCGCCGGGGGCGATGCCGATCCTGGCAAAACGCGCGAGCAGCTCTTTTTCACTGTCCTGAGGGGCGGCGAAGGAGAGCATGAAGTTCAGGTAGCGGAACAGCTGCGGGCCTTCGACCATGGTCGCCGTAGGCTTGGGCCATTCGACCTTCGGCGCCTTGGCCGGCGCGGCTTGTTTCACATAGCTGCTCAGGGACTGGACTTTGTAGCCGCTCTGGATCTGCTTGACCTTGTTCAGGTCTTTTTCATCGAACAGCTGCGTGCGGTACAGGGCGTAGGCGATGTTGCTTTCGCTGTACACCACGCGGTCAACGTCCACCGGCTGCTGACCTTTCCAGTCCGGGCCGGCAATCATGTAGTGGCCGCCGTTGTTGCCGGTGCTGCGGGTGCCCAGGTAGGCGAAGTTCTGTGTGTAAAGATCGATCAACTGCACCGAGTAGTAACGGTTGTCTTCGATCTTCGGCAACGTCAGCACCAGCGGCTCGCTGCGCAGGTCCATCCATACAAACGAGTAGGCCGTGTCGGAACTCGGGGTCACGGACGCCGTGTCTTTGGGCGTAAACACCTGGGCGGTGTTGCCTATCCGGTTGAACGGCGCCTTGAAGTTGGCACCGCCTTTATCAACGGCCTGGGTGTAAAGCGTCTTGTACATCTGCACGACCGGGTAGCCATACAGATACGCTTCCTTGGCGATAGCCCGCGCTTCGCTCGGGGTCGCGGTGAAATCGGCCAAGGCGCCGGTACTCATGAGTATCGAGAGGCTCGCCAACAGCAGGCGCGTCGGTTGTTTGATCATGTTGTTGCGTCTCTTAATGAGCAGGGGGTGATGTCTTCCAGTTTTCAGCTTTTATCGACGTTGGCCTCGGTCGGCGCATACAACCGTAAAAAGCTGAACCCGTGTTTGCCGGACGAAGTTTGCACCCAGTTGCGCTCGAAGTCTTTTGGCGCGTGCGTTGAGGGGCACGATCGCGCTAGCGTCCTATTGAATGAGTAACGGGGCAGGGCGGCGACGAGTGTCAAACGTTGGGCAGCATCGCTTTGACTTTGTCACGCAGTTGATCGATGGAAAACGGCTTGGCAATCACCTGCATGCCGTCAGGCACATCGATGTTTTCGGCATAGCCGCTGGCGAACAGGATGGGCAGGGAGGGGCGCAACTCACGCACTTTGGTTGCCAGTTGCTTGCCGTCCATATCGGGCAAGCCTACGTCGGTCATCATCAGGTCAATCACCTGGTCAGTATCTTTAACCTGTTCCAAGGCCTTTTCAGCGTCGCCTGCTTCAAGCACCTTGAACTCCAACTCCTCCAGCACATCGACGATCAGCATGCGCACGATGGCGTCGTCTTCAACGACAAGGATGGTGGAGATGACTGTGGACATAATATGGAATTCCCAAAAAAGGCGAGGTTTACCGGCTGCCGTTCTGACAGGCCTCTTCCTTGAGTAAGCGCGGCCTGTAGACAAGTTCCCGCAAGCGGTAAAAACAATGCAATACAAAAGGCTAGGGAGAATAGCTTGTTCCGCTGTAGGAATCTGTACAAAACAGCTTTAGAAAAATGGTCTTGCCCGCCAGTTTGGGGCAAACTCCCGGTTTTTCCGTATTTGGCCAAGGCATGCCCATGACTCCTGCGTCGTCCGTCGATGAAAAGAGCTTTCGTAACCTCCTGAGCCGGAACGTGGCATTGCCCCTGGGTGTGGGTGTGCTGAGCGCCGTGTTTTTCGTCTGCCTGATTACCTATTTGCTAACGGTGATCAAGTGGGTTGAGCACACCGATCGGGTAATCAATAACCTTAACGAGTCGTCCAAGCTCACCGTGGACTTGGAAACCGGCATGCGTGGTTTCCTGATTACCGGCGACGAGCATTTCCTCGACCCATACGAAGTGGCTAAGCCGCGCATCATTGCCGACCTGCGCAATTTGCAGGAACTGGTGGCCGATAACCCGCAGCAGGTCGACCGCCTCAAACGCCTTGAGGCCATGCAGGACGAGTGGAATAAATACGCCCAGTCGATGATAGATATGCAGCGCCAAAGCGGTGATTACCGCGGCGCGGTCAAGGCTGGCCGCGGCAAGCGCCTCACCGATGAGATTCGCAAGGAGTACGACGATGCGGTGGCGATGGAGCAACAGCTTCGCCTCACTCGCAATGAGGACGTGACGCGCACCACGGTGATCAGTGTCACCTTGTACCTGGTGTTCGTACTCGGTTTGAGTGGCTTTCTGGCGTATATCGGCCGGAAGAATTTACTTGCTCTATCACAGAGTTACGCCGCAACCCTCGCGTCTCAGCAGAAGATTGCACGGCGCCTCGAACAGCAGGCTTGGTTGCGCAACGGGCAAACCGAGCTGGCCGAACAAGTGCTGGGCCAACTGACCCTGAACATGCTGGGGCGCAATATCCTGCAATTTTTCGCTCAATACATGGGCTCGGCGGTTGCGGCGCTGTATGTACGCGAAGAGCACGGCGGCCTCAAGCGGGTCGCCACTTATGGCTTCTCCCGTGACCAGGAGCAACTGGAACAATCGATCTACAGTGACGAAGGCATCGTTGGGCAGGCTGCCCAGCTGGATCGCCTGATTCGCCTGGACGACGTGCCGGTGGACTACTTTAAAGTCAGTTCCGGCCTTGGCGAAGGCGCCACCCGCAGCGTGTTGGTGATGCCGACCAGCGATGATGACCGCGTCAACGGGGTAGTCGAACTCGGCTTCCTGCGCCCGCTGGAGGACCGTGACGTTGAGTTGCTGGAACTCATCGGCGGCAACATCGGCACCTCCATCGAAGCCGCGCGTTATCGCCAGCGCCTGCAGGAAGTGCTGGCCGAAACCCAGCAGCTCAACGAAGAGCTGCAAGTGCAGCAGGAAGAGCTCAAGACCGCCAACGAAGAGTTGGAAGAGCAGTCACGCATCCTCAAGGAATCCCAGGCCCACCTGGAGACCCAACAAGCAGAGCTGGAGCAGACTAACGAACAATTGGCCGAGCAGGCCCAGACCCTGGCCGAACAGCGCGACGCCATGGACCGCAAGAACATCCAGCTCAATCAGGCTCAGGTAGAACTGGAAGACCGCGCCGAAGAGTTGCAGCGGTCCAGCAAGTACAAGTCCGAATTCCTCGCCAACATGTCCCACGAACTGCGCACGCCGCTGAACAGCTCGTTGATTCTGGCCAAATTGCTGGCGGAAAACCCCCAGGACAACCTCAGTGCCGAACAGGTCAAGTTCGCCGAATCGATCTATTCGGCCGGTAATGACCTGCTCAACCTGATCAACGACATCCTGGATATTTCCAAGGTGGAAGCCGGCAAACTGGAAGTGCGCCCGGAAAACTCCAGCGTGACGCGTCTTGTGGACGGTCTGCGCGGGATGTTCGAGCCGCTGGCCGCCGACCGCAAGTTGGGGTTCCAGGTGGAGATCCAGCCAGGTGCGCCGATCATGCTGTACACCGACCGCCAGCGCCTGGAGCAGATCCTCAAGAACCTGCTGTCTAACGCAGTCAAGTTCACTGAACAGGGCCAGGTCAGCCTGTCGGTATCAAGCGCATCGGAAGGGGGCATTGCCTTTACCGTGCGCGATTCCGGGATCGGCATTGCTCCGGACCAGCAGGAAAGCATCTTCGAAGCCTTCCGCCAGGCCGATGGCACCACCAACCGGCGTTACGGCGGCACCGGCCTGGGCCTGTCGATCTCCCGGGACCTGGCGGCCTTGCTGGGTGGCTACATCAGCGTAACCAGTGAACCGGGCAAGGGCAGCGTTTTCACGCTGGTATTGCCGGAGCAGTACGTGGAGCGCGCCGAAGACGCGCCGCCGATCGAGCAGCCGCGCCAGGCCGTCGTAGTGCCGGCACCAACGCCGATCAAAGTGTCGCCGTTACCGGTGACCGACACTAAACTCATCCCGCGCTTTGCCGACGACCGCGACAAGGCACCGTTCACCACGCGCTGCATCCTGGTGGTAGAAGACGAGCCTAACTTCGCGCGCATCCTGTTCGACCTGGCCCACGAGCTGGGCTACCAATGCCTGGTCGCCCACGGTGCGGATGAGGGTTATAGCCTGGCTGAGGAATACATCCCCGATGCAATCCTGCTGGACATGCGCCTGCCGGACCATTCCGGGTTGACCGTGTTGCAACGCCTCAAGGAGCACGCCAGTACCCGTCATATCCCGGTGCATGTGATATCCGTCGAAGACCGCGTCGAAGCCGCCATGCACATGGGCGCCATCGGGTATGCGGTGAAACCCACCACCCGCGAGGAGCTCAAGGACGTATTTGCGCGCCTGGAAGCCAAGCTGACCCAAAAGGTCAAGCGCGTATTGCTGGTGGAAGACGACGACCTGCAACGCGATAGCATTGCCCGCCTGATCGGCGACGATGACATCGAAATTACCGATGTCGGTTACGCCCAGGCCGCGTTGGAGCTGCTGCGCACCAACGTCTACGATTGCATGATCATCGACCTCAAGCTGCCTGACATGCTCGGCAACGAGCTGCTCAAGCGCATGGCCACCGAGGACATTTGCTCGTTCCCGCCAGTGATTGTCTACACCGGGCGTAACCTCACCCGTGATGAAGAGGCCGAGCTACGCAAGTACTCGCGCTCAATCATCATCAAGGGCGCCCGTTCGCCGGAGCGCCTGCTGGACGAAGTCACACTCTTTCTGCACAAAGTCGAATCCCAGCTGTCCCATGACCGCCAGAAGATGCTCAAGACTGCCCGCAGCCGCGACAAGGTCTTCGAGGGGCGCAAGATCCTGTTGGTGGACGACGATGTGCGCAACATCTTCGCCCTCACCAGCGCCCTGGAGCATAAAGGTGCCGTGGTGGTGATCGGGCGTAACGGCCGTGAAGCCATCGAGAAACTCAATGAAGTCGACGATATCGACCTGGTGCTGATGGACGTGATGATGCCGGAGATGGACGGTTACGAAGCCACCGCCCTGATCCGCCAGGACCCGCGTTGGAAGAAGCTGCCGATTATTGCGGTGACGGCCAAGGCCATGAAGGACGATCAGGAGCGCTGCCTCGCGGCGGGTTCCAACGATTACTTGGCAAAGCCGATCGATCTGGACCGTCTGTTCTCACTGATTCGCGTATGGCTACCCAAGATGGAACGCATTTAAGTGGAGCACGTTTTTTTGGACAAGAGCAGCGACATTGAGCTGCGCCTGCTGATTGAGGCGATATACCTCAAGTACAGCTATGACTTTCGCGACTACTCGGGTGCGTCGGTCAAACGCCGTGTGGCTCACGCCCTACGCCAGTTCGACTGCGCGACCATTTCGGCGTTGCAGGAACGGGTGCTGCATGATCCAGCGGCATTCATGCAATTGCTGCAATTTCTCACGATCCCGGTGAGCGAGATGTTTCGCGACCCGTCGCACTTCCTGGCGATCCGCCAGGAAGTCGTACCGCTGCTCAAAACCTATCCGTCGATCAAGATCTGGATCGCCGGCTGCAGCACAGGGGAGGAGGTGTACTCCATGGCGATCCTGCTGCGCGAAGAAGGGCTGCTGGAGCGCACGATCATCTATGCCACGGACATCAATCCCGCCTCGCTCGATAAAGCCAAGCAGGGCATCTTTTCCCTGGAGAACGTGCGCGCCTACACCGCCAACTATCAGCAGGCGGGTGGGCAGCGTTCATTTGCCGACTACTACACGGCGGCTTACGATTACGCGATCTTCGACAAGACGCTGCGCGAGAACGTGACCTTTGCTGATCACAGCCTGGCGACCGATAGCGTGTTCTCAGAAACTCAATTAATTTCATGCCGTAACGTACTGATATATTTCAATAAAAAGTTGCAAGACAGGGCGTTTGGGTTGTTTCATGAGTCGCTGTGCCATCGCGGCTTCCTGGTGCTGGGCAGTAAGGAAACCCTGGATTTTTCTGCCTACAGCAAGCAGTTCGAAGCCTTGGTCAAGCAAGAGCGGATCTACCGGAAATCATGAACGACGCGCAAGCCAGCCCGATTCGCGGGATTGAAGCCATCGTCGTCGGCGCGTCTGCCGGCGGTGTGGAGGCGTTGCTGCATATTTTTGGCGAGCTGCCTGCGGGCTTTGGATTGCCGATCATTGCCGTGCTGCACCTGCCAGATGAGCGCCGCAGCCAACTGGCCGAGGTATTTGCGCGGCGCTTGCGTATCCCGGTGCTTGAAGCTCGTGACAAAGAAATTATTGCTGCGGGCTCCCTGTATTTCGCCGGTCCCGGCTATCACCTGTCGGTGGAGCATGACCGCAGTCTGTCCCTGAGCCAGGAGGATCGCGTGCATCATTCCCGGCCCGCCATCGATTACCTGTTCGCGTCCGCCGCTGATGTCTATGGCAAAAACTTGCTGGCTATTCTGCTGACCGGCGCCAACCAGGACGGCGCGAAAGGGTTGGCCCATGTCAAGCGCTCGGGGGGGATCACCGTCGTGCAAGACCCCGCCGAGGCGCGTATTTCGGTGATGCCGCTAGCGGCCCTGGCCTTGCATACACCTGACCATATTCTCACGCTGAGCCAAATTGGCTCGTTGCTGGCTTTGCTGGAATCCTCCCCATGTTAAGTACCTTCCAGGCCAAACTGCTGATCGTCGACGATCTGCCGGAGAACCTGCTGGCTCTCGAAGCGCTGATCAAACGCGAGGATCGCCAGGTCTTCAAAGCGTTGAGCGCCGACGAGGCCTTGTCCCTGTTACTGGAACACGAATTCGCCATGGCGATTCTCGACGTGCAGATGCCCGGCATGAACGGTTTTGAATTGGCCGAACTGATGCGAGGCACCGAAAAAACCAAGAACATCCCGATCGTGTTCGTCAGTGCCGCCGGCCGCGAACTCAACTACGCCTTCAAGGGCTACGAGAGCGGCGCGGTGGACTTCCTGCATAAACCGCTGGATATCCACGCGGTGAAGAGCAAGGTCAATGTCTTCGTCGACTTGTACCGCCAAAGCAAGGCCATGAAGCAACAGGTTGAAGCGTTGGAGCGCAGCCGCCGCGAGCAGGAGCAGTTGCTGAACCGCCTGCAGGCCACCCAGGCCGAGTTGGAACAGGCTGTGCGCATGCGTGATGACTTTATGTCGATTGTCGCCCATGAGGTGCGTACGCCCCTTAACGGGCTGATCCTGGAGACACAGCTCCGCAAGATGCACCTGGCCCGGGATAACGCCGCCGCGTTCACCCTGGACAAGATGCACGCGATGGTTGACCGCGATGAGCGGCAGATCAAAAGCTTGATTCGCCTGATTGAAGACATGCTTGATGTGTCGCGCATTCGCACCGGCAAACTGTCGATCCGCCCCGCAAGGTTTGACCTCGCGCAACTGGTCAGCAACCTGGTGGAGAACTTCGCGCCACAAGTGGCAGCCGCCGACTCGTCGATGCAACTGGTTGTGCAAGGGCCCGTCGAAGGGAACTGGGATGAGTTCCGCATTGAGCAGGTAGTCACCAACCTGCTGACCAATGCCTTGCGCTACGGGGCCAAAAGCCCGGTGGAGGTGCAGGTATACAGCGAGCATGGCGAAGCTCGGGTCGAAGTGCGCGACCACGGTATCGGCATCAGTGCAGAGAACCAGAAGCGTATTTTCCAGCAGTTCGAGCGCGTGTCTGCCAGCCAAGTGGCGGCGGGCCTGGGCCTTGGGCTGTTTATTTCCGAGCAGATCGTTGCGGCCCATGGCGGCACCATCGAGGTCGAAAGCCAGATAGGCGAGGGCGCGCTGTTTCGGGTGTGTCTGCCCCTTGAAACGTCAGCGTGAAATCAATCGTCACTTCGACGCAACCTCTGCGTGACCCCATGGTCGTACTTGCAGCAATTGACCGAACGAAGGCTTCCCATGAGTGAAGATGCACAAGATGTCGTACTGATCGTCGAGGACGACGAATCCATTATGTTTGTGCTGGGTGAATACCTGGCAGGCCTGGGTTATCGGGTCCTGAAGGCGATCGACGGCAAGCAAGCGTTCGAGATTCTGGCGACCAAGCCGCACTTGGACCTGATGGTCACCGACTACCGTCTGCCGGGCGGGATTTCCGGGGTACAGATCGCAGAACCGGCGATCCAGTTGCGACCGGAATTGAAGGTCATTTTTATCAGCGGTTACCCGCAGGAAATTCTCGAATGCAACAGCCCGATCACGCGCAATGCGCCGATCCTGGCCAAGCCGTTTGACCTGGATACCCTGCACGAGCATATCCAACGCTTGCTGGCGTGAAAAAGTGGCGCGTGGGCGCCACTCAATTCAATCGTTAACGTTTTAACCTTTGAACATTGGCGTTGAGCGTACTGGCTGGCGTGTACGCGAACTGCCAACCGCGTTTTCCGTCAATACCATTGAGGAAGGCCTGCAGACCTTTGTCGTTGCTCAGTGGATAGACCGTCATACCGCCGCTAATCACCGGGAGGTTGCCATTTTTGATCATGGCCATATCCAGATCCGGACTATTAGTGTTGAAAAGGTACAACTGATTGTCTTTGGTTTTTTGGATGTAGACGGTGTGCGCGAACGCTTCGCCCTCATTGGTATGCTTGAAATTCAATAGCCCGGACTCTGTAATGTCAGCGCTGTTGAACACCGTTTGGAGGCTATCTGTTTTTATCCCCATCAGGTCCAGGTAATGCGGCGAATAGTTTGTGCCGCCGCTGCGGTCTGTAGCCTTTATGACAGCATCGTACACTTCAGATGAAAGGCTTTTTTCAGCCTGCCCCACCCGCATAGACGCCTCGTAACAAACCAGGCCCTGATTACCCGGCGCTTTGTGCAGTATTTCCAAGTTCTGTCTCAACTGAGTGTTAGACAGTTTTTGGGGGCCGGACGGAGTGAGGGGGGCGCTGTACAAGCTGTTGACGTCCAGATTGAAAACGCTGTTTTTTTGCTGCCAGTCATCCGTGTGATCAAAGACCTTGAATTCCAACTTTGTTGGGTCGGTGCTATGGGTTTTATAGGGGGGCTGAAGTTTCTTGTCACGCGTCAGTTTTTCTAAGCCTTTTTGCATCGCCTCTGCGCTTGAGAAGTTGGCGAGACCATGGTTGGGATCATAAAAGTAATACGTTTTATACCCGCCATCGACTTTTACTCCCGCGGCCATCGCATGGCCTGGAGAGTCGATCATTAATGATTTCGAAATCGTCGAATTGGACAGCTCCCTCACCATGTCTTGAATGGAAACCTGACGGGTGGGCTGTCCTGCGTGGAAGGCACTTTGGCCACCCGTTTTGCTTTGGATTTTACTGAGCTTGGCGACGAAATCCCTGGAGGCCGGATCTAACGCAAAGGCCGCGGCGGTGTACATATTCTTGATTAACACTTGCTCCTTGCCTTGCGCCATCGCCGTTGCCATGGCACGTGCGAGAGCCGCGCACTGACCATCAGACAATTGCCCTGTTTGGGTGAGGTAAATGATTTGGGGCATAGGCGTAACGTCGCCGAAGCGCGGCTCAATGTTGCCTATAAATCGCGCCGATGTGTTTTTACCGAACTGATAGGCCATGTCGTCATACTTTTTGACCAACATGCCGACCTGTTCTGATGTCAGGGTTTTACTGGCGCCAAGCTTCATTAAGTCAGCCAATGACATCTTATTGGAGTAGCCATTGATCTTCCGCGGGTCTCCGTAAATATAGCCGCGGTCAAACGCCTCTTTATCTGGCCCTTCTCGATGGGTTCTAACGGATTTCTTCCAGTCGCCGACCACCGCGCCACTTATTCTTTTTGCAGGGTCCGTTGCTGTCGCAAAACTTCCCAAATCATTGCTGTGTACCGAAGGCAGGAAGTCTTTTATGGCAGGGCCGTAGGGTTGCCCGGTTGCCGGGTTGAAGGCGTGCCACTTTCCATCGAGAAGGGTTGCCGGTGCTTCAATGAACTCGTTGTTGACCTTGAATGTTCCCACCGAGGCCGCGTCGAAACGTTTACTGGCTGACACCAGGTCATAACTGCCAGCAGAATGAGTCAGTGTTCTAAAACCCTTTAGTACTGACGTGGAACCAGTTTTCGCGAGGTAAAAGGCCCCCTTGGCGAGGTCCGTTGCGCCGTCGAAGGGATTAAGACTTCCTATGGCTGTACGCCCGACAATCTTAGCGCCGTGGAGCAGCTTGCTGAGTGCGGAAGCGCCGGACATCATTGCTTTGGCGCCCTTTGCCGCCGCACCGGCCCCGACGATAAAACCAAACACATCCAATGTCAGATCCAAAACGCCTTCAGCGTAATCACCGTTTTGAAAGTTGAAAATCGCCGACCTTAACGGGATCAGATTCAACATGAACTCACGCACCTTTTTGTGAAAAGGCTCCTCAGTGTCAAAGGTCGTTTGTTGTTGGGCCTCCATTGTGAGTGCTTTGATATTGATGTGTTTGATAAACGCATCGGCAATATAAGAGGTACGTTCACTGTTAAAGCTATCGGGCGTGGCGGCTGCGCCACTTTTTTCATCCGTGAGGCCTGACGCGGACGGTGTATCGGGAATCACCTGGACAAGTTTTCTATCAGGATGGGTGTGACCGGTTGGGAATCTTCCAGGTCGAAAATCGCCCAGGTCGGTACGTTCGGTAATTTTTGCGTGTTTTAGATCTATCTCGTAGGTATGAATCTGACCCATGCGTTCAGTTTTGACCAACAGGTTGTGATCGTCACGCTCGCGTATTTTCGGCATGAGAGAGAAGGGTGAATAGTCAATGTATTGCTCTTTAACAAGAGTTAATTTTCCGAGTTCAAGATTATTTCGCGTGGAAATGGGTTGTTGCGATATCAAGTGTTTGACTTGCGTGCCCAGGCTTTTTTCCATGCCTGAGCAGTACGCCGAAAACGCACTTTTGAAGGCCGAGGAAAGATGAGGGAGTTGCTTTATCGTTTTCAGAACCTCGCTGATATTGACGCCAGAGGCTGACGAAACAAACCTGCTGGGCGAGTAGGGGGATCCGTCGGTGAAGAGCGCTCTATAAAAAGCATCGGGTTGGGCGGTGGGTGCGCCATGTGCACTTCTTCCATCCATGTACAAATCCAGGACCGAATAAGGTCCGGGCAAATCCGCAACAGAAGGCTCCAGCGTGATGCACTTTTCATCAAACAGTGCCGCAGCCATGTGCGGCAGCGCCTTCTGTAACTCTTCCCGCGCCATGTCCCTGGCTATCGGCATCGGTGCACGTTGCGCGTCGCTGGCAGTTTTCAATTCAGCGATCCGAACATGAAACGCGTTGCGCACTTCGTTCATCTGCGTTTCGTTTTCAGGGTAAGGCAAGCCATTGGCACGCCCCCAGTCCTTGAGCGCTTCCAGCTGGACAAGGAACTCAGTACGACGCTCCTCTTCAGAGATCGGTGCGATCGCCGCTTGCAGCATCACCTCGCCGTAGGTCATCACCGCCGTTGATCCCGCTGCCTTCGCCTCAAGGCGCCCGACGGCGGTGACAAAACTGACCCAACTGTGAGAGCCGAAGGTCAGGCTTTCGGGGATGTCCTTGACCAGCAACTCCGGCGTACGACTTGCCAACAGCAGGTGGGCTTGCAGCGCGGCTTTCTCGGGCGACGATGCTTGGCCTGAGGACACCAGGTAGTCGTTCAGGTCCTTGACGATGCCCGCTACAGGCTTCCCGTAAACATTAGGGCCCAAGGTAGAAATGCCCGCTACGTAGCCTCTGGGAGCGCCTGGTTGAACCTTACGGTCAATACTCAGCGCAGCCAGCAGCCAGTCGTTGGGACTGCCTTTCACAGACTTTGCATCGAAACTGCTCTGCAGTGCTTGGCCAAGTGCCTGCCCCCTGGGCGACTGGATCAACCTGTCGAGGACCCGTTGAGGATGACGTAACTCGGAAGGCTCGAATGTCGCGTCTTGCGCCAGGTACTCCAGCACGCTCTTGAAAGGCTTCAGGTCAATGTCGCCGATCTTGCCGTGACGTAGGTTTGCCCTCAGTTGCCACTGGCTGCGGGTGTCGAGTGGTATCGGCCATGCCAGTGCACCGCCATAGTTGCCATGGGGCGGGTGTTGGGGTTCTGGTCTGAGCAGGGCCGCGGCGAGATTCTCCGCTTCCTGGTGATTGGTGGGAATATCCCAACCGTTTGCCTGCAGGTAGTGCTCAAGTGTGGCTTCGCCCCATGTGTTCCTGGCAGCTTCCGGATAGCTGCTGTCGGGGGCGATCTGGACGTTGTTTTTCTGCAGGTGATCGAGAATCAGCTCGGAGGGAAGATCGCCGCGCTTTAAAAGCGTGGCGAGATGCGTGAACGCAAACGCGGCATCACGGCGGGTATTCTTATCTCCCAGGGCCTTCTTTTGCCCTGTGAGTGCCTCCTCACTGCGCGCCTCTTGAAGGCCGGCGGGTAGCTGCGCAAAGGATTTATCCTGCGCCAATTGCGCCGCTCTGTCCTGGCGCTCTGCGACTGACGATTTTTCGGGCTCCCGATAGAAGCGCTTCACCAGCCATAACGGCGCGCTGTTGCTGTGTTCGGACAACGGCGGGGAGAAAGTGGAAAGTCCGTTGCCCGCCGCTATGACCTTCGCCGCCTCAACGACAGGGCCGCTTACCCCGGACCACTGCTTGTCTTCCTGGCCATGCGTCTGTGTCACTGGTGATGCGGTGATATAGCGCTGAACTTTGAAAGATACTTGACCCGATTCGGGCGTGATTTTCACTGTGCGGCTATCCACCCCGATGTGTCTCATCCACTCCTTGACATCATCGGACTGCATCGCTCGCCCTAATTGCGCCCACCACTGACCGAATGTGGAGTTGGGAGGAATGTTTTCTATCATCACCTCCCGATCCTGACTTTCAACATCAGTCAAGCGAAGGAGTGCCTTGCCATAAATCTCGGCCAGAAGGCTGTCGCCCTCGGAACGGGCGGTGTCATGGGAGGGGACGGGACCTTCAGTCCTGAGCCCAGGCTTATTGAACTGGGGTTGATCTACGGACGCCAGTGGCGCGTTGACGTTCATCGGGAGGTGATGACTGAGCACTACATCATTACGGGATGGGATCATTGGCTAGCTCGTCAGGTCGGCAGGGAGGAACACCCTAGGTGTCACTCTCAGTACCCAAAACCGTTCTGGCGATTCCGCTTATCCCGACGCCAATGATTTCCGAACTTTTCCCTCTTGACCTGGCTGTGCTGCAAGCAATACATGCATCACATCACGCCCGGATCATCTCCTGCACCTTCGCCGTCAACAAATCAAAGGTAAATGGCTTGGTAATCAACTGCATGCCAGGGTCGAGAAAACCACCGCGCACGGCGGCATGTTCGGCATAGCCGGTAATGAACAATACCTTCAGATCCGGCCGCATCTGCCGGCCGATCTCTGCCATTTGTCTGCCGTTCATGCCGGGCAAGCCGACATCGCTGATCAACAGGTCGATCCGCTGTTCAGATTCAATGATCGGCAATGCCGTATTGGCGTCCTCTGCCTCAACAAACCCATAACCCAGCTCTTTAAGTACTGCGCTGACCAGCACGCGTACGGCGGGGTCGTCCTCGACGATCAGCACGGTCTCCCCGGAATTGGCAAATGGCAGCAACGCAGGGTCGACGGGTGCGGGCACGACGGTCTCACCCAGAAAACGTGGCAGGAACAGGCTGACGGTCGTCCCAAGGCCCACCTCGCTGTGCAGGGTGACGTGTCCGCGGGACTGACGGGCGAAGCCGTAGATCATCGATAAACCAAGGCCGGTGCCTTGCCCGATCGGCTTGGTGGTAAAGAAGGGATCGAACACACGGCCAATCACGCTTTGCGGGATGCCGCAGCCGTTATCACTGATGCTCAGCTCAACGTAATCGCCTGGAGGCAGGGTGCCAAAAGCAGCGGTGAAAACGCTGTCCAGGTGCCGATTCGACGTTTCCACCGTCAGCTTGCCGCCGTTGGGCATTGCATCGCGGGCATTGAGCACCAGGTTGAGCAGGGCGCTTTCCAGCTGATTGGGGTCGGCTTCAGCTGTCCAAGGCTGGTCGGCGAGTTGCATCTCAAGGGTAATGCTTTCATTGATGCTGCGTTCCAGCAGTTCACCCATGGAGCTGACCAGTTCATTGATATTGACCGGTTTGGAGTCCAAGGATTGCCGGCGGGAAAACGCTAGCAACCGATGGGTCAATCCGGCTGCGCGGTTAGCTGACGTGACGCCCAGGTCGATGAGGCTATCGAGGTCGTCCAACTTGCCACGGGACACGCGCCTGCGCAGTAACTCGAGGCTGCCGATAATCCCGGTGAGCATATTGTTGAAGTCGTGGGCGATACCGCCCGTCAATTGGCCGACGGCTTCCATTTTCTGTGATTGGCGCAGCGCCTCTTCGTTGTGGCGCAGTTGCGCGGTGCGCTCTTCGACTTGTTGTTCAAGGGTTTCAAGTGTGCGTTGCAGGCGCAGTTCGCTTTCGCTCAAGTCGATCAGGCGGTCACGCGCCTCGTACTGGCGACGACGGCCGCGCAGAGCAGCGCTGACCAGGCTGATCAGGGTCACCGGGTGGAAGGGCCGCTCCAGGAAGGTCACATTGCCGAGCAGGCCACTGAGGTGGGACGAACCGTTCTGTTCGCTGCCGCCGTGATGGGTCATCAGCACGATGGGCATATCCGACCAAGCGGGCTGCTGGTGCAGTTTTTCCAGCAGCGGCTCCAGCTCGATACCGCGCAAGGCTTCGGCGGCAATGATCAACAGACCTGCACCTTCTTCCATCGCGTCGCACAGCATCGGCAGGTGGGTCGCGACGATGCCGGAGTAACCGGCTTCGTTGAGCATCATCAACGCCAGTGAACTGTCGCGCCCCACTGGCGCCAGAATGATCGCGCGTTCGGAAACGCCAAGTAGATTCGGCACTATTGCTCATCCTTGAGCAAAGGGGAGCCTGCGCCCATGTAGGTCGGGATGCCGCGCAATACGCCCTGGAAGTTGTCCAAGGGCTCGCCGACGGTCAAGCCACGGTTGCTGATGCGGTATTCACGAATGGTCGACTCGTGGGCGCCGGTACGTTTCTTGATGATCGAAATCGCCCGGCGGACTTTGCCCAGCGCTTCGAAGTAACGCAGCAGAATCACTGTGTCGGCCAGGTAGGTGATGTCGACCGGTGCTTGCATGTCACCCACCAACCCGTGTTGAGCGACGGTCATGAAGGTCGCCGCACCGCGACGGTTGAGGTACAGCAGTAACTCGTGCATGTGCAGGATCAGCGCATTTTCTTCAGGCATCGCCGCCTGGTAACCGTTGATGCTGTCGATCACCACGGTTTTGATACCCCCTTCGTCGATAGCGCGGCGCACCCGGTGGGAGAACTCGCCAGGGGACAGTTCGGCAGCGTCCACTTGTTCGATCATCAAGTTGCCGGTGGCCTGCAGCGCTTCAAGGTCGATACCCATGTTTTTCATGCGCTCAAACAACAACCCCAGCTCTTCGTCGAATATAAACAGCGCTGCCTTTTCGCCGCGTAACACGGCGGCGGCAGCGAAGATCATCGAGATCAACGATTTGCCGGTACCGGCCGGGCCGAGAATCAGGCTGCTGGAGCCCGTCTCGATACCGCCTCCCAACAATGAGTCCATCTCGCTGATGCCGCTGGTGAGCGTCTGGCGGTTGTAACCACCGCGGTGTTCGGCGGCCACCAGGCGAGGGAATACATGCACCCCGTCCTGCATGATGGTGAAGTCGTGGAAACCGCCGCGATACTTCTGTCCACGGTACTTCACCACGCGAACGCGGCGGCGTTCGGCACCGTAGTTCGGCGTCAATTCTTCCAGACGGATCACGCCGTGGGCCACGCTGTGCACGGTTTTATCCAGGGATTCAGTGGTCAGGTCGTCCAACAGCAGTACGGTGGCGTCATAACGCACGAAGTAGTGCTTGATGGCGAGAATCTGCCGGCGATAACGCAACGAACTCTGCGCCAGCAGGCGGATCTCAGAGAGGCTGTCGACGACCACGCGGGTTGGCTTGACCCGTTCCACCACCTCAAAGATCTGCCGCGTGGCTTCACCCAGCTCAAGGTCAGAGGAATACAGCAGGCTCTGTTGGTGCTCGGCATTGAGCAAGCTTTCCGGTGGGGTCAGCTCAAAAATATGGATGTTGTCATCCAGGTCCCAACCGTGGGACTTGGCGCCCTGGCGCAACTCGCGCTCAGTCTCCGACAAGGTGATGTACAAGGATCGCTCGCCGTTTTTTGCCCCGGCCTGAAGGAAATGCAGGGCCACGGTGGTTTTACCGGTACCAGGTTCACCTTCAAGCAAAAACAGGTGGCTGCGCGATAGCCCCCCGGCAAGAATGTCATCAAGACCTTCGATGCCGGTGGCCGCCTTTTCACTGAACAGCTCTTTGGATGTAGACAAGAAGTGCCCTCGGGTCACGTACAAGTGGAAGGGCATGTTCGTCACAACACGCCATGTTCACTTGACCGTGGCACTATGCAACCGTTCAACAAACGGCTCAATTTATCGGTACAGGCGAGCCGTCCGCGAGGTGTCGTGGCGTGTCTTAGAGCCCTTGCTGCAAGGCCGGATCGTCCGGATTCTGTTGCTCAAGCTGAGCCAGCAGCACTTGGACATTCTGCAACTGCCCACTCTCTTTCCAGTAGTTGACCAGCAGCACCCGAGACTTGCGATTGGCCGGGTGGCGCTGGACGATTTCTTCCAATTGGCGCTGCGCTGCCTCCAGCTCCTGCTGGTCGTGCAGGGTGGTGGCCAGGTCGTAGCGGTAATCCTGATTATCCGGCTCAAGCTCTACCGCTTTGGACAGGCCGAGGAGGGCATAAGGCCGCTCGCCATGGTGCAGCAGCCACATGCCGAGGGCGTGTTGCAAGTAGGCGGACTCGGGGTGAGACGCCAACTGCCGCGCCAGCAATTGGCGGGACTCGTCGGTCTTGCCTTGCTTATCCAACAGCTCGATCTGCGCGACCACTGCTTGCAGGTTGTCCGGTTGCAAACGCATCGCCTGTTCCAGGGCCTGTTGCGCCTCCGGCAACAGCGCGCTGTGGATGTAGAGGCGTGCCAGCTGAATCCACCCCTCGGCGGTTTCGGGCTGGGCCTTGAGGTATTTCACGAATTCGTCCAACACCTGCTGCAGCGGCCCGAAATACAGGCCAAGTGTATCCGGCGACAGGCCGAGCAAAGCATTGGCGGCGGCAAAGCGCACGCTTTGCTCGGGGTCATCCAGCGCCGGGCCCAGCAGCAGGGTGCGCTGGCCCGTGGGCACAAGGCCGACAATGCTGTGGATCGCCGCTTCACGCACCACCGGCGATTCATTGATCAGGTCTTTATCCGCCAGCTTCAGGGCCTGGGGGCTTGGATAGTTGTGCAGTTCGGCATGCAGGGCGGCGCGGCGCTCATCGGTCAGGTCCGGGCGGCCCAATTGCTGATACAGCACTCGGGCGGCGCCAGGCTCGCCGTTACGCGCCTGTTTCAACGCTTTGGCGTAGCCATGGGCAATCGCGGGAGCCACAGCCACCGGGGCGGAGCGGGAGAAATACCAAGTGAGCAGCACAATGAAGAACAGGGCGCACAGGCCGACGATGGCGTAACGGCGTGACTTTGACATGCAGGCGTCCGAAAGCTTGAGTAGCTATTACAAAGGCCGTCAGCTTCGGTCAGACCAGGGCAGGTGTCAAACCGGCGTCAGGTGAGCACGTACTCCACTGGCTCCAAGGGCGCTGGCAGTTCGGTTTCGCCCAGCGCCGCGAGAATCTCACGCTCCAAGGTGCGTAGGAGCGCATTGCAGGGCAGGTCGTTTTCATCAAAGCCGAACGGGTCTTCCAGGTCATCGCCGATTTCATCCAGGCCAAAAAAGGTGTAGCTGACAATGGCGGTGAACACCGGTGTCAGCCAGCCCAGAGGTTCGGCCATGGCGAAGGGCAGCAGAATACAGAACAGGTAGATGGTGCGGTGCAAAAGCAGCGTGTAAGGGAAGGGCAGTGGCGTGGTCTTTATCCGCTCGCACGAGGCCTGAACCTGACTCAGGCTGACCAAGCGGGTTTCCAGCTGGGTGTAGCGCCATTCGCTGATGACGCCCTGCTGAGCCAGTACCGAAAACCGCCCGCCGAGCTGTTGCAGCACACGGTCCGGCAGGTTGGGATGGTCCGCTTCCACGCTGGCCCAGGGCTGTATCGCCTGGGCTTCATTTTCATGGCGCAGTCGTGCGATCAACCCATGGGCAAAGCCGCCCAGCCCGCGCAACACGCGCGCACGTTCAGCGGCATCGGCGAGTACTTGGGTTTCACGGATCAGCGAGCGCACCTCGATGATCATCTGCCCCAACTGCTTGCGACCCTCCCACCAACGGTCATAGCAGGCATTGTTGCGAAAGCTCATGAAGATCGACAACGAGAGCCCGAGCAAGGTGAAGGGCGTGGCGTTGACCTTGGAGAAGTACGCGGGGTGCAGGGTTTCCACGAGCACGATCACTGACGCCAGCAACGTGACCAGTAGGCTGCGCAGGGCGATGCGTTTGGCAATCGAACCTTTTAGGGAAAACAGGATACCCAGGAGATTGGGTTTAGGACGCACGATCATGGGGGGGCTTCTTTGGTGGCGCAGTCCATCAGGTTAGAAGCTGATAGGGAGGGCGTCCAATCGCTTGGGCCTACCGGCTGATCGGTGGGGTCTATGATCGGAGGTGCGCCAGCTTCTGTGTCAAGCAGGCCTCTGTGGTGGGCGGAGCAAGTCCGCTCACCACCAGTGCCTTGCCCCCTTGGCCAAACCAGTCAGCCATGTTGAAAGCTTTGACCATTGTCGCTGTGCAGCACCCAAGCGACTATCAGGGCCCTACGCTCGTTACCCGGTCCATCGTTCAAGGAAACAATGATGCAGATTGAAAACAAGGTTTTTCTGGTCAGCGGCGGCGCTTCGGGCCTCGGCGCGGCCACCGCTGAGATGCTGATCGCCGCTGGTGCCAAGGTGATGCTGGTGGATTTGAACGCCGAAGCGGTCGCCGCCAAGGCCAAGCAATTGGGTGAAAACGCCCGCAGTGCGGTGGCCGACATCAGCCAGGAAGCTGCCGCTGAAGCCGCCGTGCAAGCCACGGTTTCGGCCTTTGGCGGCTTGCACGGGTTGGTCAATTGCGCAGGCGTGGTGCGCGGCGAGAAAATTCTCGGCAAGAACGGCCCTCACGTGCTGGCGAACTTCGCCCAGGTGATCAACGTCAACCTGATCGGCAGCTTCAACCTGTTACGCCTGGCCGCTGCGGCCATTGCGGAAACCGAAGCGAATGCCGACGGTGAACGCGGCGTGATCATCAATACCGCTTCCGTGGCCGCCTTCGATGGGCAAATCGGTCAGGCTGCGTATGCGGCCTCCAAAGGTGCCATCGCCAGCCTCACACTGCCCGCGGCTCGTGAATTGGCGCGTTTCGGTATTCGCGTAATGACCATCGCTCCCGGTATCTTCGAGACGCCCATGATGGCCGGCATGACGCCGCAAGTGCGCGACTCCCTGGCCGCCGGCGTGCCATTCCCGCCACGCCTGGGCAAGCCTGCCGAATACGCCGCACTGGTGCGGCACATCATTGAAAACAGCATGCTCAATGGCGAGGTGATCCGTCTTGACGGCGCCTTGCGCATGGCAGCCAAGTAAGGAGAGTGACCCATGACTGATCCCATCGTGATTGTCAGCGCCGTGCGCACGCCCATGGGCGGGTTCCAGGGTGACCTCAAGGGACTGACCGCGCCTCAACTCGGTGCCGCCGCTATTCGTGCAGCGGTTGAGCGCGCCGGTATCGCCACCGACGCCGTGGATGAAGTGCTGTTTGGCTGCGTACTCCCTGCTGGCCTGGGCCAGGCGCCAGCGCGGCAAGCGGCATTGGGCGCCGGGTTGGACAAGTCCACCCGTTGCACCACCCTCAACAAGATGTGCGGCTCAGGTATGGAAGCCGCCATCCTGGCCCATGATTCACTGCTGGCGGGCAGTGTCGATGTGGTGATTGCTGGCGGTATGGAGAGCATGTCCAACGCGCCGTATTTGCTGGACCGCGCCCGCAGTGGCTACCGCATGGGTCATGGCCGCGTCCTCGACCACATGTTCCTCGACGGCCTGGAAGACGCTTACGACAAGGGCCGCCTGATGGGCACCTTCGCCGAAGACTGCGCCCTGCATAACGGCTTTACCCGTGAAGCCCAGGATGCCTTCGCCATTGCCTCCCTGGCCCGAGCTCAGGAGGCGATTAGCCACGGCAACTTCGCTGCCGAAATCGTCCCGGTACAGGTCACTGTCGGCAAAGAGCAAAAAACCATTCTGCACGATGAGCAGCCCCCCAAAGCCAAGCTGGACAAGATTGCCAGCCTCAAACCGGCGTTCCGCGAAGGCGGCACGGTGACAGCGGCCAACTCCAGCTCGATTTCCGACGGTGCTGCGGCGCTGCTGCTGATGCGCGAGTCCGAGGCGCACAAACGTGGGCTCAAGCCGTTGGCGGTGATCCATGGGCATGCTGCATTTGCCGATGAGCCGGGGCTGTTTCCCGTGGCGCCGGTGGGTGCGATTCGCAAATTGATGAGCAAGACCGGCTGGAACCTTGATGAAGTGGATCTGTTCGAGATCAACGAAGCCTTCGCGGTGGTCAGCCTAGTGACCATGAGCAAGCTGCAAATCCCCCATTCCAAGGTCAACGTGCACGGCGGTGCCTGCGCCCTCGGCCACCCGATTGGTGCCTCGGGTGCCCGCATCCTGGTGACCTTGCTCTCGGCCCTGCGCCAGAAGGGCCTCAAGCGTGGCGTTGCCGCGATCTGCATCGGCGGTGGTGAAGCCACAGCCATGGCCGTCGAATGCCTGTATTAAGGAACCACGATGCTGCCCAATGACGAACAACTGCAAATCAGCGACGCGGCCCGGCAATTTGCCCAGGAACGTCTCAAACCTTTCGCCGCCGAATGGGATCGCGAGCACCGCTTTCCCAAGGAGGCCATCGGCGAGATGGCCGAACTGGGGTTTTTCGGCATGCTGGTGCCGGAGCAATGGGGCGGTTGCGATACCGGCTACCTGGCTTACGCCATGGCCCTGGAAGAAATTGCCGCCGGTGATGGAGCCTGCTCCACCATCATGAGCGTGCACAACTCGGTGGGGTGCGTGCCCATCCTCAAGTTCGGCAACGACCAGCAAAAAACGCAGTTCCTCACGCCTCTGGCCAGCGGCGCCATGCTGGGGGCCTTTGCCCTGACCGAACCGCAGGCCGGTTCCGACGCCAGCAGCCTGAAAACCCGCGCGCGTCTGGACGGTGACCACTACGTGCTCAACGGTTGTAAACAGTTCATCACCTCCGGGCAAAACGCTGGGGTGGTGATTGTGTTTGCCGTTACCGACCCAGCGGCAGGCAAACGCGGGATCAGTGCGTTTATCGTGCCCACCGATTCGCCGGGCTACAGCGTCGCGCGGGTCGAGGACAAGTTGGGGCAGCATGCGTCCGACACGTGCCAGATTCTGTTTGAAGACGTGAAGGTCCCGGTGGCCAACCGTTTGGGTGAGGAGGGTGAAGGCTACAAGATCGCCCTGGCCAACCTCGAAGGCGGCCGCGTGGGCATCGCCTCGCAAGCAGTGGGCATGGCCCGTGCCGCGTTTGAAGCGGCGCGCGACTACGCCCGCGAGCGCGAGAGTTTCGGCAAACCGCTGATCGAACACCAGGCGGTAGCCTTCCGACTCGCCGACATGGCCACGCAAATCGCCGTGGCACGGCAGATGGTGCATTACGCCGCCGCCTTGCGCGACAGTGGCAAGCCGGCGCTGGTGGAAGCGTCGATGGCCAAGCTGTTTGCCTCGGAAATGGCCGAAAAAGTCTGTTCGGCCGCCTTGCAAACCTTGGGCGGTTACGGTTACCTGAGCGACTTTCCCCTGGAGCGGATCTACCGCGATGTGCGGGTCTGCCAGATCTACGAAGGCACCAGCGATATTCAACGCATGGTCATCTCACGCAATCTCTAAGGAGCCGATACATGAGTTACGAAACCATTTTGCTCGACGTCCAGGGCCGCGTCGGGCTGATTACCCTGAATCGTCCGCAAGCCCTGAATGCGCTGAATGCGCAGTTGGTCAGTGAGTTGAACCATGCACTGGATGATCTGGAAGCCAATCCGCACATCGGCTGCATCGTGCTGACCGGTTCGAAGAAAGCCTTTGCGGCCGGCGCCGATATCAAGGAAATGGCCGAGCTGACCTACCCGCAGATTTACCTCGATGACCTGTTCAGCGACAGCGACCGCGTGGCCAACCGCCGCAAGCCGATCATCGCCGCCGTCAACGGTTTTGCTTTGGGCGGCGGCTGCGAACTGGCGCTGATGTGCGACTTCATCCTGGCGGGTGATGGCGCCAAATTCGGCCAGCCAGAGATCAACCTCGGCGTCCTGCCCGGCATGGGCGGCACCCAGCGCCTGACCCGCGCGGTAGGCAAGGCCAAGGCCATGGAAATGTGCCTGACCGGGCGCTTTATCGATGCGGTGGAAGCTGAGCGTTGCGGGATTGTCGCGCGCATCGTGCCGGCCGATGAGCTGCTGGATGAAGCGCTGAAGGTCGCCACGCTGATTGCTGGCAAGTCGGTGCCAATCAGCATGATGGTCAAGGAAAGCGTAAACCGTGCGTTTGAAGTGAGCCTGTCCGAAGGCGTGCGCTTTGAGCGCCGCGTGTTCCATGCGGCGTTTGCGACGCTGGATCAGAAGGAAGGTATGGCGGCGTTTGTGGCCAAGCGCGCGCCAGAGTTCAAGGATAAGTAAGCCAATCTTCATGTACTGAAGTGCAAATGTGGGAGGGGGCTTGCCTCCTCCCACAGTAGTTCGTTGGTGTCTGTCAGAGCTGGTAGTTCTTGAGTTCCCTGGCAATCACCATCCGCTGGATCTCGCTGGTCCCTTCGTAAATCTGCGTGATCCGCGCATCCCGGTAGTAACGCTCCACCGGGTAATCCTCCAGGTAGCCGTAGCCGCCATGTATCTGCATCGCTGACGAGCAGACCTTCTCCGCCATTTCAGAGGCAAACAGTTTGGCTTGTGACGCTTCCGACAGGCACGGCTTGCCGGCACTGCGCAGGCGCGCTGCGTGCAGGATCAGCAGGCGGGCCGCGTTCAAGCGGGTCTGCATGTCCGCCAGCAAATTAGCCACGCTCTGATGCTCGATGATCGCCTTGTCGAACTGCACCCGGTCTCGGGCGTAGGCCAGCGCCGCTTCAAACGCTGCTCGCGCGATACCCAGGGCCTGGGCGGCGATACCGATGCGGCCACCTTCCAGGTTCGACAGCGCAATCGCCAGGCCTTTGCCGCGTTCGCCCAGTAAGTTGGCTTCGGGAACTGTGCATTGGTTGAGGGTGACGGCACAGGTGTCAGAAGCGCGTATGCCCATCTTGTGTTCGGTGCGGTCCACCACAAAGCCAGGGGTGTCGGTAGGCACTAGGAAAGCGGAAATGCCTTTCTTGCCCAAGTTCGGATCAGTCACGGCAAACACGATAGCCAACTTGGCGCGCTTGCCGTTGCTGACGAATTGCTTGGCGCCGTTGATCACCCACTGGCCGTCACGCAGCTCAGCGCGAGTGCGCAGATTGTGGGCTTCGGAACCGGCCTGGGGTTCGGTCAGGCAGAAGCAGCCAATCGCCTGGCCACTGGCAAGTTCTGCCAACCAGGTTTCTTTCTGCGCCGTTGTGCCGTAGTTGAGGATCGGCCCGCAACCCACTGAATTGTGGATACTCATCAGTGCGCCGGTGGCGCCATCGCCGGCAGAAATCTCCTCCACCGCCAGGGCATAAGCCACGTAGTCGACGTAGGTGCCGCCCCATTCTTCCGGGACCACCATGCCCAGCAGGCCGAGTTCGCCCATCTTGGCTACCAGGTTGTCGTCAATCCAGCCGGCTTTTTCCCAGGCTTGGGCGAATGGGGCGATTTCACGTCGGGCGAAGTCACGCGCCATGTCGCGGATCATCACTTGTTCTTCAGTGTATTCAATGTCTTGCATGGCTTATCTCGCAATTTGCTCGAACTGTTGGAAGAAGCTTTCGACGTGGGCAACTGATAGCCCATGCAACGTTGGCGGGTTCCAGCGCGGGGTTTTGTCCTTGTCGATGATCAGGGCGCGCACGCCTTCGATCAGGTCGCCGCGCTTGAACCATTGCCGGTCCAAGTGCAGTTCCAGGGCGAAACACTGTTCCAACGACAGGCGGCGGCCTTTGCGCAACATTTGCAAAGTCACGGCCATGGCCAGGGGCGAGCGGGTCTGCATCAGGTGGGCCGTGTTGAGCGCCCATTCATGGCTGTCGGCAACGGTGACGGCCTGTAATTGCTCAACGATGCTCGGCACATCCGGCAACCCGAAGAAATGGTCGATCGCCGGGCGCAAGGCTGCCAGCGGCGCATCGGGAAGCTGCTGCACCGCAAGCTTTGCCAGCACACCTTGCAAGTCTTTGAGCGCAGAGTCGTGCCATTGCAGGTGGTCGAGTTTCTGGTCCAGGTCGGCGAGCTTGTCGCTGTCGAGGTACCAGTCCGCCAAACCGCAATACAGTGCATCGGCGGCGCGGATCTGCACGCCGGTGACGCCGAGGTAAATCCCCAGTTCGCCCGGAATGCGCGGCAGGAAATAGCTGCCACCCACGTCTGGAAAATAACCAATGGCCACTTCCGGCATGCCCAGGCGGCTGCGCTCGGTAACGACGCGTAAATCGGCACCTTGCACCAGGCCCATGCCACCGCCGAGGACAAACCCGTCCATCAACGCCAGTACGGGCTTACGGTAGTGGTGGATGGCGAGGTCGAGGGCGTATTCCTCGACGAAGAAATCTTCGTGAAGGGTGTCGCCATTCTTGAAACTGTCGTACAGGGAACGGATATCGCCGCCGGCACAGAAGGCTTTGTCGCCGGTGCCGCGCAGGACCACGGCGTAGACCGATGGATCGTCGGACCAGGCCTCCAGGTGCCGGGTCAGGCTGCGAACCATGTCGAGGGTGATGGCGTTTAAACCCGCAGGGCGGTTAAGGGTGAGGTGGCCGATATGGTTGCGGACGTCGGCCAGTACCTCTTCCTGAGGCGAATCGGCGCGGCTTGCTTCGGATGAAACCTGAGCAGTCATCTCTAACTCCCTGCTTTTATTGTTCTTTATCAAGATGTTCGGGGACGAACCATCTCGCGATCGTACCAGTGCAAATTTGCGCAGTACAACCCGGAATCATGCAGGTGGTTGTTGCATTTATGCAGGGCGCCCGGGCCTCTGCTCAGGGCACGCGCTTGGCCAGTACTTCGCCGATGCTGCGACGGCGCGCGTGGGTTTCGGCCGCGTGAATCAGTTGTTCAAGCTCTGCGGGCGCCACGTCGTAGAACTGCTCCATCTCGGCAAGCGCCAGCTTCAAATCGGCGGCGGTCACGGCAGGGTTTCGCGCTGCATCGGGGGTATTCAATACGGCCGAAGGGGACTCGACAGCACCCTTGGGATAACGCGTGCGAGTGGCGTTGTTGTAGGCCAGCGCACATGCCAGCAGGGCGCTGGCGCCGAGCAGCACAGCGCCCAACTCATGCCAGCCCAGTGCGGCGGAAGCCGGGTCGGCCAGCACCAGGGTCATGGCCAGGCCACCTGCGGGTGGGTGCAGGCAACGCAGCCAGCACATCAACACCACTGCCATGCCGGCCGCCAGGCAAGCGCCGCCCAAGGTGCGTCCGAGAACCCGCGCGACCAGCAATGCTACGACACCGGCGCACAGGTAGCTGCCGATGATCGACCAGGGTTGCGCCAGCGCACCGGAGGAGACGGCAAACAACAACACCGCCGAGGCCCCTAGCGGGCCGAGCAGGTGCAGCGCCACCTCCATGCCAAATACCTGGGCACAGAGCCAGACACTGAACAATGTACCCAGTGCCATGCCAATGGCGGCCCGGCTCCATTCGGTAGGACGAGTATTGATTGCAGCGGGAAACCAGCGAGCGAGCATTGAAAAGAAATCCATAAACGGCGGGCAAAAAAAAGGCTTGTCTGGTTTCCCGGAAAAGCCCTTTGAACGTTCCTGCATTTGGGGGAGGAACCTGCCCAGTGTGCCGCGCCTCGATTATCGGCGCCAATGCATATTAATGAGGTTTTAATGCATAAATATTGAATTAAAACCCATTTCACTAGAGGGGAATGTACGCGGTGTTCAGTTTGCCCAATACGCGGATATCGGTTTCTTCGTTGAACATATGCTTTTGCAGGTTTTCCAGGAGCCCTGGCTCGCCAGAGAGGGGACCTTTGAGTGCCACCAGAGCGTTGCGTAGCGACATCAGTCGATCCAACGGCGGAATGGGCAGGTAGCCGATATGCACTTCATCCCGGTTCAAGGCAGCAGGAGTATCAGGTAAACGATCATTTGGCACGGCATTGTCCTCTCGCGAAGTGAGCCGCAGTGATGGCTGCCGCTCTTAACGTCCTTGTTGTGTTCCATGGCCTGTGGCGGTAAAGACCTACCCCACATGGCCATCGAGTTTACAGTTGGGTTTCAACCCCCGGAAAGTGAAATGACACCAGCCATTACGCATAGCTGCGTAGGATTCTTCCGGGTCGGCTCAAGGCTGTGGGGGTTTGGCCAGGTACAGCAGGACAAAGGTGTTGCGATCGAACTCGCCCGTTAAGGTCGGCGTGAGCGTGGCAAAGCGCGGATCTTTAAGCGCGCGGAAATCCTCTTCGCTCATCACCAGCCAGGCTGGCCCTTGCAGCGGCGTCAGGTCAGCAGCTTGCTGGGTAAACAATGGCACCTGATCGCAGTCGAGGTTGACCATGTATTTGATGGCCTTGGCGTCTTTGCCCAAACCGTGCAAGACCACGGGGGCACGCTGCTGCATCACCTGCTCATGAACGTTCAAGGTAAATGTGCGGGTGTCATAGACACTGCGCTCCAGCGGTTCCACCACCAGGATATAGGTAGCCCACACCGCCAACACCGCAGTGAAGGCCGGCCCGACCGGCCGTAGACGAGAGACGAACAACGACAACAGCGCCAATGCCTGCAGCGCACCAAGCACACCCAGCACCAAGCCCAGATGGCTCAGGTGTTCCGGATAACGTGGGCGCACGAACAGCAGCCCGGCGATCAGCAGCGTAGGCAGCAGCGTCCATAAACCCAGCATCAGGCCGCGCAGCCAGGCGAAAAGCCGCCCGCGTGCACCGTAAAAGGGATACGCCGCAATAATCGCCGCCATGGGCAGCATCGGCAGTACATAGCGCGCCTTTTTCGCCTGGGGAATCGACAGGCCAACCATCACCAGCAAGCCGGCAGCGGCGCAGTACAGCACCAATTGCAAGGCCGGCTCCGGCGTGCGCCGCCCACCGGTTGCCACTGCCAGCAGCACTAGCAACGCCAGGGGATAGGCCAAGGCGTAATTACCCAGGGAGCTGGTGAAGTAATACAGCACACCGCTGCTGCCTTCGCTGCCATCCATGCGCCCGAGGAACTGCATGCGGATCACGTCCTGCATGAAACGCTCACCGCCACTGAGTTTGGCCATCAGCAACAGCAGGCCGACACAGGCCAGCAGCAGCGCCAGCGCCAGGAGGCCGAAGCTGAGCAGTTGGCGCCATTGCCGGTTGATCAGGTAATAGCTGCACAGCACACCGGTGGGCACGACCAGGCCAATTGGCCCGCGTATCGCAAACCCCAGGATCAAGAGCAGAAACAGCCAGTGCAGACGTTTACCCGCAGAGAAATGATCATGGGCGTAACCCAGATAAAACACCGTCAAGGTGATCGCGGCGAGCATCTGGTCCAGGGACACGGCGCGGGTTTCGCTGATAAAGGTGGTGCTCAACAGCAGCACCGCAATGCTCAACAAGCCCCAGCGCTGGGAGTAGGGCGCCGTGAGGCGATACACCAGGATGACGATCAGTGCCGAGGCCATCGAAGTGGGCAGCCAGGCCGTGAGGCTGGTGACCTGGCCCAGGGGCAGCGACAACAGCCAGGTCATCAGGGTCGAGGTGGCCAGATAATCAGCATACGGCTGGCCGTAAGTGGTGGGAAAAAAGCCCGGCCCATGGCGCAGCATTTCCTGGGCGAACAGCACGAAGCGTGAGTCGAAACCGATAATCGCCTGGTGCCAACTGCCGGCAATAAACAGCAACAGCGCCAGCAATCCCAGGCAGAGGGATTGGCGGCGGATCGTGGCACTCAGCAAAGGCGGTCGGGCTGTGTTCACGTATCAGGCTTCCACGACCTGTGGCACCCACTGCTGCTGCGGAATCGGCAACTGACATGAGTCGCCTCGCCCTATCGGGAAGTATTGGAAGCCCTTGCGCGACAGGCGCTCGCCGTCATACAGGTTGCGGCCATCGAAGATCACCGGGGTTTTCAGGCGCTGGTGGATCAGGTCGAAATCGGGGGCTTTGAACTGCTGCCACTCGGTGCACACGATCAGCGCATCGGCGCCAACCAGAGTGGACTCCGGCGTGCCCATCAGCATCAGCCGTTCTTCGTCGCCGTAGAGGCGCTGGGTTTCCTGCATGGCTTCCGGGTCGAACGCGCGCACGTTGGCGCCGGCAGCCCACAGCGCTTCCATCAGCACGCGGCTGGGTGCATCGCGCATGTCGTCGGTGTTGGGCTTGAACGCCAGGCCCCACAGGGCGAAGGTCTTGCCGCGCAGATTGCCTTGGAAGAACGCATTGACGCGCTCGAACAGCTTGCTCTTCTGGCGTTGGTTGATCGCTTCTACGGCTTCCAACAGGTCGCTGGAGCAGTTGGCCTGTTTGGCGCTGTGGATCAAGGCGCGCATGTCTTTGGGAAAACATGAACCGCCGTAACCGCAACCGGGGTAGATAAAGTGATAGCCGATGCGCGAGTCGGCACCGATGCCCAGGCGCACGGCTTCGATATCCGCCCCCAGGTGCTCGGCCAGCTCGGCGATCTGGTTGATAAAGCTGATCTTGGTGGCCAGCATGCAGTTGGCGGCGTACTTGGTCAGCTCGGCGCTGCGCAGGTCCATGAAGATGATGCGGTCGTGGTTGCGGTTGAACGGCGCGTACAGATCGCGCATCACCTCGCGCACTTCTTCGCGCTCACAGCCGATGATGATGCGATCCGGACGGCGACAGTCGGCAACCGCCGAGCCTTCCTTGAGGAATTCCGGGTTGGAGACGATATCGAACTCCAGGTGCCGGCCAGCGACGTGCAGGGCTTTTTCGATATGGGCGCGCAGGGTGTCGCCGGTGCCCACGGGTACCGTGGACTTTTCCACCAGGATTACCGGGGCCACTCGATGACGGGCCACGGCGTCGCCCACCGACAGCACGTACTTCAAGTCGGCCGAGCCATCTTCATCCGACGGCGTGCCGACGGCGATGAACAGCACTTCACCGTGTTCGACGGCGAGCTTCTCATCGAAAGTGAAATTCAGGCGGCCGCTTTCCAGGTTCTCCTTGACCATGGCGGCCAGTCCCGGTTCGAAGATACTCACATGGCCTTGCTGCAGCAGCTTGACCTTGTTTTGATCGACGTCCATGCAGATCACATCGTGACCGACTTCGGCTAATACGGTGGCCTGTACCAGGCCGACGTAACCACTACCAAATACACTGATTTTCATGGGGCATTCCTGGGACGAGTAGCACTGGCACGACGAGAGTTGATGATCAGCACACCGAGGATGACAAGCGCCACCCCCAGGGTTTTTGAAACGGAAAAATGTTCGTTGAACACCGGCAAGCTGGCGGCCAACAGGTACACCAGCGCATAGCTGATGCTGAGCAATGAATAGGCGCGGCCAAGGGGCAGGTGCTTGAGCGCGCCGAGCCAGCAGAGCATCGACAGCGCGTAGGCGAAGATCGCCAGGCTCACCACGCCCAACGCAGCGAAGTCGATGGCGTTGCTGTTCAACGCCGCCAGCCATTCGGTGGGCAAGGGCAGGCGCGTCATGCTCCAGCGCATGCCCAATTGGGCGGCGCTGACCAGGCCAACGCTGCCCAGGGCCAGGGCAAAACCACGCACGCGGCTCATACCTGGCGCCCCAACAGCACCACACCGGCAATCACCAGCACGACACCCAGCCAATGCCGTGTGTCGATGTGTTCCTTGAACACAAAGCGCGCCACCAGCGTGACCAGGACAAAATTGAGGCTGAGCATCGGGTAGGCGATACCGACTTCCAGGCGCTGCAACACCAGCAACCACACCAGCAAACCAAAACCCAGGCACAGCAGGGCCGACCACAGCCACGGCGAGCGCAGCTTCAGCGCCCAACCGTCGGGCTGGTCGCGCCAGCTTTCCACGGCGAATTTTTGCGAAACCTGGCCCATGCATGTCAGCAGGCAGGCGGCCAATAACAGGCATAGCGTGATCATGGCGCAACCTGCGGGAACACCAGGATCACGATATTGCCTTGCTCGTAGCGCTTGCCGTCTTTGGGCAGCAAGTCCACCTCGGCGATTTCGTCGTCACCCTTCACACGCATGACCACCCCGACGGCGCCGTGTTTACGTGCGTCGCTCATCCACTGCTGGACCTGTGTGGTGTCGACCTTGTGATGGGCCGCATCGTCGAAGGCCAAGCCATATTTCACTTCGCCGACGGTGTTATAGAGGGTCACGTCCGGGCGCTTGACGCGCCAAGCCAAGGCGGAGGCTGCGCCCAGGTCATTGCTCAGCAACGCGCTGGTCTGGCTCAGCTCCTGGAGGTGATCGATGATGAACTGGTCCGGAGTCTTGTTGTAAACCACCGAATGGGGCAGTGCGGCCGGTACCAACGCCACCAGCAACCAACTGCCGACTACCGGCGCTGCCCACAGGCGCAGCGGGCGTGACGCTTGCAGCAGGTTGGCGATGATCCAGCCGAACAGGAAGACAAACACCAGCACCAGGCTGAGGGTTTCCTGACCGTGTTCGTAGACGGGCTTCTTCAGTTGAAACCACGTCAGCGCCAGTAACGCCGCGACGCCAATCACCAGGTTCAGCCAACCGTTGATACGCACGACACGGCCGCGGCCTGCGGCGAGTTTGTCCGCCAGTGTCGAGCCCATCAGCAGCGCCAGCGGCAACAGGCACGGCATGATGTAGGAGGGCAACTTGCCCTTGGCCAGGCTGAAAAACGCCAGCGGCATCAGCAGCCACAGCAGCAGGAAGGCAGTTTTCGCTGCACGTTTTTCCTGCCACGCCTGTTTCAGGGTGGACGGCAGCAGTGCGACCCACGGCAGGCTGAACGCGACCAGCAGCGGTAGGTAATACCAGAAAGGCTCGGCGTGCTGGGCATCCTCGCCGGCAAAACGCTGGATATGCTCGTGCCAGAAGAAGAAATTCCAATAGTCCGGTTCTTGCAGATGCACGGCCAGTGCCCACGGCAGGCTCACTGCAATGGCGACAACCACGGCCACCAGCCCATAACCAAGCAGTTCGCGAAAGCGCTTCTGCCAGATCGCGTAGGGCAGGGCGATCAACACCGGCAACAGCCACGCCAGGAATCCCTTGGTCATAAAGCCCATGCCACAGGCGAAACCCAGCATCGCCCAGGATCCCAGGCGGCCGTTGCGGGTGGTGCTGTCGAAGCAGAACCACAGGGCAACGCCGGTCAGGTTGACCCAGAAGGTGAACTGCGGATCGAGGTTGGCATAACCGCCCAAGGCCGCGACGCTGACAAAGCTCATGTACAGCACGGTGCTGACCAGGCTCTTTTGCGGGTCATTCCACAGCCGGCGTGACACCAGGTACACCAGCAGGATGCTCAAACCGGTGCTCAACGCCGAGGCGAAGCGCACACCAAACAGGTTTTGCCCGAAGATCGCCTGGCCGAGCGCGATCATCCAGTAACCGGCAGCCGGCTTTTCGAAATAGCGAATCCCCATGAAGTGCGGCGAAGCCCACTTGCCGGTCAGCAGCATTTCCTGGCTGATCTGTGCGTAGCGGGTTTCATCAGGAATCCACAGGCCATGGGTGGCCAGCGGCAGCAGGTAAAACACGCCAAACGCTAACAGGAGCAGGGGCAAGGCCCAACGCCGAATCATGCCTGCTGCACTCCAAGCCAACCCTCACGGCCGCTCAATGCGCCGCGCACCAACTGTTGCTGGGGCAGGGTGGTCAGGTCCGCAGGCAACAAGTCACCCAGCGGTTTGAAATCGATGCCGCGCTGCCCTGCCTGGGCAAGCAACTGGCGAAAATCGTTGGCCATCAGAATCCCTTCTACTTCTGCGTGGATCGTGTAGACGTTGAGCTTCGACTCGGCAAACCGGTCAAGAATGAAGCTATTGAAGTCTTTGGCGGCCACCACCGGCCCGACGACTTCGTCGAAGGTCGGCAGGTCCACCGGAATTTGTGGCGTACCTGCGCTGCCATCGGCCAATGTCGGCCGAAACAGGCTGGTACCCCGGCAATCGCTGTTGTAGCGAAAGTTGAAACCTTGCTTGGCTTGCACCACACGCTCGTCGGCACGCCAACCGGCGGCCGCCGAACAGTCGATACGTTCGCCCAGGATGTCGCTCAGGGTCTCCACGCCGCGTCGAATTTGCTCGACCAGTTGTGCATCGCTCCACCGTCCGGTGTTGGCCTGCCAGCCATGGTGATCCCAGGCGTGCAGGCCGACTTCGTGACCGGCGGCCTTGGCCTGGCGCATCAAGTGCCCCAAGTCACGGCCGATCGGCTTGCCCGGCCAGGCAGTGCCGGCGAGCAGGATGTCCCAGCCGTACAGGCCGGCAGCGTTGGAACGCAGCATCTTCCACAGGAATTGCGGGCGGATCAGGCGCCACAAGTGGCGCCCCATGTTGTCCGGCCCGACACTGAAGAAGAACGTCGCTTTTACCCCGGCCTCGTCCAGGGATTCGAGCAACCGTGGCACACCTTCACGGGTGCCCCGATAGGTATCGACGTCAATGCGAAGACCTGCCTGCATTAGCGCTTATCCGCGATTTCGAGCATGGCCTCGCGCAGGAAGAAGTCCAGCGTGTTGCCGATGGTTTCGCTCATCTCCACGGTTGGCTCCCAGTTCAGCAGGCGCTTGGCGTTTTCGATGCTTGGCTTGCGGTGTGCCACGTCTTGGTAACCGGTGCCGTAGAACGCCTTGCTCTCCACATCGCGGAAACCGGCGAACGGCGGGAAGTTGCTGCGCAGCGGGTGCGCTTCGAACTGACGCAGCAGCTCTTCGCCCAACTGGCGGATGCTGGCTTCGTTTTCCGGGTTACCGATGTTGATGATCTGGCCGTTGCAGGCATCGTTGTCGTTATCAATGATGCGGGCCAGGGCTTCGATACCGTCGGCGATGTCGGTGAAGCAGCGTTTCTGCTCGCCACCATCGAACAGGCGGATCGGCGTGCCTTCCACCAGGTTCAGGATCAGTTGGGTGATCGCACGGGAGCTGCCGATACGGGCCGAATCCAGGCGGTCGAGGCGTGGGCCCATCCAGTTGAACGGACGGAACAGCGTGAAGTTCAGGCCCTTGGCGCCGTAGGCCCAGATCACGCGGTCCAGCAGTTGCTTGGAGACCGAGTAGATCCAGCGCTGTTTGTTGACCGGGCCAACCACCAGGTCGGAAGTGTCTTCGTCGAAATACTGGTCCTGGCACATGCCATAGACTTCAGAGGTCGACGGGAAGATCACGCGCTTGTTGTACTTGACGCAGTAGCGCACCAGCTTGAGGTTTTCTTCGAAGTCCAACTCGAACACGCGCAGTGGGTTGCGGGTGTATTCGATCGGCGTGGCGATGGCCACCAGCGGCAGGACCACGTCGCACTTCTTGATGTGGTACTCGATCCACTCGGTGTGGATGCTGATATCGCCTTCGACGTAATGGAAGTTCGGGTGGCTGCGCAGGCGCTCAATGGCGTCGGAGCCAATGTCCAGGCCGTAGACTTCATAACGGTCGTCACGCAGCAGACGCTCGGACAGATGGTTACCGATAAAACCGTTCACGCCCAGGATCAGCACGCGGGTACGACGTGGCTTGCGGCCGGACTCGGCACCGCGCAGCACGGAGCCGTCGACCAGGCCCAGTTCGTTGGCCAGGGAAGGGCCGGCCAGGTACAGGCCGTTGTCGTTGCGCTGGCCGAACTTGACCACCAGGGAGTCTTCGCCACAGGCGATGCGCAGCGGGTTGACGCTGATCACCCGGCCCGGCGCCAGGCCTTCGTTGCCCTTGACCACCTCGGCTTGCCACACGATCAGCTTGTGTTCGCCCACGGCACAGAATGCGCCTGGATACGGTTGAGTCACGGCGCGAACCAGGTTGAACAGGGTTTCAGCCGGGTGTTTCCAGTCCAGCTTGCCGTCTGCGGCCGTGCGGCGACCGAAGTAAGTGGCTTGGCTTTCATCTTGTGCGGTTTCAGTCAGCTTGCCTTCGGCCAGTTGCGGCAGGACATCACGCAGCAGGTTGCTGGCGGCTTCACGCAGCTTGGCATGCAGGGTCAGGCCGGTGTCGCTACGCTCGATGGTGACTTTTTGCTGGGCGAGGATCGCGCCGGCATCCGCACGCTTGACCATGCGGTGCAGGGTCACGCCGGTTTCGGTTTCGCCGTTGACCAGCACCCAGTTGGCCGGGGCGCGGCCACGGTACTTGGGCAGCAACGAACCGTGCAGGTTGAACGCACCTTTACGGGCGGTGGCCAGCAGCGGCTCGCTCAGCAGGTTGCGGTAGTAGAAAGAGAAAATGTAATCCGGGTTCAGCTTGGCGATGCGCTCAATCCACAGAGGGTGGTTGGCGTCCTCTGGCGCATGCACCGGGATACCGTTGCGGGCGCACAGTTGGGCAACGGAGCCGTAGAAGTTGTTTTCCTTGGGGTCGTCGGCATGGGTAAACACAGCAGCAATTTCGTAGCCGGTATTGAGCAGCGCTTCAATGCCTGCACAACCAATATCGTGGTACGCGAATACAACAGCTTTTGAACTCATGACTGAACCTGATCGGCGGAAGTGGAAGTATGGGAAGACACCAGGCCGTCAACGACGACCACAGGAGCCGGTGCTGCCGGTTGGTTGCGCAGCACTTTTTCGATAAAGAAGCGTGGGCGGGCGCGCACATCGCTGTACATGCGGCCCAGGTATTCACCCAAGAGGCCCATGCCGATGAACTGGCCACCGGTGAAGACGAACAGCACCGCGAATAGCACGAACAGGCCGTCGCCCGCCCAGTCGGCACCGAAGGCCAGGCGCAGAACGATCAGCGCGAAGGCAAACAGCATGCCCAGGGCCGCCAGGCTGAAGCCGACAATAGACAGCAGGCGCAGCGGCGTGGTGGTCATGCAGGTCAGCAGGTCGAACATCAGGCTGATCAGGCGCATGGCGCTGTATTTGGACTCACCGTGTTCGCGCTCGGCGTGGTGCACCAGGATTTCCGTGGTGTGGCGGGCGAAGCCGTTGGCGAGGATCGGGATAAAGGTGCTGCGCTCGCGGCAGGCGAGCATGGCGTCGACGATGGTGCGGCGGTAAGCGCGCAGCATGCAGCCGTAGTCGGTCATGGCCACGCCGGTAGAGCGCTGCACGGCAAGGTTGATCAGGCGTGACGGCCAGCGGCGAAACGCCGAGTCCTGGCGATTGTTGCGCACGGTGGCGACAACGTCGTAGCCGAGGGCGGCTTGCTCCACCAGGCGCGGGATTTCTTCGGGAGGGTTCTGCAGGTCGGCATCGAGGGTAATCACCACTTCGCCCTGGCACTGTTCGAAACCCGCCATGATCGCGGCATGCTGGCCGTAGTTGCGGTTGAGGATCACAGCCACCACGTTGCTGCCGTCTTCTGCGGCAGCGTCTTCCAGCAGTTGGGCCGAGTTGTCACGGCTACCGTCATCCACCAGGATGATTTCGTATTCGTAGGCCAGTTGCCTGCACGCCGCGGTGGTGCGACGCAGCAATTCAGGCAGGCTTTCTTCTTCGTTGTAGACCGGGATAACGATCGACACGCGATGAATAGGGTAGGGTTTCAAAGATTTATGACCTCGGGGTTAGAGCAGCGTGGCGCGTTAAAACGCCCGCAATCATTGGATACAAACGCCGTGCAGCGGTTAGGAACCGCTAAAAATCGAATTCTAATCAAGAGGTTAGTTCAAAAATGTGAATGTCGCCTTAAGCTTCCGTATTTAAGATTAAGCTCAAAAATGTAGGAAAGGTATGAAGTGGAAGTCGAAAATTCGTTTATTTGACAGCCAGACAGCCAGGGTTCAGCTAAACATGAGGGCGCTAAGGGGGGGCTGGATCGCGGTGAAACAGGAGCGGCATGCAACGCATTTACTACAGCGTGGGCGAGCACAAACAGGCTTCGACCACGATTGAAGAATCTTCTCTGCAATGGCCCTCAAGTGCCGGTAAAGTAACGCGTCTCTTGCCAGGGTAATCGGATGAATAGCGTGCAGCGTTTACGCGGCCAGTTGCGGCCAGTATTGATGGGGTTGTTGATGAGCGTGGCGTGTGTCACGACCGTTCGCGCCGATGAAAGCGTGGCGTTGACCAGCCTCGATCAGGTGCCGGATGGCGTGGAAGTACGTGGCAAGCAGATCGCCGCTTACACCTGGGACGACCGCCAGGGCAAGAATCTGCTGGTGCTGGCTGAACAAGTCAGCGAGCGGGATGACGACGGCACCCAGTCGTCCTTTGTGTATGCCGCTCAGTACCTGATCGACGGTAACCGCCCCAAGCGCGTGTGGATGCTCTACGACGATGTGCAGCATTGCGAATTTGACGCGGCGTTACGTTTCGACCAAGCCGCGACCAAGGTCACCGACCTGTCTGGCGATGGCATCACCCAGGCCACTGTGGGCTATTCGCGCACCTGCACCAGCGACGTCAGCCCCAATGAGTTCAAGCTGATCATGCATGTGGGCAAGTCGCAGAAGTACCGTTTGCGCGGTGTCGACCGCTACGGCGCCGCCTGGTGGGATGAAGAGGCCGGGGCGTTGCGCGGGATGCCGCTGCCCAAGGATTGCAGCACCGCTGGGCAACAGGCGCTCGTCAGCCAGTACAAGGAGCAGGGCACCGAATTGCCGTTACCCGGCTGCTATGGCGATGAGAAGGATTTCGCCAATGCGCCCGAGGCGTATCTCACGTTCATGCGTCAGCATTGGTTCGCACTGATGCAAAAGCAGGACGCCGAATGGAGCCAGGCCCAGACCCAGCCCCAGGAACCCACGGAGGACGAAGAAACCGCCCCATGATTTGGTAAGAGGGCCTGTGCTGCGCTAGACTCGGCCCTCGCCAATTCACTAAATACCTTGATTTAACAATGGCTTGTTCGAGGTATTTAATCCAAAGGCTGATCTATTTTGACTGAGCATATCCGCAACCCGCTGACCCTCTACCTCACCCGCCTGGCCCCCTCCAGCCAACTCACCATGCGCTACGTGCTGCAGGACGCCGCCGACCGCCTGGGCTTCGAGGATATCAACCTTGAAGACATCGACTGGCACCTGCTGCAACCCGAACACGTCATCGCCCTGGTAGCCGCCCTGCGCGAAGACGGCTACGCGCCCAACACCTCATCGTTATATGTAAATGCGGTGCGCGGGGTGATGAATGAAGCGTGGCGCATGAGCCTGATCAGTCAGGAACATTTGTTGAGAATGCGCACGGTCAAGCCAGCGCCCGGTACGCGTCTTGGCCAGGGCCGTAACCTGCGGCGCACGCTGATCCGCGAAATGATGGAAGTCTGTGCCGCCGACCCCAGGCCACAAGGCCTGCGTGATGCAGCGGTCATCGGCATCCTCTACGGCTCGGGCATGCGCAAGTCGGAGTCGGTCAACCTGGATCTCGCGCAGATCAACGTTGAGGAGCGCAGCTTGCGGGTCATTGGCAAAGGCAACAAAGAGTTGATCAAGTACGCGCCGCAATGGGCATTTGCCAAGTTGCAGGCCTGGCTGGCGTTTCGGCGCGAGCAGTTAAAAGAGGGCGAGCAGGACGACAGCTTCCTGTTCAATCGCATCCGCCGGGGTAGCCATATCACCCGGGAACGCATTACTAAACACGCGATTTACTACATTGCCCGGCAGCGAGGGGAACAGGTTGGGGTGAAGATCATGCCCCATGACTTCCGTCGCTCGTTTATCACGCGGGTGATCGAGGAGCATGACCTATCGATCGCGCAGAAGCTGGCGCATCACACCAACATCCAGACCACCGCCAGCTATGACGTGCGTGACGACAACGAACGCCGCCGAGCCGTAGATCGGTTCGACCTGTAGTGAGCGGGCTTGCTCCGCGCCGGCTTGCATAGCAGCCCCCAAGTTTATTGGGTCTGCTTCGCAGCCCAGCGCGGGGCAAGCCCGCTCACCACAAAAGCCTGATCATCACAAAAGCCCGATCACCACAAAAAGCCCTGTCACCAGGAACAGAGAGGTCACCACAGGCGCTCAGTTCATCAAGGCGCTCGCCACAGGGAGGATGTTCAGCCTTCGAGCGCCTTCAAGGCTAGAGGATGGGTTTCCCCCCGGTAACCGCATAGCGTGAACCGGAGATGTAGCTGGCTTCATCCGAGGCAAGCAGCACATAAATCGGCGCCACTTCCACCGGTTGGCCAGGTCGGCCCAGTGGTGTTTCGCTGCCGAAGCTCTTCACGTCTTCATCGGTCATGGTCGCCACGATCAGCGGCGTCCAGATCGGTCCGGGGGCCACACTGTTGACGCGAATGCCCTTGCTGCCCAGCAACTGCGCCAAACCGCCGGTGAAGTTGGCAATCGCGCCCTTGGTGGCGGCGTAGGCCAGCAGGGTCGGTTTGGGCATGTCAGAGTTGACCGAACTGGTGTTGATGATCGAACTGCCAGCCTTCATATGGGGCAGGGCGGCCTTGCAGATGCGAAACATCGCCGTGATGTTGATATCGAAGGTCTTCACCCATTCCTCGTCCTCGATCTCTTCGAGGGTTTCGTGGGTCATCTGGAACGCAGCGTTATTGACCAGCACATCGATGCGACCGAACTGTTCGACGGTGCTGTCGACCAGTGCCTGGCACTGGACTTTCTGTGCAAGATCGCCGGGCAGTAACAGGCATTGGCGACCGGCCTCTTCCACCCAGCGTGCGGTTTCCTTGGCGTCTTCGTGCTCGTCCAGGTAGGCGATGGCAACGTCTGCACCTTCACGGGCAAACGCAATGGCAACCGCGCGACCGATGCCGCTGTCGGCCCCCGTGATCAGCGCGATTTTGTTGGCCAGCCGACCAGAGCCTTTATAGCTTTGCTCGCCACAATCGGGATACGGGTCCATTTTTCTCTGGGAGCCTGGGACCGATTGGGCTTGAGGGGCGAAAGGCGGGCGTGGGTAGTCAGTCATCTCAATCTCCATAGGTTCCTAAGGGTGCTATGGAGTTAGTAATTTCTTGGCCGGCGATAGTTGTGCTGGATCCTGCCCAGGGCCGACGAGTGGTTAACGCCGAGCCCTGTTGTTACCCCTCAGGAGGAGGGCGGGGCACTCGCCAAGTGGGCGGGCAAACGGCGCAATGTCCAGATCACCGTGAGCATCGCCGCGACGGCGCACATCGCAATGCCGATGATCATTGGCGCCGGGGTGTGGTCGGCAAAGACACCAACAAGGGTCATGGACACTGCCCCTGTGATCATCTGAATCGCGCCAAGCAAAGCGGATGCAGAACCCGCCACCGCGCCATGGTCCTCCAGGGCCAATACCCCCGAGGCAGGCAACAGCAAACCAAGGAAGCCGAAGCCGATAAACAGCAACGTCATCATCAGGACCAGGCTATCAACCCACAGCGTGGTGACCGCCAGCAGAAGCATCACTGCAGCCACCGCCGTAACTGACCAAAGTATCAACGGCACCAGACCGAAGCGTGCGCTCAGGCGCGCCGTCAGCTGGCTCATAGCGAAAAATGACGCCGCATTCAGGGCAAAACACAGGCTGAATTGCGTGGGTGTCAGGCCGAAATACTCGATGTACACAAAGGGCGCGCTGCCAATAAAAACAAAGAACGTTGCCAACCCAAAGCCGCAGACCACCGACAATCCGATAAACACAGGATCGCGCAGCAGAGCCCCATAACTGCTGAATGCAGTGCCCAGGGTTTTACCCATACGACGCTCGGGCGGGTGGGTTTCGGGCAATTGCACGGCCGTCATCACCAGGCACAACACGGCCACCACCGCCAGCACGGCGAACACTTCGCGCCAACTCCAGAGCGCAATCACCACACTGCCAGCCAGCGGGGCAAGAATTGGCGAGACACTCATCACCAGCATCAGCAATGACATCAGCCGCGCGGCTTCATGGCCGGTGTACAGATCGCGAACGATAGCCCGAGGGATCACCATGCCGGCGCACGCACCAAATGCTTGCAGGGCACGAAAGCCAATCAGCACTTCAATGGTCGGCGCCAGGGCGCAGCCGATACTGCCGATGGCAAAAATCAGCAGCCCGGCATAAATCGGCGGTTTGCGTCCGAATACATCGCTGATGGGGCCGTAGAACAGCTGGCATACCCCCACGATCACAAAGAACACGGTCAGGCTCATCTGTACGGCGGCCGGCGAGGCGTGCAGGCTCGCGCCAAGGGTTGGCAGCGCAGGTAGATAAATGTCGATGGCGAACGGGCCAACGGCCGTGATCAACCCCAGGAGCAGGGCCAAGTGGGCAATACTTCGAGACATGGGCATTTCCGGGCGGAGCAAAGGATGGCCAGCTTAAGGGATCCTCGCAGATCCGCAAACTTAGGCTTCACTAACCAGTGACTGCTGCCGATAACGTTAATAGAGGTTGGGTTCCCAACCCGCGGCCAAGGTATGGGGATACCCGCATGACGATCAAACTACGCTTGATGCTGTTGATAGCGACCGGGTTGCTTACCGCCCTGGTCATGAGCCTGGCCAGTTACCTGGGCAACACGCGGATGGGCGAGGCTGTGCAGGCCAACGAGGTCGCCATGACGGTACTGCGCAACCACATGGAAGCCGACATGATGCACGACGCCCTGCGCGCCGACGTGTTGTCGGCCATGTTGGTGGGCTTGGGGAAAAGCGCCAGTACCAAGGCCGAGGTGACGAGTTCGATCAAGGAACATTCAGAGCACTTCCGGGAGGTGCTGGGGGACAATCTCAAGTTGCCCCTGGATGACATCCTTAAAGCCAGTCTGGAAAAAATCAAACCCAGCCTCGATACCTATATAAGCGCCGGCGAACGTATCGTCGCGCTGGCGTTGGAAAATCCCGAAGCCGCTCGCGCAGAACTGGAGAGTTTCAACACTGCGTTCAGCCGTCTGGAAGACCAAATGGCGGCGCTGAGTGAGCTGATCGAAACCAATACCCAGCAGACCGGCGCAAGCACTCAGCACGCAATCAGTAATGCGAACTTCACCCTGGGCACGGTGTTGATTGCCAGCGTATTGCTGCTGTTGGCTCAGGGCCGCTGGGTCATCCTGAGCATCATGGGGCCGCTGCAGACCGCCAGCCGCATTGCGGCGAGTATCGCCAGGGGCAACTTGAGCGAGCCGATTGTTGAACCTAAGCGCAATGATGAAGCCGGTGCGCTGATTCTTAGCCTTGCCACCATGCAGCGCGACTTGCGCGGCATGATCGAAGTGGTGCGCAGCAACGCTCATGGCGTCAATGGCATGAGCGAGCAACTGAGCCACGGCTGCCATGAAGTCGCCGGCAGCAGCCAGCAGCAAAGCGCGGCCGCCAGCACCATGGCCGCTGCTGCGAGTGAAATGACGGCGAGCATCGAAGAAATCACCCGGCACGCCGGCCGCGCCCTGGACATGGCCAATCAGGCTGAAGCCTTGGCCAAGGACGGCGGTCGCGTCATTCACCAAGTGGTCAAGGACATGGACGGTATTGCCCGTTCAGCCCAGCAATCGGCTCAGGTGATCCGCACGCTGGACAAGGAGTCCGAGGCGATTTTCAGCATTATCCAAGTCATCAAAGGCATCGCCGACCAGACCAACTTATTGGCCCTCAACGCCGCGATTGAGGCTGCCCGCGCGGGAGAACAAGGCAGGGGATTTGCGGTGGTCGCCGATGAAGTGCGCAGCCTGGCGGGTCGCACCAGCGCTTCGACCCAGGAAATTGCCAGCATGGTCGGACGCATCCAGCAAAATACTCGGGAAGCGGTGACCAGCATGGAGGAGGGCGTCACTCAAGTGGATAAAGGCATGGCGGTGACCGCAGAAGTAGAACGGGCAATCCGCGAGATTCTGCAGGCCACGTTGAACACTACGGAGTTGGTGAACGACATTTCGCGCACCATCGGGGAACAAAGCCTGGCCAGCAATGAAATCTCCCATCAGGTGGAGATGATCGCTGGCATGTCGGAAAACAACAGCCGCGTGATCGGGCAAACTGCCTCAACTACGGATGAACTGGCCAATCTAGCAGGCAAACTGTCGCAATCTGTGGACCGTTTTCAGCTCTAACAGGGGTAGCGTAGGAATGACTCACATATAACTCAACTAAATAGATATTTAGTTGAGTTATATCATTATCGAATAATCGGGGCAGGGCCGGGCTAGGGGGATTTCTTAGTACCGTCACCGAAAACAATGCTCTTATGGACGAAATACCCGACGATTCCCCCAGTGCTTGTCGTCGTCGCGCATGATCACTTTCTCTTGAACAGAGGTCGTGGAAAATATCGAGGCAAACTCGATCACCGCATAATTTCCGGCAGGCGCGTCAGGTAGCTGATCGATAAAACCAATCGCAATAGGTTCTCGCTTCTGGAATGAACCCAGCCCCAGTCGCAGGCCTTTGAGGCTACTGGCCCACATCAACTTAGAGGTTTTGGCTTGCAGCACGGGACTGACTGCGGGCCAAGTCATTTCGGCTGTGCCCGCATCAAGTAACCCCAAAAATCCCACAGCTGTATCGAAAACACGCTGTTGCTGTTGCGGCGTTCCAGGATCGGTTGCAGTGACATTAGGCATGTTGTTGTTGAAGCTGACGTCGCAGCCACCGAGCATCGTGAGTATGAACACCATGACTGCAAGCGACTTCATGCAAAACCTCCAAGGCACTGACATCCGTTGGAACGAGTAAAGATGACGCTTAAGGGGGTTGCCATCAGCTAGGCGGAAAATGCTGGGGTGGTGTGTGAATTCTGCAGGCCTACGGCTGGCATTCAGAAACATATGGTTACGCATAATGTATATTATGTTAAACAGGATATTACGTAGAGATGCTCATCGGCCATATATCCCTCAACGTCTACTGTCCCTTTCCCAATTTTCTGCACTCACGTTGAATGGCGTCCATCAGGCATCAGTCAATTTCCAAAAAATGCCGATGCGATCGCCAAGCTGCAGGCTGTCACCGCTTCCAGCCGTCCATTTGTCAGCGTCTGGTACTGCCAACGATATTTTGCCTGGTTGGCACGTAGCTAGAATCTTGAGCAAAGCTTCTGGGGCTTGCTACGCCGAAACCACACACCTCGGGCGCCTTCTAAACTCACCAGTGTATTCGGCGTTCTGAACTGGGCATACGCACGAGTAACCAGAAAGTCAGGGCTGTCGGCCAACAGTTGATCAAAGCGCCGTAAGTGCTCGGTTTTTTTCATTCTGCAGCTGACGCTTGGGCTCTTGTATCAATGGGGCAACGCCCATGCGATTACGAAGAATCCCGGACATGCGCAACGAGGTAGCCTGGCCGATGGACGCTGCCGCCAATGGCGTTAAGGAAAACCGGTCGAAGCACCCTTCCCATCCCTTGCCCCAGCTTTCGTTGAGGGATGCACATTGCCCGAAGTCAACAGCAAGTGCCGGACGTTTGTATTCCTTACAGTGAGTGACACTCAAAACTGTAGGCCCAAAAGACCCGCGTGGGCGAGGCAATCTCGACTGCGGCCGGCGTTGGGGATTTTTAAATCACTTCACCCTTCGACTTGGTAATAGAACCCCACCCAGCGATAGGGGTCTGCTCTTGTATCAGATATCAGGAATACATCGAATGTCCGCGCAACATAGCCTGGTAATACTCGCTCGGGGAGGCTACGCCGCTCGGGGATTGCTTTATTTGATCATCGGTATCTTCGCACTGCTGGCAGCACAAGATTCGACGAAACCGAAGGACAGCCACAAAAGCCTGGAAGCACTGCTAAGCCAACCTTTTGGCTATTTTCTAGTTGGCCTTGTGGTGGCTGGCCTCCTCGCATTTGCGGCGTGGCGCATCCTGCAAGCTACACGCGATGTCGATCATCATGGCAAGAAATTCAAAGGGTTGGTGATTCGAGCTGGTCTGTTCGCGGGAGGTATGTTCAACGGCGCTCTAGCGTTTTTTGCGTTGGGCCTACTCATTAGCGGTATTAAAAGCTCGGGCGATTCTGGAGGGCAAACCAAAGACTGGTTAGCGCATCTCTTGTCATGGGATCACTCGAATGTGTTGGTATACCTGATCGCACTCGTTCCGCTTGGGGTTGGTATTGCTCACATCATCAAGGGATGGAAAGCGTCATTCGAGAGATATTTTGAGGCCGATGAAGACGTCATGCGATACGTCCGCCCGGTATCACGATTCGGACTAATCGCCCGTGGAGTCGTATTTTTAGAAATTGCGTTGTTACTGGCCATCAGTGGTTCCACTTATCAAGCCATGGATCCACCTGGTATGAAGGAATCGCTGGATGCGCTCCAAAATCTACCTGCTGGTTGGTTGATTTTGATGGTGATGGCCTTGGGGCTGATTGCCTTCTCGGTGTACAGCTTCTCTGAAGCCTTTTGGCGCAAGATCAACATGGATGTGCCGGGAGTACCGAGCAAGGATTGATGAGAAACGGAAGTCTCACGGCCATGGGGAGCCTTACTCGCACCAGGGCCACGATCTTGGCGGGTTATCCACGAGATCTATTGATCGCACCAGCCGGTAGTAATATCCGTGAAAAAGAGTGAGCTTCCCGTAAAAACCTGCGTGATCTGTGGTCTTCCCTTCACTTGGAGGAAGAAATGGGCGCGCTGCTGGGACGAGGTCCGTTATTGCTCGGAGCGCTGCCGGCGCAGCAAACGTTGACCAAAAAAGGGCCGTCACAGGCCCTCTTGTATTCAAGCTACATGAAACAATTTACGCCTACTCCCTCCTCCCTTCTGCGCAACGACACTTAGCTAGTAGCTCCGAGTTTTTGCCCGATCAAGTAATTTATCTGGCGGCCCTCCATTGAGATTTTAATCACGCACTCAATCGTCGTGAGTTGAAAGGCGTAACTGTTCGACCTCGTCAAATAAATTACAGAAGACATCTACTAACAAAGGATCAAAGTGGCTTCCAGCTTGCTCAATGATGTAACGCCTTGACTGCTCGACATCCCATGCCTGCTTGTAGGGACGGTGCATTCGCAGGGCGTCATAGACATCGCAGATTGCGACGATTCTTGCGGACAGTGGGATTTCCTCATGCTGTAACCCATTAGGGTAGCCAGTGCCATCCCAGCGCTCGTGATGTGCCAACGCAATTTCCGCGGCTAGATCTGTAACCGGAGAACCATTCAGATCATGCAGAATCTCGTAACCAATTTGTGAGTGTTGCTGCATAATTTCTCGCTCCGCAGGCGTAAGCGATCCACGCTTTTGTAAAATGGCATCTTCTATGCCTATTTTTCCGACATCATGCATCGGTGCCGCCATACGGATCAGTTCACACCATTGGGCAGGCATGCCGATGGCTTTGGCCAGCATCGCGGCAGAGTTTCCAATACGCCTGATATGACTACCGGTGTCGTCGTCACGATAACTGGCTGCTCGGCTCAAGCTACTGATGATTGCGTTGTAGCTGGACGCCAACTGGGCCGTACGCAACTCCACCTTGCGCTCCAGTTCGCAATTCGCATCGCGTAAGAGTCTTGCCGCCTGCGCCAACTCCAGGCAACTGCGCACTCTCAATAATACTTCGGGCAAGTCAATGGGTTTGGAAATAAAGTCATTGGCGCCTCTTTCAAGACCTTTGCGCCTGTTTTGCGGGTCATTCAAAGCCGTTACGATAATGATGGGTGACTCGGTACGGTTGCGTTCTTTGAGACGCTCAAGAATTTCAAAGCCATCCGGGTCCGGCATATCCAAATCCAGCAATACCAAGTCCCAATCACTTGAGAGCAACCAGTCGAGGCCTTCGGCAGAGTTGGAAAAGGTACTGATGTTATCAAGACCAAAGGCTCGCAAACACGACTCTAATAGCCGAAGATTAGTGGCAACATCATCAATAATAACGATTTTACTTTCAGATTTTATTTTGGAAAACATAAATCCGTAACTCCCATTGTTATCGCAAGAACCACACTACGAACATTGACTGGCTCCAACGGAGGTACCAATACGGCCTGACACTCCAGCTCTTTCGTTATTTCTTTACCTTTAGATGTGCCCACGGCGATGATTGACATCCGGTTCGGTACAATATTTTTCCGCAGATTTTTTATAAACGCACTCAACACACTCTCTGGAGCTTGCGTCGCCAAAATTAAGACATTCACCAAAGAGTACTGAAGGTTAAGTTCAGCCTGCAGTAGCGTGCTGACCTGCTCCAGTTCCACATAGCCAGTTAACGCCTTATAGATTAGCTCACCCTGCTCAAGATCATCGCTCACCAACAACACTTTCGGCAAGGCAGACTGTGTAGCGCCTGTTGCATCGACTGGCACCGAATATTCAGCCGAACATAACTCAATCCAAAAAGTGCTCCCTCGCTCCAGTTCACTTTTGAAGCCCATGCTACCGCGCATCAAGTGTGCCAAATCCCTACACAGCGCCAGCCCAATCCCAGTTCCCTGTATGGATGAGTTTTCCTTGCCAAGTCTCTGAAAAGGATTGAAAAGCTCACTCTGAAGAGCCGCACTAATCCCGATACCTGTATCTATTACATAGAGCTGAAATAGCGATTCATTATCAACTTTACGCGCACCTAGCGTAATATTTCCATGGGGTCGATTGTATTTAATGGCATTGGATAAAAGGTTTATAAGCACTTGTTTGAGCCGCCGTTTATCCGCCCATACCTCCCAAGAATCTGGTACATCCTCAATGTGCAGGGTCTGGCCATGGTCCAGAACTTGCTGTTGAACCATATCAGCACAACTATGCAACAAGGCCAGCACCGGTATCGGCTTCATACCCAGCAGCGGCTTTTCAGCCTGTAAACTGGAGAGGTCAAGAAGATCATCAACCAACTGCATCAAATGTTCACTGGCATCGATGATTTCATGCAGGTTAGTGGCATGTTGAGACGGTTCGGCGGGGAGTTGCATAAGGCCCAATTGGGCAAAACCATAAATAGCATTCAACGGAGTGCGCAGTTCATGACTCATACTAGAAATGAACTTGGATTTAGCGGTGCTCGCAGATTCCGCCTCCAGCGTCTTTTCCCTTAGATCCAATTGAGTTCGTTTGAGAGTCGTAATATCAACACAAGCGACTACCAACCCGTCGAAACTTTCGAGTTGAGATGGTTGCAACATACGCCCACGGCAAAGAATCCACATGAACTCACCCTGGACATCACTAATCCGAAATTCGATTTCAAGTGCCATGCTGACGCTACCTTGAGCAGCCAACAGAAATTGCGTGAAGGACTCTCGATCTTCAGGATGGATTTTCTCCAGTAACAGCTCGATGGGTACATCGTTCGACGAAAAACCGAAACGCAAACACAGAGCCCCCTTGAGAATAAAGCGCCGGCTATTTGGGGAATACTCCCAAAGCCCTTCGGCAAAACTCTCCATAACCAACTCCAGGCGCTGCTGTGTAGCGATGCGAGTAGACTCCGCCTTTGCTAACTGCCTGCCCATGCCCAGCGCCTGGTTGGACATGGACCACAACTCCGTGATATCCGAGGGGCTGCCCATAGGCTGCCAGTTGCCTTGGCCGATCTCCCTCATCATTCGGGACACTCCAAGGACAGGGGAATGCAACTGCTGGCTCAGCGCGCGGGTGCGCCACCACATAAAGGCAAAAAACACGACATAGAACAGCACAAGCCCAGCGATCATTACGTACCCGACTTCTCGGTAATGATTAGCGAGCATATTGGTTTCATGCATCACCGCCGCTTCGTCCACCACGGCCAATAGGTACCAACCCGTGGATGGAATCGCACTCCAGGCAACCGAATGAGGACGACCATTGAGTTGCAGTGCAACCGTACCGTTATCAGTATCGCGCATGCTCTTATTAAGGGCGTCAAGATTGGGACGGCTCGCGAGGTTGAAATCTTGAGACTGTAACTGTTCCCGGCCTACCGATTCGGCAGACGCCAGGTTCGTGGCCAATAGAGAAAAATCAACTTCACCGGCTTGCGGTACGGCCATGACATTGAGCTTGTCGCTGACCATCATCAGATAGCCACCCCAAGGCACCTTCAGCTTCTCGATCTGCTTCAAAATGCCGTCAACCGTGACATCTACACCAACTACCCCCTCCAGCGTTTGACCGTTATAGACCGGTGCGATAGCCGACATCATCCAACCATTACCGGCAGGGTCTAAGTACACCTCGGTCCAAACTACTTTTCGCGTGGGATTGTGTTGCGCATCTGCCATATAGTAAAAATTATATTGAGGGATATCCATGTCATGGGGATACTGCAATAACGTGTTGAACCAAGGATAAATGCGGTTGTAACTATCCCTGCCATTGAAGTAAATACTTGAAATTAATGGATTTTCTTCCTTTAACTGCTTCATCATGAAGTCTTGATTAGCTAGACGCGAAACCTTATAAAGGTCTTGTTTTTCCAGGGGGGTGATGTTTGAGTAAAATGAAGCGGGTGCCCCGTCATTATCCGCGCTATAGCGAACACCGTCAGGACTTACCGCTAACGAGGCTTCTGTGACAGGTGGGTCTTCGGCAAGCTCATACTCAGTCGACTTAGCGAATAGACTTACTGTCTTGTAGATCTGCTCTAGTTGGCCTTGTATCAATAGAGCATTCTGTTCAGCCGAAGCCTGAATATCTCGAGTAGCGTTTTGGTGAAGATATTCAATTTGAGAGTTACGAATGGAGTGGTTGGTGATGAAGTAGGTGGTGATTAGCACGCCTTCAACCAAAAACAGCGGCAATAGGCTAGTACTTACAAAAGCACGCCAGATCCATCTACGTAGACTGGTCGTTTGGGTTGCGGCTGCTTTCATCGGCACTCTCCTTGACCTCAGACGAATAGATGGTGGCACCGTGACACTATGCTGCTCTCATCTCCGTCATTTGTCCAAGAATCCCAAACATATGCGGTGATTTTTTCCAGTCGAAAACACATTCGGGGTTTAGCGCCTATCAAGCACCGGCTAGCAACCATATGACCATAGTCGAACAACCCGTACTGTCATGTATGCCTTACGCTATGCTCCGGACTGGCTCAGAAGGAGTAAGGCTAATGGATACGGCCATCGCGGAAGCGGGAGCGTTCATAGAAGACGCAGATGAAACCGGTGTTCTTCTGCTGGATAGCCAAGGGTTGCTACTTGCAATAGACGATTGCGCCATCGCCCTGCTGGGCGTGGGAGAGCCATCTGGCAACCACTCTCCAGCCTCTTTTCTCTCCCTCGCGCCCTCTACTTTCGACAATCACCTCAACCATGCAAGGCTCCAGGGCTGCTGGCACTTTAAGAGTGTTTCGATCAGTGGCCACGCCCTGAGCATCAAGCTTGACTACAAGGTCCAACGAGGAACGTTCATAGTAAAGATCCGCCCAACTGGCTCTATAAGGCTTGCCGAGGAGGATTATCGTCTGGCATTCGACTCCGCAGGTACCGGCCTGGCTATGCTACGAATGACTGGCGAATGGATCGCCGCAAACCAGATGCTCTGTCAGATGCTCGGATACACCGAAAAAGAACTTCGTGCGACCTCATTCCAACACTTGACACACCCCGACGATGCGTACGCTCACAAAGATGAATTACAAGAACTCATTCAAGGGCAGCGCGTAAGCCTGACCCTAGAAAAACGCTATATCCGCAAGGACGGCAGCATACTGTCGGCACGCTTGACGTTGGGTATCGCCCGCAACCACAAAGGAGAGCCGCTGTACTATGTTTCCCAGCTTGAGGACATCAGTGAACACCTCGCTTTGCGCCAGGCGTTGTTAAACAACGAAAAAAAATACCGCTCTCTAGCCCAAAACTCGCAAAACATTATTCTTAGGTACAACCGGCTCGGCCAACAAATTTACGCCAACCCTGAGTTCGAACGCGCTCGTGGGTTTCCCAAAACTCACATCTTTGAACACGTCGCAACCCAACCGGCGCCTCTAAATCAAATCGACGAGCGCTACCGCGCACAACTGCAGCACACTTTGTCCACCGGCACTGCCACAACATTTCTGCTGGAAAGCAAAGACCCCTACTCTGGCCGCTCCATCGATTTTCTATGCAGTTTGACCGCCGAGCATGATGACTCAGGAGAGCTCTCCGGGGTACTAGTCATGGCGCAAAATATCAGCACTTTGCGCATGCAAGAGCGCGCCGAGAATGCGCGTTCCGCGATTTTTCAGGGGATGATCACCCAGGGTGTCTTGGCTGATATTCAACCGCTGCTCAGTTCATATTTGCAGGTACTGATACCCGAGTTTCACAATGCCATTGTCTTCAAGACAATACCGGGCGACGAAAGCCACGATATGCCTGATCTAGGGCCTGTGACGATTGAAGGCTGTCTTGCAGCGGACGTTGAGAGCCATCCTGAGTTTTTCGACCGGCGTCGCTTGATAGGCAATTTGCAAACAGAAGCCGCACACCTGACATTCACCTTGCCAGCCGTGCGGGAAGGTTACCGAAGTTGTTGGCTGGAGCCGGTAGTCAATGCCGCCGGGCACACGGTGGGCATGATTTTTTTGTTTGTAAGTGGCGAGGCTGTGTTAAGCGAACAGGATCGCAAACATGCGCAAATAGCCAGCAATATCGGTGCTATTGCCTGGGAACGCTATTCAACTCTCAATATTCTCGCCCAAAGTGAACGCCGCTACCGCGAAGTCTTCGACCACTCGCAGGATATGCTTAGCCTGATGGGCATCGATGCCGACCAGCAGCTCGTTTGCCTGGAAGCAAATCCCCAACTGTGCCAGATATTAGCCAAGTCCCACGCACAGTTGATTGGCAAACCTTTGAATCAGTGCCTGGAAAGTGAGGCCGCAGAAATCGTAGAAGCCATCTGTCAACATTGCATCGCCGTAGGGGCTCCCATTGAACTGGATGCACAGGTGCCCTGCGGTGAGCGCTCGCTCGTCATTCACTTTAATCTGGTACCCGTGGCCGATATCAATGGCCGCTTGCACCGCATGGTTTGTATTGCCCGCAACATTACCGATATCCGCGAAACCCAACGCAACGAACGCGCCCGACAACAAGAAATTGGCACACTGGTCGAAAACTCCCCAGACGGCATCGCACGCCTGACTCCTTCTGGAAAGTTGCTGTTTATCAATCCGGCCCTGGAACACTGGCTTGATCGACCTCAAGTGGACCTGCTGCATAAAGATCTACTTGAGGTTTTGCCAAAAAGCCTTCAAAGCCAGCTATTTCATGCAGCAGTCATCGAGGCCGCGGAAAACGGCCACCCGGTGGAGCATGAGTATGTGCTCAATGACCATCGTCGCTTACGACGCGTCTATCACATCAGTCTCGTTCCGGAACACAATGTCCAAGGGCAAATCACCACCGTACTCGCGGTTGTTCGTGACATATCAGCATTAAGAGTGGCGGAACAAAGACTGGCATCGCTCAATAGTCAGTTGCGTCAATTGATGTCCAGCCGTGAAAGCGACCGAGAAGAGGAGCGCAAGCTGATCGCACAGGAGATACACGATGAACTGGGTCAGCATTTGACCGCAATCCGGATGGGCACTTCGCTGCTGCGCTTTCAGTACGGCGAACAACTCCCACTATTGAGTGAGCAAGTGACACGTTTACTGTCCCTGATCGACCAGACAGTGCAGGTGGTGAGGAACATATCGACCAACCTGCGCCCTTCCATTCTCAATATGGGAATCGCTGCATCATTAGAGTGGTTGACCGACACCTTCAAACAGCAATGGGCTATCGCCTGCGATTTGCACATTCGCCCCGAAAAAGTCGAGCTGGACGATGCCAGCGCCACTGCGGCGTTCCGCATCGCTCAGGAGTCACTGACCAATATCGCGCGGCATGCCGAGGCGACACGGGTCAGCGTCACCTTTGAACAAACAACCAGTGGCTGGATGTTGGAGGTCACCGACAATGGCAAAGGTTTCGATCAGCGTGTGCAACCCACAAAGACGCTCGGCCTGTTGGGCATGCGCGAGCGTGGCCTGAGCTTGGGTGGCACCACCAATATCTCCACTAGCATTGGCAACGGCACTACCGTGCAACTGCGTGTGCCCGATTCAAGGAAGCACAACTCATGATCCGACTGATGGTGGCCGACGATCACAGAATAATGCGTGAAGGGCTCAAGCAATTGTTTGCCTTGGTCAAGGATTTTTCCGTAGTGGCGGAAGCGGAAAATGGCTCCCAGGTCTTGGATCTACTTCGTAACATCCAGATCGACGTGCTACTGCTTGACATGACTATGCCCGGAACAAGTGGCGAGGACCTCATTGGCCGTGTCCACGCGCACTACCCCAAGCTGCCGATGCTGATCCTGAGCATGCACAACGAAGCCCATATCGCCCAGCGTGCTTTGCGCGCCGGTGCCTCAGGCTACATGACCAAGGACCGTGATCCGGAAACACTGTTAGCGGCGATTCGCAAGGTGGCCACCGGTGGTCGCTACCTCGACCCGCAACTTGCCGAACAGATCGCGCTACAGAGCACAGGTTTGTCCCCCGAAAGCCCATCGCAGAGTCTCTCCGCCCGGGAGTTCCAGATACTGCGCATGCTGGCCCAGGGCATGAGTGTCAACCAGATCGCAGAGCAACTGGTCATCAGCAATAAAACCGTGAGTACCCACAAGACTCGACTGATGGAAAAAATGTGCTTCACCACCAGTACTGACCTGGTGCGTTACGCCTTGAAGGAAGGATTAGTCTGAAACAGCGGTCCACGCTTAGCGATGATGCCCGCGAACACCGAGGATAGCCGCAGCGATCTGCTCCAGCGGCAACTCCCGTTCTACTGCTCCGAGCTTTAACGCCTCACGCGGCATTCCATACACCACACAAGACTCCTCATCCTGCCCAAGGGTCTTTGCGCCAGCATCACGCATTTCCTTCAAGCCACGTGCACCGTCATCGCCCATGCCGGTCATAATAATCCCCAGGGCATTGCTGCCCGCCCCGCGCGCCACCGAACGAAACAGCACGTCCACCGAGGGACGATGCCGGCTGACCGCAGGACCGTCCACGATATCCACTTGATACTGCGCGCCATTGCGCTTCAACAGCATATGACGGCCCCCGGGCGCGATCAGCGCGCGCCCCGGAATCACCCGATCGCCCTGCTCCGCCTCTCGAACTTCAATCTCACACACTTGATTGAGGCGTTCGGCAAAGGCGGCGGTAAATTTTTCCGGCATGTGCTGAACAATGACAATGCCCGGGCAAACCCGGGGCAACCCGCGCAGCACCTGCTCCAACGCTTGCGTGCCGCCAGTGGAAGTGCCGATGGCGACTATGCTTTCCGTGGTGCGGGCCATCGCTGCCACGCCGGCCGGTAAGATCGAGTCGGCACTGAGTCGAGGGGCAGCCTCAACAGCCGTTCGGGTACTCATTACCCGCTTCATATTGGCCTTGGCGGCAGCCTTGACCGCCTGGATCAGTTCGTCCGCGCTCTCGGTCAGGAACTGTCGCAAATTGGACTGCGGCTTGGTGACGATACTCACCGCCCCCGCCGACAGCGCCTGCAAGGTGGTCTTGGCGCCCTTCTCGGTCAGCGTCGAACAGATCACCACCGGCGTGGGGCGTTCGGCCATCAGCTTTCTTAGAAAAGTGATGCCGTCCATACGCGGCATCTCTACGTCGAGCACGATCACATCAGGCCATTGCTTGCTCATCTTTTCCATGGCGAACACCGGATCAACCGCGACACCGATGACCTCGATCCCGCTGGCCTGGCTCAAGCTAGCACTCAGTACCTGACGTACGACTGCGGAATCATCGACGATTAATACTTTAATATCCGTCATCTTGCGTTACTCCTGGGCGACTCGAACGGGTTCAACGTGCCGTCGGCATGCTTGAGTTGAACGCGCCCGGTGCCCACATCGAACACCAGGCTCCGATAACCTTGGCCACCGACGTGATAGACCTCACACACCAACCCATTGGCCTCGATCAGGCCTATGGCGGCATTCACGTTCCGTTGGCCAATGCTCAAGCCATCGGAACGCCTCACTCCGGGAAACATGTCTCCACCGCCGAACACGCTGACGGAAAACTGTTCGGGGGGAACCTGCGCCCGCACCATGAAGTTGAACAGCAGCGCTAACGCATCTGCCGCATAGCGGCCATTGAGACTACCTACGTCCTGTCTGCGTCGACGAGGCAGCATGTAGTGACACATCCCGCCCAATAGTCGTTGTGGATGCCAGAACACCAGCGCAACACAGGACCCCAGCACAGTACGCAACCGCAATTGTCGACCGCCAAACGCCACGTCACCAGGTTGCAGGAAGTGTTCGATCAACCGAGGCATGTCACACCGCCGACTTGCGATAGATGGACGGTTTGACCAACTGCACATCGTCGCTGATGCCATTCAGGCTTTCCGAATGGCTGACAATGAAATATCCGCCCGGCTTCAGGTGTTTCAGCAGACGTGTGACCACCTCGCACTTGGTTTGATTATCAAAATAAATCATCACGTTACGCAGGAAAATTACATCGAACCGACCAACAGCCGGCAGCGGATTGTTAAGGTTGATCGGATTGAAGGTAATGCGCGACGCTAAGGTCGGTTCAATCATGAAAATGCCGTTATTGCTGCCGACCCCCTTCAGGCAGTACTTAGTCAGCAAGGCTTCGGGAATGCCCCTGAGTGCGTCGAGCGAATAACGACCGCATCGGGCTTTTTCCAACACTCGGCTGCTGATATCTGAGGCGAGGATTTCCCACGGCCTAGCACCCAGGCTGTCGGCCAGCACCATGGCCAGGGTGTAAGGCTCCTCTCCGCTGGAGCAGGCACCACTCCAGATACGCACCGCCGCGTTACCGCGCAGCTCGGGCAGGATCACGTCCCGTAGAAACTCAAAATGCTTGGGCTCGCGGAAAAAATAAGTCTCGTTGGTGGTCAGCAAATCCACCGCCATCTGCAACTCGATGTCGTCCTTCATCAACAAGCGATAATAACTGCCGTACGTGGTCAAATTGAAAAATTGCACACGTTTGGCCAAGCGGCCACTGATCAGCTGCTTTTTGGCATCGGACATGCTGATGCCGGCCACCTGGTGAATCAGGCTGCGAAACTGCTGGAACTCGTTATCGGAAAGAATGACGTTCATGACGCAAGCCCCTGACCAGGGAGGTCCAGCGGTAGCAACGCCGACCAGTCATCGGTGCTGAGCATCTGTTCAATGTCCAGCAACAGAACGAAGCGGTCATTGAGTTTGCCGATGCCGACCATGAAGGTCGGGCTCAGTCGCCCCTGGAGCCTGGGTGCCGGCTCGATCTGTTCGGGAGGGATCTCCAGGACTTCGCTGACTGCATCGACAATGATCCCCACCAAGCCTGCGCCACCCGCCCCGCGCACCTCCAACATGACAATGCAGGTACGGGCGCTTTCCTGAGTCAGGCCGCTCCCGAAACACAATCCCAGGTCAAGTACGGGGATCGCCGCACCGCGCAAGCTGGTGACCCCGCGAATGCTCGGCGGCGCCATCGGCAGGGCTGTGATTGGACCGTACTCGACGATTTCCCGCACGCTCAGGGTGCCCACGGCAAACATCTCCTGGCCGATGCTGAACGTCAGGTACTGGGTTGGCACTGCCGACCCGGAGACGGGTAAACACGAGGTGGAAACAGACATGACTCACTCCTCGGGCTGCACCGTGAACGGCGACATCCCTCTCAAGACTCAACTTAGGTACCGGATGATGACCAGCGCTCAGTGCAACTGACTGGAGATTTCATTGACCGACAACACCTGCTCGATTTGAAGCACCGTCAGAAACTCACCTCGTACCTTGACCATGCCTCGGATGAAATCTTCTCGGATTCGGTTGCCAATTGCCGGAACCGGTTTAATCTCGGCCAGCTCGATCTCGATCACCTCACTCACCGAGTCGACGACAATGCCAAGCACGTGAGGCTCTCCTGCCTGCATCATCTCTAGGATCACAATGCAGGTCCTGCTGCCCTGCTGCGTGGTGCCTTTGCAAAAGCGCGCCTGCAGATCGATAACCGGCACCACAGAACCACGCAGGTTGATCACACCCCGGATAAAGTCCGGCATCATCGGCACCGTGGTGACCTGCCCGTACTCGATGATCTCGCGCACACACAAGGTGTCGATGGCGTAGACCTCCTTGGCGGACATGAACGTCAGGAACTGCAGGAACGAGTCGTCATTATCGCTGTGCGAGGTGAACTCGCTGCTGATCAGGGCTTCAGGTTCCATGGCTCAACTCCCAAAGCGAATGAAACCGCCCTCTTGGGCCTGCTCACCACACTGCAAGCCGCTGTGGCTTGAGAGCGAGGTACGGGGTACGGCCGAAGTTGCTCCGCGACCGCTGAGGGTAAAAAAGCCCATCAACTCTTGCAGCTGCTCGGCCTGGCTACTCATTTCCTCGGCGGTCGCCGCCAGCTCTTCAGAGGCAGAAGCGTTTTGCTGAGTAATCTGACTCATCTGGGACATGGCCGTGTTGATCTGCTCCGAACCAATGGATTGCTCTTCGGACGCAGCGGCAATCTCCTGCACCAGGTCGGATGTCTTGGTAATCGACGGGACGATTTCATCCAGCAGGTTGCCGGCCCGCTCAGCCAGGGCGACGCTGTTTTTTGCCACTTGGCCGATCTCCTGGGCCGCGATCTGGCTGCGCTCAGCGAGTTTGCGAACCTCGGCAGCGACCACCGCGAAACCCTTGCCATGTTCACCGGCGCGGGCGGCTTCGATGGCAGCGTTCAGCGCCAGCAGATTGGTCTGGTAGGCAATCGAGTCGACGATGCCAATCTTCTCGGCAATGGTTTTCATCGCTGAAACGGTGTCTTTCACCGCCTGCCCGCCTTCACTCGCCTCCTTGGTTGCCTTGCCCGCCATGCCATCGGTCACTTTCGCGTTCTCGGTGTTCTGTGCGATAGACGCCGACATCTGTTCCATGGAAGCGGATGTTTCCTCAACCGACGCTGCCTGCACCGACGCCGACTGGCTGATGCTTTGCGCCGTGGCGGAGATTTCTTCCGAGGCGCTGGACAGGGAATCGGCCGAGCTGCGCACCTCGCCAATGATTTGCGAGAGCTTGCTCACCGTTTCGTTGACTGCGTTTTTCAAGTCTTGCAGGCTGCCCTGGTAATCACCCTTGACACTGCGGGTCAGGTCGCCACTCGACAGCGCCACCATCACGCTCATCGACTCGTTGAGCGGGGCAACGATCGAGTCCAGCGTACTGTTGATCCCCGCGACAATACGTCGGAAATCACCTTGGTGACGAGAGCTGTCGGCACGGGTATCAAGCTTGCCAATTGTTGCGTCCGAGCTGAGCGTCTGGCTGTCGTCAACCAGCGACTGGATATTGCGCCGCAGTTGCTCGATGTTGTCGTTGATAAAGGCTTTTTTGCCAGGGAAGCGGGCCAGAGGCGCCGACAGGTCGCCTTCACCAAAGGCACGTATACAGGCCATGGCTTGCTTCTTCACGCTGATGTGGCCGTTGACCATGTCGTTGATGCCTTGCGCCATCAGCCCGTAGCTTCCGGCAAAGCGCGCTGCGTCGATCTGGACGTCGATGTCACCTTTGTCATGCTCTGCGGACATGTGGTTCATTTGAGTGATCAGTTGATTAAGCGTCGCGCTCAGTTGCTCCATGGAACCCAATAAGCCTGAATGCCCAACACCATTGGTGATGGCTACTCCATCCAACTGCCCGGCGACGATGCGTTCCGACAGTATCCGCACCTCTTCAGGTTCACCGCCCAGTGTGCGCAGCAGACTACGTCCCAGGAAAAACCCGAACAGCGCGATAAGCAGCAAAGTCAAACCGCCCACCAGGACAATGGTGTAGTAAGCGGTCTGCTCGGTCGCACCCGCAATCAACGCATTTTTTTGACCAAGTTCAAGGTTGTACTTGCGCATTTCACTCAAGGCTGAGTCGACTTTTTCTCGTGTAAGTTCAAGCTCGGGTAACAGGCGGCGCGCTGCCGGGTCGCCAGATTTAAGCGCGCTGTCGAAACGCTCAGCGCCTCGGTTGTAGTCGGCAATAATGCTGCGCAAGCCGCTGAGTAAAACCCCATCGTGCTCATCGGAGATCAACTCCTTCTGATAGCGATCCAGCGCCTGGTCAATGGACTCCCTATCGCCCTGCTGCAGAGTTAGAGCGCTCGGGTCGGACAGACTCTGCCATTGACGACTGTGGCTTTCTGCCAAGTTCACGGCTAATTGATCCAGCAAAACCAGGCTGGGAACTGTATTGAATTCAGCATAACCGGCAGTCGTCCTAACCCCGCCCATCAGATAGAGACTTACAGCGCTCAGAGTGAGGATGCCCAGCAGGGCGAATGCGACCAACAGCGAGATATTCTTTTTGACCGTCATGATGGTGTACTCCAGGGAGCGAACTATTGAGTCAATTCAGGGCTGAGCGTCGCGCCGTGTCTCTGCTGGCTGGCGACTTGCCCGAGAAGTTTGGGAATATCCAGGATCAACGCTACTGCTCCGTTCCCCAGGATGGTGAAGCCGCCCAATCCTTGAGCCGTACCGAAAAGCTTGCCCAATGGCTTGATAACGGTCTGGAATTCACCCAGCAACTGATCAACCACCAGCCCTACCCGGACCCCCGCGTAATGCACGACAACGATATTTTCGCGCCCATGGTTGGGCTCGTCGGTGGCAAACATCTCGCGCAGACGGACGACGGGCAGAACGTCCCCCCTGAGGTCCAGGAACTCTTTAGCTTCGAGGTCTTGCGGCGTCAGCTCGATGCATTCCTCGACCATGTCCAGCGGCACCACATAGGAGGCGTTACCCACACCAATCAGAAAGCCGTCGATGATGGCCAGCGTCAGCGGCAGACGGATGCGCACCGTGGTGCCCACCCCCTCCTCGCTTTCCAGGTTGACGCTGCCTCGCAGGGCGAGAATGTTTCGCTTCACCACATCCATGCCCACCCCTCGGCCGGACAGGTTGCTGACCTGATCGGCAGTGGAGAAGCCAGGTTCAAAAATCAGATTGAGAATGTCGCTGTCCGCCAGCGTCTGCCCTTCGACCAACAAACCACGTTCATTAGCTTTGGCCAGGATCCGTTGTTTATTAAGGCCGCCACCGTCATCGCTGACTTCGATCACGATGCTGCTTGCCTCGTGATAGGCATTGAGGCGAACGGTGCCCTGCTCCGGTTTGCCTCGCTCGCGTCGCAGTTGCAGAGGTTCGATGCCATGATCCATGGCATTGCGTACCAAGTGGGTCAAGGGGTCGCCAATACGCTCGACCACGGTTTTATCCAGCTCGGTTTCCGCACCAAGCACCTGCAATACAATGTCCTTGCCCAGTTCCTTGGATACATCCCGCACCACCCGCTGAAAGCGGTTGAACGTGCCGCCGATCTGCACCATGCGCAGGGTCAAGGCACAATCGCGCACTTCTTCGACGAGGCGCGACAGGGAGCTGGTCGCTTCAATCAAGGTGCCGATACCGCTGTGGATCGCCCCCAGATTGGCGCCCGCACCGGCGATGATCAGCTCTCCCACCAGATTGATCAGCTGATCCAGCTTGCCGGCATCGACCCGAATCAAGTTGCCTTCGGCAGTACGCGCCTCTTTGGCGCCCCGGGCCTTGGATTCGTCATTGCGCTCCAGCGCCTGATCCGCGGCCTCCTGAGGGGGCGAAACTTCCACCGACGCCAAAGGCACCATGCTTGCCAGCCAGTCTTCACGAGTGAGGGAGCCACAGGCGATCAGGGCTTCAAGCATGACCTCGGGGTCAGCGCCAAGGCGCGAAATCAGCGCTTGGAAGTCTGCAGGCTCGCTGTCAGGGGGCAGCACGCAGATTTGGCTGCCTTCACGAACAAAATCGAAAGCACCCTCAATGGTTGCCTGGTCTACATCAGTGATAAAACCCAGCTCAAAGCCCAAGTAGCAAGTCTCCGGGTCCATCGACGCGACGTCCGGCAGGCCATCGGTGATGCAAACAATCGCGCTGATTTGCCCGAAGCTGTTGAGGTAGCGTAGGAAAGACAAGGGGTCCATACCGTTACGCAGAACATCGTCACAGAACCTTAACGAGAGGTGCCAATTACCAGGGAACCCCTGCTCTTGGCAGTCGTCCGCTGCTACGGATTGAAGCGTGTCGGTAGGATGTATGAGATAGCTGTTCAAGCGCTCCACCAGCGCCGCTCCTTGGCGCTCATGCTCGATGGTCATACCTTGAAGGTCGCCATGACTGGCCAGCAGATTGATCAACTCGCACAGGTGGTCTCGCACTTGTAAGAACAAGGCACTCAGAGCCTCATCCACTTTCAATTCATTGCCACGCACCCGGTCCAGCACACTCTCCGCAACATGGGTGAACGCGACGATCGGCGTAAAACCGAACAGACCTGCGGACCCCTTGATGGTATGGGCGACACGAAACAGCGCGTTGATGGTGTCGATGTCATCCGGCGCTTGCTCAATCTGCAGCAATGCATCTTCCATCAGGAGCAAGAGTTCCTGACTTTCAGCGATGAAAGTCTGCAGTACGTCATCCATATTCATGGGCGAGCTCATGGCTTTATCCTCTGTGCTGACGGGCCGGGGCCGACTCATCGAACAAGCTGTACAACCCACTCAAGTCGAGGGCGTTGATCACCGCTGCGCTGGGATTGCTCAGAATCAGGCTGGAGCCTTGGCGCACAGACTCTTGCTTGATCATCACCAGCAGTTGCAAGCCGGCAGTGTCCAGTTCGTCGACGCCGCCCAGGTCCATTTCCACTTCCTGGGCCAGGGGAAATAACTCCAGCAACAGGTCTTTGCGTTCAGCGGCTGTGTAGATAGTCAGAGGTCCTTCAAGGACCAGAATCCGACGTAAGCAGGGCATGGTGTTTGACATGACAACCTCTATTCCAGGAACACTGGTCGGCTAAGGCATGATCAATTTGGAAACAGCACTGAGCATTTGAGACGGCTGGAACGGCTTAACCATCCAGGCTTTGGCACCGATAGCCTGCCCCTGCTGCTTCATCACATCCCCTGCTTCAGTGGTCAGCATGATCACTGGCGTGAATTTATAAGCCGGCAGCTGCTTGGCGGCTTTGACGAAGCTGAGGCCATCCATGTTCGGCATGTTCACGTCACTGACGATCAGGTGAATCTTGCGGCCATCGAGTTTGCTCAGTGCGTCACGACCATCAACGCCTTCGATGACTTCGTACCCGGCGCCCTTCAGGGTGATGCTCACCACCTGACGTATGGAGGCAGAGTCATCGACAATCAAAATGGTTTTGCTCATGGGGATACTCCCTAGAAAAAAGTGACATCGGATGAACTGCTGCTCACCAGCGGCTTGCCGTGATGGATCGCGTGCTGCTCTGGCATCGTGTAGGTACTTGCCAATTGGTCAAGCCAGGTCTGGGCAATGATGAGGTCCGGTGAGCCGCCGGCTTGAGTGATTTGCTGGCGCTCGGTGATATGCCCACGAAGCTTGCATAAGTCGTTGTTGACCAGGTTGAGCATCTGGCTGACGCGATCCTGGAACTGGAGGGCCACCAACACTCCCGCGATCTCGCTGGCAACGCTTTCGCTTTGTTGCTGAAGGCTGCTGCTGGTATCGACGATGGCCTGAGCGTTGTGCCGAAAATGCTCGATTACCTGGGACACCAATTGCTCTGAATGAGCCAAAGTCTGTGAGTCCTGCTGCGCCTGGTGCCGAGACAACTCAACAGTGCGAGAGATCGCCGCATTGACCGTGTTGACTGTCTCGCTGATTTTCAAGCCCGTCTCCCCCGACAGACTGGAGAGTTTGCGCACCTCGTCTGCCACCACGGCGAAACCGCGACCGGCATCACCTGCCCGGGCAGCCTCGATGGCGGCGTTAAGTGCCAGCAAGTTGGTCTGCTTTGCAATATCACCGACAAACTTGGCCATTTCCTGCAACTGAGAGGTGAAGTCGGACAGCATCAGTACTTCCTTGAGCTCCGATTCCTTGCGTAAGAGCGCGCTGCGCAGTGCCACCATGATCGAGTCCAGATCGCGCTGGCCCACCTCAAGGATTTCCAGCAACCGGCTTCCGGAATTCTGCCCGGCGCCATCAAAAGCAGAAGCGCAGATGTCTCCCGACAGCGTCGCAAAACGATCGCTCAGTTTTAGAATCGATTCTTCGCTGAGGGTCCGAGCGGCTTCGATCTGCTGCCCCCAAATCGGCAGGACCTGGGTGCACACTTCACCCAACCCTTCATCCGGCGAAACAACCGGAGGCCGGCTGGATTGCTCATGAATCTGCTGCTGTACAAGCCGTTGAGCACTCAACGCACGCTGGGCAAAGCCGCCAACCAGACAAGAGCCGAGTAATACCATTGCGCCGCTGGCGATGCTCAAGGCACTCAGATCACTATTGAACAGAATAGCGACGCAACCGAAGACACCACTTAAACCCGCAGGTAGCAGAGTCAAGACAGCGGAGGGGTAAATCGTCTGTCCTTTCACCTTGGTCTCTCCACTTCAGCGCAAGCCGGATCGGTCGGAATGTGCGCATCCTCAGGAGCGAACGCACAGCTTTTCCGTTACATGGAGAGATAGTGGCTTTATGATGGCTCCGCTTGTATCAGAGCTTCCCTATTTGCCAGTAGGGATTGCAGTTTCACGGTAGGAAAATCCCTACTCTTATGACCCTCGAAGAAATGCGTAAAAAAACAGCGATGAGCGTTCCTATCGCTGACATGAAAAATCAAACGGTGAATCGCCTTGGGTTCTCTAGACACCTTGCAAGCTCGTTAATGCCTTCCTATAGCCCTCCCTCTGGAAGCTTGATGCCGAAGGGGCGGACGATCCCTTCACAACACTGGGCGTGCCCATCACGCAGCTACAACACAGTGCCCATTGTCAGCCCGTTTCTTTCAGCCTATCTTGTATAAACCTATACAAGGTCATTTCCGATGTACAAGAAAATGAAGTGGCCGTTGACGCTGTATTTTGACGGTGAATGCCCTCTGTGCGCGCGAGAAATCAAGTTCCTGCGAGGACGCGCCGTAACGGATCGACTGCTTTTTGTGGACATCAGCAGCGGTGCATTCGATGCCGAGGCACTTGGGTTGACGTTCGAGCACATGCAGTCGTCCCTGCACGCTCGTTTCGCTGATGGCCGCTGGGTTACCGGCCTGGATGCCACTCTGTGGAGTTGGCGAGCGGCTGGCTTAGGTTTTTGGGCCACGCCACTGACGTGGCGTGCATTGCGCCCGCTGTTTGAATTCGGTTATCGCCTTTTCTGCCGTTTACGCCCCCATTTGGCGTGGTTACCTCATCCAGAGGGTGGCCGCCGCTGTGTCGATCAGCAGTGCGCGGTGCCGGCGTCAAAACCCGCATCAGACAAGCAGGCCATTTTGAAAAAAAAGCAGACCTAGAACGCTTTGCGTTGTCATGGTCCCGACGAAGAAGGTGGGTCATGGCTGATCTGGCGACCCCCGTGCCATCTGCGTCAGATCGTGCGCAGCAGATACGTTCCTACCGCCATGGATTGCCGACACTTAAACCGCAGCATGGCTGCGAGGAATCAAGATGAGCCCATCATTAGCCGAACACTACCGTGAAATTCTCGTCGGCGTAGGCGAGAACCCTGAGCGTGAAGGACTGCTGGACACCCCCAAGCGCGCAGCCAAAGCAATGCAGTACCTGTGCAATGGCTACACAATGAGCCTGGAAGAAGTGATCAATGGCGCATTGTTCGAATCGCAAAACGATGAAATGGTCATCGTGCGCGACATCGAACTGTATTCATTGTGTGAGCATCACATGCTGCCCTTCATCGGCAAGGCTCATGTGGCATACATCCCTACTGGAAGGGTATTGGGCCTGTCGAAAGTGGCCCGAGTGGTCGATATGTTCGCCCGCCGCTTACAGATCCAGGAAAACCTCACAAAACAAATTGCTGACGCCATTCAGCACATCACCGATGCGGCCGGCGTGGCAGTGGTCATTGAGGCTAAGCACATGTGCATGATGATGCGAGGCGTGGAGAAGCAAAACTCGGTGATGACATCTTCGGTGATGCTGGGAGCCTTTCGCGAGTCGTCCGCGTCGCGTCAGGAGTTTCTACAGCTGATTGGACGAATGGGTTAACACCAACAAAGCGAACCAGACCGCGGGAGCGCCTAGATGAACAGTCCCTTCAAGATGAACTCGCTTGGTGAGGGCTATCGTGCCCTCGTGATAGGTGCCAGTGGAGCGATCGGCTCGGCTTTTTGTGAGTTGCTCAATCAGGATCCAAGTTGCGCGTATGTGCGTGAGCTGGGGCGTAACAGTGTTCCATGCCTCGATCTGGAAGAGGCCGACAGTATTGCCAGCGCGGCCTCCGAATTAGCTCAAGAAGCCCCCTACCAATTAATTTTGCATGCCGCCGGTTTGCTCCATCGCGACGAAATCAAACCTGAAAAGAGCTACTCCGCTATTGAAGCGGATACGCTCCAGGCGATATTCCAGGTCAACACCATCGGGCCTGCGCTGGTTTTGCGTCACTTTTTGCCCTTGCTTGACCCACGAGGCGCGATGGCGATGCTCTCTGCCAAGGTGGGTAGCATCGGTGATAACCGTTTGGGCGGCTGGTACGCCTATCGCGCCTCCAAGGCGGCACTGAACATGATGATTAAAACGGCCGCCATCGAGCTGGCACGAACCCGGCCTCAGACGCGCTTGTTAAGTCTTCATCCCGGCACGGTTATTTCAGGCCTGTCACACCCCTTTCGAGGTGCCTCTGAAGCCAGGCCGGCAAACATTGCTGCGCATGAGCTGTTATCTCTGACTGACCGCTTAGGGCCTGCTGACAGCGGTAATTTCTTTGCCTATAACGGAGAACGCCTTCCTTGGTAGACAGGAAGTGAACCTTGAATCTCCAGGGGCCGACCGACAGGGCCGCGCACAGGGACGTATGCGAATCAGAGCAGCTGCTGCAATTTCGCGTTCCTTTAATGGCAAATGACTGCCCTCCTCTTTAGCTCCAATTTCCGCCTTTGAACTGAACCGTGCCTCCTGCACGTGGTTGTCGGCCTGTGGGTAACGACCATGGCACGTCAGGCATCAGATGGCCGCAGACTTGCACTGTCTAGTCGGCCAAACGCACTCAGCCTGGGATCCTGGCTTGTCAGCTCGCCGCGAGATTGTTAGTGTCGATCCATGACTCACTATTGCCTCACCTCGACTACCACCACCACGACCGCTGTATGCGGAGCGTGCGAGGTGTCGTGAGCCAATAGCCTACGAACTTCAAAGGCCCGCCAGCGATGGACAGGGCCTTTTTTATGCCCTTGTGTCGCTGGTTCAAACGCAAGGAGATGCACCCATGTACGCCCTATTGATACTCGATATCCAAGTCGGGCTTGTTCACGGCCCGGAAAAACCATGGCGCTGCGAAGCATTATTGGAAACAGTGAATAGCCTAATGGACAAAGCCCGCAGCGCTGGCGCTCCGATTTTTCTCGCGCGCCACGTCGGGCCCGCTGGATCGCCCATCGGCCCCGACAGTCCGTTGACGATGCTTGCGCAGGAACTCAACCTGGTGGGTACAGAGGTGGTATTCGAAAAGCGGCGGCCCAACGCCTTTGAAATGACTGAGCTGGCGGACAATTTGCGGTCTCGTGGAGTTACCGGTGTGGTCATCACCGGCATGAAAACTCAATACTGCGTCGACAGCACCTGCCGTGCTGCTCGTGATCTTGGCTTCGATGCGGTACTCGTTGCCGAAGGTCATACCTGTTCAGACACGCCAGTGATGAGCGCTAAGGACATCGTTGCTCATCACAATGCAACCCTTGATGGGCCGTTCTGCCGGCTGGTTCGGGCCGAAGAGTGGCGCTTCTAGCAGAGCCTCAATAACGGGAATGTGCGTGACTTGCGAGAATGATTTCTTCTTGTCACGCTCTGCTACATTCATCGGAGGCCACAATCAGGGATAGAAACAAGTGACCATTCGCCTAAACGTTCGCCTTCTTTTATTCGTGCGATTCGCGAGCATCGCAATCGCGCTCACTGCAGCGACTGCTGCCCACTCTGAGCAATACACAGTGGGCGGCAGATCGATTGAGCTGCCTTCGCCTCAAGGCTACTGCAAGATTGGCGAAACGCCCGGAGAGCAAAAGTTCGTTGAACTGACAGCCAAGGCCACTGGGCCGTCGAGCCGCATTTTGGCGTTGTTTTTGAGGTGCGAAGAGGTGGCAGAGTGGAGAAAAAACGCACCGTCCGAGTTAGTGAGCTCATCCGACTGGGTGGTGTTGGGCGTCATCCTGGACCGTGATGGTCAACTGCGGCCCATGGAGGGCGTGAGCCGTAAGGAGTTTGTCCGCACACTTGGAAGTGCAATGTCTAAAGATCCAACCCTCTTCTCGCGCACGAATGCTGACGCCCAGATTCGACTCAATAGCTTAGTAACCGGAGCGGACTTCAGGATGATGGGCACCCAGGTTCTAAAGGCGGACGACGAAGCCATCTATTTCATTCTGGGAAGTGAAATACTCGCCGACAATGGTGAGCACCGCCGCGTAATCGCTGTATCAGCGATCACCCTACTTAAGGGCGTGCGCATCGTTTATGGCAACTATCGTCAAGTGAACCCATCACAGAATGGCAACGCGCTCTTTGGCAAGACGAACGCGCTGGTTCATGCCGCTGTGCAAGCCAATCCCTGAAACGGACCTCAGCGCCCACGACGGAAATTAAAGACTGACTCACCCCTTTATTGAGTAGTGCGGCAACCGTTAAGTCGATAAGCGCTCAAGCCCCAGATCACTAACGTTTCGGTAGCATCCGCGTCAGGGTGTTGTCCCGCACCCAGTAGTGATGAAACAGCCCTGCAGCCGCATGCAAACCGATCAGCCAATAGCCGCTGCTACCGAGCAGCTCATGCCAATGTTTGAACTGCCTGGCCAAGTCTGGATCGGGCTGGACCAGCGCGGGTAAAAAGAACCCGAAGTAAGGCATCGGTTTACCTGCTGCAGACAACATTAACCAGGCAAGCACGGGCGTAGCGATCATCAGGCCATACAGGGCCAGATGCATCAGGTGCGATACCCCAGTCTGCCACGCCGGTAAGTGTGGCGTTATCGGTGGACGAGGTGTCAGGCGACCCAGCAGGCGTATCCAGACCAGAGCAAAAATGCTCAATCCGAAGACCCCATGCAACCCAAGGAACATCGCTTTCCACGGATTACCCCGTGGCAAAAGCCCTTTGATTTCGATACAGGCATACACGCCGACAAACAGTCCCAGCATCAACCAGTGCAAGGTGATCGACAGTTTTCCGTAACGATGGTCAGTTGAGTCTGGGGTCATGATGCGCCTCTTGAATAATTAACGCGGGCAAGTCATTCGCCCGGCCACGATCCGACGTGTCACCTAATCGAATGCCAGCACAGTGCCCATCAAGCCTTAAGGTAATCTGAAGGTGCGTTTGCATCGGCTTTTGCCACATTCAGACTTCGTTAAGAAATGCCCTCGATACTCTTCCCAAACCTAACGGGGAGACGTTGTCCAATGGCCGATTTCGACTGGCACATCGCATTACCACTCCACTTCGGCCAAGCCGGCTCTCCACCGCTGAGTATGGCTCGGGCCCTGCCCAGCGATGCGGCAAGGCCTCACTTCGAAACCTTTGTGCAGCAACGCTTTCGTCAGGCACACGGTGCTGACATTCGTCATTTCATGCCGCAACTGTTTGGCATGAGCGATGCGGCCGGAGAATTGTGCGCAGTCGCCGGCGTACGCCTGGCCAGCGAAGAACCCCTCTTTCTCGAACGCTATCTAGACGATTCGATTGATCCACTGATCGCCGCCGCTGCCGGCCGGCCGGTTGACCGCGCCTGCATCGTCGAGGTGGGCAACCTGGCTGCCAGTGACAACGGCAGCGCGCGTCTGAGCATCATCACCCTCACTTACATGCTGGCCCTGGGGGGGCTTGAGTGGGTGGCGTTCACGGGGAATATCGGGTTGGTCAACAGCTTCCATCGCCTCGGTTTAAAACCCGTGACGCTGTGCGCCGCCGACCCGGCGCGGCTCGGCGATGACCGCCACAGCTGGGGCAGTTATTACGAAAGCAAGCCCTGGGTGCATGTCGGCAATATCCGCGCGGGCTTTATCCATTTGCGCAACATCGGGTTATTCAATCGCCTGGGCTTGCCCACGTCACTCCTGGAGGCCACTCATGTCGCCTGAAGTCGAGCATTTCAAGAGAACCCTGCGCAGCCATGCTGAGCGCAACACAAACACCATTTCTTTATGGGGCGATGAGCTGAAGCTGGACTACGCCACGTTGTATGCCGAGATCGTGTATCGCCAGGAACGCCTGCGTGACGAGAGCGTCAAGGTGGTCGCGCTGGCTTTGGATAACGGCGTCGAGGCGCTGATATGGGATCTGGCCGCGCTGTTCGAAGGGCTGACGTGCCTAACGCTGCCACCGTTCTTCACGCCCTCCCAGCGCAAGCATTGCCTGGACCAAAGCCAAGCAGAACTGTTGATCGCAGAAGTCGAGTTGGAGTCTGAACTGCAAACAGCGGGTTTCGAGAAAACCGGCGAATTCTGGCGCAAGACTGTTCACGGCCCATCGCTGATGCCTGAGGGCACCGCGAAACTGACGTTTACGTCGGGCACTACCGGCACCCCCAAAGGCGTGTGCCTCAGCGCCGAGAGCATTGTGTGCGTCGCGCGTGAGTTGTATGAGGCGAGCCGGCCCAACGATCCGCAGCACCACCTTGCTGTTCTGCCCCTTGCGATCCTGTTGGAAAACATCGGCTGTTATGCCGCGCTGTATGCGGGCGCAACCCTGAGCCTGCCCAGTCAGGCAACCCTGGGTATTCAGGGCGCCAGCGGCGTTGATGTACCGCGACTGCTCGGCTGCCTGGCCTCTCGCGCCCCCGACAGCCTGATTCTCGTGCCACAGCTGCTGTTACTGCTGGTGAGTGCTGCCGAACAGAACGCCTTCAATCCAAAGACGCTGCATTTTGCAGCCGTGGGCGGCGCGCGCGTTTCACACGAACTTCTGGACCGTGCGCAACGCGTTGGCATGCCGGTTTACGAAGGTTACGGGCTGTCGGAATGCGCATCGGTGGTGTGCCTCAATCGCCCAGAGGCGCGCCGCGCAGGCAGTGTCGGAAAACCGCTGCCGCACGTAGAGGTGCGTCTGGCCGAGGACGGCGAAGTACTGATTAAGGGCGCTACTTTGCTGGGTTATCTGGGCGAGCCGCCTCACGCCCATGAATGGTGGTCCAGTGGCGACATCGGCGAATTTGACGATGAAGGTTTCCTCTACCTGAAGGGGCGCAAGAAACATCAATTCGTGACCAGTTTCGGGCGCAACGTGAACCCTGAATGGGTTGAGGCCGAACTGACACAGCGCCGCCACATCGCCCAAGCATTCGTGTATGGCGAAGCCATGCCAAGCAACCATGCATTGTTGTGGCCTCATCGACCCGATTGCACCGATGAGGCGTTGGCGGCGGCAGTCGCCGAGGCCAACGAGGCGTTGCCCCATTACGCCCAAGTCCATCACTGGACCCGCCTGCCCCACCCATTCACGCCCGCCAATGGCCTGCTGACCGCCAACGGCAGACCCCGCCGCGACGCCATTGTCGAGCTTTACCAGACACAACTGACTGCTCCCCTACGCACCGAGGAATCTGAATCATGAGTTTTTTTGACACGCTGCAACTGGCCACGCAAAAAGAACGGGCCGAATTGTTCAACCTTCCGGTCATTCGTGATGCCCTTGAGGGAAGGGTCAGCCTGGAAAGCTATCGGGCCTTTCTGACTCAGGCTTACTACCACGTACGCCACACCGTACCGTTGATGATGGCCTGTGGTGCACGCCTCCCGTCGCGCCTGGAGTGGCTGCGCAAAGCGGTCTGCGAATACATCGAAGACGAATACGGCCATGAACAATGGGTACTCAACGACATCCATGCCTGCGGCGGCGACAAGGGCGCAGTGCGTGACGGGCGTCCGTCCTTGCCCATTGAGCTGATGATCAGCTTCCTCTATGACCTCATCGCCCGGGATAACCCAGTAGGCCTGTTCGGTATGGTCAACGTGCTTGAAGGTACCAGCATCGCCTTGGCGACCCATGCTGCAGGCGCTATTCGCGAACGCCTTGAGTTACCGGAAACGGCGTTCAGCTACCTCAGTTCCCATGGCTCGCTCGATATTGAACATATGCAAACTTATCGCCGATTGATGGACACACTGGACGACCCGAGCGATCAGGCTGCGGTCATACACGCCTCCAAGGTCGTCTACACCCTCTACACCGACATGTTTCGTGGCTTGCCGCGTGACGGGGAGCGTTTGCATGCGCCTGTCTGAGGCCCGTGCGGTATTGACCGGCGCCAGCGGCGGTATCGGTCTGGCGATCGCTCATGCCCTGTGCGCCAGCGGCGCCTCTGTGTTGGTGGTATCGAGGAACCGAGAGTCATTGGTGCCGTTGCTTGATCAGTATCCGAACCAGGTGTTGTGGGTGGGTGCCGACCTCACGTTTCTGGCAGATCGTCGTAAGGTGCTGGCGGCGGCCGAGGCCATGGGCGGGGTCAACTTGCTGATAAACGCTGCCGGGATCAACCACTTCGCCATGCTTGAGCAACTGGCAGACAGCGACATCAATGCAATGCTGGCGGTAAACATCAGCGCGCCGATCTGCCTGACCAAAATCCTGCTGCCGCTGCTCAAGCAAGCCCCAAGCGCGATGGTCGTCAACGTTGGCTCCACGTACGGCTCTATCGGCTATCCCGGATATGCCAGCTATTGCGCGAGCAAGTTTGCGTTGCGTGGATTTTCCGAAGCCTTGCGCCGAGAACTGGCAGACACCCGTGTTGGCGTTTTATACGTCGCGCCCCGGGCCACCCGCACCCCCATGAATAGTCCGGCTGCGCAAGCGTTGAATGATGCCCTCAAATCCAATGTCGACGACCCGGAAACCGTCGCATCCGCAGTGATCCGCGCAATTGCCGGCGACCACCGCGACTTGTACCTCGGATGGCAAGAGCGATTTTTTGTGCGCCTCAACAGCCTGCTGCCCAACTTGGTGGACCGAGGCTTGCGCAAACAGTTACCTCTGGTCCGTCGCCTCAGTGAAAAAAACGACAGTGAGCACCCTAAACCATGAAAAAAATTCTCTGTGGCCTGTTGCTCGGCGCTATGAGCCATAACGTCTGGGCCCTTGACGCTGCTGACCAGCAGCGCCTCGCTAATATTCAGCAAAGCTGGGCACATATCCAATACGAACTGCCCGCAGACCAGCGTACTGCTGCGTTTGAACAGCTCGCCACGCAGGCCGACGCCTTTACTCAAGAACGCCAGTCAGTCGCCGAGGCATGGATATGGTCCGGCATTGTCACCAGCAGTTGGGCCGGCGCCCAGGGTGGGCTCGGTGCCCTGAGCAAGGTCAAGCTGGCAAAGGCCGATCTTGAAAAAGCCATCGCCCTGGACCCCAAAGCCTTGCAAGGCTCGGCTTATACCAGCCTTGCTGCGTTGTACGATCGCGTGCCGGGCTGGCCCATTGGGTTCGGCGACTCGGACAAAGCAGAGGTGTTACTCAAGCAAGCCTTGCAACTGAACCCGAACGGCATCGATAGTCTGTACTTCTGGGGTGATCACCTCTACCGTCAAAAGCGCTATACCGACGCCCACGCAGCACTGCAAAAAGCACTGCTGGCCGCCCCAAGGCCAGGCCGCGAAACCGCTGACGCTGGACGGCGTAAGGAAATCGAAGCGTTGCTGCAGGATATAACCAAGAAACTCGGCTGACAGGAGTCCGTGTGCGCATATTATTGATCGAGGATGACGTCGCTCTGGGCGAGGGTATTCACCAGGCGCTGGTACGAGAAAGCTATACCGTCGACTGGTTACAGGATGGCAGTAGCGCCTTGCATGCTCTGCTCAGTGAAACGTTTGATCTGGCCGTACTCGACCTTGGCTTGCCGCGCATGGATGGACTCGAAGTGCTGCGCCGCTTGCGTGACAGTGGCTCCAATCTGCCGGTGTTGATCCTGACCGCTCGGGACGCCACAGAGGACCGCATCGCAGGGCTCGACGCCGGTGCCGACGACTATTTGATCAAACCGTTCGACCTGGCAGAACTCAAGGCACGCCTCAGGGCGTTGCTGCGACGCAGTGCGGGCCGCGCCCAGGTGTTGATTGAGCACGCAGGCATCAGCCTGAACCCGGGAACTCAACAAGTCAGCTATCAGGGCGAAGCGGTCGCCCTGACACCCAAGGAGTATCAGTTACTCCATGAGTTGCTTTCTCCGCCGGGTCGGGTGATGACGCGCGACCAACTGATGCAGTTACTCTACGGCTGGAACGAAGAGGCAGAAAGCAACACGCTGGAGGTGCATATCCATCACTTGCGCAAGAAGTTTTCGAGCCAGCTGATCCGCACGATCCGTGGGGTCGGTTACCTGGTGGAAGAGCGCCCATGACGTCTATTCGGCGACGTACGCTCAGGTTGATTCTGGGTCTGTTGTTCCTCGGGCTGTTGCTCATGACCGTTGTCAATCTCCACGACAGCAATCATGAAATCGACGAGGTATACGACGCTCAGCTGGCGCAGAACGCACGTCTGCTGCAGGGCGTGATGCGCATGCCAATGGCGAGCAACGAGCACGCAAAGCTGTATGAGGCGTTCAACCAGGCATTGGGGCTCGCCGCGCCCAGAGTGGATGGCCACCCGTATGAAAGCAAAATCGCTTTTCAGGTGTGGAACGCGGATGGCACGTTGCTGGTGCACACCTCCAGTGCGCCGTCCTTTAGTTCGCCTCCGGTCAAACCGGGTTTCAGTGACATCACGGATATCAACAACCGAACCTGGCGCGCATTTGTGTTGGATGATGCCCAATACAATCTGAAAATTTGGGTGGGAGAGCGTGACGATGTGCGTGCCGACCTGGTGGATCGCATCGTCCGCCATACGGTTTTACCTAACCTGATAGGTAGCCTGCTGCTTGCCGCGGTGATCTGGTTGGCCATTGGCTGGGGGCTCAAACCGTTGAGCAATATGGCTGAAACCTTGCGAGCGAGGCATTCAGGTTCTCTCGAACCCTTGCAGTTGAATCCGCTGCCTACTGAGCTGGAGCCCATGCAGGCCGCCCTGAATCGTGTGCTGGCACAGATCCAGGAGGTGATGGGCCGTGAGCGACGCTTTATCGCGGATGCCGCCCATGAAATGCGCACACCGCTCGCCGTGCTCAAGGTCCACGCAGAAAACCTCGTGGAGGCCGTCAGTGAGGAAGAACGGCGCGAATCCCTCAATTACCTGATCGTAGGTGTGGACCGTACCACTCGCCTGGTCAATCAACTCCTGACCATGGCCCGTATCGAACCGCAACCCCAAACTCATGAGGCGCAGAGCATCGATCTAGTGGCGACGATTCGGGGCGGTCTGGTGCAAATGACACCCTGGCTGCTGAGCAAGGGGCTTGAACTCGTGTTCGAACCCATGGAAGAGGTCTGCCTTGTTAAGGTCGATGCAGCCGTCATACATATTGCCTTGAACAACTTGGTCACCAATGCCGCCAACTTTTCCCCTCCCCAAGGAGTGATTACCGTGCGGTTGATGAAAAACCAGGATCACTACGAATTATGTGTTGAGGACGAGGGGCCAGGCATTGATGAAGCAGAATGTGATCGACTTTTTGAGCGCTTCTACAGTCGTGGAAATGATCAAGGCGCTGGGCTGGGGCTGACCATCGTCCGGTCCATCGCAAGTCGTTTGGGAGGGAGCGTGCGTTTAGAAAACCGTGAATGCGGAGGATTGCGCGCAACATTCGAGATCTTGAGGTTCTAAAAAACCATGGCATTCGAAGTAGCCGGACAGCGCATTTTTTAAAGGCTGTTGCTGTATGCCTGGGGTAAATCGTCACTGTCTGGCTGATATCCGATAGCGCATCCCTTAACCCTGATTGGGTAGAGGCGAAGCATCACGAAGGACTCTCTGGATATGAGCAACCACCTGCATGGTTGCCTCTTCGATCGTTCCTTCATTGCGGCAGAGCACCCAGTCATGATCGGCAGCCGCCTGCTCAAACGCCTCGGTGCTAGCAACATGTTCCTCCAGCGCATGCATGACCGTACTGCTCAACCCACGCGTTCGTGCTGCCGCTCGCGCCCATGAAATCTCAGGCGCGGTGACAACCCCAACGTGCAGGTCTGGCACTTGCACGTTGCGGTCACGGTTCAGCTGGAGAATCTCTGCAAACGGCACCAGCCGGCGAAACGCCGCTTCTGACGGGTACCAGCGATCCATCAGGATGATGCTGCCCGGCGGCTGTTCCGGCAGCACCTGTTGGGAAATCCACCGGCGGCTATCAGCAAAGCGCTCGCACACCGTCAGCTCCAACTCCCTGCTGGGGTTTCTGACGAATTGATTAACCAGGGCCATGGTTTCAGCCCTGTAGGGATCGCTTTTTTTCTCGCTCAGCCGGATCACTGTGTGGTGGTCGACCCTCAGGGCTTTCGTCACGGCCTCCAACAGTGTGGTCTTGCCGACGCCCTTGGGACCATCCAGAGAAACAAACAACGCACGCTTCATTTTTCACATATCAACGGGTACGGATGACCACTCTAACCCGGTTGCTGGGTCCACCGTAAACGTCGACCCGCGACGCTCAAACCGGGGGATCTCCAATCCCAGGCTTTCACGCAAGGTTGTCCCTTCATACGCGGTGCGGTAGACACCACGCGCCTGCAACAACGGTATGACTTCCTGGGTGAAACGATGGAATTGCTCGGGGTGCCCGATGTAGATATTGAACCCATCCACGGCTCGCGCCTCGAACCATTCGGCCATTTTCTGCGCGACGGTTTCAGCCGTACCCACGAATGCACCGGGACGCAGTTGTCGGCCGAACTCTACGGCCTGGCGCAGCGTGAAGCCTTTCTCGCGCGCCTGGTCTGCAATGCGTTTGGCAGCGGTAAAGAAGCTGCTGCGCGCAGCCTCCAGGCTTTGCTGGGGAAACGGTGCATCGAGGTCGTACTGGCTGAAATCATGCCAGCCGAAATTGCGCCCGAACTCCTTCAGGGCGAGCTCAAAGCTGTGATCGGTCTGATGATAGTGCTGCTCGATTTCCCGAGCGTGCTCGTCAGTGTCGCCAACATAAATTTCAGCGCCCGGCATGACCAGCAATTGCTCCGGGTCGCGCCCCTGTTGCGCCGCCCTGCCCTTTATATCCTGATAAAAAGCCTGGCCCTGCTCGATACTGGCGGCATGGGTGAAGATCACATCCGCCGTCGCAGCCCCCAGGTCGCGTCCCTGCTGCGAATCACCGGCCTGGAAGATCACCGGTTGGCCTTGCGCTGAACGTTGGATATTCAACGGGCCGACCACCGAAAAGTGTTCGCCCTGGTGATTCAGGCTATGCAGTTTGCTCGGATCGAGAAACTGACCGGTCGCCCGGTCGCGCACGAATGCATCGTCCTCGTAGGAGTTCCACAACCCCTGCACCACCTGGACGTGTTCCGCCGCGCGGCCGTAGCGTGTGTCGTAGTCGTAATGTTCGTCGCGGCTGTAATTGCCCGCCGTGCCGGCGTCGCCGCTGGTGACCACATTCCAACCCGCACGGCCTTTGCTGATCAGGTCCAGTGACGCCAGGCGCCGCGCGACGTTATACGGCGAGTTATAAGAGGTAGTCAGCGTGCCCACCAGGCCAATGTGTCGAGTGCTCACGGCGAGCGCCGATAACAGCGTCAGCGGTTCCAGTCGATTCAGGTAATGGGACGGTGAGCCCGGCGTAATGAACTGGCTGTCGACGATAAATATCAAGTCAAACAGCGCCGCCTCGGCTTGGCGCGCGATGTCGATATACCAGTCGACGTTGACGCTCGCATCGACCGGCAATTGAGGGTCGAGCCACAGGTTGTGTCGGCCTGGACCGCCGCTGCCCATGGTCAAGGCACCCAGTTTGAGCTGTCGTTTGGTCATTTGCAGAGGATTCCTTGAGGCGTTCACGGCTGTTTAGTAGCGACGGCGGGCTGCAAAGACGCCGCGAACGAGTCATCAAACAAGCTGGCAGCAGGGAAAGACTTGACCAGTCCCTGGCCGGCAAAAAAGTCCACGGTCTTTTGCGCTTCGACGGGAGATTGGGCCGTTACGGGCTCGACGGTGGTGCGCGCGCGGGCAAACCAGGCACGGGCGATTTCAGCATCCGCGCGGGTGCGTTTGGCCCACGCGTCGGCGTAGGCGTCTGTGTTGGCCGGCGCTTGGCGAGCCCAGTCGCGTGCTTTCTTCAGGCGCTGGAGAAAATCACTGATGGGCGCCCGTTTGGCGTCCACAGCACTGGCGTTGGCGGCAATGAAACTCTGGGCTGGAATCAGCCCTTGCGCCGTGGCCAGCACCCGCGCGCCTTGGCGTTCCTGCTGTGTCACATAGGGTTCCCAGGTCGCGATGACGTCAACCGAGCCGCCTTCCAGCGCATGGGAGGCATCCAACGCGCTCAGGTAACGCAACTCCAGGGCGTCCCGCTGCACGCCGGCTTTGTCCAGCGCCGTCAGCAACAACTGCTGGCTCCAGGAGCCTTTCCAGATGGCCGCGCGCTTGCCTGCAAGGTCCGCAAGACTCTTGATCGGCGAATCCTTCGCAACCAGAATCGCCACGCCGTCGAGATTTTGCCGACTGACGGCAATCACCTTGATTGGCGCGCCCAATGCGCCCAGGAACAGCACAGGCGCATCCCCCAGCAGGCCGATGTCGAGGCTGCCGACGTTGAGCGCTTCGGCAACTGGCGAGCCGGCGGTGAATTGCTTCCATTCAAGGGTATAGGGAAGATCGTCCAGCACCCCCGCCGCTTCCATGACGGCTTGGGCGTTGTAGCTTTGGTCGCCGACCACCAGCGTTTGCGCGTTCGCGGTCAGGCTCAGCAGTGCGGCGGCTAACCCGGCCGCCAGTTTTGAAAGGTAACGCACGTTCGTCTCCAGATGCCTTGTCAGGCAGATCAAGTCGATCCGCGCGTGCGGTCTCGGTAGTGTTCACAGGAATAATCTGCCTCATACGATGAGGCCCATCCAGCCACCTGTAAAATACTGATAACGCATAACGTAATTCTATAATAATGCCACCTACGCATTTTAACGCCAGCGTGCAACATCTGTTTGGCGCATACCCCATGCTCAAACGTCATAATCCCCGGCCTGCCTGCATGGTAATCTCGCGCGACCACGAATAGACATATGTCGTCACATGACGATCAGAGCCAGGAAAGAACATGCCCAAAAAATCTCACTCGACGCTGCGCCGTGACTTCCGCGAATTGCTTGCCAAGCCGAGCTGCGTTGAAACTGCTTCCGTATTTGACCCCATGTCCGCCCGTATCGCGGCGGACCTGGGGTTTGAGGTGGGTATCCTGGGAGGGTCAGTCGCGTCGTTGCAGGTATTGGCGGCGCCCGATTTTGCGTTGATCACGCTGAGTGAGTTCGTTGAGCAGGCCACGCGCATTGGGCGTGTCGCTCAACTGCCGTTTATCGCCGACGCCGACCACGGTTACGGCAATGCCCTCAACGTGATGCGCACCGTCGAAGAGCTTGAGCGCGCCGGCGTGGCCGCATTAACGATTGAAGACACCCTGCTGCCGGCGCAATTCGGGCGCAAATCCACCGACCTGATTTCCATCGAGGAAGGCATTGGCAAAGTCCGCGCCGCCCTGGAAGCCCGTGTCGATCCTGAACTCTCAATCATCGCTCGGACCAATGCGGGTGTGTTGCCCACCGAAGCGGTGATCGAGCGCACCCTGGCCTATCAAAAAGCCGGTGCGGATGGAATCTGCATGGTGGGCGTGAGTGACTTCGAGCATCTGGAAAAAATCGCAGAAAACCTCACCGTTCCACTGATGCTGGTGACCTACGGCAATCCCAAGCTCAACGACGCCCAGCGCCTCGCGAGCCTGGGCGTGCGCGTGGTGGTTGCCGGGCATGGCGCCTATTTCGCGGCGATCAAAGCCACTTACGACAGCTTGCGTGCCCAGCGCCAATTAACCCATAGCACCTCTAATCTCAGCGCGACCGAACTGACGCACACTTACACGCTCCCGGAAAACTACGTGGCGTGGGCTGAAGAGTTCATGGACGTCAAAGAGTAATCCTCCCCCCTCACAGCCAGGCAATGTCCTCGCGCTGGTAACGGTGCGCACGGAAGATCGCGTTGTTTTCTCCCGGCAGGTAACGCCGGGAGGCTGCATCGGGATAGGCGGCGAAGTGCGGATTGATGTACTCCCACACCACTTCGCCGGCTGGCGTGACTTCGAACAGACGGCCAAAGTTGGCTTCGGTCACCAGCGTGTTGCCATTGTGCAGACGCTGGGCGCCGCCCATGAATGGCGTGAAGAAGGCATAACCCGGCGTGTCCGCGTACTGCCATTCGATACGCTGTGTGTGCGGGTCGATCTCCAGGATGCGCGAGTGCGGCATGCTCACATGTGGGCGTGAAATGCCGTTGTCGAACACCAGCACATTGCCGTTTTCCAGCTCAGTCGGGCAATGCTGCTGCGCGACCAGATCGTGGCCCAGGCGCCACAACACTTCGCCACTGCCACGCTGGATAGCAATCACCGAAGAGACACTGCGCAAACTGAGAATGACCTTACCGTCACTGCCCGGCGAGACCGCGTTGGTCATCGGCCAGTGGTAACGCTCGAATGTGTCGTGCAGCGGGTAATCCTCGGGCCGCAAATGCTCCCAACTGCGCCACTCCCAGACCACCTGCCCTTGGCGGTCAACCTCCTTGACCACGTCCGCATAAATCACGCCACCCGCCGCCTCGCTGCCGGGAATGCCGCCGACCACTCGGCTGGCCAACTCCGCACTCAAGGGTTCCACCGTGGTGTACAGCAGGTGGCCGTTGTCCAGCCATTGAGCGTCGTGATGGTGCAGCAAATCGGTGTATTCCCACACCACCTCGCCTTGGGGGGTGACCTCGCTGAAGGCACCGCCGTGCCACACCGACCAACCGGGAAACAGCTCCGGGGAATCCGGGTGATTGCCGTTGTAGCCCAGGTTGCCGTTGCCCAGGATCACAGCGTCGCGGCCGGGGCGCTGAGGCAGCTTCCAGCGGTGCACGACCTCGCCGTCGATGTCGATCAGGAACACATTGCCCTCGGCGGTTTGCGGTGCGAACAAGGTGTAGCCACCCGCGCTGCGGGCGTGGTCGACGGTGATAAGGCCGGTCTTCTGGCGTTTGAGGGTGGTGCTGTGCATGAGATTTCTCCGGGTGCAGGAATCCCTGCCGAGGCTACGTCGACAAGGTCAGAAATAAGCGAATCAGTGGGGGGTCGGTAAAAGGCTGTTGAAGCGCGGGTCGAAGATTTGCCCGACGTCCAGCGCACGGGGAATCACCCGCTCGGCGGCGAACAGGTCCGCCAGACGCTGTTGCAAGGCAATGACGGCAGGATCAATCGGCACGTACTGCAAGGTTTGATGGGCGAGCATGTCGCGCACCAGAGCGATTGGCAGCCGCGTGGTCTGGGCAAACACCTCGGCCCAGGCATCCGGATGCGCCGTGGCCCAGGCTTGGGCGCGGGCGAGCCTGGTCAGCAAGTCACCGGCCTGCGCCGTACGCTCAGGGTCGGCCAGAGCCTTGAGGCTCGCCACCGTAAAATTCTGCCCGGTTTCCGGCCATTCGCTGCCGTCCAGCAGTACCCGCGCGCCTCGCGAAGTGGCTTGGCCAACAAAGGGATACCACACTGCCCAGGCATCGAGCCGGCCACTGGCAAAGGCGTTTTGTGCATCGACGGGGCTGGCATAGATCATGTTCAGGTCCCGCGTTGTGAGCCCGGCCTGATGCAGCGCTGCCAGGAACAGGTAGTGCCCGCTGGTGCCTTTGGCGACGGCGACCCGTTTGCCCTTGAGATCGGCGACTCGCTGGACAGTGGTCCCCTCAGGTAACAACAGCGCGTTATTGTTCTGCGCCCCGCTCGCCACGCCAATGATGCGGATATCAAAACCGCCAGCCTGGGCAAAAACCGGCGGCGCGTTGCCGACCACACCCAGGTCGATGGCTCCGGCGCTCAGGGCTTCCAGCAGCGTGGTACCTGCGGTGAATGGATGCCACACCAGCGTTCCCGACAGCCCCGCATCCTCCCCCGCCGCGTGCAGCATGGCTTGGGTCAAGCCGCTTTGGTCACCCACATGCAGCGCAGCCGACACCGGTTGCACGATCAACACCGCAGCCCAGCACACCAGCCCGGCCAAGCGTTGTCGTACAGCGTACTTGGCAGCACCCGGTTTTAACGTCATTGTCTTTCCCTCATTTTTGCGTTGAATCCAGTATGTCGAGGCTCGCCGTGCCGCTCCATGCCAAACACCCCTCCTTTACTGCCACGTCGGACATCGCTGTGCGCACGGTGGTGGTGCTAGCGTTCGATGACTTGCTGCTGCTCAACGCCGCTGGACCGCTGGAGGTGTTTGCCGCGATTCCACGCCTGCTGGGCGGCGCGTTTGCCACACAGGCGCCGTATCGGTTGCTGCTTGCCTCACCGTTTGGAGGCCAGGTCAGCTCGGTGTCGGGGATCAGCGCCAGCACCCAGTCACTGGAACAAATTGATCAACAAGCGCCCGACATTGATACGCTGATCGTCGCGGGCGGCCCCGGCATGGACGCCCTGGAAGCCAACGAGCATGCCTGCGCCTGGCTGCGCGGCCGCGCCCCGGCGATCCGTCGCCTCTGTTCAATCGGCACCGGCGCCTTCGCATTGGCCGCCGCCGGTTTGCTCGATGGACGCAACGTAGTGACCCACTGGAAGTTCGCCGAAGCATTGCAGGCACGTTACCCCAAGGTCATCTGCCAGACCGACGCGTTGTACCTGCATGACCGCAACCTGTGGACGTGCGGCGGCGCCACCGCAGGCATCGACTTGGCGTTGGGACTGGTCGAGCAGGATCTGGGGGCCGACGCGGCGCTGTCATTGGCGCGCTATTTCACCGTGTTCCTGTGGCGCTCGGCCGAGCAACCGCAGTTGAGCGCTTCGCTCAAAGCCCAGTCCACCGCTCTGCGCACTGATCCCGATGTACGCCTGGCGCGCTTGCATGCGTGGATTGCGGGCAATTTGAACGGTGATCTACGCGTGGAGCGCTTGGCCGAGCAATTCGGCATGAGCCCGCGTCACTTTGCGCGAGCCTATGTCGCCGCCACGGGCGATACGCCCGCACAGGCGGTGGAGAGTTTGCGCTTGGAAGCCGCCTGCCGGGTTTTGGCCACCACGAGTGAACCCATCAAGCGGATCGCGCAAACGGTTGGTTTCGGCCGTGAAGAGCGCATGCGGCGTGCCTTCCAAAAACAACTGGGCACCAGCCCGCTGGGTTATCGCAACCAAATGAAGGCAGCAACCCGCCAGGCACCGTTTCCGATGGGGATCGCGCTGCAGGGTTTGGCGCATTGAGTTCAGCTAAGCCCAGCGCTCAAGGACGCCCCCACAAAAAAATCCGCCGTAAAACGTGAGCGCTGGCTTGCCCGCGATAGCGGCCGCTCGGTGTACCTATCCACTATCTAGGTAACGGCGGCTCACTTTTGGAAAAGAGCCCCCAAAAGCAAGCCTGATACCAAGATCAACAGCAAGCCAGCGATTAGCCAACCCAACCTATGGCAGTCTTGGGAATCACCTCCGACTCATCCAGCTTCGACGCAAACATACTCACCGCCTGCACCGCATCGCTGGTGCTGGTGCGAATCTGCAAGATCACCGAACCCGCCTGGTCCGCCAACTGGACGCCGCGTTGTGCGCCTTCCTGGGTGGCGTTCATGCTGGTCACCGCGTCGCGGGTTTCCGAGAGGATCATGCCGATCATCTCGGCGATTTCCGCTGTGGAGCGACTGGTACGCCCGGCCAGTTGCCTGACCTCATCGGCCACCACCGCAAAGCCACGGCCTTGGTCGCCGGCCCTTGCGGCCTCGATGGCGGCGTTGAGCGCCAGCAGGTTGGTCTGGTCGGCGATGCCGCGAATGGTGTTGACGATGGCGGTAATTTGCTCGGAACGATCGCCCAACTGCCCGACCAGGCGCGCGGATGAGCCGATGTTTTCGGCAATCCGGCGCATCTCCGTGGCGGTTTCCTGGATAACCTGGGTGCCGTGCTCGGCAAACCGTTCGGTCTCGGACGAGATGTGGTAAGCACGGGAGGCGCCACGGGAGTCTTCTTCGAACTTCTCTACACGTTCGGTGATGTCGCTGGCGAACTTGACGATCTTGATCAGCTTGCCGTCGCCGTCGTAGACCGGGTTGTAACTCGCTTCGAGCCACACGACCCGGCCATGTTTACCAAGGCGTTTGAATTGCCCGGTGAAGAATTCGCCATTGTTCAAGCGCCGCCAAAAGTCCGCGTACTCATGGCTGTTGATCAGGGCCGGTTCGCAAAACAGGCGGTGGTGTTTGCCTTTGAGCTCGGCCAACGAATACCCCATGACGTTCTGGAAGTTGTCGTTGGCGTCCAGTACCTGCCCGTTCAAATCGAATTCGATAACGGCCATCGCCCGGTCCAACGCCGTCAGTTTGCTGCGCGTAGCGGCTTCCTGTTCAACCTTGGCAGTGACGTCCAACGCGTACTTGACCACTTTCAACACCTGGCCACGCTCATCCAGCACCGGGTTGTAGCTGGCCTCAAGCCAGATAGTCCTGCCTTGGGAGTCCACCCGCTTAAACGTACCTGACACGAACTTTCCGGCCTTGAGGTCAGCCCAGAACTGGCCATAGGCCGAGCTGCTGGTCAGCGCTGGCAAGCAGAAATCACGATGGGATTTGCCGAGCAGTTGCTCACGGCTGTAACCCAGCGTCCTCAGGAAGTTGTCGTTAGCACTCAACACCTTGCCATTGAGGTCAAATTCGACCACGGCCATGGAGCGTTCGAGTGCAGTAAACAGTCCTTTGTATTCGGTGACTTCGGCCGTCCTGGCCGCCAGTTCTGTTTTAACTGCTTTATTGAACATGACGTACCCTCAACCGTGCGAAGAAGCTGTCTGTAACTGGCTATCGGCGGCTGAATACGCGACTTTACGCGGGTTTTAATGTTTATTTTCTGGCGTCAAAAAGCCGCGCATTGCGGTTTGCCCGCGCGGCTGTTTTCGGGGACCATGGGCGCCTTTTCAACCTGCCAACGAGAGGCGCCCATGACCAACCACGACCTGTCCTACACCCCCGATCCTGATGCTGACTCCATCTCATCCGACGTAATTGGCTTCAACGGTATCCTGGTCTCCACCCAGATCCCGACCCGCGCCGACGGCAGCCTGGAGCTGGGCGATATCTCCCTGCAATGCGAATGCACCCTGCAAGCGCTGAAAGTCGCGCTGGAAAAGGCCGGTAGCTCCATGGATCGGGTAATGCACCTGACCATTTATCTGACGGATATGGCCGATCGTGCGGCCTTTAATGAAGTCTACAAACGCTTCTTTGCCAAGCCCTGGCCCGTGCGTGCGGCGGTTGGCGTTGCTGCATTGGCGGTAGAAGGCATGCGCGTGGAAGTGACCGCGATGGCCGCCCAGGCCTGAGTTGATGCCGGTCAGGCATTTCACAGCTACAATGCGCGCCTCAACCGTGACAAGCCTGACTAAAAAACTATGTCCATGCCCAAGCATCACCTGGAATTGCTCAGCCCTGCCCGCGATGTCGCCATCGCGCGGGAGGCGATCCTGCATGGCGCCGACGCCATCTACATCGGCGGCCCAAGTTTCGGCGCCCGTCATAACGCGTGTAATGACGTGAGCGATATCGCTCAGTTGGTAGAGTTCGCTCACCGTTACCATGCGCGCGTCTTCACAACGATCAACACGATCTTGCATGACAACGAACTGGAACCCGCGCGCAAGCTGATCCATCAGCTCTACGACGCCGGTGTTGACGCGTTGATCGTGCAAGACCTGGGTGTGATGGAGCTGGATATTCCGCCCATCGAGCTGCACGCCAGCACCCAAACCGATATCCGCACCCTGGCCCGCGCGAAGTTTCTCGACCAGGCCGGTTTCTCGCAGTTGGTCTTGGCCCGTGAGCTGAACCTGCAGGAAATCCGCGCCATCGCCGACGAGACCGATGCCGCCATCGAGTTCTTTATCCACGGCGCCCTGTGCGTGGCGTTCTCCGGGCAGTGCAACATCTCCCACGCGCAAAATGGCCGCAGCGCCAACCGTGGCGATTGCTCCCAGGCTTGCCGCCTGCCGTACACCTTGAAAGACGATCAGGGCCGCGTCGTGGCCTTTGAAAAGCACCTGCTGTCGATGAAAGACAACAACCAGAGCGCCAACATCCGCGCCCTCGTCGAAGCCGGTGTGCGTTCGTTCAAGATCGAAGGCCGCTACAAGGACATGGGCTATGTGAAGAACATCACCGCCTATTACCGCCAGCGCCTCGACGACGTGCTTGAAGACCGCACAGACCTGGCCCGCGCTTCCAGCGGCCGCACCGTGCACTTTTTCCTGCCTGACCCGGAAAAAACCTTCCACCGTGGCAGCACCGACTATTTCGTCAGCGACCGCAAGATCGACATCGGCGCCTTCGACACGCCGACCTTCACCGGCCTGCCGGTCGGTACGGTGGAAAAAGCCGGCAAGCGCGATCTGCAAGTGGTCACCCATGAGCCGTTGTCCAACGGTGACGGGCTGAACGTGCTGGTCAAACGCGAAGTGGTGGGTTTTCGCGCCAACATCGCCGAACCCAAGGGCGAGTTCGAGGAAGACGGCCAGAAGCGCTATCGCTACCGCGTCGAGCCGAACGAAATGCCGGCCGGTCTGCACCAGTTGCGCCCGCACCATCCGCTGAACCGCAACCTGGACCATAACTGGCAACAAGCGCTGCTCAAGACCTCGGCGGAGCGCCGTATCGGCCTGTCGTGGGTCGCGCGCCTGCGTGAAGACCAGCTGGAAATTACCGCTACCAGTGAAGAAGGCATCAGCGCCAGCGTCACCCTGCCCGGCCCGTTCGGCGCGGCCAACAAGCCGGAGCAGGCGCTGGATACCCTGCGCGACCTGCTTGGCCAACTCGGGACTACCGAGTATCACGCGACGAATATCGAGCTGGACGCGCCACAGGCGTTCTTCGTCCCCAACTCGCAGCTCAAGGCATTGCGCCGCGAAGTGATCGAAACGCTGACTGCGGCCCGTGTCGCGGCTCACCCCCGTGGTGGACGCAAGGCCGAGACCACGCCGCCGCCGGTTTACCCGGAAGCGCACCTGTCGTTCCTGGCTAACGTCTACAACCAGAAGGCCCGCGACTTCTATCATCGTCACGGCGTCCAGATGATCGACGCTGCCTTTGAAGCCCATGAAGAAACCGGCGAAGTACCGGTGATGATCACCAAGCACTGCCTGCGCTTCTCGTTCAACCTCTGCCCTAAACAGGCCAAGGGTGTGACGGGCGTGAAAACCAAGGTCGCGCCGATGCAATTGATCCATGGCGACGAAGTGCTGACGCTGAAGTTCGACTGCAAGCCGTGCGAGATGCATGTGGTGGGCAAGATCAAGGGGCATATCCTTGGCTTGCCGCAGCCGGGCAGCGTGGTGGAGCATTTCAACCCGGATAAGATCATCTTTCAGGGCACGCACTAACCCTGCGGGAGCGGGGCCACCACCAGCCCCGCTGCAACCCGGCAGCCGCCAGCAGAATAGCCGCCACCCCCAGCCATTGCAGCCAACCAAGGCGGTGGCCAAAGGCAATCCAATCGACGACGATCGCCGCTATCGGGTAGATAAACGACAGCGCGCCGGTGATGGCCGTCGGCAGTTTCTGGATCGCCCCGTACAGCAACACATACATCAACCCGGTATGCACAACGCCCAGGGCCACCAATGCCGACCAGGCATTACTCGCCTGCGGCAGGCTATTCCAAGGCACCAGCGGTGCCAGTAGCAGCGCACCGGTAATCACTTGGATCAACGCCATCAAATGCGGCGGCACGTCCTTCAAGCGCTTGATGATCAATGCCGCTACGGCATACAAAAACGCCGCGCCCAACGCCAGGACGATTCCCGTCAAATAGTCCCCACCACCGCTCTGCTGCTCACCATGGGCAGTGACAATCGCCAGCATCCCCATAAACGCCACACTCAGCCAAGCCAGTTTCTGTAGGGTGATTTTTTCACCGAGAAACAGCGCCGCCAGCATGACCAACAGGAACGGCTGAACGTTGTACACCGCCGTACTGATGGCGATGGATGCGCGGGAATAGGATTCAAATAACAGTAACCAATTACCGACGATGGCCACACCGCTGAGCATCGCCAGCCCGAGCCGGGCCCAACTGAGCAGGTCCAGGCGCAGATAACCCAGCACCGCGCAGACCAGCAGTAACGTGAGCCCACCGATCACACAGCGCCAGAACACCACCTCAATCACCGACACGCCCGACACCAGCACAAACCAGCCAATGGTGCCCGAGATGAGCATGGCGGCAACCATTTCCCAAGAACCGCGACGGATCGATGTATCCATGATTGGAGCTCCTCAAGTGAGGCTCAATTATGGCAATCTGCGCGTGATCGGCTCCAGCGACTAAAAAAGGCAAGCACCGGAAATCACCTTTTCTTATTAGGCGAACACCATGATTGACACCATCGACCAGCAACTGATCGCCGCCTTGATGGACGACTCGCGTTTGTCGCTCAAGGCCCTGGCGGGTATTACCGGACTGTCCTCGCCCAGCGTTGGCGAACGCTTGCGTCGCCTGGAAGAACGCGGCGTGCTGACCCACTACACCGTGGACATTGACCCCAAGCATTTTGGCTATTTGCTGCAAGCCATCGTGCGCATCCGTCCTCTGCCCGGCCAGTTGCAGGAAGTGGAACGCCAGATCCAGGCGATCCCCGAGTTCACCGAGTGCGACAAGGTGACGGGCGAAGACTGCTTTATCGCCCGTCTGCATGTACGCACCATGGACCATCTCGACAGCCTGCTTGACCGCCTCAACGCCTATGCCGAAACCAACACGGCCATCGTCAAGAAAACCCCGGTAAAGCGGCGTTTACCGCCCCTCTAGGGTGCGCAGGGCGCCAGCCGTCGCCAAGGTTTGGCGCTGCCTGTGATGACCCAGTTCAAATCCGGCCGTTGGTTTTGCGTCCAGTGCGCCACCTCATAGTTGTAGCGGTCATACGAGACTTTCTCGTTGTTGACCGAATAGGCTTTGCTCGCCACCCACGGCGGCGCGCAATCCCCGGCTTGCTCCGGTGGGCTGATAATCACCGAATGACTGGCGCTGGCCGTGCGGTTGGCGACGTCGGTCACGGTCAGCCCGATGCTTCGCGCGCCCGCAGTGGTGGGCGCAGTGAACGTTGGGCTGACCATGACCGAAGCAGCCGGGGTAAAGCCCTCTGCCTGCCATGCGTAGCGTAACGAGAGCCCACTTGAGCCGGTCGCCGACAACGCCAGGGATTTGCCCGCTTCGACCGTGGTAGGCCCACTGATCTGGGCGACGGGCCTGGCGGACGGTACGACGCTCACCGTCTTGCGCAGGTTCAGGCTGGCGTTCTTGCTGTCTGTGACGGTCAATGACACCGTGGCCGGGGTCACCACGCTGACCTGGGCCGCACGCAGTGTCAGCGACGGGCCATCGACCAGCGTACCCTCCAGTGGCGGCGAAATGGACCACGCGTACTTCAGTTCGCCGCCCGGCGGGTTCGAGGCTGCGTCGGTAGTGAACAGGATGGATGCACCGGCTTCTACGTCGTCGGTGCTGATGATTTTACCCACCGGCGGTAGCGGATCAGGCTCTGGATCTGGCTCAGAGCCGCTGGCCTTGACCAACACCGCGACGGCTTTTTTGACACTGTTGCGGGCCGCGTCAGAAACCGTCACCGCCACGGTGACCACTTGATCGGTGGTGACTTGCGGCGCGGTCCAGGTCTGATCGGCACTGTTGGGCGTGGCGCCGATCAATGAGCCTTTGACCCACGCGTAGTTCAAGGGATTGCCAACGGGCGAAGTAAACGCGGCCTGGTAACGAATGCTTTGGCCACTTACGACTTCCAGAGGGCCGTTCAGTTGACCTTGGGGTGGATTGGCGCCGGACGGCTCTCCAACAACCACGCGAGGCTCGTTGTAAATCACCGTTCGAGGACCGCCGTCGCTGACCGTGGCCTGAACCACCAACCCACCGTTATTACTCGACTTGACCGCCTTCACTCGGGCTGTGGGCTGCTTGGGGTCGGCATCCAACAATTCGAAGCTGGCGGTGTTCACCCACCAGCGATAGCTCAGATCCCGGTCTTCAGGGTTATCAATGATCACCCGGGGCTCAAAGATGTCCCCCACGTTGACATGGTTAGGCAAGATCATGCGGCCGATCAAAGGAGGATATTCATACGCCTTGATCTGGATGGTTTTGTTCGGCAGCGATGCGAAGCCCACACCATCTCGGACCAACACCCTGACGTAACCATTCTTGTTAGCCATCAACTTAGGCGCCTTGAGGGTGATCTCCCGCTGATCGCTAGGGCCTATTACCGTCAAGGCGCCTTCGGGCGGCGATGTTACGGTCCACACGTAGGTCAGTTCACGATTGTGCGGGTTGCCGATTTCGACGTGCTGGGTGAAGGCCTGATCGCTCGGAACGTGCGTTTCGCCGACGATGGTTCCCCCGACCAACTGGGTATCTTTTTTGACGATTACGGTTTTGTGCAAATTCAGCGTTGCGCCGTTGCTGTCGCGTACGTCCAGGGCCAACTCAAGCGTCGTGTCAGCCGCGACCGGCGGTGCCGTGAGGGTCACGCTCGCGGTATTGCCCACCTGGCCCGTAAACCCAGGTGGGATCCGCCAGTCATACATCAAGGGCAAGTTGCCGGGGGAGTTGACCAAGGCCGTAAAGATCGCGGTGGTTTTTTCCACCACCTCCGCCGGAGCGTTCAGCTCGCCTTCGGGCCCGCCTTGTCCCTGGTTGCGCACCACGACCACATGCTCTTCACGGGCCTGGAGCTGCCCGTCATCGACCCGAAGGGCCAAGGTGTACGGCGTCGGCGTGGTCACCGTCGGCGCGTTGAATTGCAGCAACGCACCGTTGGTGTGTGCGCCGAGTTCGGGCGGTGCTTCCCACGTGTAAATCAGCGGGTTGGCGCCTGGGTTGATGGAACTCGAACCCGCGCCGTCCAGTTGCACGCTGTCACCACTGCTGGCCTCGGTGGGTCCGCTGATCACAATCATCGGTGGCATGGGCGGAGCGGTGCCGGGTTGCCCTTCACTGTCCATCACGTGGCCGACCACTTTCAAGGTGTCCGCGCCCGCATGGGCCAGCAGCAAACTAGCGTCCTGGGCAACGTTGCCGAAGCGGGTGTAAGTGACGGAGTTGGTCGGGATTTTTGTTTTGGTGATCAGACTCCCCCCCACGTTGGCCAGGAAATTACCGTAATCCACCGACGGGTTTACGGTGAAGTCGCTTGCAAGGGACAGCCCCACGGCCCCTTGGTAGTCAATGAACCCTTCCTTGAGACGGACCCAGGGCGTGCTGTCGTCGGCACAGGCCTGTAACGCCACTGGCTGATCATCGCCGTTGTTGCGCACACACAGCTCCGGGGTATCCATGGCGTGCAGGCGTCCACTGCCATCGAGCAACCAGCGCGCCGCATTGGGCTCATGACAAGCCTCCTGCGCCACCAACCTGAGGGGGTTGGCCGCGTCCTTGACCACGCAGTTTTTGGATTCGAACTCGATCGGGCGCAGGCGCCCCGCCGCCGCTGGCGCAGGCCAGTCCATGCGTAGTTGCGCCAGCAAATTGTGCAGCTGTTGCTGCAAGCCGACAGTCACCGGCGCGTCGCGGTTGACCCTTGCCCAGTGGTCCACCGCCGCCAGACGCTGCTGCAAAGTCCTTGCGTCGTCACAGGTCTTGATCAGCCGCCAGTTCATCGGCGCCACCAATCCGCTCCAGACGGCCGGTGCACGTCGCGCAGAGCTACCGCTCGCAGGCACGATGAGACGGTACAGATTGCCTTGGTAACTCACCGGCTGGCCGGGCACGGAGTACACCTGCGCGGGGTCCCATGGCGCTACGTTTTCGCAAGCGTCCCCGAGGGTGCGCGGATACACCCGCACGCTGGCAACGATGGTGTCCACGGCCCCTGTGGCGTTCTTGACGGTGAGGCGAAAGCGATAGTCGGTGGGCACCTGGACTTCAGGGAAATGTGCAACGGCCATGTCCGACTGGCTGTTGTCGATCACAGCCGCCGGCGCACCTTCAAGCTGTGACCATTCGAATTGCAGCGCGTCCACGCCAGGATTGCGTGACGCCTTGGCATTGAGCGTGGCGCGCTCACCGGAAAACGGCAGGTCTTTTTGCCCCAACTCCACGAAGCCACTGGCGATGGGCGCCCCTGTTGGATCGGGAGGTGGGAAAAAGCCGGCGATTACCGAATGCCAGTTGTTGATGGAACGTACATTGTCATTCACGCCCTCCACCCCGGTGGGTAATCCCTGGTACGTCAATTGCGGATTGGAATAGACACCAATACGTACCGAGGACGGTGTGGCACCGCCGCAATACCCCATGAGGGTGTGCCAGTAAGGCAAGACGCTACGCTGGCAATAACCACGGGAATACGGATAGGGCGTCCCGGCATCTTCATGGTGTGCGCCCAATAAATGACCGACTTCATGGGCGTAGGTCTGGGCGCTGTGCATGGTCGCGTAGGCATGGCTTTGTCTCAGCGATGTGGGCCCTGCGGTGGACGCGAGGCCGCCATCGGTATCCAGCATTGCGATGACCACATGGGCCTTTAGTTGGGTGCGAATATCACTGCTTAACGTCCCGACCGGGCTCAGCAACCGATTCATGCAGGGCAAATCGCCCAGGCATTGCTTGGATGGCTGGTTGTAGTCGATGTGCGCCACCCCTGCATTTTCAAACACCCCGGTCACCCCGCTGAGCTGGGCCACCGTCTTGAAATACTCGAAGTGCTTGATGCCTTGTGCGACGGGATCAACTAACGCATCGCGAACATCGTTGCTATAGACCGTCAGGACACGTATCGGCTGCTGCACCGTGTCGCCGTTGCGCGCAACTGCCTGCACATCGCGTGCGTTCAGGGTGTCGACAAGTGGGGGGTCAGGAAGGTCGGCGTCTTGCCTGCGCGAGACGGCAACCTGGCCATTCTCCATGGGTAAAATTTCATAACTGACCCCGTCCACGATAACGGTGCCGGTGACACGCTCATCATGGGCCACCAGGATCGCCAGGTTCTTGGGGTCTATGGCCAGGTCATGGGACAGGTCAGTACCGGGAGAGATGTAACGACGCCCGGATGCGGAAGGTTGCACCTCACCCACCCACACCGTGGCACCGGACTGCTGGGAAACTCGAAGTTTCTTGACCCTGACCGTCACGCTCCGATCCAACGGAATGTCCAGCCACTGCTGTGTATCAAGCAACAATTTTGCGTTACCACGGCCCAGGCTGGCGGGCTGGCCCAGCACGGTTTTCGGGGCACCACTGTCAAGGATGATCAGGGAGGGAGCATCGTCAGCCCGGGCGGTGCCGGTCGCAACAGTCACCCACACAAAGGCAATTAATACCAAGGCAGGTAATGCAAGGCGAAGCGCCCCTTTCTGCCACGTTGCAAGGGTGGAAGGAATTTTTTCGGAGCGCATCGTGCTTCTCCCTGAGTAGTCAATTACCCAGTTGCAGCAGCTGATTCCACTCGCTCCGAGACTGCGCCGGCGAAATGCCCGTGGCACAGTAAACTCGCAACTGACGCCAGATTTAACTGTAGTTCAATATGCGCGACAGGCAGCCCTTCAATCACGCAACGCCTTGGCGGCGGGCAATAACTGCTTGAATTTGGCATAGCGCATTTCCAGTAACCCATGCTGAGCCAAATCAGGCTGATAACGCGCCTTCACCGGCATACCCGCCTGCAACAACTCCGCGCCCTGCCCCATCGCCAGAAACCCCAGCTTCGCCGCCCCAATACACGCACTCAGCTCGCTGCCGTGCAGGGTATGGACTTCCCGCTGGAGGATGTTGGCCAACAGTTGGGCCCAGTACTCGCTGCGCGCACCACCGCCCACCAGCGCACAGGCGCCAACACTGGCACCGGCGGATTGCACGGCGCGCAACGCATCCAGCAGGCCAAAGCCCACGCCCTCCATCACTGCATAACCGAGCATGGCGGGGTTGCAGTCGTGACCGAGGTTCATAAACCCACCCCGCAATAATGGATCGTTATGGGGCGTGCGCTCACCGGCCAGGTAAGGCAGAAACAGCGGCGTATCCAACGGCACCGGCTGTCCGATCGGGAATTGCGCCTGCACCTGATTCAACAGCGTTTGCTCATCTGCCGTCCCGGTGAGCCGAGTGATCCAGCGCAGGCAACTGGCGCCGGCGAGCATGGCGCCCATGGTGTACCAGCGGTTGGGCAGCGCATGGCAGAAACTGTGCACAGCGCTGGCAGGGTTACCGGCAGCGTGATCGGTGATCGCGACCAGGGCCGCGCTGGTACCAAGGGTGATAAACGCATCACCGGCATTGATCGCCCCCATACCCACTGCGGCCACCGGGTTATCGCCGCCACCACCGGCGATCACCACGTTTGTCGGCAAGCCCAGGCCACTGAGCGTCACGCACGCACTCGCGGCGCCACCTTCCACCAACCGGGGCATCTGCGCAGGCGTGAGGCCCGTTGCATGCAGCATCGGGGCGAACCACTCACGTTGCGCCACGTCCAGCCACAGCGTACCCGCCGCATCGGACATCTCGCTGATCCGCTCGCCACTGAGCCGCAAACGCAGGTAGTCCTTGGGCGACAGCACACAGTCAATCGCCTTGAATACCTCAGGTTCGTGCTGTTGCAGCCACAGCAACTTGGGTGCAGTCAGCCCGGCCATGGGCAAACTGCCCGTGACCTCGGCAAAGGTCGGCCCCAACTGTTCGGCTTCGGCCACGGCGCGGGAGTCGTCCCACAGGATCGCCGGGTACAGCACGCGGTCGTCCTCCCCGAGTAAAACCGCACCGTGCATCTGCCCGGACAGCCCGATACAGGCCACTCGGGCGAACGCTTCATGCTGGCGCAATTGGTCCAAGGCCTGCAGGCACGCCTGCCACCAATCTTCCGGAGCCTGCTCGGACCAACCGCTGTGGCGCCGTGACACGCTCAAGCGCACGCCGGCATGGGCCAGTACAGCACCGCCGGTGTCCATGAGGATGGCCTTGAGTTCCGAAGTGCCGAGGTCGATTCCGAGGGAAACAGGACTGTTCATACGTGCGTTATTCCAATCAATCACAGCCGCAGGAGTTACGTAATTGCAGGGTGGGTGCCAGTCGTACGCTCTGGGGTGGCGCGCCGGGCGCAGCCATGCGCTGCAGCAGCAACTCGACCGCGCGTGCGCCGAGGGCCTTGACCGGTTGCGCGATCAGGCTCAGACGCGGCACAAATAAATCCGCCCAATCGAAATCATCGAACCCCACCAGGGCCATTTGCCCCGGCACCTCGATCTGCGCCTCCCGCAGTGCCTGCATGGCACCAAGGGTCATCAGGTTATTGCCGGCCATGATCGCCGTGGGCGGCGCAGCCAAGCCCAGCAACTGAACGGTGGCCTGGCGTGCCGGCTCAGTATTGGAGCCGCCGTCGACCAGCAGTTGCGGATCAAACACCAACCCCGCCGCTTGCAAAGCGGCTTTGTACCCCGCCACTCGCTCATCCGTGGTGCTGAATCCGGCACGTCCGGCGATGAAACCGATACGGCGATGCCCATGGGCAATCAGGTGTTCAATCAGGGCCTGGGTCGGTTGGGCATTCTCCACCCCGACTTGATCGAAGTGCTCACTCATCATGCGATCCACCAACACCGCTGGAATCTCGTTGGCCTGCAAATACGCCAGGGCCATCGAGCCGTTGGACGGCGCCAGGACAATCCCATCGACCCGTCGATGATGCAGCGCCGTGACCACCCGCAATTCCTGCTCCGGGTCATCATGGGTATCGACAAACAGCATCATGTAGCCGTGTTTGGCGCACTCGGTTTCAATCGCGTGCACGGTTTCGCTGAAGTAATGGTTGGACAACGCCGAGATCGCCACGCCAAGGGTGTTGGTACTGGAGCGGGCCAGCGAGCGCGCCAGGGTATTAGGGATATATCCCAAGGCCTGGATCGCCCGCTGCACTGCCTGCACCGTGGCCGGGCTGACTTTGCGGGTGCCGTTCAACACGTGGGACACGGTCGACGTCGACACCCCCGCCCTGCTTGCCACGTCATCCATGGTGACCACGGCGCCGTTCCTCTCAATAGATCAATGTTTACTGGACCAACCGCTGTACGTACCGACGTTGTCGCGGGTGATCAGTTTGGGGGTCAGCAGGGTAACCGCTTCGGCCGGGGCTTTGTCATTGAGAATGTCATTGCCCACGTTCACGGCAGTCTGGGCCATGGCCCATGGGTCCTGGCTGGCGGACGCCTGGATCTGGGTGTCGGTCTTCAGGGCGTTCTCGATATCCGGCGCGCCGTCCACTGAGGTAATGATGATGCCGCTGCGCTTGAGCTGTTTGGCCGCCAGGTCGCTGCCGATGGCTTGCGGGTCGTTGATTGCGAACAGGCCGTCAATTTTGGCGAAGCGCGTCAGGTAACCCTGCATCACGTTCAAGCCGCCCTCGCGGGAGCCTTTGCCGTCCTGGTCGTAGGAGAGCACCTTGATCTCTGGCGCCCCGGCCAGTGCAGCCTTGCAGCCTTTGACTCGATCGGTCACAGCGGTCACTTGCGGGCCGTTCTGGATAATCACATTGCCTTTGCCCGAAAGCTTGTCCACCAGGTACTGGCAAGCGAGCTTGCCGGCTTCGACGTTGTCGGTCTGCACGGTGGCATTCACGCCTTTGGCGTCCACATCCACAGCGACCACGACGATACCGGCGTCGCGGGCTTTCTTGATCGCCGAGGCCATGGCGGAAGGGTCGACGGCGTTGATCAGGATGAGGTCGACCTTGGACGAAATGAAGTTATCGATCTGCGAAAACTGCTTGCTCAGGTCATAGTCGGCCGACACCGAGGTGACCTTGACGTTGGGATTCAACTCCTTGGCGCGGGCGGTTGCGCCGTCGGCCAGGGTCACGAAATACGGGTTACCCAACGAGCCCATGCTGATGCCGAGGGCTTTGAGCTCCCGGGCCTCCACGGCTTGCGACATCAGGGCGGCCAAGGCAATGACAGGAAACAGGTGTTTAAGCTTCATGGGAGTCTCTCTTGTGATTGTTGTATGAGTGAAATCAGGTCCGCGCACCGGACTGGCGATAACGATCCAGCGCCACGGCGCCAATGATCACGATGCCCTTGATGATGTACTGCCAGATATCCGACACGCCCAGCAGCACCAGGCCATTGGTGAGCACCGCGATAATCAGCGCGCCGATCAGCGTGCCTCCAATGGTGCCCACGCCGCCGGTAAAACTGGTGCCGCCGAGGATCACCGCCGCAATCGCATCCAGCTCATAGGATTGCCCGAGTTGCAGGCCATTGGCGGCAAACAGGCGCGAGGCGCTCATCACCGCGCCAAGCCCGGCCAACGCACCGGACATGGCGTAGACAAACAGCAGCACTTTCCACACCTTGATCCCGGACAGCCGCGCGGCTTCTGGGTTGCCGCCCACCGAGTAGATCTGCACGCCCATCACGGTGCGGCGCAGGATGAACCACGACAACGCCACCACTGCCACGGCGATCACCACCAGCCACGGCACACCAAGAATCGAATCGTTACCGATAAACGCAAAGGGCAGGTCGGGGTTGAACACGGTTTTGTCATCCGCCAGCAACCGTGCGAGGCCGCGCATCGCGGTGAGTGCACCGAGTGTGACGATAAACGGCGGCAGGCGCATAAAGGCGATCAGCCCGCCGTTGACCAGGCCCAGCAACAGGCCAAAGCCAATCCCGGCGGCAATCCCGAACATACCGAACTGCGGCGACATTGACGCCTGCAATGCCACCACGGCGGACGCCGCTAGAATCGCCCCCACCGACAGGTCGATGCCCGCCGTGAGGATCACGAAGGTCATACCCGCCGCGAGCACCACGTTGACCGAGGCCTGTTGGGTGATGATCGACAGGTTTTGCACCGTCAGGAAGTTCTCGCTGGCCAGGGCGAAGCCCACCAGCAGCAATATCAGCACCGGCAACATGCCGACCGTGCGCATCAGTTCGCGCACGCGCTCTGCCTTGCCTGTTGTTGCAATCATCGAATCAGCCATGGGCAACCACCTGATCGCCACCGGTGGCGAGGTCAATAATACGTTCCTGGGAAATAGCGTGGCCGGAAGCCCCGCCGACTTCGGCCACCAACTGGCCTTCGCGCATGATCAGCACCCGGTCGCAGGTCCCGATGATTTCCGGCAGTTCGCTGGAAATCACCACAATGCCCACGCCGGCCTGGGCCAGTTGATTGATGATGCGGTAAATCTCGGACTTGGAGCCGATGTCTACGCCCCGCGTCGGTTCGTCGAGGATGAGCACATGGGGCTTGACCTCCAACAGCCGTGCCAGCAACACCTTTTGCTGGTTGCCGCCGGACAACGCGCCGACATTGACCTTGCCCGACGCGACGCGAATCGACAGGGACTTGATAGCGTCATTCGAGCGCTGCGCCGCATGACCGCGATCCAGCAAGCCGCCGGCATGGGCGTCCGGCACGCAGGCGCAGACGTTGATGTTGTCGGCCACGCTCATATCCAGGAACAGGCCCTGGGCCTTGCGGTCTTCGGTGAGGTACACCACGCCGGCGCGAATCGCGTCCGCCGGGGTGCGCAGTTGGGTGACGGTCTTGCCCACCACTTCCAGTGTGCCGCTGGTGCGAGGGTCGGCAGCGAAGATCAGCCGCGCCAGCTCGGTGCGCCCTGCCCCCACCAGTCCGGCGATGCCCAGCACTTCACCGGCGTGTAAATCGAAACTGCAGTTGCGCACGCGTTTGCCATCGGCCATGTCGCGCACGCGCATCACCACGTTGCCGGGGTTGTAGGCGGCGTGTTCTTTCTTATAGAAGCCGGACAAGTCACGGCCCACCATCATCTTCACCAGCACCTCGGCCGACAGCGCATCGCGGGTGAGTTCGCCGATGTACTGGCCATCGCGCAACACCGAGACGCGGTCCGACAGTTCATAGATCTCGGCCATTCGGTGGCTGATATAGATGATCGCCAACCCTTGGCTGCGCAGTTGCTTGATCAGCGCGAACAGCCGGTCGGTCTCGCGGGACGAGAGTGGCGTAGTGGGTTCGTCCATCACCAGGATTTTGGCGTGGGCGTGCAAGGCGCGGGCGATTTCCACCAGTTGGCGCTCGGCAATCGACAGGCTGCTGACCTGAGTTGCCGGCGTGAACTCAGCTCCCAGGCGTTGCAGCACTTCGACGCAGCCGGCCTGCATGCCCTTGCGGTCGATGGTCCAGCCTCGGCGCAGTTCACGGCCCAGGTAGATGTTCTCGGCCACGCTCAGGTTCGGGCACAGGCTCAGCTCTTGATAGATCACGGCGATGCCGAGGGCTTTGGCGGTGGCGGGGTTGTAAGTGGCGATGGCTTGGCCGCTGATGCGAATTTCGCCGCCGGGGTCGGCCTGGTAGGCGCCGGAGAGGATTTTCATCAGCGTCGATTTGCCGGCGCCGTTCTCCCCCATCAAGGCGTGGATTTCGCCGGGGTAGACCTTCAGGCCGACACTTTTGAGCACGCGCAAACCGCTGAAGGTTTTACTGATGCCCTGCATCTCAAGCAAGGGTTCAAGGCTCATGGCTGAGCTCCTGGTTTTATTATTTTTGTGGTTAAGCGAGGCCGACTCTAATCCAGATACATTTTCGTACGCAAGCGCTTGCTTAGGCATTTTTGTCATTGAAGAAACGTTTCACCAAGCTGTTTGGTGAAATTTTGCGGGTCGCAGGATGGATTTGGTTACAACCCTATGCCCGTAGGGTAAGGGGCAAAGACAGATGACCTGACTAGAATGCGCGCCCCTCATTCACGCGGAAAAAATCGAAGACCATGCCCCTTTCCAGCGCCGTCGTTTATATCTGGTTTCCCGTATTTGCTAAGCAAGAGACAAACGTCGGCCACGCCGCCCTGTACATCGGCGACCCACATATCGGAAAAAATATAGAGCGCAATTACTACGCGTATGCAAATAGAGAGGCACGGCATGTCGACAGGGGGGCGATCGAGCATGTCAATACCAACTACGTGAGTTGGTGGCCGGAAAGTGACGCGCAGTGGTTAGGCAAGCAGCCGCAAGGACGCAACCTGTTCCTGGAGTCGGACATAAGCGCCGAAGGCAGCCCTCCCCATCTGGTCTATACAATTTCCGGGCTGGACGTGGCGAACATGCGGGCCGAGTGGTTCAAAATACGCAACAAAACCAACGCCCATTACGATTTGTTCCGCAAAAACTGCTCCACCATCGTTTTGCGGATACTCACAGCGGGCGGAGCCCTGAAGAACTTACCCACTGCCAAGCACCTGTGGTTTTCCAACAACCTTTACGTCACGCCGAAAAACATCGCGCAGATTTGCAACGAACTGCGCAATCTCAACATGGCCGTTAAGGCCAGAAGCAGCAATTGCCCACAAAGAGAATTCATGTTCGGTCTGCGCTGAGGTAAACCAGCGCTGGCGCAGGTCGTTTATCCATGAGTGAAACGATTCATTAACGACAAGCCTCAAAGGCACTCATATGAGTGCCTTCCAATCCGAAGAGATAGACCAAGACATCAAATCGCCATAATGTCTGCTATTGTCCAAGGACCTCATCTCCTCCTCGTCGCTTCATCGCGATCTTCTGTGAGCATGCTCTGCGCCCTCGCCCACTGACGATGGCGGGCCTTACGTTCACGGAACCCCACCACGATGGATAAAAGCTCAACCGACCACCCCAGCGAACCGCAGTCACGCGCTAAAAAAATCGTCGAATTCAAACGCCAGAAAACCCTGCTCAAGACCGGCGCCCTGCAAGACGCCATCTTCAATAGCGCTTATTTCTCCAGCATCGCTACCGATGAAAAAGGCGTGATCCAGATCTTCAATGTCGGCGCCGAACGCATGCTCGGTTATGCCGCTGTCGATGTGGTCAACCGCATCACCCCCGCTGACATTTCCGACCCTGCCGAGCTGATCACCCGCGCGGCGGCCCTCAGCGAGGAACTGGATACGCCGATCACCCCAGGGTTCGAAGCGCTGGTGTTCAAGGCCTCGCGCGGCATCGAGGACATCTACGAGCTGACCTATATCCGCAAGGACGGCAGTCGGCTATCGGCGATGGTCTCGGTGACGGCGTTGCGCAATCGCAATGACACGATCATCGGCTACCTGCTGATCGGTACCGACAACACTGCGCGCAAACAGGAAGAAGCCGAGCGCAAAGGCTTTGAGCGCGCCCTGGAAGAAAAGAACCTGGAGCTGGAACACGCCAACCACATGAAGTCCGAGTTCCTCGCGACCATGTCCCACGAATTGCGTACGCCGCTGAACGCGGTGATCGGCTTTTCCGAGGCGCTGAAGGACGGGCTGGTGGGCGACATGACTGATGTCCAGCGCGAGTACATCGGTGACATTTTCACCAGTGGGCAGCACTTGCTCTCGCTGATCAACGACATCCTTGACCTGTCCAAGGTCGAGGCCGGGATGATGGACCTGGAACTGGAGCCGGTGGAGCTGGCCGGTTTATTGGCCAACAGCCTGTTGATCGTGCGCGAAAAAGCCGCCCTGCAGCGTATCCAACTCAAACTCGACAGCCAGGACGACCTGGGCACGCTGATCCTGGACCTACGCAAGACCAAGCAAATCGTCTACAACCTGCTGGCCAATGCGGTGAAGTTCAGCGCCCACGGCAGCGACGTGACCCTGGCGGTGCGTGAGGTCAGTCGCGATGAGGTGGGGCTGGTCGCCGGCGATTGGCCGGTGCATGGCTTTGCCCTGCAACCCAGCGCGCACCGCCGCTTTCTTGAGTTGAGCGTCAGCGACAGCGGTATCGGGATTGCCCCGGATGACATGGGCAAGCTGTTCAAGGCGTTCAGCCAGATCGACAGCAGCCTGGCACGCAAATTCGAAGGCACCGGCCTGGGCCTGGCGATGGTCAAGCAGCTCACCGATCTACAGGGCGGCAGCGTTGCCGTGGCCAGCCGCGAAGGCCTGGGCGCACGCTTTGTGGTGTGGCTGCCGCTGCATCGCGCCGCCGCTACTGTGGAGGCCACATGGCCAACATCCTGATTGTCGAAGACAACGAAGCCAACATGCGTCTTGCGCGCTTACTGCTGGTCAACGCCGGCCACATTGTGCTGTGGGCCGCCGACGCCGAGAGCGGCCTGACCATGGCCCGCGAACACCAGCCGGCTCTGATTTTGATGGACATTCAATTGCCAGGCATGGATGGCCTGGCAGCCACTCGCCTGCTCAAGCAAGACCCTCACACGGCTCACATCCCGGTGATCGCCCTCACCGCCATGGCGATGAAGGAAGACCGGGAAAAAGCCCGACTCGCCGGATGCGACGCCTACGTGAGCAAACCCCTGCGCTACAAGGAGCTGTACCAGGAGATCGACACCCTGCTGAACCCAACCCTCACACCTCCTGAATGAGTCCTCTCCATGGCCAGCTCACCCGCAACGCTGTTGATCGTTGACGACGAACCCCAGGTTCGCAAGCTATTGGAAACCCTGCTGCAACACGAGGGCTACCTGACCCTGAGCGCCTGCAGCGGTGAAGAAGCGTTGCAGTTGGTGGCGCAGCAACCACCGGATCTGATCCTGTTGGACATCATGATGCCGGGCATGGACGGCTATGAAGTCGCCACCCAGCTCAAGGGCAACCCGGCCACGGCGAACATCCCGATCATCATGCTTTCGGCCTTGAGCGACATCAGCGCTCGGGTCAGCGGTTTGGAAACCGGCGCCGAAGAGTTCCTCAGCAAGCCGGTGGAGCACTTGGAACTCTGGCTGCGAGTGCGCAACCTGCTGCGGCTCAAAGCCCATGGTGACCAGTTCAAACAACGCAGCGAGCAGTTGGAGCAACGGTTGCACCAGCACACCGTGCATACCACCCAGGGCAATGTGCATGATCTGGTCCGCGTAGACATGGAGAAGGCCCTGCGTGAGGCCATTGAGCGGGGCGAATTCGCCCTGCACTACCAGCCCAAGGTCGAGTTGGCCAACGGCAATATCTGCGCACTGGAAGCCTTGCTTCGTTGGGACCGGCCCGATTATGGCGCGGTGTCCCCGGCGGTCTTCGTGCCGATCCTGGAAAGCCTGGGCCTGATCGTACCGGTGGGGCGTTGGGTGATCGAGCAGGTGTGCCAGCAGATTGCCGAGTGGCAACGCAGTGACATCGGCGCGGTAGAAGTGTCGGTCAACGTGTCCGGCCATCAGTTAATCGAGGGCGACCTGATTGCCGATATCGCCCATAGCCTGGAGAGCACCGGGGTTGAGGCGCACTGGCTGGAAGTGGAACTGACCGAAGGCTCGCTGATGGAAAACACCCAGCACACCATCGCCAGCCTGCAACGCTTGCGCGCCATGGGCGTGAAGATCTCCATTGATGACTTCGGCACCGGCTATTCAAGCCTGGCGTACCTGCGCAGGTTTCCCATCGATACGCTGAAAATCGACATCGCGTTCATCCGCGAGGTCACTACCAACCCGCAGGATGCGGCGATCACCCGCACCATCATTGAACTGGCGCACAGTCTGAAATTGCGCGTAGTGGCCGAGGGCGTGGAAACCCAGGCGCAACTGGCGTTTTTGAAGGAGGCCGGCTGTGATCAGATTCAAGGGTATCTGTTCAGCCGGCCGTTGCCGGTGGTAACGCTGGAGCGGCTATTGCTGGAGCGTCTTAAGTAACGGGCTCAGTCCTGATCTTCGGTGTTGCCCAGATCGGCTGCTTCATCCAGATCATTAAGCGGGACTTCGGCATCATCCATCAGTGACCCGGGATCTTCATTGCCTGGGTCGTTAAGTTCTTCGTCGAGTTCTTTAGACATGACTTTTTCCTCTAACCGCCTTGGGTGTCGATATCTGCATCCGTTTCAGGCTTGGGCTCGCGCTCGGGCTTGAAATCAGGGCTGTAGTCGTTGTCCTTCGCCTTGGGATCGCTCTTGGCCTTGGGGTCCTTGGGGGCGTCAGCGCTGGTGCCGGGGGCCGGTTCGCCGCGGTCAATCGCCGGATCGTTACGGTTACTGACTTGTGGATCGTTGGATGTGCTCATGGGTCACCTCTCACTGGGATCTGTAAGGTTAAGGCGCCGCGCTGCGCGTTGAAGTTCCGTCCAATTGCCTAGCGGATCGGATTGTCGACCTGGATATAAAACGCATAGATGCCCAGCAGCAACCAGAACACCATGAACAGCCACGGAGCGCGCATGGAGAACAGCAGCGACTTGCGGTAGCCCTTATGGGAAGACTCCATCTCGGAAAACAGCGGTGATTCGTCATAGGCCATGCCCATTATCGGTTCGCTGCGCAGCAACTCACTCTGCTTGAAGTGCCAGTGATCGATGATGTCATACGCAGCGCGGATGCCCGGCCAGGCGTTCAAGGAACTGAGAATCCCGAGCGCAGCGAGGAAAACCGGCACCACCAGGGTAAACAACTTGCCCCACTCGGGGTTGAGGTTGCCCATGCCGGAGACAAAGGCAATCACCAGAAACGACTGCGCGGTGAGATAGGCGTCGGTACGGTTGGCCAGGATTGAGGTTTCGTACTGAATTTCTCGACGGTAAAAGTCCAGGCGGTCCTTGGGCGAGCCGAAAATCTTGGCGGTGTGCTCGCTGTGATCGTCCAGGCTCGATTCGGGTGTGTCGGGTGAAATGATTCTGGGCACGGGCGTGCTCCACAAGGATTCGAGTTTCGTTAGAAGAACCGGGCGCGAATGAAGTTCAAGTTTGTTCATGCACCACACCAGGGCGCGCATTGCCTCTTTATGGTGAATGGGCTCCGTCAGGAAGGGCTCGCTGCTGGGAGGGGATGACTCGGCCAGCAGGCTTTATGGCGTTTGGGCGGGCTGTGGCGAGCAGGTTTGCCCGCTCGCCACAGCAAACCCAGTCACCTCAAGGGCATTCCGGCACACGCATTGCTTAACCCATTCATCTGCCCGGATACAGGAGCAATCGTTACCGCCCGACCCAGAGCCGACCCCATAAGAAAGTAAGGACCAGGCCTGCTGGCACTCTGCGCCACAGGCTCATAAAAACATGCGTTTTTTGAAGCGGCAGTGCCACCCCCACGCAACCCTGGGCACTGACAAGGTACTGGAATGGCTCTATCTTTCTTTGACGAAATGAATGACGCAAATGGCGTATGCCGTGCGCACTATCAGGATTTCTCCCGCTGGCTGGCCAACACGCCGCCGGAACTGCTGGCCCAGCGTCGCCGCGAAGCCGACCTGCTGTTTCACCGCGCCGGGATCACCTTTACCCTCTATGGTGACGAGCAGGACACCGAGCGCCTGATTCCCTTCGACATCATCCCCCGCAGCATCCCCGCCAGTGAGTGGAGCGTGATCGAACGCGGCTGTATCCAGCGGGTCAATGCGCTGAACATGTTCCTCGCCGATATCTACCACGACCAACGCATCATCAAGGCCGGGATCATTCCCGCCGACCAGGTGCTGGGCAACGAGGGTTATCAGAAGGCCATGGTTGGGCTGGACCTGCACCGCGATATTTACTCGCATATTTCCGGCGTCGACCTGGTGCGCGACGGCGACGGCACTTACTACGTGCTCGAAGACAACCTGCGTACCCCCAGCGGCGTGAGCTACATGCTCGAAGACCGCAAGATGATGATGCGCCTGTTCCCCGAGGTGTTCGCCAAGCAGCGAATCGCACCGGTGGACCACTACCCCAACCTGTTGCTCAAAACCCTCAAAAGCTCAAGCCGCCTGGACAACCCCAATGTGGTGGTGCTGACCCCCGGCCGCTTCAACAGCGCATTCTTCGAACATGCCTTCCTCGCCCGGGAAATGGGCGTGGAACTGGTGGAAGGCGCCGACCTGTTCGTGCACGACCTCAAGGTGTTCATGCGCACCACCGACGGCCCGAAAGCCGTGGACGTGATCTACCGGCGCATTGACGACGCCTTCCTCGATCCACAGGCCTTCAATCCGGACTCGATGCTCGGCGTGCCCGGCCTGGTGGCCGCCTATTGCGCCGGCAACGTGGTGCTGGCCAACGCCATCGGCACCGGCGTGGCGGACGATAAGTCGATCTACCCGTACGTGCCGGAAATGATCCGTTTCTACCTGGACGAGGAACCGATCCTGCAGAACGTACCGACCTTCCAGTGCCGCAAACCCGATGAGTTGTCCCACGTGCTGGCACACCTGCCGGAACTGGTGGTCAAGGAAACCCAAGGCTCCGGCGGCTACGGCATGCTGGTCGGCCCCGCTTCTACTGCCGCCGAGATCGAGGACTTCCGTCAACGCATCAAAGCGCGGCCTCACGCCTACATCGCCCAACCGACCCTGAGCCTGTCCACCTGCCCGACCTTTGTCGAAAACGGCATTGCGCCCCGGCATATCGATCTGCGGCCGTTCGTGCTCTCGGGTAAGGAAACCCGCCTGGTGCCCGGTGGCCTCACGCGGGTGGCACTGCGTGAAGGCTCGTTGATCGTCAACTCGTCGCAAGGCGGCGGAACCAAGGACACCTGGGTGGTGGAGGGCTGAATCATGTTGAGTAGAACCGCCGCAGATCTGTACTGGATGTCCCGCTACCTGGAGCGCGCCGAGAACCTGGCGCGCATGCTGGAAGTCAGTTATTCGCTGTCGTTGATGCCCCAGGCCGGACGCAGCGATGGCCTAGACGAACTGGCCATGTCGCTGCTCAGCAGCGGCACGCTGGAGAGTTATCTGGAGCGCCATAAGCAACTGGACGCCGAGCGCATGCTGCACTTCTTCGCCCTCGACGAAGAAAACCCCGCCAGTATCTACAACTGCCTGCGCGCCGCACGGGGCAACGCCCACGCCGTGCGCGGACGCATCACCGCCGACATGTGGGAAAACCTCAACGCCACCTGGCTGGAAATGCGCAGCATCGCCGCCGGCGGCCTGGCGCGGCACGGCATCAGCCACTTCTGTGACTGGGTCAAGCAGCGTTCCCACCTGTTCCGCGGCGCGACCTCCGGCACCATCATGCGCAACGACGCCTATCGGTTCATCCGCCTCGGCACCTTTATAGAACGTGCGGACAACACCCTGCGCCTGCTGGATGCGCGCTACGAAATGTTCGGCGAAGAGTCCGAAGAAGTCAGCGACCTCTCGGCACGCGGCTATTACCAGTGGAGCGCCCTGCTCCGCGCATTGTCGTCATTCGAGGCGTACACCGAGCTGTACCCGAATGCGCTGAATGCTCGGTCGGTGTCGGAGTTGCTGCTGTTGCGCAGTGATGTACCGCGTTCACTGCATGCGTGTATCGAGGAGTTGAGTCATATCCTCGCAGACTTGCCCGGTAGTTATGGGCGTACGGCGCAACGCCTGGCCGCCGAGTTTGAAGCGCGGCTGAGGTATACGGGGATTGATGAGATTCTGGAGGATGGGCTGCATAGTCGGCTGACGGAGTTTATTGAGACGGTGAGGGAGTTGGCGGGGGCGGTTCATAGTTCTTATTTAGAAGTTGTTTGAGTGAGTTTCGGCCAGTTGCCTGTTTATTCGGGTGATTGGCCCGCTTGGGTTCCGCTTTTGTGTTGGGGAGAAGCGAGGTCTTACCTGCATTAATAAATAGATGCAGTCTATGCTCGAACTGCCCCTCCTCTGCCACTGCCCACACCTTACAGAGCTGGCCAATCATGCTGGTAGAGCGCGACCAATACGCACTTACCGAGCGTCGGGTGTGCCGATCATGGCGATGATCCGCCATGAGAGGACGTGATACTTAAGGCATTCTGTATGATCGCCTAACATATATAGCGGTTGTATTGGGACTGGGACACGCTCGTCATATATGATTCTTTAATGGTGCGTATTTTTACGCCTACACAAATACGCACCATCCTCTTTACTGCAAGAGCTCACAACTTAATTATATTTATATTGTCAAGGGAAAAAGTTGTGTCAGCTCCAAAATTAGGACTCATAAGTGTAATTTTTAGACGAAGATTGCTTGAATTTACTCTTGGACTAAAATCGAAAGAATGAGTCGCCCAAGAGCTCCCACCACTAAAATTAGTTCTTTGAACGCCTACAACGCCTTCCGTCGCGACCTCAACATAGCATCCCGTATTAGAGGTACTGGCGAAGTCGATGGTAATTGTATATGGCTCTCCGGCAACCAAATCACCATAGTTAAAAAACTTAACTATACCGCATGGAAACTGCGCGCTTCCGCTTCCCTGCCAGTACCTTCGTGGATCACTACCAATAATCGAACCGGAGCTGGAGAAATTCTCCCAACCATTCATGCCTTCACTCTCAAAGTCAGTACTGTCAACAATATTCATATCTTTATCTCACATATAGGTATATTGGAGTAATGGGCAGGGTGCCCGGAATTGATAGTGCGCACTTTTCGACTCTAAAAATATGCACCTCTACTTCGCCTCAACTATTTAAAGTTTGATTATCTTTATATTATCTATAGAAAGAACGGTACCACCTCCATAATTAGAATTCATAAGTGTAATTTTTAGACGAAGATTGCTTGAATTTACTCTTGGACTAAAATCGAAAGAATGAGTCGCCCAAGAGCTCCCACCACTAAAATTAGTTCTTTGAACTCCTACAACACCTTCCGTCGCGACCTCAACATAGCAGCCCGTATTAGAAGTGCTGGCAAAGTCGATAGTAATTCTATATGGATACCCAGCAGCCAAATAACCATAGTTAAAAAATTTAACTATTCCGCACGGAAACTGTCCACTTCCGTTACCCTGCCAGTATCTTCCGGAACCACTGCCAACAATTGAACCGGAGCTGGAGTAATTAATCCAGTTATTCATACTTCCATTATTAAAATCAGTACTATCAACAACATTTACGCTTTTGACTGTATAAACCGTCCTTGGAAAACTAACCGCACCTGCTTCATCCGCATTCGGATCATATGCCACCTTGAAATCAACCCATATTTGATTTCCATTCGGGCAACTTTTGAGCCAGCTTAACAATACAAAGTGATCGATACCTGAAGCAGATGGGTGTGCATATCCCGTCCATACATTATAGGGGTTAGGATTTGCGCCCCCACAGTGGAAAGTCAGCCAAACCTTCTTGCCAGCGACCTGCAATGGCCAAGGTGTAATAGCAAGAGAAGCATTTGCTGTCATCGCGGCGATATCCAGCGTCCCGTTATGGGCGACACCATTGATCAAAGGTCTTGGCAAGTTAGCGTCGGGTATCGGCGTCACAGTCACTGTAACCACTTGCGATGAACGCACCACTCCCGCACGCGTCACATCATATTTAAGCGTGAACGTCTTATTGGTATTGCCAATGTTCGCGGCAATCGCAGCTGCGGGAATAGCAAATGTCACCACGCCACTGGTCAACCCGGACTTGGCTGCGATAACTGGCGAACCCGCACCGGCAGTCCCCACCATCGTGACCTTGATGCTGTCAGTGGTATACATCGGCGCATATCTCACCTCCACCGTGCCGCCATTTAATACATTCAATGGCGCCAAAGATACAGATGCGCCCGTACCGGTAGCCTGGGTCAAATTAGGTACTGGGAACTGCGCCGGCAGTGTATTGACGTTGTATTCCACCACTGGAAATACAATAGCGTCAGCCTCCGTTAGGCCAGTGCCTAACGCCGCTTTGAAATGCAGCGTCAATTTGGTGTTGTGCCCTAACTCTTTCAAGTACGACGCATAAGTTATTCCACTTTGCCACCACCCCTGGCTGAACCAAGTAGAATTGACATTTGAAGCACCACCATTCCAGTGAGTGCGGTTGTGCGCCTCTCCTCCATTCTTGAAACCTCTGAACTCAATCCAAACCGGAGAACTAGTCGCAATGAAGGGCCAGTTGCCGACCCGGAGCGTTCTATTAGCCGTACCGCTTGACAGGTCTAATACCTTGGTAGTTTGGTTCGCCTCAATCATTTGGATCACGGTTTTTGCCAACTCGGCTTGAGGTATCGGCGTCACCGTCACTGTTACCACCTGCGATGAACGCACCACTCCCGCACGCGTCACTTCATATTTAAGCGTGAACATCTTATTGATATTGCCAATGTTCGCGGCAATCGCAGTTGCAGGAATAGCAAATGTCACTACGCCACTGGTCAACCCGGGCTTGGCTGCAATAACTGGCGAACCCGCACCGGCAGCCCCCACCATCGTGACCTTGATGCTGTCGGTCGTGTACATCGGCGTGTATTCCACCGAGACTGTGCCGCCGCTTTGTGCATTCAAGGGCGCCAGGGTCAACACCGCCCCCGTACCGGTTGCCTGGGTTAATTTTGGGACAGGAAATTCGGCTGGCAAGGTGTTGACCCGGTACTCCATTATCGGAAAAGTCAGGGCCTCAGCTTCGGCCTTACTGCTACTCACCGCCGCTTTGAACTCCATCTTAAGCACAGTGCCATGACCCAACCCTTGCAGGTAGGACCGCGGCAAATTGGGTTCTATTTTCCCATTAGCGATCCAGGTCGAGTTAACCGCCGAAGCCCCGGCCCCGTTGTACACCAAACGATCATGGTCAACGTTGCTGGCTGTTTTGCCCAGCAACCTCAACCACACGGGGTAAGGTGCCGTGATAAATGGCCAGATGCCGACAGTGCCTCTGGCGTCTCCAGTAAAGGCGCTCAGGTCCAGTACCTGGGTCTCGGCATTGGCCTGGTTGATTTGCAAAACTGTCTTTACCAACTCGGCGAGCGGTATCGCCTTGACCGTTACCGTCAATATGTCTGAATGAACCGTTGCACCTGCGCGCGTCACCCCGTATTGGAATGTCACGGTGGTGTCCTGGTTACGAATGTTGGCGTGAATCGCCGCTTTGGTGATATCGAACTCCACCTTCTGCAGCGCTTCATTACCGGGTTTGGCCGGAATGGTCGGCGAGCCACCATTGCCTGCACCGATCATGGTGACCTGAATGGAGTCGGTACCCCGCATACCAAGGTAGGTCACCACCAGTTTGGTGCCGTTCTGTACCTTGAGCGGTTCCAGCGTGGCGGTCCCTGGGCCGGTCACCTGTGCTTCCAGCAAGGTCGGCGACGGCAGCTCGCCCACACCCTGGCTTACCAGGACCTCGGTAATTTGTGAGTAACGCGGAACTTCATCGCCGCGCTTGAGCGTGTAGAACACCGTCACCGTTTCATTCAGGTTGCTGGTGACGTAGTAGCTTTCGATGTAATGCTCGGTGGTGGCACCGTCTACGGGCACCTGCACCGGCACCTCGATACGCGCCTTCGGCCCGACCCAGTGCATCCTGATCCAGTCATCGCGTTTTGTTTCTGCAAATGGTGCAAACACTTTGGCATAGGCGCCAATATCATCCGGATTCAACTGACCACTGATTGCCTTATCGATAATCGGCGCGGGCATCGTGCGTTGAAGCTGGCCCACAACAACTTGCAACCGCAAGGATTCCTGCGGACGACTGCCAGGACGTGTGTGGGCGTAGAACACTTCCACCAGGTGTCCGTCAAAACGCGAAAGCTCGTCAGGGTATACGATGAACTCCATGTCCCCGTCGGGATTGGCTGGAATATCGTCGACTTCGCGACCTACCCGATGCTCGATGGTGATATCGGGGCTGCTGACCCGGAAAATCACTTCCAGATAGCCGTTTGCCGGCCAAATGGGTTGCAAGGGGAAATACACGGTTGCAGCGAAGTCAGGCTCGATGTGGCCGCCCAGGTCCTCCTTGATCTGCGGCGCCGGCCATCTGACGATTTCGCCGACCACATCCAGGTAAAGCTTTTGAGAGGGCTGCTCAATCGTCCCTTGTTGAAACACGATATGCACGCTGACGGAGCCGTCGGCGATGGCAGCCACCAGCGCATTAGGCACATTGAATGTGTAGAGCCCTGCCGAATTCAGCGACCTGGTTTCTGTATAAGGAATTGAGTTCCCTTCGCGGTCCACACCCGCCCAGATCAGCGTCAGTATTGAATAGGCGGCGACCTCTGCGCTGGTGATCCACGCTTGGATTTGTGCATCCAAACTGCCCAGTTCGGCCAGGTCAATCTCCGTGTCGGTGCCGGTGCCTGGAAATGCTAGCCACGGCGCTTCCGGGCGGATCTGATTCAGGTGCACATCAATCAGCGTTGTCGCCGACCAACGTGCCCATTCATCCGGCTGGTTACCCCCGGCGTCGCGGACCTGATACCCCACTCTTGTGTCCCGGCTGTTGCCTGCGGCACTGATAGTGGCGTAGTCAACGGTCAGCGTAATATCACGGCCTACTTCATTAGGCTGCACACGATGGAGTACCCGCTGAGACCCCCAGACCAGAATGATCAGGTCGTAGGCATGCATGTGAATCCAATGGCGGATGATGATATTGACCCCTGCCAATGCATCGACTTCGCTGACGCCATTCAACAATATGGAGGGTGGAACCACATACACCAGCCCCTGGTGGCCGGGCAATATGCTATTGGGGTCACGGTCCCCGGGGCGCGTCAGGCTAACCCGGTACTTGCGCTCTTCGGTAAACGACTCATTGCCACTGGCACGTCTTAATTTGCCGAATACCGGGTTGGCCCAATATTGGACGACTTTGTGGAGAGGGACGGTCAAAGGGATACGGTCCAGGTGTTCCTCACCCTCGCGAATCTGGGTAGACGCTACGGGAACATTGCGGTTGCCCCAATAGAGATACGCAACGCTACCGGGGTTGACACCGTCTTTGGGGTTTCTGAGGTAAACAACGAAATCACCCTCCGTATGCCGAAGGCCGATACCACCGTGGGCGCCGTCAGGATCGCCTTCGAAGGGAGACTCCAAAAGCGACACTTCAATGGGGGGTAAGAGGGCTTTAGGGGTTTTTTTCCGGGTCATGGCAAAAGTACTCGCAGGGCGCCGTGAGGGAGGCTTACCTGCATCAAACTCTTCAAACCCTGGGTTGCCTACTGTCAGAACTAACAGGTAGCGACGGGTGGTAATGACCCGATGATTGAACAGTGCGCTCGCTATCGGCACCTGTTAATTCTGAATGAGCACGTAGTTGTGAGCGCTCCTTACTATGCTTGGCGCCAACCATACGCCGGGTCTAACCATCAGCCGACTACCCACCATTTCGGCAACAACTGACGCACCCGCCCTTCCCCAAACCGATCATCCATCAACATCACCACTCCCCGATCGTGCTGGCTGCGGATCACCCTGCCCGCCGCCTGCACCACCTTTTGAATACCGGGATACAGGTACGTGTAGTCGTACCCCGCGCCAAAAATCGCGGCCATCCGCAGCTTCATCTGCTCGTTCACCGGGTTGAGTTGCGGCAGCCCCAGGGTGGCGATAAACGCGCCGATCAAGCGTGCACCGGGTAAGTCGATGCCTTCTCCGAAAGCACCACCGAGTACGGCAAAGCCGATCCCCTGGCTGTGTTCGGTGAACTGGTCGAGAAACGCCTGTCGCTCGGTTTCGGCCATGCCCCGCGATTGCTGCCACAGGGTGATGTGCGGGTGTCGTTCGGCGAGCAGTTGAGCCACCTGCTGCAGGTAATCGAAGCTTGAAAAAAACGCCAGGTAGTTACCCGGTTGCTGCCCGAACTGGCGGGCTATCAGCTCGACAATGGGGGCCAGCGAGGCCTCGCGATGCACGTAGCGGGTGGAAATTTCATCGATAATCCGCACCTGCAATTGCTCGGCCTTGAACGGTGATTCCACATCGATCCAGGCAGTGTCCGTCGGCAGGCCGAGCAGGTCGGCGTAATAGTGCCGAGGGCTAAGGGTCGCCGAAAACAGCACGCTGCTGCGGGCGGCGGTGAGCCGGGGGCGGATGAATTCGGCGGGCACCACGTTGCGCAGGCACAGGGTGGAACTGCTGCGTTTGCCGCTGAGCTGACGCTTGTGGATGTCGAAGATGAAGTGTTCATTGAACAGCTCGGCGACTTTGGCAAATTGCAGCGCTTCAAAGTAGAAAGCTTGCAGGTCACCGCTGAGGGCTTCGGGGTGGTCGTTGAAGTAATCGCCCAAGGCGCTGGTGCACAGGCTCAAGGCCTGGAGCAGCTTTTCCGGACGCGCGGCGTAGGCCTGGTACGGCGCGAGCTGGTCTTTGTGAAGGGCATTCCATTCGCGATTGAGGCGCTGCAAGGGTTTCTTCAGGGGCTCGGGCGCAGTGTCGCGCAGGCCCTTGAGGCTGTACTGGTCGAGGCTTGCGCTGTACATGGAGCGTGCGCGTTCTACCAGGTTATGGGCTTCGTCCACCAGCACCGCGACGCGCCATTGGTTGAGTTGGGCCAGGCCGAAGAGCATGGCGCCGAAGTCGAAATAGTAGTTGTAGTCGGCGACGATCAAGTCGGCCCAGCGTGCCATTTCCTGGCTGAGGTAATAAGGGCATACGTCATGGGCCAGGGCGACCGCGCGCAGGTTGCGCTGGTCGAGCAGGCTTACCTTGGAGGCGGCAATGCGCGCGGCGGGCAAACGGTCGTAGAAACCCTTGGCCAAAGGACAGGAATCACCATGGCAGGCTTTGTCCAGGTGTTCGCAGGCTTTGTCCCGCGCCACCAATTCGAGCACACGCAATTGCAAGCCGGTGCTGCTGGTGAACAGCACCTGCGATGCGTCGAGGGCAAGTTTGCGGCCCGGGGTCTTGGCGGTGAGGAAGTACACCTTGTCCAGTTGCTGCGGCGCAAAGGCCTTGAGCAGCGGGAAGATCGTGCCGATGGTCTTGCCGATGCCAGTGGGCGCCTGGGCCATCAGGCATCGTCCGGTGCTGGCGGCTTTGTATACCGTCTCCGCTAATGTGCGTTGGCCGGGGCGAAAGTCGGCATGGGGGAAACTCAAGGCTTGCGCGGCGGTGTTGCGCGCTTCGCGGTGCTGCATTTCCTGTTGAGCCCAGCCGAGGAATAGCGCGCATTGCTGGTTGAAGAACCTCTCCAGATCAGGCGCGTGGAAGCGTTGATTGAGCAGGGTCTCACCCTCGCCGACGATATCGAAGTACACCAGCGCCAGGTCGATTTCCGTCAACCCTAGCTTCTGGCACATCAGCCAGCCATACACTTTGACCTGGGCCCAGTGCAATTGCCGGTGGTTGGCGGGCTGGGCATCAAGGTCGCCGCGGTAGGTTTTGACTTCTTCCAGGCGATTGGCATCGGGGTCGTAGCCATCTGCCCTGCCCCGTACCTTGAGTTGTTGGTACTCGCCTTCCAGTGCTACTTCGTTTTGGTAGTGCGCACTGCGGCGCGACGCGACTGTGCGGTGGCCCACGATACCTTCCTGGGCGCTGGGTGACGGGGTAAAGCGCAGGTCCAGGTCGCCGACCTTGGCCGTGAACTCACACAATGCGCGCACGGCCACGTTGTAGCTCAAGCCGGTTGCTCCGCCCAGCGCACGTAGCAGACGGTGACCGGCATCTGGTTCTCGCCACAGAACTCCAGCCAGCGCAGTTGGTTGTCCTGCAGACGGTCGCCCGGACCTTTGACTTCGATCATGCGGTAGGATTTTTGCGCAGGCCAGAACTGGATCAGGTCCGGCATGCCCGCGCGGTTGGCGCGGATGTCCAGGAGCAGGCGTTCAAACCAGTAGCGCAGGTGTTCGGCGGGCAAGCATTCCAGGGCCTGCTCTAACAGGTCTTCACTGAGCAGATTCCAGAATACGAAGGGCGATTGAATGCCCCACTTGGCGGCGTAGCGCTGGCGAATGAGGGCCTTGTACCGATCATCCTGCAGTTGCTCGAAACACGCGGCGAACAATGGTGCGCGGCGCTGGTGGAAGTCTTCGCTGTGCAAGTCGGCCGGGCCACGCTGGAACGGGTGGAAAAACGCTCCCGGCAGCGGTGCGAAGATCGCGTCCCAGCACAGCAACCCGAACAGCGAATTGATCAGGCCGTTTTCCACGTAATGCACCGGCGCATCGGGCGCGCTCAAATGAGCCTGGACGCAGTACTCCACCGACATCAAGGGTTCCGGCAGTGCCAGTTCCAGGTCCAGGCGCATGACTTCCCGTGGTCTGAGCCTGGGCAGCTTGGGCTCACCCAGCTTGCGACGCAGGCGCGGCATGACGCGCAGCAGGTGTTGCTGTTCGGCGGCACTTTCCGGTGCCTGTTGCGCGGCACTCGCCAGAACCAAGGCCTGGGCGTAGTCCTCCTGGCGCTCCAGCACGCGGATCAATCGCGCACGGGCGCCGGGGTAGGCGCAGGCACGGTAGATTTGCTCGGCCAAGGCCAACTCGGCGCTGCGCTCACAATACTGCCCCATCTGGAACAGCAGCTTGGCCCGGCGTTTTTCCAGCCAGGGGTTGTCGGTCGTCAGCGTGGCCACTTGCGCCAGCACGTCGTGCAGCGCGGTGCCGGTTTCAAACGCGTGCTGGCATTGGTGCAGGAACAGCACGCCGTGCACGTCGTCACGGCTGCGCAAACCCCGGGATTCAGCGCAGAACGCCACTTTTTCGTAGGTGTAGATGCCGAGGTCTGCCAGCACGAATTCCGACCAGTCCTGGTGCAGATTGCCGAAGAACATCAAGCGCAGCCGGTCACACAAGTCCATCACGGTGAGGCTGTACAGCGGTTCGGCAAGCTGCGGGCACCACTGGGCAAAGCTGCGGGTTTCACTGAACTGCGCTGCCAGCCCCTCAAGCCAGTCGGCCTTCTTGCCTTTGGGTTGGTCGATCCACGGCTTGAACGTGCTGAGGATTTCGCCTTTTTGCAGCAAGGCGAACACCTCTTCAAAGGCCAACAGGCATTGATCGTCAACCCAACCCAATTGCCGCAATGGCGTTGCAGCCGCGTGGGTACAACCGACCTCCTGATAGCTGAGTTTCCCCGCGCGAAAGTGCACGCCCTTGCGCATTACCATGCGCACCAACAACGCCTGGGACGGCTGCGGCAAGCTGTCGAATTGCTGAATGAAATGCTGTTCGTCAGGGTCCAGCAGATCGGCATAGCGCTGCCCCAGCCATTGCAGGACCTGGCGGAAGTTGTGCAGGTAATAGAGCGGGTCGTCGAGGGGGTTGGTCATGGCGCAAGCGAGTCAAATACTGGTTATGCATACAGAGTGCCGGTCCCGATGCTCTGTTGCAATCGGTAATAGATAAATGGCTCACGCAACTTTTTGTATAAAAGTGATCAGATGGTGGAGTCGATGGCGTAACATTTGCGGCCCGCAGCCGCACGCTGCGGGACTTTTCAGGGTTAAGGTAAGGGTTATGAACATGAAGAATTTGGGTCTGCCACTGGTTGCACTCACATTTCTGGTATTGGCCGGTTGCGCGACGCAAACCGTAGTGACACTGCAAAATGGCACGCAGTATTTGACCAAAGACACCCCAAACGCCAAGACCGCCGATGGTTTTTATGAGTTCACCGACATCGCCGGCAAACGCATCCGTGTCAAAGCTGACGATGTGGCGACGGTGCGCAAGGAAAAGTGAAGTGGTTCTTCAGTCGATATCTTTATTGACTGAGCCACCGCCATCGGGGGCAAGCCCCCTCCCACAGGGTTGACCGCGTTCCAATTTGACCAATAGCGTCCGCTGCCCACTGATGCGCAAGGAAGACTGATTCTCCGCTGCCAACATTGATCAATTGTGGGAGGGGGCTTGCTCCCGATGGCGATCTTCCAGTCAACATCTCCATTGACTGAACCAACGCCATCGGGGCAAGCAAGCCCCCTCCCACAGGGTTGACCGCGTTCCAATTTGGCCAATAGCGTCCGCTGCCCACTGATGCGCAAGGAAGACGGATTCTCCGCTGCCAACACTGCCCAAATGTGGGAGGGGGCTTGCCCCCGATGGCGGGCTTCCAGTCAACATCTCCATTGACTGAGCCACCGCCATCGGGGGAAAGCTCCCTCCCACAGGGTTGACCGCGTTCCAATTTGACCAATAGCGTCCGCTGCCCACTGATGCGCAAGGAAGACTGATTCTCCGCTGCCAACACTGCCCAAATGTGGGAGGGGGCTTGCTCCCGATGGCGATCTTCCAGTCAACATCTCCATTGACTGAACCACCGCTATCGGGAGCAACCCCCCTCCCACCGTTTTAACTGATGACAATCCCCTCCCCCGACAACCCAACCACTCCCACCAGCGTCACTGAATCCCCGCCAAAACTGATCACGGTATCCCCGCCCACCACCTTGGCGTGATCACGATAATCGCCACTGCTCTGCACGTCCGTAAACACCAATTTGTCCGTTGGCTGATAGCCAATAATCCGGTCCTGGCCAAACTGCCCGCTGAATAAAAACATGTTGTGCCCACTGCCGTCGCGGATCGTGTCGTTACCCTTGCCGGCCTCGATAAAGTCCGCGCCCTTGCCGCCCTGGATCAAGTCATTGCCAGCGCTGCCAATGATGAAGGTGTTGCCTTTGTGGGGCTCGGCGTTGCGATTGAGGTCCTGCACCCACGTGTTGGCCCGCGCAGGGTCCGACAGGTTGGCGACAATAATCGTCGAGTCGCGAGTCATCACTTCATAGAACCCGGACTCCAGAACACGCGTCATGCCGTCGCCATATCCGGTGGGCAAATGGGAGATCCAAGTCGGCAGGTTGGTGATGGAAAACGGCAGCACGTTCCACAGCGTCGAGGCGTAATGGTCGTTGAAGCTGACGATATTGTCGGTGGTCGATTCATGGGGCTTGTCATGCACGCCCAACGACGACCAGTTGACGGATGAGCCGTCCAGCGCACGGAAAACCGGATCGTTTTCATAGCCGACATTGAGCACCTTGTCGCCGCTGCTCTGGGTCGGCGAGGCGTAGGCCACATAGTTGGCGTCCTTGAAGAAGCCCGCCCATTTACCGTTGCTCAAGTCCGCCATGCTGTTCACCGCAAGGCCACCCAGGCTGTGGCCGCTGACTACCACGTCGTGGCCGCTGAGGCCGTGGGCACTGGCGTAGTCGGCGATGTTCTTGAGCAAACCGCCGAAGGCTTCGCCGGCGTAGTTTTTCGCGTAATCCTTAGGCCCCAGGGCCGCGAGCAGATCGCTGACCAGATCGCCGATGGAGTCGCTGATCAGGCTTTCCCGCGGGCCTGAAGTACCACGAAAACCGATGCCGATTTCCAGCAGTTTGCCGGCGTCATCGTACTTGCCGAGCACTTCGACCTGGGCCGTGGTGTAGCCCGGTTTTTCGCCAAAGAAGGTGCCCCTGGCGTCGACCTTGCCGGTATAGCCCAGGGCGCTGGCGCTGATAGGTGTCCAGCCGGCGTGTTGCACGGCCTCCAGGGCGGCTTTTTCCGAGTCGGGGTTCCAGGGAATGCCGGGGATCACGCCCTGGGAATCACTGCTGCCCAACAGCGCGCCGACCAGGGTGGCCGGCAAGCCAAGGCCCAGACCGTTGTGCTGATAACCCACGGCAAAGCCGTTATCCAGGTTGTGGTAGGTGTACAGCGTGATCGCCATGGCATCGGCGAACAACGCTTTGGAGCCTTCGGCGCCCAGGTTTTTATAGTCGAATACACCCATGGTACTGCCTCTCTTTTGTTGGAGTTGTCGAGAAAGCTGGTTAACGCTGTGCGGGCCCGAACGCTTCGTCCACCTTGGCCAGATCGGTGTCGCGCAAGTTGCCGGCGTAGTAATGCAATTTGGTCCAGGCCATCAAATAGTCGTAGCGAGCCTGGGCGAGGTCGCGTCGGGTGCTGTACAGCTGCTGTTCGGCATTCAATGCATCGAGATTGACCCGTTCACCGCCGAGGATGCTCTGCTTGGTCGACACCACCAGCGCCTCCGCCGAAGCCAGCGCCTTTTGGTACGCACGCAGCTTGCTCACGCCCGACAAACAGGCACTGAACTGCCGACGCAGTTCGATCAGGGTTTCCCGGGTCTTGCCCTCCAGCTCGTACTCTGCCTGCTCCATGGCGCGACTGGCCTGGCGAGTAGAGGCCGATATGCCGCCACCCGCGTAGAGCGGCAGGCTGACTTCCACGCCAATGGTGTTGGTGTCATAGCGCTGGTTGTAGGTGTTGCCGCTGTCGGACTCCTGCTGGCGTGAACTCGCGTAGGCCGTGACCTTGGGCAAATGCCCGGCGCGATTGCGCTCCACTTCGTAGCGCGCCACCTCCAGGGCCTGGCGTTGAGACGCGAGGGTGGGGTTATTACTGATTGCCAGTTCATGCCAAGTGTCGTAATTGGCCGGGGTCAGGGCGAATGCGGCGAAATCCTGGTTAAGCGGCGCCAAGTCGTGGATGTTGACGCTCTGCACGCCGATCAAGGCGCCCAATTCCCTTAACGACGCGTCTTGTTCGTCCAGCGCTTCGATCTCTTCGGCGGTGGCCAGCTCGTAGCGCGACTCGGCTTCGAGAATGTCGGTACGGGTGCCCTCACCCTGCTGGAATAGATGCTGGTTCTGCTGAAACTGCTGCTCGAAGGCCTTTTTCTTGGCGCGGGCGATGTCGATCTGGTCCTGGGCGAACAGCGCTTGGGTGTAGTAGGTCAACACCCGCACCAGCAGCGCCTGGCTCTTGTCACGAAAACTTTCGTCGGCAAACAACGCCTGGGCCACGCCTTTGCGGTAGTTGGCATAAGCCTCGTAGTCAAACAGCGGTTGTTGCAGGCTGAAGGTGGAACCGTAGCTGTTGTAGTTGCGGTCGTCGTGATAATTGCCGCCGCGCCCGTCGGGCAAGGTGGCCTGGGAGTTGTTGCGGCCCTTGTTGTAGTTGTACGACAGCTTGGGCAGCAAGCCAGCACGGCCGATGGTGCGGTTTTCCAGGCCGGCGTCGCGCTCCTTGATCGCGCCAAGAAACACTGGGTCGTTGCGCAAGGCTTGCTCGTAGACATCAAACGGGCCCATGGCAGCCTGGGCACTGGCGCAGCAGAACAATAAGGCGATAAACACAGGTTTCATGTTCATTCCTCGGTCAACGCTGAGCCGGCGCGATCCAGCAGCGGTTTGAACAGGTAATTGAGCAGCGAGCGCTCGCCTGTACGCACGAACATCTCGGCGGGCATCCCCGGCTTGATCACCAGACCCTGGAGTTTTTCCAACGCTGCCTCGCTCACCGTGGTACGCAGCACGTAATAGGGCGCACCGGTTTTCTCATCAAGCATTTGGTCGGCAGAAATCAGGCTGACCTCCCCCGGCACGCGCGGCGTACGGCTCTGGTTGAACGCGGTGAAGAGAATATCCACCGGCAAGTGCGTGCCGACCTTGTCCACCAGATGCACCGGTAGATGCCCTTCCACCTCCAGGCGTGTGCCTTGGGGCACGATCTCCAGCAGGGTTTCACCGGCACGCACCACAGCGCCTTCGGTGTGCACGCCGAGGTTGACCGCGATGCCGTCGGCCGGCGCGTTGATTTCGCTGTGTTGCAGGTCGAACCCGGCAGAGGTCAGTTGTTGCTCAAGGGTCAGGCTGCGCAGTTGCGCGTCGGCCAATTGGCTGCGCACTTCCTTCTGATACTCCTCGCTGTGCTGCTGCAACTTGAGACGCGACTCGACGATGCCCTGCTCTACCCGGCCGCTTTCCCCGGTGTTTTGCGCCAGGTCTTGTTGCACTTGGGACAATTGGCGCTGGTACTCCATCAGCCGATTGCGCGGGATGTAGCCGTTGTCGGCCAAGGGTTGCAGGTTGCTCAGTTGATCACGCAGGGATTGGGCCTGGGCGGTCAAGTCGCTGCGGGCACGACGCATGCCGCCGAGTTGCGCGGTGGCGCCGTCGATATTCGCGCGAATGCCGGCTTGCTCGCGGGCGAAGGCCTCGCGGCGGCTGCTGAACAACTGACGCTGGCCTTCGAGCACCAAGGCCAAGGCAGGCTCGGGATTGCTGCTCAGCTCGGCGGGAAAGGTGATGGAGGATTGATTGTCGCGCTCGCTCTGCCAACGCGCCACACTGGCCCAGGCCATACGGTACTGGGCTTGCAGCGATTGCACGTCGGCCTGGTTCTGGGTCTGGTCGAGACGGAACAGCGGCTGGCCCTGTTTCACCAGCTCGCCTTCACGCACCAGAATACGGCTGACCACGCCGGGGCTGAGGGTTTGCACAGCCTTGCGCTTGCCGGACACCACCACCGTGCCTTGCACGGGAATCCCTTGATCCAGCGGCGCGAGGCTGGCCCACAGAAAGAAACCACCGGCACCGACCACTGTCAGCAGCCAGCCCATGCGGGCGAAAAAACCCGCGTCGCGTTGTTCGAAAGTCATGCTGCTCATGCGCCTGGATTCCTTCCGGCTTGATACTGACGACTGAAACTCACACCCGGTTTGTCCTTCGGCGGTTCCTGCTGGCCGGACAACGCCCTAAGCACGTCCTGGCTTGGCCCGAACGCCTGCAAACGGCCTTCGTTGAGCACCAGTAACTTGTCGGCCTGGGCCAATGCCGACGACCTGTGAGTGACCAGCACCACGCTGCTGCCCTGGGCTTTCATCTGCACAATGGCAGTGGCCAAGGCCGCTTCGCCCACGGTGTCGAGATTGGAGTTGGGTTCATCCAGCACAATCAACCGTGGCCCGCCATACAGCGCACGGGCCAGGGCCACGCGCTGCTTCTGCCCGCCGGACAGGCCGCCGCCGTTATCCCCCAGCACCGTGTCGTAGCCTTGGGGCAGGCGCAGGATCAGTTCATGCACGCCGGCTTGTTGTGCGGCCTTGACGACAAGCTCAGGGTCCGCCTCGCGAAAGCGCGCAATGTTGTCGGCGATGCTGCCGCTGAACAGTTCGATGTCTTGGGGCAGATAGCCAATGTGCGGGCCGAGGTCGTCGCGGTCCCAGCGGTGTATGTCCGCGCCATCCAGGCGCACGGTGCCGGCCAGGGTCGGCCACACGCCCACCAGCACACGGGCCAGTGTGGATTTTCCGGAGCCCGAGGCACCGAGCACGCCAAGCACTTCGCCCGCTCCCAAGGTAAAGCTGACTTGATGCAACGTCGCCACGCGCTTACCCGGCGGGCCGGCACTGACCTGCTCGAAGCTGACTTGGCCCTTGGGTGCGGGCAGTTTCATCTGCTCCACTTCCGGAGGGAACTCGCGCAGTAATTCGTCCAGCCGCTGGTAGGCCAGCTTGGCCGAACTCCATTGCTTCCACACCGCAATCAACTGGTCGATGGGGCTGAGCACACGGCCCATCAGGATCGAACCGGCGATCATCATGCCTGCTGTCATATCGCCCCGGATCACCAGCAGTGCGCCGAGACCGAGTACCAGTGATTGCAAGCATAGCCGCAAGGATTTGCTCAACGAGGTGATCACCGAACCGGTGTCACTGGCCTTGTTCTGCAGGCCGAGGAACTGCGCATGCACCGCAAACCAGCGCTTGCGCAGCGCGCCGAGCATGCCCATGGCCTGGATGGTTTCGGCGTTGTGCAAATGGCTGGTGGCCAGTTGCGTCGACTGTTGGGAGAAACCACTGGCCTCACCCAATGGCTTCTTCGTCAGGTATTCGTTGAGGCACGCGAGGCCGATCAACAGCACAGCCCCGGCGGTGGCCAGCACCCCAAGCCAGACGTTGAACAGGAAAATCACAAACAGGTAGATCGGAAACCACGGCGCATCAAAAAACGCGAACAGCGCCGGCCCCGTGATGAATTGGCGGATATGGGTCAGGTCGCCCAGGGATTGCCCGGCATGCCCCTGGCCGCGTTGCAGATTGCGTTCGAATGCGGCCTTGTACACGCGTAAGTTGAAACGCCGTTCCAACTGACTGCCGATACGGATCACGATGAAACTACGGATCACTTCCAGGGTGCCAATAAACGCAAAGAAGCCCACGACCATCAGCGTCAACATCACCAGGGTGGTTTCGTTCTGGGAGGACAGCACGCGGTCGTACACTTGCAACATGTAAATCGACGGCACCAGCATCAGCAGGTTAATTAATGCCGTGAAGCAGCCAACGCTGATCAAGATGCTCTTGTATTCACCCAGCGCCTTGAATAAGGGCGCTACCGCAAAGGGCTTGGCCATATGTTCTGATCTTCCTTGAGCCAAATTTCGCGCATAAGTTGCCCGAACCCTGATAAAGGCCGGCCAACTAATAAAATCGAGTTATAAAGTTATAGCGATAACTAAGGCATTCGTTTTAATTCAACCACGACGCCCGCCTGGGTGCGGGCTTGATACTCCCCGTCTTTCTGGCGATTCAAATGAGTGATCCCGCTGCCTTCGGCATTGAATAGCCAGATACCGTCCGGAGTGGGCGACCATGTCAGGGGGGTATCGCCCAGCCATTGGGCGGCACAGGCCACATCACCGCTCAACGCGTTGGCCTGTTCGAGCAGGTCGAGGGCGCACACCTGATCCTGCTGGTGCAGTTGCCAATGCCCGGCCAATTGAGCGCTGGAAGGTAAAACAAGACTGCTCGCCATTGCGTGGGCTCCTGCCGACACGAACATCACCTGCAATACGCAGGCGATAAAGTTGAAAAAACGCTGCATCTTCACGCTCCATCCTGGAGGCGCGACGCCGAAACGCCGCGCCTTTGTATCACGCCACGATGTCGCTGACGGCTGCCTGGCCTACGGTGGTGACGAGGAAATCCGCCACGCCGTGCCCGGAGAAGTCGACGGCCAACGTACCCAGATTGGTACCGGCTGCGTAGGTCAATACCGCGTCGCCGGCATGCCCGGTGAACGCGTTGACGAAGGTCAGGCCAGCACCTTTGGTGATGCCGCTGAGGTCGATCTTGTCCGAACCCGAGGTGAAGTCAAAGATCTTGTCCGCCGCCCCTGGCTTGGAGTCGGAACTGGCACCGAACACAAAGGTGTCATTGCCGGCGCCGCCCCACAGTTGGTCCGCACCGCCAGCACCGTAGATCAGGTCGTTGCCGGCCCCACCCTTGATAATGTTGGCGGCGTTGTTGCCGATGATCAGGTCATTACCCGCACCCCCGAAGGCGTTTTCGACCGTCACGCCCTTGGCGATGGACACGTTGCCCACCAGGCCGCCTACGTCGGAGAACGAGGCTTCATTGAGGTTGATCTTCTGGTTCTGAGTGAAACCGGAGAAGTCCAGGGTGTCGTTGCCGCCACCGTCCCACACCGAGAACACCAGCTTGTCGGCGTTGGAGGTAGCGCTGAGGAAATCACGCCCGGTGTTGGAATTGAAGCCGTAGGTGGTGTCGCCGGCGCGTGTGTTGTAGTTGGCGCCGTATAGCTTCTGGATTGCTGCGATGTCGTCGATCAGCGGGCCGGAAGCGTAGGCCTCGACGCCGCCTTTGCTGAAGTTTTGGTTGGTGTTGCTCTCGCTCCAGTAACTCATGAGGCTGTAGCCGCGCGTGTCCTGTCCATAGGTCGCGTCTTTGTAAGTCGGCGCGCCTTCGCCGGCGTTGTAGTCGCCAGGGTGAGCCAGGCCGAGGGTGTGGCCGATTTCGTGGGTCAGGGTCTGCCGGCCGTAGTTGTTCAGGTCCGGAGTCTTGTTGGGCGTGTAGCTGTTGTTGGTCAGGTACCACGAGGTGCCGTCGTAGCCTGCACCGGTGCCGGGCAGGTAGGCGAACGCCGCTGCGCCATCCTGGCCGCTGCTGTAGTTGCCGAATGTCATGTGGCCGTCACCGCCGGTGGCTTTCTCGGTGAAGGTGACGTTGGCCACGTCCGACCAGGATTGCATGGCCAGTGCGGCCTGCGCTTTCTGCTGGGCGTTGAACTGGCTGAAGCCCGAGATGCCATGTTTGTTCATGGTGCTCGACGACGCCGAGGTCAGAAAGGTGTAGGTCAGGTCGATCTTGCCGTTGCCGTCAAAGTCCCGGTACGCGGCGCCGTCGCGCAGCAGCTGGGTGGCGGCCTGGTCGACGGTGTAGGACGGTTTGCCGTTGATCGTGAGGTTGCCGCCACGGTCATACAGATGGCTGAAGCTATCGATTTGCGAGTAAGCGGTGCTGGCTTGCGCCGCCGACACGATAGCCTTGTCTTTTACTTTGGACATAAACGTACTTCCTTGTTTGCAAGTGCATCAGTCTTTGATCGATAGGAACCTCGCGGGCGAGATCGTCCTATCACTCGCCTCTTTTGAAGGCGTAAGAAAACTGACACAACTTGAAATCTTTCGTCTACATCTATTTCCGCCGTAAAAAAGTAGCAAACTGCCAACTAGTGAAACTTTTGTGCAGGGTTTATTGGGGCAACTTGGTTTTGTCCGACAAAAAGCAGCGGGCACGTATTTAAATATTAAATAGCACCAATGCCGCCCAAGTTGAGCGGCACAGTTAATAATTGGATCCACTATATTGCCACGGTGTCATTGGCAACATTAAACAGCCATTACTTCAACTAATAATAGGCGTTGTCCCCCATTACCGGGACACACTCCACCCCGTATCGTGTAATGCCTGTAACAGCGTCTCACCCATCAAACCCGGGACTTGCACGCCATCGTCGGTGTTCATGGTTTCACCCGCCAGAATGGCGTTGATGATTGCCTCTTCCACCGCCTCTGCTGCGGCGCTGAACAGCGGCGAAATGTGGTCGTTATTGACCATCTGCAACGCACTGCTGAACGGCAGGCCCTTGCGGCCGTAATCCGCGGCAGGCAGGTCCTGGTTCCCGGTGGCGAAAGCCAGGAACAGATCGCCACTGGAATCTTCGGTGCCGCCGCCGGTACGGGCGATGCCGATGGAGGCGCGTTGCGCCAGACGCTGGCATTGATGCGGCAGCAACGGCGCGTCGGTGGCCAGGATCACCACAATGGAGCCCATGCCCGGCGTACCGCGCTCGGTGAAGGGCGATGGGATGTCCATCAACCGGCGTCCTACCGGATAGCCATCCACCCGCAGCTCCTGGCGCTTGCCATGGTTGGCCTGGACCAGCACGCCGACGGTCCAACCGCCCTGCTCCGCCGGCAAACGCCGCGAAGCCGTGCCGATACCGCCCTTGAACTCATGGCAGATCATTCCGGTGCCGCCCCCTACCGCGCCCTCTTGTACCGGGCCGGCTTCGGCGTTTACGACGGCTTCGCGCACATGTTCGGGTTTCACATGTTGGCCCCAGATATCGTTGAGCAGGCCGTCGTAGGTCTCCATCACCACCGGCATGCACCAGTACACCGCCGGGTCCGCGAGGCGCTCGCGCTCCAAGGCGATCAAGGTGTCGCGCACAATGCCGATGCTGTGGGTGTTGGTGATGGCCAGCGGTGTGGTCAGCAGCCCTGCTTCACTGATCCACTCCAGGCCCGTGGCATCGCCATTGCCATTGAGCACGTGGTAGCCGGCGAAGCAGGGTTGCTGGCGCGCTTCCCCGGCGCGCGGCTGGATCACCGTCACACCGGTGCGCACTTGCTTGCCGTCGATACGGGTGTTGAGGGTACTGTGGCCCACCCGCACGCCCGGTACATCGGTGATGGCATTCAACTCACCGGGTGTGCCCAGCCCCAAAGTGATGCCCAATTGACGTGCGCGCATAACCGCTCCTTACAATTTCTGGAAGACCGGACTCGACCGGCCGCTGATGCAATAGAAAATCACCGACAAGGCCAGCAAGCCGAGGATGATCATGATGTCGCGCACAGACGCCGCATAGATCAAGGTCACCAGCAAGTAACCTGCACCGATGACAGCCAACAACGCCGGCAACGGCCACAGCGGCATGCGATACGGGTGTTCGCGGTCGCGCAGCAACACGCGGCTCATCAACGCGCTCAACGCCACTACCAGGTACACCAGCATGATCAGCAACACGCTGAATGAGGTGAGGTCCGCCAGGTTGGAACTGAAGCTGAGCAGCGCCGACGGGATCGCCAGGAACAGCGTCGCCAACCAGGGCGAATCCCAGCGCGGGTGAATGCGGGTGAATAGTGTGTTGATGGTCGGCGTCCACAGCGCATCGCGCCCGCTGCTGAATACCACGCGGCCGATCTGGATCACGATGGCGACAATCGCGTTGAACACCGAGAGGAAGATCCCGGCACTGACCAAGCGCGACAAGGTTTCATTGCCGTGGCTGGTGAGCAAGTAGCCAATGGGGTCTGGGCTGCTGATCATTGCGCTCAGGGACGGCGCGCCGATCAGCAGTGCGGTGATCGGTACCAGTTCGATCACCACCACCAAGCCCAGGGACCACAACACGGCCTTGTGCACGCCTTTGCCGCCGCACTTCATGTCTTCGGCCAGCAGCACCGCGGGGCCGTAGCCATTGTAGGAAAACAAACCTATGCCCACTGCACCGATCACCAAGGCCCACGGCGCGAGATGCAGCACGCCGTTTTCGACGATCTGGGGCTGGAACAACACACTCGCCGGCTGCACCGGGTTACCAAACCCGATAAATACGATCACCAGTAGCGCCGCCACTTCCAGCAGCAAACAGGTGCCGGTAATCCAGGCATTGAGCTTGATATTGAGAATGCCCAGGGCGTAGCTGCACACCACAATCACCAGGGCGACGGTTTGCGAGTCGAACGTCGTGCCCAAAGCGTTGTTGAGATAGGTCGCGGCCCCGGTGGCCAATACCGGCGGGATGAATAGCAACATCACCAGCACTGTGAGAAAGGTCGCATAGTCAGCCATGCCACCGAACACACGCTTGGCGTACACATATTCACCACCGGCACTGTTGTGGGCGCGACCCAGTTCGGCATAACAAAACGCGAACATCAGCGCGAGCAGGCCGGCCATCACAAACGCCAGGAACACACCACTGCCCGCCTGCTGGATGGCAAAGGGCGCGATCACAAACACGGAACTGGCCGGCGTCACTGCGGAAACGGTGATGGCCACTACATCGAAAACGCTAAGGGTAGGTTTCAACACGCCGTCAGGCGTGGGGGAAGTGCTCATATCGTTATCCTCTGTCGTTGTTCTTGGTGTGAGGCAGAAACGAAAAATGATGTTTTTCGGGATATGTTTCCCGTTGGATGATGAAGACGTTATCGCCCAGGAGCTTGTCAGCCAATTCCCCTATTGGCGTACTCCCCTTGACGGTTCCCGGCAAAAGCCGAACCCTTGAGCGATCTTTTGCTGGCGGGAGCCTGTGATATGAGCCTGTTCCGTGAGGTCGGCATGCACGCTGGCTTGGGCCGTACCGTCGCGCACATCGGTACCCAGGGTTTCTGGAAACAGTTGGTGCTGTTGTTGCACCAATGCCTGCCCTTCGATAACGCGTTGGCGATTTTCTACCCGTTGGAGGGCGCGCCCCAAGCCCTTGAGGAATACGACGCCCAGCCCAGCAGCAAACCGGCGTCGATGCTGACGTACCTCAATGGCCTGTATTTGCTCGATCCGTTTTTCCAGGCGTGTCGCGAAGGTTACTCCAGCGGTGTATACCGCCTGGAAGAAGTGGCGCCGGACCATTTCCGACAGAGTGAATACTTCCTCAATTACTTCCATGACAACGTGCTGGAAGACGAGGTGCAATTGATCCTGCAACTGCCGGGGATGGGGACATTGTCACTGTCGTTGGGAATGCAGCGGCGGTTCAGTGCAGAAGACACTGGGCTGATGACGATGATGGCGGCGTGGGTACTGCCGCTGATGCAGCAGCATTGGCAGCAAAGCACCCAGCGCGCCCCGGCCATGGACAGCCAGATCAGGGATGCCTTGAGCCAGTTCGGCTGTGGCGTGCTGTCGGACCGAGAGCTGGAAATCGCCCGCCTGGTGCTGCGCGGGTTTTCCTCCAAGGCCATGGCTGAGCGCCTGAATATCTCGCCGGACACGGTGAAAGTGCACCGTCGGCATTTGTACGCAAAGCTGGATATCTCATCGCAGCCGGAGCTGTTTTCGTTATTTATCCAGTCGCTGGGGCATGATCTGGAAAATCCGTAGAACGATATCGACGTAAAACGGCCGGGCAGCACACGCTGCCTGACCATTTTGCGGTGAGTGGATTTAACTAAAGAATTTAACGTGATCGGCCAACAACTTTACATTATCAATACGGATGGAGAAGTTAGGCCCCTGCGCATTGACTTTCATATCCAGCGTACTCCAACCAAAAGGGCTGTGCTTTAACTGTACATCGCCTACTTTAGCGGGTGCACGAGGCCGAATATGAATTATCTTTATCTTGTTATTCTTCACCATGTCAGACAAATCAACTTTATCCTCCCTTGGATTGAAGTTGAAAATAGTATCCGGATCATTGCTCGTAGAGTCTGTTAAGTGTTCGTACTTGAAGGTATTCGCACCTCGCGCGCCGACCAACTGGTCACTGCCCCCGCCACCGACAAGCACCGAAGCCTCGTCGGGCCTGGCGTTCAGGCGTTCGCGAGCGTCTGTGCCACGCAATACAGGAAGGCTGTTTTCGGGACGAGTCCACGTTCCGCCATTTGGCAAACTTTGTACTGAAGACATATGAGGTACCTTTTCATGTAATGATCAATAAAGAAGCTTCGTGAATTGCGGACGAGAACTTCTCACACTGATACCTCCCTTCCAACTCGAACTGTTTTTCCTGTCGTTTCCGAAAAACAGCAAAACATCCCTTAGTCTAATAATTCAACTGAACGTTGCTGGCCACGCTTCGTAGACCAGCAACACTTTCAAATATATTTTGCAGTACTCGACAGCGTTTGATCAGCGGCCCATACGAATCGTATTCCACACCCGCGTGCGAATCCGGTCGATATTCAGCGGCATTGATTCCAGCGCGAACAACTTGCCCATCATGGCTTCGCTTGGGTAGATCTTGGTGTCCGCCTTGATCTCAGGATCGACCAGGCTGTCCGCAGCGCTGTTGCCATTGGCGTAATGCACGGAGTTAGTAATGTCCGCCATCACTTGGGGCTCAAGCAGGTAGTTCATGAACGCGTAGCCAGCCTTTTCATCGGGGGCATCCGCAGGCATGGCCACCATGTCGAACCAGATAGCGGCACCTTCCTTGGGGATCTGGTAACCGATTTTCACGCCGTTCTTGGCTTCCTTGGCGCGACTCTCGGCTTGCAGCACATCGCCGGAGAAGCCGACGGCCACGCAGATGTCGCCGTTGGCCAGGTCGCCGGTGTATTTCGAGGAATGGAAATACGCCACGTAAGGCCGCACTTTCATCAGCAAGGCCTCAGCCTTTTTGTAGTCTTCGGGCTTCTTGCTGTGGGGCGGCAAACCCAGGTAATTGAGGGCGATAGGCAACAGCTCCGGGCCATTGTCGAGGATGGCTACACCGCACTTGCTGAGTTTTTCCATGTATTCGGGCTTGAAAATCAAGTCCCAGGAGTCCACCGGGGCGTTATCCCCCAGCACGGCCTTGACCTTGTCGATGTTGTAGCCGATGCCGGTGCTGCCCCACAGGTACGGGAAGCCATGGGCATTACCCGGATCGTTGTTTTCCAGGGTTTTGAGCAGCACCGGGTTGAGGTTTTTCCAGTTGGGCAACTGGCTCTTGTCGAGCTTTTTGAGCGCGCCGCCCTGGATCTGCCGGGCCATGAAATGGTTGGACGGAAACACCACGTCGTAACCCGAGTTGCCGGTCATGAGCTTGCCGTCGAGGGTTTCGTTGCTGTCGTACACGTCGTAGCTGAAACCGATCCCGGTCTGCTTCTGGAAGTTCTTCGTGGTGTCTGGCGCAATGTAGCTGGACCAGTTGTAGATTTTCACCGTCTCGGCGGCCTGGCTAATAGAGGCCACCAACATCAAGGGCAACAGGGCAATGGCTTTCATGGTTCGATTTCCTGGCGGTTTTAGGGCTGTTTTTATGGCAGGCGATCAAGGATCAAAGCGTTACAGAATCAGTACGTAGGTCTTGCGCACGGTTTCCTGGATATCCCAGATTCCGGTGCTGTTGGCCGGCAACATCAGTGCGTCGCCGGCTTGTATGTGGACGATTTCACCGTTGTCGGGGGTGAAGGTGCAGCGGCCCTGGATAAAGTGACAAAACTCCTGGGATTTGATCTGCCGACGCCAACGACCCGGCGTGCATGCCCAGATGCCGGTTTCGACGCCGTCGCTGCGCTCTACGCTCAAGGTCGAGGCCACCGCAATCGGCTCGCCCAGGGGCACGGCCACGGGTGACGAGTCCGGCAGGTGGGCATTCAGCGTGTCTTTGAAGTGCGTGATGCTCATGGGTTTTTCCCGTGTAAGTGAAACGACTCAGTGCATGAACCCTTCCATGAATCCGGCCAAGCCGGTCGCCAGCTTGCGGCGCCAAGGGGCGGTGTTGGGATTGGCCAGGACTTGGTCTTCATGGACAAAACTGCGAATGATCGCGTTGTAACCCAGCCAACGGCAGGGTTCCGGTTCCCAGGCCTTGAGCGCATCAAGGCCGCGCTCGCGGATAACCCAAGGTTGATAGGTCAGTGGCGTGTCGCGACGGAGGATCAAATCCGCCAGAGTGCGGCCACCCAGATTGGTGGCTCCAACGCCCTCCCCGCCATAACCGCCGGACAGCGCGATGCCGGTGGTGTGATCACAGAGCATGTGCGGTCGAAAATTGCGCGACATACCAAGGTTGCCGCCCCACGAATGGGTAATCCGCACGTTCTTGAGCTGTGGGAAGAGTTCGCCGAACAGATAGCGACGTAGCTCCACTTCGCTATCGGTCAAATCGAAGTTGTGGCGAAGTTTGCCGGCGAACTGGTAACCGCCGCGGGCCCCGAACACCAGTCGGTTGTCCGCCGTGCGCTGACCATAAGTGACCTGACGGCTACTTTCGCCAAATGCCTGGCCGTGGCGCAGGCCAATCTCGTCCCAGGTGCTGGCGGGCAGCGGCTCGGTGGCGACGATCAGGCTTTGCACCGGCAACTGGTAGCGGCCCAAAGGCGGCAAGGTGTTCGCGTATCCCTCGACGGCGGGCACTACCCAAGCGGCGCGGACACTGGCCTTATCAGTGCACAGGCTGCCGGACTGCCACTGGGTGACCGGACTTTTTTCGTAAATCGTAACGCCCATGCGCTCCACTGCCCGCGCCAGGCCGCGCACTAGCTTGGCCGGGTGGATCGTGGCGACGTGAGGTGCATAGATACCGCCATAGGGTTTGGCAATGCGGATCTGTTCGGCCAACTGCTGTGGGCTCAGCCAGCGATAATCGGCTTCGGTGAGGCCTTGGGCGTAGAGCTTGTCCAGGTAGGCACGCAGGCTGCCCTCCTGCTCGGGGTAACGGGCAGCGCAGTAAAGCGCGCCACCCTTGCGGTAGTCGCAGTCGATGCCTTCGCGGGCCAACACGTGGGCGACTTCATCCGGAATGCTGTGCAGCAGGTCGAATGAGGCCCGGCGTTGTTCAGGTGCCAGGCCGGCCAGCAGGCGATCTTCACCCAGCAGGTTGCCCATCAGCCAGCCGCCGTTGCGGCCCGATGCACCGAAGCCGGCAGTTTGAGCCTCGATAATCGCAATCTTCAGCTCGGGCGCCTGGCGTTTGAGGTAGTAGGCGGTCCAAAGCCCGGTGTAGCCAGCGCCGATAATCGCCACATCGACGTCCAAGTCGTGTTCCAGGGTCGGCCGCGCCACCAGCGGGTCGTCCAGTTGGTCCATCCATAAACTGATGTTGCGCCATGCCGGCATGCCAAGCTCCCCAACCACGTTTCGATGGGGCTGATCCTAGGGCCGGCGGTTATTCGTTGTCTTGCGCGCGTGCACGCAGGGAAATTTGTTTGACGTAGGCCTTGGGCGACTGGCCGGTGTGCTGGCGGAAGGCACTGTAGAACGCCGACAACGAATTGAAACCGGCGGCAAAGGCCAGGTCGTCGACCTTGATCGGCGGGCGCGCGTTATCCAGCGCGGCGAGCAAATGCTGCAGGCGCGCCTGGTTGACGTAGCGATAGAAGCTTTGACCCAGCACTTGGTTGAGCAGGTAGGAAATCTGATTGCGGCTGTAACCGCACTCCTTGGCGACTCGCTGCAGGTCCAGTTCCGGGTCCAGATAAGGCTGCTTGTGCTCGAAATACTGCTGCAGGTCATTGGCCATATGCCCCAGTTGCTGGGGCGACAGGCCCAAGCGGCTGACGCTGGGGCGCTGGGCCTGGGACGGTTGTTCGTGCACCAGTGACGCGTATTCATTGACGCGCCAGATCAGCCCATCGCGCACGGTGATGGCCTCGCTGGTACGGAATGACACCAGCCCATGGCCACCACGCAGAGTGATGCGGTACTGGATAAAGGCGGTATCGCCGTCGGCGCGGATGCGGTCGGTGTGTTCAATCGCTTCGTCAGCTTCGCGTGGCATGCTGGCTTGCAGGTAATCGCGCAGCTCGGCGTAACCGACTACGCGGTTCTGGAAAAAGTCGTGGTACTGGATGTCCGGGTGGTAGTAGGACATCACCCCGTCCAGATCGCGATGGCGCCAGCACAGGTGATGGCGTAATACCAGGTCGCCCGTGGCTTGAGTATGCAGGCAATCATCGTCGGGAGCGATGTCAGGCATGGTGAGCTCTGCAGCGGGAAAACCGTGGAGATTGCCGAAATTCGGTGGTGCGTTCAATGGCTAGGTGCAACTTCGGACTAATGGCCTCTTGCCCATTTCTGAGCAGGACATGACCCACATCAACCGTTAGGAAAACAACCGCCGAACGGGATGAAAAAAGTCACCTCCGGTTAAGAGCGAATGCTATTTTTAAGCTCTACAACGCCAAGACCAGTGACGGTCATGGCCCCCTGCCGCGAGCTAAAGGAAGCGCTCAATGAACAAGGTGGGCAACATGAATAAAGTGACGTTCCCCAACGCCTGCCAACTGATGCGCTGGCATTTTCATCCAATGGGCTTCGAGGGCAGCATGGACGCGCCCGGCAGCATGATCGCCCGCCTGTTTGACCGCGTCAGCGGCGAAACCCTGATTGCCATCGCCGGCATCCCTTGTGCCACGGTCATGAATGCCGCTGACGTAGAGCGGATTATCGAGGCGGTGGAGGATGAACTGGCGTCGTTTGTGCCACCGCTGTCACTGCGGGCCTGAGTGATCAGCCATCAGCCGCGCTGATCGTCAAAAAACGCTTTCTTTCCATCTACATGCTCCGAGGCCTTCGGCATATTCACGGCCTGGCCTTCGGGCTTCTCCACATACCAAAAGCAATGGCTGACCGCCCGGGTAATGCCGACGTAAGCCAGGCGCAGCGCTTCGTCTTTTTGTGCCGTGTCATAGGGTTCGCTGTCGCCAGACTTGCCCAGACCGGCCATACGATAGACCTGGTTTTTGTAGGGGGAACGGGTGAGGTGTTGGCAATCCCCAAGCAGGAATACGGCGTCCGCCTGTAAGCCTTTGGCACTGTGATAGGTCAGCTGTTTCAGCCTGCGAGCTTGAATCGGCAAGCTAGAATCCACATTAACTACAGACTTAATATGCTCTTGAATCAGTAACTTATCGCTACTTTTTCGATACAGCATTAATACCGACTCGCCCTTCTGATAATGCTCCAGCAACTGACGGCCCAGCGCCGCGTCGTCACGCTCCAGCACCTTGACCGGCTGCAACGCCTTGGGCGCGCCGCTGGCTTTGGCCTTCTTTCCGGGGATCGCCGGCGCGGTGCGCACGATGTGCTCGGCAGCATCGATAATGTGTTGGTGGCTGCGGTAATTCTCGCCCAGCATCACCCGCGTGGTGCTCGGCGACGGGAATTCCTGATTGAACTCCATGAAATACTTGGGTGAACTGCCCCGCCAGCCATAGATCGATTGCCAGTCATCGCCCACACACAACAGCGAAGAATGCTGGGCGCCACGGCCCACGTGCATCGCGGGGCCACGGCTACGGATTTCTCGCAGGCTGGCGCGGATCCACGAGACAATCTGCGGCGACACGTCCTGGAACTCATCGATCATCAGATGCGACAGCGGCCGTAACAGCGGGTCGCTGAGCAGCTTGAGGTTTTCCGGAGTGTTTTCACCGAACAACGAGAACATGCGGTTGTAGGTCATGATCGGCGGTGACTGGTCAAGCAGATGGTCTTCCAGGGCCTTCCAGAAAATGCTCAGCGCCTCGAAGAAGAAGCGGTCCGGATCGTCCTTGGCGAAAGTCATCTGACCCACGGCGGTGGGAACGTCCAACCCAAGGTTTTCAATAAAGCCGGCCGCCATGACAAAACTGTCGAGCAACGGGGCACCAGCCAGTTCACCTTTAACCTTGTAATCAAACCCGGGGCCGGAGGACGCATCCCCAGCCAAGCTGCTTAAAAGACGCTTGGATGATTCATAATTATCCAACCAAATTAGAGGCTTACGACAGAAAGCTTGAAATAAGGTTCGCTTCACTGCCCACTCCGCACGCAGTGACAGCTTGGCGTTGGGCCGACTGAGCTGGGCGTTTTCCCGCGAATCGAAACCCAGTACTACCCACGCGTCCAGCTCAGGGATATAGCCATGGCAATGGAACTGCGCGCCATTGATCTCAATGGTCTGGCGACTAGGCTCAATGCCTTTGATCGGCCAGGCACCTGCGCGAAACCATAGATCTTCGATTGCATCGCACAGTTCTTCATCTCGTTTAGCTGCCAGTTCGGTTACCGCCACGCGCCTTTGCACATCTGGGTGGTCACGTTCCAGCTCCTTGAGCTGCAAGCCATGCCGAGCCAGGGGCGCGATCAACGCTTGAAAGCGCGGGTGCTGCCCGTAAAGTCGGTGGTAGCAGGCATTCATTTGTTGGCGCTGGGCGTCGTTGATTCGCAGGTCGAACGGATTACTGTCGGCATCCTCGAAACCTGAGCTCAGGTTCTCAAATGCTTGCAGGCGCTCAAAACCCGGCAGGCTGCGGACCATCGGCAGGATGCGCGAGTGAAAGGTGCGCACCACCGCCTGGGCTTCTTTCATGCCAAGCGGTCGATCCCACAAGCTGAGAATATCCATAAGCTTGTTGATGAAATCCTTGCGCGACTCGCGGGTGAAGGTCACCACGGTCATCGAACTCAATTCAAAGCCCAGGTAATGGGTAAGCAACAATATGCGCAGGACCAGCGAGGTGGACTTACCCGCACCGGCCCCGGCGATCACTGAGGTGGACGGCGTGTCACTGAAGATCATCTTCCATTGCGCCGCACTGGGCTGGGCATGGGCCGGCAGCAAGCGAGCCACGTCGGCCTTGATGCGTTTCTTCACGTCCGCCGTCAAGGGCAATCGCCAATCATCGAACAAACTGTCATCGACACCGGGCGCACGATGCTCTTCGGGACGAAAGTCGCGTATCAACAGGACTTGTCGACCTTCCTCGATACCATCGGCCTTGCCCTCACGATAGCCATACTCCACACCCGCTTCGTGACCGCTGCGAAAACCATCGGCCTGACCGTGCAACCAGGAAAACCGGTGCTGTGCGCGCAAACGGGTCAAGCCATGGCCAAACAGGCGTGCAGCCAGGCGTTTCAACAGAGGCATTTGCGCCAATGGGAGCAGTTCGGGGGGCAGATCAGGCTTTTGTTGCGGCACGCGGACTCCTGCGGTGAGCTGGTTTGTGACAAGTGCGCCATGGTCGCCGGAATCGGCGCTCAGTTCCAGGCAATTGCTTTGCTGTCATGCAGTTAGCCGATGAAGTGAAAGTCAAAACACCGCTAACCAATCGCTTTACCTGATAGGAATCAGGCATTTTTTACGCTTTTTATCGATCATGGCCTACGGGATCATAAGCGCCATCAACAGGAGACGATCATGCTTGAACTTCGACCTTTCAACTCCCTGGGCGGCGCCCACCATGGCTGGCTTGATGCCCATCACCACTTCTCGTTCGCCGAATACCACGACCCCAAGCGCATGCACTGGGGCAACCTTCGCGTGTGGAACGACGACATTATCGCGCCAGGTACGGGCTTTCCACAGCATTCGCACCGTGACATGGAAATCATCACCTATGTGCGCGAAGGCGCCATCAGTCACGCCGACAACCTGGGCAATAAGGGCCGGACTGAAGCCGGCGACGTGCAGGTTATGAGCGCAGGCACTGGGATCGCCCATAGCGAATACAACCTGGAAGCGACGCCTACCAAGATTTTTCAAATCTGGATCATCCCGAACGAGGCCGGTTTGCCGCCCTCTTGGGGCGCAAAGCCATTTCCGAAAGGTGACCGCGAAGGGTTTGTCACCCTGGCCAGTGGCAAAGCCGGTGACAGCGAAAGCCTGCGCATTCGTGCTGATGCACGCTTGGTAGCAGCCAACCTGAAAGCCGGGGAAACGGCAGAGTATCGCTTGGACAGTGGCCGCCGTGCCTATCTGGTGCCAGCCACGGGAGTGATTGAAGTCAATGGCTTGCGTGCGCAAGCGCGGGACGGTGTTGCGATTGAAGATGAGCGGGTGTTGCGGGTCACGGCGATTGAAGACAGCGAGATCGTACTGGTCGATCTGGCCTGAGTTGAGTCTTCGTCCCGATAAATGTGGGAGGTGGAATGTCCCCTCCCACATGGTTTTCGGTGTTACTGGGAAATGGCGCCGTCTACCAGTACCTGGGCCTCTTCTACCAGCTGTTTGAGGTGATCTTCGCCGATAAAGCTCTCTGCGTAGATCTTGTAGATGTCTTCGGTACCCGATGGCCGTGCGGCGAACCAGCCGTTTTCGGTCATTACTTTCAGACCGCCAATGGCTTGATCGTTGCCCGGCGCGTGGCTGAGGATCTGCTGGATGCTTTCCCCAGCCAGTTCGGTGGAGGTCACCTGCTGTGGGGACAGCTTGCCCAGCAAGGCCTTCTGCGCCGGGGTGGCCTTGGCGTCGACGCGAATGGCGAACGGCTCGCCAAGGGCGTCAGTCAAACCACGGTAGATCTGGCTCGGGTCCTGGCCTTCGCGCGAGGTCATTTCCGCAGCCAGTAGCGCTGGGATCAGACCGTCTTTGTCGGTGCTCCACACCGTACCGTCTTTGCGCAGGAACGACGCACCGGCGCTTTCTTCGCCGCCAAAACCCAGCGACCCTTCGAACAAGCCATCGGCAAACCACTTGAAGCCTACCGGCACTTCATACAGCCGACGGCCAATGCGCGCGGCCACACGATCAATCAGGCCGCTGCTGACCACGGTCTTGCCCACGGCTGCATCCGCGCGCCAGTCGGGACGGTTCTGGAACAGATAATCGATGGACACGGCCAGGTAGTTATTCGGCGCCAACAGGCCGCCGGAGGGGGTAACAATACCGTGGCGGTCGTGGTCCGGGTCGCAGGCGAAAGCGACGTCGAAACGCTCCTTTAGCCCGATCAAACCCTGCATGGCGTAGCTGGAGGACGGATCCATGCGGATCTGGCCGTCCCAGTCGACGCTCATGAAGCGGAAGGTGGAATCGACTTCAGTGTTCACCACGTCCAGGTTCAGGCGGTAGTGCTCGGCAATCGCCGACCAATAGCGCACTCCTGCTCCGCCCAATGGATCCACGCCCAGGCGCAGATCAGCGCTGCGGATAGCGTCCATGTCGATCACATTGACCAAGTCGGCCACGTAGCTGTTGAGGTAGTCGTGACGATGGGTGGTGTCAGCCTTGAGTGCCTGGGCGTGGGTGATGCGTTTGACCCCGGCCAGCTTATTGGCCAGCAACTCGTTGGCTTTGGCTTCGATCCACTTGGTGACGTGGGTATCAGCCGGGCCACCATTGGGCGGGTTGTACTTGTAACCACCACTTTGCGGCGGGTTGTGGGACGGCGTAATGACGATGCCGTCCGCCAGCCCGCTGGTACGGCCACGGTTGTAGCAGATGATGGCGTGGGAAATCGCCGGGGTCGGCGTGTATTCATCACCCTCCGCCAGCATTACATGGACGCCGTTGGCCGCCAGGACTTCCAAAGCGCTCGCGCCGGCAGGCGTCGACAGCGCATGGGTGTCGAGCCCGACAAACAGTGGACCGTTGATGCCTTGGGCTTCGCGATACAGGCAGATGGCCTGGCTGATGGCGAGTACGTGCCATTCGTTAAAGCTCAGCTCGAAGGAGCTACCACGGTGCCCCGAAGTACCGAAGGCCACACGTTGGGTGGAGATCGCTGCATCAGGCTGGCCGGTGTAATAGGCCGTAACCAGTCGCGGGATATCCACCAGCAACTGGGCCGGCGCCGGTTTGCCCGCAAAAGGACTGATTGTCATGCATAAACCTCGGATAGAAGGATCTGGAAAAATGGCAGTTTACTGAGAGTTCGACTACGGCGCGACGGTATCGATCCTACAACCGTAAGAGAAATTTCACCCAGTCTGCGCCTGCCGCAGTGCGTCACTCAACGCTGCCAGTGCAATATCCAGATTAGGCTGCCCGTGAAAGGTGTGACTCAAGCGCAGGTTTTGTTGATGCAATCCGCTGACACTGAACAACTCGCCGGGCGAGATCACTACCTGCCGACCCAGCAACCGCTGGAATGCCTGACGCATGTCCACCGCACGGCTGGAGGCCAGCCAAAAGGCGGCGCCGGCGGCAGGCATCCGATAGGTCACCTGGTCGCCCAGGTGCTGCTCCAGGCGCTGACTCATTTGCACGGCCTGCTCGCTCAACTGCTGGCGCAGTACGCGCAGGTGCTGGTCCAGTCGCCCGCTTTGGTACAGGCGGGCAATCGCTCGCTGACGGATCGACGATAAGCGGAATGAGCGCAACAAGAATTGACGCTGTAGCTCGTTGCTCATGCGTCGGGACAGCAGATACCCATAAGGAGCTTCAGAACCAAGCACCTTCTCGAACGAAGAAAATACAATCAGCCGCTCAGGGTTCACTAATTCGCGCAATGCCGTGTGCGGCGCTTCGAAACCCAGCTCACCGAAGGTGTCGTTTTCCAGCAACCAGCAACCGTGTTGTTCCAGCAGTTGTGCAACGTAAAGACGCTCGTCAATGGACATAGCCACCCCTGACGGCAGGCTGACCGAAGACGAGAGCAACACCAACTGCACCGACTCATCGCGTAGCAGTCTGGCCAACGTGTTCCGGTCAATACCGCCCTCCTTCGTCCAGGGCAACTCGATGATGCGCACCCCAGCGCCCTGCAACAACCGCAGGATCACCCAATCACAGGGTGACTCCACGATGACGGTAGTGCCCCGCAGGCCCAGCACTTCGATCAGAATATCCAGCACACCACGAAGGTCGGCACCGATATACACATCGTCGGCATGCCAGCAGCGCGTAGCTGAAGAGGTATAACGTGCCGCCAGCGCCGCACGTAACTCCCACACACCACATGGCTGGGACCATGGCTGCAACTGCGGCGGATACTGGCGCACCAACTCCCGCTCGAGTCGCAGCAGCGTTTCATCCAGCGCCCCCAGCAAGGCCGGCTCGTCACCACTGAAGACCGCCATGCCAGGGCGCCGAGCGGCAGCGTACAAGCGGTCGAGCAAATCCCCTCCCGCCCACGGCATCGGGTTTGCGGACATTGGCCAGGCGTAATAACCGGACTTGGCCACCGAATAGACCCTGCCCTCCTTCTCCAGCAGTGCATAGGCATACTGAATCGTCGAAATCGACACATTCAGGCGCCCGGCCAACTGCCGCAGGGACGGCAGTTTTACCCGGGTGTCGGTGCTGACTTCGTTGATCAGACTGATCATGTAGCGATAGACCGCCTGATACGCGAAATCCGCCTGACGCTCGCCACGCAGCGTCATCGACCGAACAATGGCACGGCCTGAGCCGCACTTTGGACCGCACCGTCTTGGCGTACGTCTTTCGCACTGACCACCTGCCGTTTGCGGTACAGATGCTGCAACAAGGGCAAGGGCAAGCCGCTGGTGTCCATTATCCACTGCTGCAGCATCTCGGCGCAGGGCTTGTCTTGCAGGACTTTGTGCAATTCGGGCAGTGCCACCAGCATGCCCGGATGGCATTGGCGCAAGTAACCCTCCAAGCGCTGGCCGTGATCAAGAAAGGGAGAGAACAGCATGCAGATCAGCTGAGTTTCATCCAGGCCAAAAAATTGCTGGGCGTAGGTGCTCGACAGCATCCGCCCTTCAGGGGTCCCGGCCTGAGCCAGCACATCTTCGGGCATACGCAGGCGACGCATGTAGGCATCGGCCTGTTGGATAAAGCCGTCGACACCGTCTTCATAATCCAGTTCATGCAGAAACTCGGCCTGCAGCCCGCGCAGATGCGCCATCAGCAACGGATTGGAATAGGCCGGATGGCTGAAGTGAAAGCCCAGCGGGTCTGGAACGTAAGCCATGAACTCAGTCAACAAGGGGGCCGACGCCATGTCGACATCTTCCAGCAGATCGGCGATGCCGATGTAGGCCAAGTGACGGTGCCCGGCTTTGCTGGGATTATCGTTGGCGGTGTATTCCTCACCGAATACATCACGGTAGTAACCGGTGCTGCACTCGTCCATGCGCGCAAACAGCGCGTTGAGCGACAGCGAGCTGCTCTTGGGAACAGCGATACCCGCACTTTGAGCAGTTTGCTTGAACCAGGCTAAAAACTGACTCTGCTTACGCGGTGAATCACCGCTGACCAGCGCATGGACGCCGCCGTTGTAAGTGGTGACGCGCTGGTAAAAATCACCGACCGCCAAGTAGGTGTCGTTGCACAACGTAGCGCGACAGTCCCCGGCACTCACGTGGCCCACCATCAACATATTGCGCTGGCTGACCTCCCGCCCGATCGCTGACGCGGGGCGCAGATGGTTGAAGGGCTGCACTTCCCGATTTTCCACCATCAATAACTCCACGCGCGGGTCGTCGTGGAGAAACAGCCGGCCGTAGCCGCGATTGAGGGTATCGAGTTGGCCCTCGGTCATGCCTGCGTGCCGTAACGTCGCGACCCTGAGATGAAAGGTACGGGGTGCCCGACCGGCAATGGTCAACTGGGCGGCGCGCAGCAATGCCAGGGAGTAACTGCTGACTTCACCGCCACCATGGGCCACCAGCACTTTGAAATCCCCAACCTGCTCCATGCCCCCTGCTGCAACAACGATTCGCTGCACCAATAACTGCAGGGCGGTACGGCCTGCGCGAGTGAAGTGCCCAATCAAACGTTGCAGAACTTGCTGGTAGACATGATTCATAGCCTGTTCGTGAATAGTGCTCATAGTTCTACTACCTGAGTTGAAATATCAGTTTCAAGCAACTGCTGACAGTGTTTGCTCGACCTATTTTGCGTGTAGGAAAATCGCGCACCGCATTGTGCGCCGATGATTAAACACTAGCACCGCGCAACAAAACGACAGGGATCGCCAGGGGTTTATCCCTCACCCTTAAAAACCCATAACCAAATGAATCTAAAGGTAAATCCAGAAAAACAAACTAGACTTAGGACTCTTCCGACAAGTTCCTACACATTTTTAATCAGCCTTTTAAAGAGGCGTCCGACAAATAGACTCAAACAACTTTCCCTTTTGCAGGGCAGGTACGACTTATGAAGGCTCCTTCCGTCACGAGCCCGTGTGCGCGCCACACTCATAGTTCGAATAAGTATCTGCAGAGTTTTCATAGATTCAATCATTGCTCAATCCTTGAGATGAAAGTGAAGACGCAATTATCAAGGCTGGAATAATGATTAATAGATACAGAAGCCCGCCTAAAACCAGTTCAGATGAGCGCGGGATGTCGCGTACGGGACGCACAAACAACAACGCCGCACTGGGATTCAGCGCGGCGTCAGGGAGGAAGAGCAGGATTTGGGGGCTAAAGTGCCGAATCGGCACCTTCTGGGGCGAGCGGGTTAAGCCCTGTCAAATGGCGTATTTGCCCCATTCACTCAGGCACCGGAACACTCATTTACGAATACTCCTACAGCTCAAACAGCCGCAACCTGCAAAGCAACTCGCTCGCGGCACGGGCATTCGTCCATATAACGGTGCGCTTCCACGAACTGGTTGAACGGAAACACCGTGGTTTTCAGTGGAAGCAGCACGCGGTCGGCGGTGAGTTGGTTGATATCACGCAACGCACGTTGCAATGCCACTTGGTCCTGAATGATGCCCAGCTCCGGTTTACCGGTGAAATTACCGATGCAGTGCACGAAGAACTGAATGTTCTTCTGGAACGCCGCACACGCGGGGAATGGCGTCTGGTTGCCGCCCTGCAAGCCATACAGCACCAAGCTGCCACGGGGCGCCAGCACATCGCCGAGCAATGACATCTGCGGGCCACCCAAGCCATCGAACACCACGTCAACGCCACGGTTGTCGGTGAACTTGTTGATTTGCATCAGCAGGTCCTGCTCTTCGGTGACGATCACCTTCTCGGCCCCGAGGGACAGCAGGTACTCACGCTCAGCGCTGTCCTTGGTTGCGGCAATCACCCGCACACCCAGGGCCTTACCCAGCTGGACAAAGGAAGGGCCTGCGCAATGGCTCGCATCGGTGACCAGGGCAAATTGCCCCGGTTTGACCCGAGCCAGATCCATATAAGCAAAGTAAGCAATCAACAGCGGCGTGTAATGCACGCTCGCTTCAATAGGGCTCAGCACGTCCGGGTAGCGAGTCAGGGCTGAACGGGGCATGACGATTTGTTCGCCATACACCGGGTAATCATTGGGGCTCTCGGCCGGAAAACTGGCCACCTTATCGCCCACAACCAAGTCGTCCACGCCCTCGCCAAGGGCGACGACCACCCCAGCCATCTCGTGGCCAAGGCCAGATGGAAGACGGGCGTGGGAAGACGCCAGGTTCTGGCGCCACAAAATGTCATACCAACTGATGCCAATCGCCTCGACACGCACCTGCACTTCGCCCGGTGCAGGCTGCGCGGCTGCATGCTCTTCGCATTTGAGCACCTCGGCCGGACCAAACTTGTGAAAACGGATCGTGCGGGACATCGCAAACCTCGTCAAAGTAACCTCTAATGCCATGAACTTTATCTGGGCTTTGCGGGTAAGACCACAGGTCGCCATTAATAGTCGACATGCCTGTCATCGATTCCACGCCTGAGGAATAGACCCCAACTATCGTAGGAAAACTCAATTATCCTGTGCAGAGTACCAGCCTTTCCCCGTAAGATTAATGCTGGTCATCGTTTCCATGTGGCCGCTCACGTCAAGCTAGCTGACTCTTCCAGGACACAAGATGAACCGTAACGACCTGCGTCGTGTCGACCTTAACCTCTTGATCGTATTCGAAACCTTGATGCATGAGCGCAGTGTGACCCGTGCCGCCGAGAAACTCTTTCTCGGCCAGCCAGCCATCAGCGCGGCATTGTCGCGGCTGCGTGGTCTGTTTGACGACCCGCTGTTTGTACGCACCGGGCGCAGCATGGAGCCATCGGCCCGAGCGGTGGAAATCTTCGCCCTGCTCTCGCCGGCCCTCGACTCAATCTCAACCGCCGTCAGCCGCGCCGCCGAGTTCGACCCGGCAACCAGCACCGCCGTGTTCCGCATCGGCCTGTCCGACGATGTCGAATTCGCCCTACTGCCTCAACTGCTCAAACGCCTGCGAGCTGAAGCCCCAGGCATCGTGCTGGTGGTGCGTCGCGTCAACTACATCCTGATGCCGGGCCTGCTGGCCTCTGGCGAAATCTCCATCGGCGTCAGCTACACCGCCGACCTGCCGGCCAACGCCAAGCGCAAAGTGTTGCGCCGCAGCCTGCCCAAACTGCTGCGCGCCGACAGCGTACCCGGCTCCTTGAGCCTGGACGACTTCTGCGCCCGCCCCCATGCCTTGGTATCGTTTGCCGGTGACTTGAGCGGGTTTATCGATGAAGAGCTGGAAAAGCTCGACCGCAAGCGCCATGTGGTGCTTGCCGTGCCGCAGTTCAACGGTCTGGGCACCCTGCTGGCGGGCACCGATATCCTCGCGACCGTACCGGATTATGCGGCTGAAGCGCTGACATCCGCCGGCGGCTTGCGCGCCGAAGACCCACCGTTGCCGGTGCGCTCGTTTGAACTGCACATGGCCTGGCGTGGGTCGCAGGACAATGATCCGGGGGAGCGGTGGTTGCGGTCGCGGATACAGATGTTTTTTGGCGACCCTGAGAGTCTTTAGGCGTCGTCTGGCAGGCTGTTAATCTGATCATTTTTTGCCTTTCCACAAACCATGTAGCTCCATTCACTTCCAGTGGATTGCGACATTGGGGGCATATTTGAGGGCATGCTTTGGATGGTTTGAAAAGGATGCCCCCAGCCTGAGGCCAAGCAGGCTATGGATGAGGATGGTTGGACTGAGGGAGATATGAACCCTCGGCCCTACCCCCGTATCAATGGCCGAGCCGTAGTGAGCGCACCACCCACCACGCTGGACAAATGCGTGCAAATGTAAAAAATTATGATGGCACAATGCCTCGGAAACCGGCAATATCCACACGTTCCCAACGGATTTGAAGGAGCGGTTCCGATGACATGGCCTGTCACGCTGAAACTCGACAGCGAAGCCTACCCGCTCAGCGTGGTGCAACGCGCCGCTTATTCCCTTGCCGACACTGTCGCGATCCAGGCCGGTATTGAAACCAATCAGATAAGTCTCACGGCCCACCCCGCTGAAGCAAGGCTAACGCTTTCCCCGGAGCAGACTCACTCGCTGATCCTCCAGCATCTGAACGACTTCGCCCTACGCGACCATATCAACCGCGAAACAGTAGGGTTGCGCGAAGTCCTGGCCCGAGCCGCGCTCGCTGGATGTGGGGTTTCGCAGTGACACTGATTGCGACAGACGCCAAGCACTACCGCTTGCTGCCTTTTCGATTCATGCGCATGAACACGGGACATGACCGTGACATCCTACTCACCTCCGATACCGGTGAGTACATGCACGTGAACGACGCGCAATTACGAGCCCTCAGTTACTTCGACGTTCCAGCAAGTACGCCTTTTTACAAGGACCTGCTGGCCCGCCACTTCATCTATGAACCATGCCGCCACGACCCGTTCCCTGAAATGGCCGCGCAGTATCGCAGCCGCAAGGACTTCATTTTCCAGGGCCCTGCACTGCACTTGTTCGTGGTTACATTGCGCTGCAACCACACCTGCCAGTACTGCCAAGTGTCGCGGGCCCCTCTGGGAGGATCCGGCCACGACCTGTCGGAAGCGGATGCACAGTCGGCGGTCGATCGCCTGTTCGAATCGAACGCTCCCGCCCTGACTGTGGAGTTTCAGGGTGGCGAGCCACTTCTGGCCTTCGAGCGCGTCCGCCAGATTGTCGAATGGATCGTTGAACGGAACGTGGTCGAACAACGGGATATCCAGTTCGTCGTCACCACCACGCTGCACCACCTGACGGAGGAAATACTCGACTTCGCAGAACAAAATCGCATCCAGTTTTCGACTTCGCTCGATGGGCCGGCGCCCTTGCACAATGCCAACCGCCCTACCCCGTCAAGAGACTCTTACGAGCGCACTGTAAAAGGCATCCAGTGGGTCCGTGAGCGCCTTGGCCATGATGCAGTTTCCGCGCTGACCACGCTGACTTCAAGAAGCCTCGAACAACCTGAAGCGATCATCGATGAGTATGTAAGCCAGGGCTTCTCCAGCATCTCGCTTCGGCCTCTGAGCCCTTATGGGTTTGCCACCAAGAGTGCCCATCGACTTGATTACCCTATTGAGCGATACCTGGCCTTCTACAAGAAGGCACTGGCCTATTTGCTGCATATCAACCAACAGGGCGTATACCTCTCAGAGAGTTATACGAGCCTGTTGCTGAAGAATATCCTGACACCCTTCTCCTCCGGCTATGTAGACCTGCGCTCTCCTGCTGGCGCAGGCACTGCGGCGCTGGTTTACAACTATGACGGTTACGTCTATCCCTCGGACGAAGCCCGAATGTTGCTGGAGATGGGTGAAGACGGCTTGAGGCTCGGCACCGTGCAGCAACCCTTGTCTGAGTTACTCGCATCGCCCGTTATGAATGCGTTGCTCGCCAGTGGTGTAGCAGAGGCGCTGCCGGGCTGCTCCGACTGCGCACTTGTCCCGTACTGTGGTGCTGACCCCGTCGAACACTATGCCCGCCAAGCTGACCCGATCGGACACCGAGTGTTCAGCAGCTTCTGCAAGAAGAACATGGGGCTGCTGAAGCATCTTTTCGGCCTACTTTGCGATGGCGACGACAACGTGCAGAGGGTGCTGCTGTCTTGGTTGAACAGGCGCTCTTACAACGATGTCCGGTTCCCGGGTTACAGGGGCTGATGGCGATGCTGCGCAAAGATACCCACTTCGAAATCCATCACCTGAATGAGCCGAAACTGCTCAAGGTCATCACTCTGGATGAGTTCATCGAACAAGGCCTGGCTGTTTGTGCCGGAAGCGCTGAGTTCGGTGACCTCGTGCTTTTGCTGCCAAACGAACAACGGCTACGGAGCCCGCATCTGCTCTCATTGCCAGTGGGTGGATTCCTGATCCCGGAACCATTGATCGGCGACTTCGACAGCGCGCGGCTACACCTGCACACCCCCAAAGATGCGGATGTCGTGCAGTCCGGCGATGTCATTGCCATCACACCAGGCAACGCGTTGGTGCGAGTGCTCTATCGACGAGGCTCAGACAGCAACCTGCTGTTCATGACCGATCGTTGCAACAGCCTCTGTCTGATGTGCTCGCAGCCGCCCAAAGATATCGATGACCGTTGGCACATCGAGGAGAACCTACGGCTGATCGACCTGATGGACCCGGGCGAGGAAAATCTGGGAATCAGCGGCGGAGAACCAACGCTTTATCGCGACGGCCTGCTCGAAATCCTGGCCAAGTGCAAAGCCGTTTTGCCGCAGAAATCCATTCATGTGCTCAGCAACGGGCGTCTGTTCCAAGACCCGAGCTGGATCGCAGCGCTCTCTGCCATCGGCCACCCTCAGTTGAGCTGGGGCATCCCGCTGTATGCCGACAATGCCGAAGACCATGACCATGTGGTGCAGGCTCCAGGCGCGTTCAGCGAAACCCTGCAAGGTCTTTACAACCTGGCGCGCGCCAACCAGATCATCGAGATACGCGTGGTGCTCAATCGCCTGACCACGCCACGCTTGCCCGAGCTCGCCCACTACGTGTTCAGGAACCTGCCCTTCGTGCGGCATGTTGCGCTGATGGGTATCGAAAGTACCGGCCTGGCCAGGAAGAACTACGAAGAACTGTGGATTGACCCGCTGGACTATCAAGAGTCGTTGAGCCAGGCCGTGTATTTCCTGTTCAACCGCGGAGTGCCGGTTTCGATCTACAACTTGCCCCTGTGCCTGATCCCGGCCCACCTCTCGCGTTTCGCCCGCCAGAGCATCTCGGACTGGAAGAACCTGTTCATCGATACCTGCCAGCAATGCGCTGCCGTCAAACATTGCTCTGGCTTCTTCAAATCCCACACCGACCGCTGGGAGAGCCGCGGCGTACAACTACTATCGACCGAGGCCTTTAGCGCCTATGCAAGGAGTGCACAGTGAAATTGCTCGACCGCTGGAAAGTCCTGATCAGTGGGATCAGCTTGCTGCCAATGGCAGGTACCACCCTGGCACAGGCGGGCCATCTGTCGCTCGCCGATGCCAACTGGCAACCCAACGACAAGCTACAGCCCCCGGTATTTGCCGATACGCTCAATGCGCCAGACACCGTCAACATATATGCGGCACATCGCTCGCACAGTTCACACCGGTCCCACAGTTCGCACAGTTCTCACTACAGCGGCTCGGGTGGCTATAGCGCACCTCGCTACTACAGCCCTCCCGCTACCAGTACCCGAAGCTACAGCGCGCCGAGTGCTTCGAGCAGCACCTCAAGCAGCAACAGCCTTTATCAGTCGTCTGGCACTACCAGCGGGACAAGTTCGAGCACTTCGAGGAGCCGCGCGACCAATGAGCAGAAAAGCAACCTGGTCACCCGTGTGCAGACCGCGCTGATGGTGCGCCAGTATTACCAAGGCACCATTGATGGGGTGATGGGCAAGGCGACACGTGGTGCGTTGATGGCCTTTCAGATGGACAGTGGGCTGACCGTGAATGGCCGGATGGATACGCCATCGTTGAATGCGTTGGGTATCAAGATTCCATAAGTCGCTTCAGGTTAAAGCTAGCGTCCAGTCAGCAACGAAGGAATTATCCCATGCAGCACATCATTCAAGTCGACAACACTCTCTGGGCATTGATCAGCCGCCTGCAAGGCAAGGAACTGCAAACACCGTCGCGTAGCGCCCGTTTCCGTATCACGACCGTTGATGCAAATCGCGTTGTGATTGAGACCGGATCGGAAGACTCGCAGTTGGCGCTGACTCGAGCAGCTTTCCAGCAAACGTTGGACTACCTCGCCGGTAACAATCATTTCGGCCAAGCACAAGCTGTGGAAATCAGCTCCAACCATACGTACGAAAAAGCCGGCCCACTTTGCCAGGCGGCTCGTTACAGAGCAGAAGGCAAGCCGGGCCGTACCAACATCACCTACATTCTGCCGATTCTGGAGCAGTGCCAGGCAGTCGGCATCCGGTCAACCACCCCAAACAGCACTTGGCTGCTGCCCTGAACCGAGTTATAGGCCTCCTTTTAAGGCCTAAACTTGGTCGACCTCAGATAACAGCCATAGTCGGTTAGCAGGCAATATATACAGACTGATTGAAGACCCAACCATTGAGCGCAGTTATGAATTAACCTCTGACCAAGACAGACCAGCGGGCTATTGCAGCACATCCCGCCATCAGCCTGGCTTTGTCGCTCTTTTTTTAGAACTCGAAGGTCCCCAACAAGGCTAGAAGGCTCTAGCATGGGATCTGACGCCTACTGATGAGCAATACGTACGGATACAGAAATGGCAAGGATTGATCTGAAAGTCCCCTTCTCAGAAAAAGATGAAGCGAAATCACTCGGTGCCAAGTGGGACCCGGGCCTGAAGACTTGGTACATCCCCGAGGGTGTCGACATCGGCCCCTTGGCTCAATGGCTACCCGTAACAGAGCACGCAGACCTCGAGCACGGACCTGAATTTAGTGTCAGAGCACCGTATTACTACATCATAGAGTCAGTGTCCGACTGCTGGGACTGTTCTAATTTGACCCGCGTGTTTTCGTTCAAGCTGCCCGAGCAACACGAAGAGTTCGATTACTACGAGGATGAGGACGAAGATTTCGCGCTCACAAGCAACCTCGGCGAATGGAAGTGCCATGGGTATCGCGGAACGATCTCCAATATCGCCAGCCTCTCTCCCGGGGTCGCGAAGCAGATCCATCACTTCACTAACAAGTTCAAGCAGGCCTACAGCAAAACGGTAGGCAGCCGTTACCTGATGAATCACTGCGAAAACTGCGGAGCCAAGCTCGGCGATTTTTTCATGCACAGCGAACCTGGTGGAGCTTTCTTCCCAACCTCACCACAAGAAGCTCAGCGGATGACTCTAATCAGAATCAACGAGCGGTTCGACGCGAACTGCAGCGTCGGCTTTGCATCCGAAGATTTTTTCGAATGGATGCAGGTTCGCGAGCAACCCTAATTACCCTATCCAATACCGTACGGCTCGAGGACCTCAGCTTTTCACGACAGCGGACCGTACTGAGCTTTCCAAGCCTTCAGGCCGGAGTGATTGCCACCTTTCGTTTCGATGACTTCACCGTTTCCAGGGGGAACGTGTCGCTTACCCTCAACCTATGAACTACTGAAGGCCATCTGAATCCATCTGGTTTCTGTCGGAAATCTCCACCAAGAACCTGATACACCTAGGGGCAACCTGGGGGCATATCTGAAACTTATCTGCCTGAAAACACAGCGCTAGAGCCCAGTCAAAATGTTTTTGGGGGCCCGGATAGTCGCTAGGCGCCGCTATTCATGCCGTCCGCAATCTGGAAAGTCGGCTCAGGGTTCGGCTGTTGAGTCGGACAAACAGGACGGTGTCGCCGACCGACGCAGGGGCCGCTTTTGCCAAGCGACCGGAGCAATCCGAAAGCAGGTCCGTCCAGTCCAGCTACTGCATCAGGAAACACTAACTACTCAATGGCACCTTGCTCTTGTGAGTATTCGCCTGAAAAGGATTCGAAGCCGTGGCTCGAGCGCTGCGTTTGATGATCAGGCTAAACAGTGCATTCTTGCCGCGCTCCTGCTTGAGCAGAAACTGGGCGTGGCCAAAGAATGTGAGGTTTTCCCGCGCTCGTGAGCACGCCACATTCAAACGTTGACGGTCGAGCAGGAAGCGGATGCCCCCCTGAGTACGAACAGTTGAATACAACACGATATCCGCTTCGCTTCCCTGGAAACTGTCCACCGTATCGATCTTTACCTCAAACACGTCGTCGATAAGCGGCAAGCTTTTTCTAAGCGCTGCGAAATCTTTATTGATTACGCGTTTCTGGGCTCCATAGGGTGTGATGATTGCCACGGATTTAGTCGTTACGCTATGGGTGCCTTCCGCTCGGCGCGATGCCAGTTTATGCGCCGACGCTTTCAGGAAATCGACTATCGCTTTGGACTCCGCCTCATTGAACAGGCTGGTGCCTTCGTTTTCTTCCTTGCCATGAGGGACGTCCACCCAGCGCATGCAGTGTTCTGCGTCGAGAAAATCCTTACGTTCGTGCACCTTCCCGTTGTGCAGCCCCCTCACGTCATTGGCGGTGTAGAACAGGTCCGCTACCAGATCGCCGATGGGTTCGACCATGCGAAACTGTTCCACAAGTCTGCCGGAACAGGCCGCTGGCAGGTTTTCATAAAGCTGCTCGAAAAAGCTGGTCTTGAGAAATGTTTCCTCAAGAAACGGCAAGACCGTCTTTGCCTCGGCCTCTTGCAAGGCGCGGCCGATGCTCGGGGGGAGCTGGAAATGATCCCCGATAATGATTGCTTTACGGCTGCGCATAAGTGGAATCAAGAGTTCGGGAACCGTTGCCCTGCCTCCTTCGTCGACGATGCAGATGTCGAATGCAAGTCGATCCATACCGTAACGTCGCGATGACAATCCTACGCAGGTAGCACCGATCAGGCCGTGATCCTGGACAACGAGCTCAGCCAGTTCATCATCGAACTGTGAACGTCCCCGGTCTGAAGGATGATAGATACGGTCCATCCAGGTTTCGATCCAATCGGCTTTTTCGGGGTTCTCGAGGCTCGCCAGACTGTAGTCCTGCTGACGCTCGCGCAGGTACTCCATCAAAACGTTTTCGGTCATGCGCGGCCGAACTTCCACTTGCACCTTTTCTACATCGTTGCCAATGCGCAATACGTTGGAGCTGAAACCCGGGAACTGTTCAAGGAAGCGATCGAGAGCGTTATCCACCGCAGTATTCTGTTGCGAAACTACCAGAATCCTGGAGTCTGGTCTGGCGCAGAACAACTGGTGCAACAACTCGACGATGCAGGTGGTCTTGCCTGTACCCGGAGGCCCTTGTATCAGATACAAATTGGATTCGACGAGCGCCGCCTCGATCACCTTTTTTGCGGCCTTCGCTTTGTCAGCCCCCTGCCAATTGGGGTCCCGCCAGTTCAGGCCACTATTGACCCGTTCATTCCAGAATGGGTCGGGTTGTGGAACATAGCGGGCAGGCATCAGCAGAATTTGCTGCAGGTTTCGATTAATCAGGCGCCCACCCAGGAACCCCTGAAGCGCGATCTTCTGCCGCCCCAGATTTGCCAGCTCGCCCCGGTTGGGAAAGCGTATTCTGTGTTGCGACGGCTGCACATCGACGTAACCGCTATCGGAGCCTGGGCGCTTCATCCCTTTATGGAAGATTTCGTAACGTTTCGCAGCTCGGGCCTCTGGCACCCCATGCAACTCGGCGACCTGCAACCAGCGCTCTTCACCATCGGCACTCAGGCACAGCTGCTCCACGAACAACCGCGGCGTACTACGAGCCTTTTCAATCAATTTCTGCAGGCCATCGACCAGATTCGAACTGCTGGAACACTCCAGCGTTCGCTCTTCCACTTCAGTGACATCACTCAAGTTAAATACAGCATGCCCTGTTTCAGCCAACAGATAATCTGTAACTGCATTCCAACGCTCGAAGAACTGTCCAGCCTGCTTGCGTGCCTGACTGTCGCCGGCGAAAAATGACTGCTGACGACAAAAGGTCACGAAGGCTTCGAACTGCAGGACGTCGCAGAAGACGCTGTCCTTGAATCTCACGTCAATCAACCGCACCGGGCAAGGCAAAGCGTCCAGCTCAACGCTATCGAAACCGGTGCGCGTCACATTCACAATGTGCAACTGAGAGTCCTTGAAGCTGGCTTTGGCCTCGATCAGCCATGCCCCAAGTTGCAGGGAGACGATGAGTTCGCCATCAATCTCGACCGAGCCCCGCAACTGCCACTGTGCACTGCCACTTTCGCGTTCCAGCCCCTCAAGATCATACACAGCGCGGTCCGCGTGGATAAACACCGGTGCTGCACTCTGTTCGCCGTAGCGAAGCGACTCCGGGTGCTGAGTGACCGTCACTTGGCCTTTGCTCAGCAGTAAGTCGTAGTAATGAACGTACACTTCAATACGATCACCACGCGGGTAATTCTTTCCGGGGAAGCTCGACTCGCTGCGTGGCAAGAATGCGACGACACCGCCGTTTGCGGACTGCTGCTTGTCGACAGAACAGAAACCTGGATAACAACGCACGAGGTAGCCGTCGCCATATTGTGGCGATGTCTGCGCTCTTTCAATGAAAGCCGTGCATGGCACACTTTCCAGTATGTGTTCCGCGTGCAATGCCCCCCGAAAAACGCAGGCTTTGAAGAAATTCGGCCGCTTGACGTTACCTGACATCTGCACCGGCACCGCATCCTGATCGGGGTACTGCATCATCAGTGCGCGCTGTTGCGTATCGGTCCAAACGTCGGCCTGCTTCTCCGCACGCAGTTCGAGCTTTTGCCCGTAGGCGTTGAATGCATTATCAATCTCTGAGACCGATGCCAGAACGACCTTGCCGCCGTAAAACCAGTCGTCAGGTAACCGGGATTGTGGCTGTGCCATGTTCATCAGTTCAGTGAACTGTTGCTTTTGAGCGAGTTTGTCTAATGTCTGCAGATACCATTCGCAGTATGCGAAAAAACCTGCCAGGCGGTTCTGCGTATCTTGCAGGCGCCCATTGAGCAGGCGCAGTGCGTTGCGTCTGTAGGGACTGATTGATACGTCCGACAGATCGTTGGCCAGCCGTTGCGCCAGAATGTCGAACTCCTGGGCCGTGCCTTGCAGGCGCGCCCGAAACTTTTTGCAATAATCCTGGTTCTCGGCCTTGTACCGCAGCGCAGCACTTTCGTGGGCCCGAGCTTGCTCCATGGCGTTTGCCCAGCTGGTAGCCTGAAAATCACTTCGCGTCCGGGCATTGCGCTGCTTCAGTTCTTCATGGAGCTCACGTTCTTCATCGGTTTCACGATCCAGAAACCAGGCAACGGCACTCGCACCCAGAACGAACAACCCCGCAGCAACAAATTGGTACATAGGTCGTAGATCTCAAGGCTTGAGCGGAATGAGCGCCCGGTAGCTGTGCGCCAGTTGGTCCAGGGAGGCTGGCTCTTCAAGAATTTTGTCGAGAACACGCTCCCGTTCACGGTCGAGCGTCATCATCTGTTCATGCTCCATCTGGAGCCTGGCCATTGCCTGATCGTGCTCGTTGGCGTCTTTCTGCCGCAGGCGGTCAGTTTCAGACATCTTTTGTACGGCGTTCCAGGCCACCTGCTTGGTCTTCTCTTCGGCAGCGCTGACGCGCGCCTTGCTAGCTTCAATGGAAGCTTTGGTTACCGAGGTCTGCTTGCCCCAATCGGCGAGCTTGCCGGTCACAGAAATGGCGGCTTTGGCGATATCGGCCACTTGGTCGAGTTTTTTCATTGTGACCTTCTCGCTATCGCCTGCCTTTTCGGCAGTGTTCGTCTTTTGCGGTTTTGCCTTTTTCATGATGGGTCCTCACTCGTCCAACAGCGAAAGCGCTGCACTGAGCTGCGCATCAACCAACAGATAATAGGTGCGCTCCAGCTTCAACAATGGCACGCAATTGGGTGTCACCGCCAAACGCTCCCGAGACACGTGATCACCCAGACGCTTGATATGCCGTCCCAGGTTCTCCAGGTTCGTCACTCCGATGTGCAGCGTTACGTCACGAGCCTCCAAATGGTTGCGCAACGCGTTCATTTGCGCACTGAACTTCAGGTCACGCTCCTTGGCCTGTAAGCGAAATTGCTTCTCAAGTTCCTTGAACTCACGGCGAAGAGCTTCACCTTCGGCCTCCAGTGCCTGTGTTTTGCTTTTGGCTTGACGATAATCAGCGTAAGCCCCCAAAGCATCCAGAAATGCCAGCCCCGCCTCGACGAAAATCAACGGACTGGCGGCTTTACCCGTACGCGCCATCGTATACAGGGTGCGGCTGACGCCACTGGTACGTTTGACCCGTTCCGTGGTTTTGTCGTCCCAGTCAAACAAGGTCGCGAACACATCGACAGTAATCACGCTAATTCCGCCGCTTCTTCGGTCATGAGGTTGTGGGACAGGGTGAACGCGTCAGGGGTGCGCTGTAGATGACGGGCCAACTGCACCTCATCCATTGAGCACAAGAGTTGCAGGATTCTGGCGTCGGTTTCTACGCAGAGGCCAGGCGCAACGGTCAACGAATCAAGTTCACTTGGCAGGCCGTCACCAAGACACATGGGCAGCCTGGCATGTCTGGCGTCCTCGCTCTCCACAACGGCAGCCGTGGTGAAATGGCTCAAGGTGCCCGAACTGACCAATTCAAGCCGCTGAACACGCGTGGACGGTAGCTCGACCGTCCACGGGAAATTCGCTATTGGCTTGAACACATGAGCAATTTCGACCACGGGCAAGGTCAGCGACGGCAGTGCATCCGACTTGCCATGATGATTGGACGTCTTCAGGCGCAATTGCAGTTCCCCGGCCGCGTACTCGATCGGCACCTGCAGCCCGGCTTGCTCACCCTCATCCATGCCCAGCTCGAACGCCCAGTGTTCAAGCTCGCTCGTTATCAACTCGCAATCGGCTCCCCAGCAATACTCGAGCAACTGCTTCAGACCGTCTTGCTCCAACAGCCCTCTGAGGCGATTGGCATCATCAAAAAGCCTTGAGCGCCCTGCCCGACCTGTCCGACGAGGCACATTAGTGACAACGGTCGATGGGGCGTCATTCGCAGGTAATGTCTGTGGGTTTGTCGTACCGTCGTCGAACATCACAAAGTGCGCCGCGTGACGCGAAAGGGTGAAAGCGTCCAGCCAGACCGTGAGGCTGAAATCCTCAAGCAAGTGCTCCACTTGCACGATAGAGGTGCCCCGCGCCGTCAGCCACAGCAACGGGCCATTTTCACCCTCTTCTATTTGCACATACCGGTGGGCCTGCAGGTATGCCAGCTGATTAAGCAGCACGCTCTCGCTAAGCGCCGTTACCTCTATCAGTGCGGCGAGCGACAGCTCCTGTTCGATGGCTCTGAGCAAAAAACGCGATACACCGCCCATGCTGTCCAGCAGCCGGTGTGAGAGCGTCAGGCTGTACCGATCAAATGGCAGCAGAAAGGTTACGGGTTTGTCGATTTGAATCAAGGTCACAGTCCATTGAAGTACAGATTCTCCAAAAGCCCGAGGGCTCGACACGGGCGGGTGCCAGGTTATTGCTTGAAACAAGCCATTCCTGAAGCCGTGGACATTAGGTATGCCCCAATGACGCGTGACAGCCTTCGCGGACCATCACAGACTTTTCGATAGTGGCCCCATGCTATATCGTGCACCCTGTGTTTGGCGATGATCTGTGGCGGTTTTTTTCGCCGTGTCAGGGAAGATGAGCAATGCAAAGATTTTTACGCAACAAAGTACCTCCCTCCATTTTCCGCGAAGAGCAATTCAGGAAGTCCAGAGAGCAACTGCTGGATTTCTTCAGTCTGGACACTCAGGAGCGCTCTCAAACCCGTGTGCCCATGGAAGACCTGGAACTGAATCTGAACCAGGTCAGCCCTGTATATGATGCGCTGGGACAAATGTTTCGATGGAAATGCGCATTTTGCGAAAGCAAGGATCATCCACTTCCCTACCGATTCCGACCAACGTCGTCTGCAACCTCTACGATGGGAGGGATTGACTCGCATCTCTACTATGTCTGGCTCGCCAATGCCTGGGAAAATATCTATCCCATCTGTCTGAAGTGTATTCCGCGTCAGCCTTCGTTCTTTCCGGTCAAGGGCAAACGTGCTCCGATTCCGAACCTTGAGCAATTGCGCCAGTATGCCGATGACAATCTCGGTTCATGGCGCTTCTCCACATACCGCGAGACAGCCGTTTTGCTTGATCCGTGCGTTGATCAGCGTTTTGAAAAGCACTTTTTCCCCTCCGTTAATGGCGAGCTGCTGCCACTGTCTGAAGAGGGCGATATCACAATCGCCAATTTTCGCCTGGACCGTCCAGAATTGAATGAACTGCGGGAAGCCAGACTTCGGCAGTACCGTGAAGAACTATTGGCGTCTGGTGAACACCTGCCGCGATTACGCCAGGCTACCTTTCAGACCTATTTTGACTTTGCCGAACTTGAGTTCGGTGGCCTGTGGTACCTGCAATGCCGGCGAATTGCGCTGTACTTGTCACAAAGAGCTGGCCTGACAATGCCTACCGGCCGCTCCGGGGTGGCAAAGACACTGAAAACCCTGCTTTCAGTCGGGGACTATCAGCAGACGCGTGAACAATTGCAGGGGTGGATTAAAGAAACTGACTTCGGCCGTAAAACCTTGAACATACCGCCAACGGACTATGGCGTTCTGGGCACTGAGCCAGACCAGCAGAAGACACCTGTGCCGCTGGTTTACCCGTCCTTGCGTTCCATCGAACTTCAGCATTTCAAGGCAATCGAGCACCTCGAATTGAATCTCGGCACACTCAGCGCCGAATCGCAGTTGAGCAATGAAACTCTACAGCCAGCACTGCTGATACTGGGTGAAAACGCCACCGGAAAAAGTTCGATTCTCGAAGCGATTGCGCTTGCTCTGAGCCATCCAGATACACCTGCCACCTTGAACCTGACACCTGCCTCCTTTGTACTTTCTCCAGCCCAACTGGGCTCGGATGACGTGGCCTCTAAAACCCCGGCACAGGTACGTTTGAGTTTCGACGAGGGGCAAGCCAAAGTCTTGAGGATTGATGACAACGTCTTTCGACCAGATGGACCGGATGATGTACCGCCAGTGTTCGCTTATGGCGCCTTTCGCCAATACCAGAAAAGATCTCCTCCGGCTCATGAAGCCGATCATGCGATCATCAACCTGTTCGAAACGGATCGCCTACTGGCCAATCCGGAGCACTGGCTGCTCGGGCTGGAAGGCGAAGACTTCAATGACGTAGCCCGTGCATTGAAAATCATCATGTCTGTGGACGGCGACATAAAAGTCATCGAAAAAGCGCCCGACGGTAAATCTTGCCTGATCGTGACGGTCCCCGCCGGTGTAGTGACTAGGACACCGCTCAATGATTTGTCCTCAGGCTACAGAACCATCCTGGCAATGGTATGCGACATCATGCAACGGCTCATGGACCGTCGCGTCCATCCCCGTTTTCAAGGACTTGAGCATGCCCAGGCTGTGGTGTTAATCGACGAAGTCGAAGCGCACCTGCACCCGCGCTGGAAAATTCAGATCATGCATGTGTTGCGCAAGGCCTTGCCCAAGGTCACGTTCATCGCCACCAGCCATGACCCCCTATGTCTGCGCGGCATGCAGAAAGGAGAAGTCGTGGTCGTTCAACGTCGGTCCAAGGCTGGCGGGGCAAAGACTCAGTACGCCACGTGCATTGAGCAATTGAGTGATCTACCGGACTCCTCCCGGTTGACGATCGAGCAGTTGCTAACGTCCGATTTTTTCAATTTGATGTCAACTGACCAGCCGGAAATGGAGAAGCAATTGGCCAGCGTGGCCGATCTATTGAGCAAGCGCAAAAACAGAGAAGTGTTGACCGCCCAAGAACAGCGGGTCATGGCCTATTTCGAAGATGAGGTCAACGACGCGCTTCCCGTTGGCACCAGTGAGGCCCAGCGTGTCGTTCAGGAGGCTGTCGCCGAATTTCTTCAGCGGCGAAAGAAGGAGCCTTCCAGTGAGTGGGAAACGATACGTGTGGAAACCAAGACCAAAATACTGAATATCCTCAAGGACTTTTGAACCGTGCGCTTCGTTGACCGATCCCTCGTGAAAAAGCCCCTGGCGATGTTGCCGAGAAAGACCACAGTCAGTGCCGCGGATCAGGAACTCACTGATTTAACCGCCTATTTCAAAGAAAAAACGGCTGCACTTGAGACCTTGGCGCGCGCCAGAGCCACGCTGGCGGCCGATGATCCGGTTGTGATTGAAGCCGCAAAGGCAGTGGACTCCTTGAAAAAACCCCTTTTCAAGACCTATCGCAAAAACTCGGTCAAAACCCAGTTGTTAGCGCTGTTTCATGGCAAGTGCGCGTATTGCGAAACGTTCTACCCTGCCGTGGCCCCGGTTGACGTAGAGCATTACAGGCCGAAGGGGGGCGTAAATGATACTGACCATACGGGGTATTGGTGGCTGGCGATGGATTGGGAAAACCTGCTTCCCAGCTGCATCCATTGCAACCGACTGAACGAACACATCACACCGGTGCTCTCAACCCAATTGGTTGAACTGCGCAGTGACCACTTAGGCTTCAGCAAGCAACGCAGGGTCACTACAGGTAAAGGCAACCATTTTCCAATCCTGGGGCCGCGCGCGACACAGGACTCGAGGGACTGTTCAACGGAATACGCGTTGTTACTCAATCCCTGCCGGGATGATCCACAAGAGCATTTAGCCTTCCATGTCGACTGCGAAAAGCTCATTGGGTTGGTGTTACCAAAACCACACGATGGCGCGGGGCTACCTGAAGTTATTCCAACCCAAGATCTACTCCCGGAATTCAAAGCTGAAATTGATAAGGCGCTTGAAGACAAGCTCAGTCTTCGTGGCGCGGTATCGATCCATACCTACGGGCTGAACCGTTTGGGATTGGTCCAGGATCGCACGCGAGTACTGCGCCAACTCGCCTTTATGGAGGAGTCAGTAAAGGATCTTTGCGCGATGATTCTGAAACTCGAAGTGTGCAGGAATGCTCCGTGCGCGGATGAAAACAAGCGCATCATAAAACGAATGGAAGCATTGATAGACCGTACGGTGCGACATATGAAAGAGATGGCCAAGCCTCAAGCACCCTACTCGACGATGGTTCGCGAATATCTGGCTGGTTTCGAGAAGCGCCTCGTCTGATCAAAGCTTACCCGGCAGGCCGTCCATACGCTTTCAACGCAGGTGTTCGATCCTTGCTGGCAACGCAACACAGCTTTGTCATCTATCAAATTGATAGCACTCTAACTAAAAGTGCATTCTAGGCTCTGAATCGCCCCTGGTTTCGTAGAAACCTCCAAGACCAGCAAACCAATTACGCGGATGCAAATATTGGGTCGAACACGGCCGATCGGAGTTGCTGCTCTCGAGCGAGAGCGGATTAGCGTGTCCTTGATGAGCCCTGCAACCTACCTCCAGATCCAATGAGGAGTTACACCGAAAGCCAGTCACTGCCATACTGGAGTCCGTGAGAAATCGCCGCTCGCGAGCGCTCTCGCACCCTGTGTAACTGGGGGCAAAACTGGGGGCATCATTAGTTTTTTATGATCTGAAACTACCGTTCTAGAACCAAGTCAAAATGTTCTTTGGCGACCCTGACAGTCTTTAGGGTTCGCCTGACAGGCTGTCCGGCCGATCAACCCCACCTCCATGCTCACGTCCTTTCAGTGCATGTGGCCAAAGTACGACACCACACTCCACCGAGTTCGCGCTGCGCACTGGACCATTGCCCATGAGCATTTGGCAGTCACAGCGCCACGGCGTCGGGCATGGCGATACGGGTGCGCCGCTCATTCAGGGCAAATACCGTCATCGCCAGCGCCGCAATCGCGCCGGGGATGGCGAAGGCCATGAAATTCAGTTGCAGAGGCAGTTCGATCGCCATCAGCGCGCCGCCTAACAGCGGGCCGACAATCGCGCCATTGCGACCGATGCCGGACGCCCAGCCCAGGCCTGTGGCGCGAATCGACAAGCCGTAGAGCTGCGCAGCCCCCGCGTACAGCAGGATCTGCGTACCAATGGTGGTGGCACCCGCGACGAAGATCAGCAGGTACAGGACCGGCATCGGGCTGTTGATGCCCAGCAGGCTGATCGAAACCATGGCGGCGGCGAAGAAGCAGATCACAACTTTCACCAGGTTCAGGCGGTCGCCCAGACGGCCGCCGAGCAGCGCCCCGGCCATGCCGCCCAGGTTCAGCGCGATCAGGAACGACAGGCTCGATCCCAGGCTGTAACCGGCGCCGGCCATCAGCTTGGGCAGCCACGAACTCAATGCATAGACCATCAGCAGGCAACAGAAAAACGCGACCCAGATCATCGCCGTACGCACCGCCAGGCCATGGCGGAACAGCTCCACCACCGAGGCGCCTTTACCTTTGCTGTCGGCGATCACCAGCGCATCTTCGACCTCGATCCTGGTACCTGGCGACAACCGATTAAGCAGCGCGCGAGCCTTGTCTTGTTGGCCCTGGCGGATCAGGAAGCCGATGGATTCAGGCAGCCAGTAAACAATCAGTGGCAACAGCAGCAGCGGAATCACCGCCACAAAAAACATCGACTGCCAACCATAGGCCGGCAGCATGAAAATCCCAACGCTGGCGGCGAGCATGCCGCCCAGGGAATAGCCGCTGAACATGAAGGCCATCAGGGTGCTGCGGAATTTCTTCGGCGCGTATTCGTTGATCAGCGCCGCCGCATTGGGCATCAACCCGCCGCAGCCGAGCCCGGCGATAAAACGGCAAATACCGAACTCGGTTGGGCTGCTGGCAAAGCCATTGGCCACGGTGGCCAGACTGAACAGGGTGAAACAGAACACGATGCCTTTCTTGCGCCCGAAACGGTCCGCCAGGGTGCCGAAAATCAGCGCACCGAACATCATGCCGAACAGCGCATAGCTGCCCAGGGCGCCAGCCTGTAGCGGCGTCAGCCCCCACTCGCGCATGATTGACGGCAGGACCACGCCGTAAATAAACAAGTCATAGCCGTCAAAGATCAACAGCAAGGCACACAGGCTCACGATCAACCAGTGGAAGCGGTTGAATGGGGCATTATCGATAATCGAATGGACATCATGGCTACGCATGGCAGTGCTCTCTTTGTTGTTGTTGTGAGTCAGTGTCAGCAGATGGAAAAAGCCTTAGCCGAGGTCGCCGCCGCCCACCGGCAAGGTCACGCCGGTGATGTAGGAGGCCTCGTCGCAGGCCAGGAACAGAATCGCGCCAGCTTGTTCGTCGATGCTGCCGTAGCGTTTCATCGGGCTGCTGTCGAGGGTCTGGTCGACGATCTGCTGGTACCACACGCGCTCCTGCTCGCTCTGCGGCTGGCTGTTGCGCGGGATGCGCCGTGGCGGTGCCTCGGTCCCGCCGGGCGCGGTGGCGTTGACCCGAATCCCGCTGCCGGCAGTCTCCAGGGCCAGGCAGGCCGTCAAGGCATTCACGCCGCCCTTGGCCGCGCCATACGGCACACGATTGACCCCACGCGTAGCCACGGAAGACACGTTGACGATGGCGCCTTCGCCCTGCTCCAGCATGTAGGGCAGCACGCAATGGCAGCACCACAACGTAGGGAACAGCGAGCGGCGCACTTCGGCCTCGATTTCGGCCTCGGCGTAATGCTCGAAAGGCTTGGCCCAGATGGTCCCGCCGACGTTATTGACCAGCACGTCGATGCGACCGAAACGGGCCGTGGCGGCGGCCATCACCCGCGCGCACTCGCTGTATTGTTCCAGGTCGGCGGTCAGCAGCAGCGCTCGCTCATGCTGCAATTCATGCACAAGCTCGGAGCGATCCACCGCGACCAGCCAGGCGCCCTCCTCCAGCAAGCGCTCGGCGACACGCCGACCGATCCCTTGGGCAGCGCCGGTGACCAGCGCGACCTTGTTGTTAAACCGTTGAGTCATCGGGCAGTCCTCAGGCGGCATCGCACGTGGCGACCGCGTTAGGGGTGAATTTCTCGTAATGGAAGCTGGCCGGTGTCACGCCCTGCTGCTTGAAGTGCTCGCGCACCGCATCGACCATCGGCGGCGGGCCGCACAGGTACACGTCGACATCGCCGCCATTGAGGGCTTCGTCAGCCATGTGCTGAGTCACATAGCCCTGGCGCGGGTGAGTGGTGTGCGGATCAGCCACGCAGGTCACCAGGTTGAAGTTGGGCAAACGCGCGGTAAAAGCCTGCAACGCCTCGACCATCACCAGATCCTGATCCCGCGTTACGCCGTAGATCAACCGGATCGGGCGGGTTTCCTGGCGCTGCGCGAGCACTTCAAGCATCGACAGGAACGGCGCCAGGCCGGTACCACCGGCCAGTAACAGCAGCGGCCGCACCACCTCACGCAGGTAGAAACTCCCCAGCGGGCCGGTGATCGCCACGCTGTCGCCCGGCTGAGCGCGCTCGAGCCAGCTGCTCATCAACCCGCCGGGCACGTGCTTGATCAGGAAGCTGGCGCGCGTGTCGCCCGGGCGACTGCTGAAGGAGTAAGCGCGTGTCTGCCCACTGTCGGGCACGCTGATATTCACGTACTGGCCGGGCAGGAATACCGGCGCCTGGTCCAGCTCGAAACTCGCCTCCAGCGCGGCATCGGCATGTCGCGTGATGCCGGCCAGCGTCGCGGTAAAGTGCGTAGTGCCGGTCTTGCAGGCGCTGGACGGCACCGGCACGGCGATCACGCAGTCGGACTGCGGCACCATCTGGCAGGTCAGTACCTGGCGCGCCTGCGCTTCGTCGGCGCTCAGGGCGTCGTCGATATAATCGTCACCCAAGTCGTAGGCGCCGGTTTCACAGCGGCATTTGCAGGTGCCGCATACACCGTCCGAGCAGTCCATGGGCAGGTTGATGCGTTGGCGGAAGGCGGCATCGAGCACCTTTTCCCCCACCTTGCAGTCGATGAAGCGGGTCACCCCATCCTCGAAGTTCAGGGCGATGGCATACGTCATGGCGGTGTCCTCAGATGTGGTAGATGTCGATGACCTGGTGGATGTAGTCGTTTTTCAGCACCACCTTCTTGCGCGTGATCAGCGGCTGCTCGGCACGGATGTCGAGGCGATAGAAGGAGGTACCGAAATAACTGTCGGTGGTTTTGTAGCGGTGGCTGAGGGTGTGCCAGTTGAAGCGCAGGTCCACCTGCACGCCGTCGTCGGCCAGCACTTCGAGGTTGCACAGCATGTGCACGGTGCGCGGCTCGGGCGTGCTGGCGCTGGAGCGCTCGGTCTTGATGCGGAAGATACGGTCTTCCAGGCCGTCACGATTGGGGTAGTAGATCAGCGAGATTTCGCGCTGCGGGTCTTCGGTGAGGGTGTCGTGATCGTCCCAGGCGGGCATCCAGAACTCGGCCTTGGGCGAATAGCAGGCCAGCCAGTCATCCCATTGTCGGTCGTCGAGCAGGCGCGCTTCACGGTAGAGAAAATCCAGCAGGTGGTCACGGGCAAGGCTCATGGCTGCACCTCGCGGTCGCTGGCAATCAGCCCTTGCTGTTCGCGCTCGATCGCACGTTGCAGGCTTTGGGCCCAGTGCGCATGCTGGCGCACAAACAAGCCCTCGTCCTCGGTCTTGACCCCGCTGAGCTGCGGTTGCATGCCCATGGCCAAGGCATTTTCGTCCGCGCCTTCGACCCACTGCCTGGCGCCACGGCTCAAGTCATTCCACAGGGTGCTCGCGCCCTGGTAACCGGTCTGGCAGGCGCGGAATTCCTCGAGGTCATCCGGGGTGCCCATGCCGCTGACGTTGAAGAAGTCTTCGTACTGGCGAATCCGCGTGGCGCGCTCCTGGGCGTTTTCGCCGATGGGCGCCATGCAATAGATTGTCACTTCGGTTTTATCCACGGCGAGGGGGCGCACCACGCGGATCTGGGTCGAGAACTGGTCCATCAGGTACACATTGGGGTAGAGGCAGAGGTTGCGGGTCTGGTCGACGATAAAGTCGGCGCGCGCCTGGCCCAGGCGTTCGGCCAAGGCCTCGCGGTGAGCGTGCACCGGGCGCACTTCGGGGTTGAGCAGGCGCGTCCACAGCAGGATATGCCCGTGGTCGAAGGCGTAGACGCCGCCCAGGCTTTTCGACCAGCCATTGGCGTCGACGGTGCGCGTGCCTTCGGCTTCGTAGTTGCGCCGGCCCATGGTCGCCGAGTAGTTCCAGTGCACGGAGCTGACGTGGTAACCGTCGGCGCCATTTTCGATTTGCAGCTTCCAGTTGCCGTCATAGACATAGGATGAGCTGCCGCGCAGCACCTCCAGGCCCAAAGGAGCCTGGTCGACCATCTGGTCGATGATGACGCGGGTTTCGCCCAGGTAGTCGCTGAGTTCCGGCACCGCATCGCTGAGGCTGCCGAACAGGAAACCGCGGTAGTTTTCAAAGCGCGCCAGGCGCTTGAGGTCATGGGAGCCGTCGCAGTCGAAGCTGTCAGGATAGGCGCCGGTCTTCGCGTCCTTTACCTTGAGCAGCTTGCCGGCGTTGCTGAACGTCCAGCCATGGAAGGGGCAAGTGAATGAGCCCTTATTGCCTTGTTTGCGCCGGCACAGCATGGCGCCGCGATGCGCGCAGGCGTTGACCAGGCCATGCAGCGCGCCGTGTTTGTCACGGGTGATGACCACCGGCTGGCGGCCGATCCAGGTGGTGAAGTAATCGTTGATCTCCGGCACCTGGCTTTCATGGGCCAGGTAGATCCAGCCGCCTTCGAAGATGTGTTTCATCTCCAGGGCAAACAGGTCGGGGTCGGTAAAGATGTCGCGGCGGCAGCGGAACACCCCAGTGGCGGGATCTTCCTGTACAGACTCGCGCAATTGGCAGGCGAGTCGGTCGAGTGTACTGATCATGGGGCGGGCCCTCCGTTGTTCTTGTATCAGGCACCCTCACCGTACGTGTTCGCCCTGCGCGTCAATATCCGCTGCCTGCACATCGCTATCCGCCAGGCGCACGTCGCTTAACGATGGCGTTTCCAGGTCTGCGACGGCAGTTCGCCGAAACGTTTGCGATAGGCCTCGGAAAACCGCCCCAGGTGCATGAAGCCATGGTCCAAAGCCACCTCGGTCACGCTGCGCGTGCTGCTCAGTTGCAAGCGTGCATGCACCCGTTCGAGCTTGCAGCGGCGTACATAGTCGCGCGGTGACAGCCCCACCTGGCGCGCAAACAGGCTGTACAGCGAACGTTCGCTGACGTTGGCCACGGCCATCAACTGCTCGACGCTGATGTCATCGCCCAGGTGTTGCTGGATAAATTCGCGCACCGCTTCAAACCCACCGCCGTGGGCAGCCTGGGGGATCACCCGCAACACGTTGCTGCCCAGCAATGCCAGGAGCTTGTTGGCCAAGATGCGTTCGTACAGGCCCTGCATGTGGGGCTCGGCAGCGTTTTCTGCCTCATGACAGATCAGCCCGAGCAACGGCAGGAAGCCGCCCATTTCACTGAGCGCGTGGCGGGCCGTCGCGAAGCGGATACCCACCTGCGGCAGGCTCCAGTGCTGCTCCAGGCAGGCGTTTTCCAGCAGGCGCACCGGCAGTTTGATGATGAATTTCTCGCAGTCGGCGGAATAGGTCAGGTCTACCGGGTCGTCCGGGTTGATCAGCAGGATTTCCCCCGGCCCGAACACGTCATTCTCGCCACGGGAGCTGGAGCGGCAATGCCCGCTCAACAGGATCTGCAGGTGATAGATGGTCTCCAGCGCCACCGATGTGACCCGCACCGGTGCGCCGTAGCTGATGCGGCACAGGTCAAGGCTGGCGAAGGTGCGATGGCTGATACTCGCCCGGGGCCGGCCCTTGGGAGGCAGGCGAATGCAGTGGCTGCCCACGTGCTGGTTGACGTAGTCCGACACCGCGTAGGCATCGGCGCCCTGGAAAATCTGGCTGCGCTCACTCAATAGCACGGTCATGGTTGCGGCTCTTTTATAGTTATTGGGCTCAGGCTGACGCCTGGGTAGGGGGGCGTCCAATATGGATAAAGTCTGAAGGGATACCCTGGAGGTATTGTCGGGCGTTCTGCGCCAGGCTTTCAGCGCTGCGTCGGGGCGCGCAGGGCTTGAGGTGAGAATGTTGGCCTAAAACTTTGAAACAATACGCTTGGCCGGATTGGACGGGGACCTAGCGATACCCCCGCGCCTGAACATCGAACAACTCGGCATAGCGCCCACCCGCCACCATCAGCTGTTGATGGCTGCCCTCCTCCAGGATTCGCCCGCCGTCCAGCACGATGATGTGGTCGGCATTGCGCACGCTGGAGAATCGATGGGAAATCAACAACGTCATGCGGCCCTTGGCGTGCTCGCGAAAGTGCTCGAACACCGCCGCCTCGGCGCCGGCGTCCAGCGCAGCCGTCGGCTCGTCAAGAATCAGCAGATCCGCCTCCTGGCGCATATACGCGCGTGACAAGGCGACTTTCTGCCATTGCCCACCCGACAACTCCTGGCCACCAAGCCAGCGCCCTAACTGTGTGCCGTAGGCCCTGCTCAGGCGCTCGATGAATTCGGCGGCCACCCCCTGGGTGGCCGCCGTGCGCCAGCGCGCCTCATCATTCAGCGCATCGACGTCACCCACTCCAAGGTTCTCGCCGACGGTCATCTGGTAGCGGATGTAATCCTGGAAAATCACCCCAATGCGCTGGCGCAGTGTCTGTTCATCCCAGTCTTGCAAGTCGCTGCCATCCAGCAGAATGCGCCCCTCGTGCGGGGTATACAGGCGCGTGAGCAGTTTGATCAGGCTGGTTTTGCCCGAGCCATTCTCGCCCACCAGGGCCAGGCTTTGCCCAGGCGCCAAATGCAGGTTGATGTCAGTCAATGCCTGCCGCTCAGCGCCGGGGTAACTGAACCCTACGTGCTCGCAGCGCAGACCGTCGCCGGGACGCGCGCCCTGGGTAAGGCGGCCACTCGGCACGACCACAGGGGTTAGCAGGTACTCATAAAGGTCCGACAGAAACAGACTGTCGTCATACAGGCCGGCAATCGCGCTGAGGCTGGCGGTGATCGCGCTTTGCCCCTGCTTGAACAGCACGATGTACATGGTCATCTGTCCCAGGGTGGTCTGGCCGCGCACGGTGTCCAGCACCACCCAGGCGTAAGCCACATAAAACGCCGCGGTGCCCAGCAGTCCCAGGGCAAAGCCCCAGGCATCCCGACGGACCGTCAACTGGCGGTCCTCGGTGTACAAGCGCCGGGCGTTGTCGCGGTAGCGCTTGAGGAACAGCGGCGCCAGGCCGAACAGCTTGACCTCTTTGGCATGGGTCTCGTGGGACAGCAGCGATTCCAAGTAATTCTGCTGACGGGTCTCGGGCGCGCGCCGGTGGAACAGGCGAAACGCATTGCCCGAGAAATGCGTCTCGGCGAAGAACACCGGTAAGGCGCCGACCGCCAGAATCACCAGCGCCCACGGCGAAAAGTGCACTAACAGCACGGCAAAGCTGATCAGCGCGATCAGGTTCTGCACGAGCCCCAGGCCCTTGGTGACCAGGCTCAGCGGCCGTGTCGACGCGCCCTGACGCACGCGCACCAGCTTGTCGTGGAACTCGGCGTCTTCAAATTGCAGGAGTGAGAGGGTCTGGGCTTTCTCCAGAATCATCAGGTTGACCTTCACCCCCAACTGCACCCGCAGCAACGATTGCTGCATTGACAGCGCGCGCTGAGCGGCGGCCAGCAGCGCCAACACGCCCGCCTCGGCCAGCACGTACTGCATCACTGGCCACACGGGCGCCTGGCTGCCGGCTGCATGAATCTGCATCGCGTGCACCACGCCATCGACAATACGCTGGCCGATCCAGGCAGCCAGCGCAGGTAATAGACCGGCAACGATGGTGGCCAGCAGCAGGCCTATGAATAAGGGACGCGACGTCCCCCACACCAGCTTCAGTGCCCTGCGCGCCTGGATGGAAAACGCGCTCAATCGATTGAACAGCACCATGAATGGCATGGACTCCGTGTGGGGGCTGGGGTGAGATGGGCGGATTATGACAGGCGATGACGTTGCGCACATCCAACGGCGAGGCGACAGGGGCAAGTGGTGGAGCAAGGGGCAACCACGGCAGATTCTCGGCGCGCCGCAGCATGACTACACCCGCGCCTTGATCGCCGCCGCGCCGGCGCTCGCCAAGCGCCGCCAGCCACTTGCAACGGGACATGGGCATCGCCTACGTGCTGGTGTTGCGCAATGGCCGGGGGATCGAACTGAATCGCCCCTCATTTCGTAGATATTGAAAATCCACACCAGGCCGTAATCGCGGTTGCTCTGGAAGGAACTCCTCCCCCCATTCACAATTTTTGACTGACTCTGAACGTCACCCAAACCAGCTTGGTTTTCTGTCAGCAATCGTCATTCGCTATCGCTCACACACCCGGTACGGGTGGGGGCAAAAATAGGGGCATAACTTATTTTTTCTGCCTGAAACTACCTTTCCAGAGGTGAGTAAAAATCTTTTTTTGGCGATTCGGACAGTCTCCAGGCTCCCTCTGGCACGCTGTTCATCTGATCATTTCCGCCTTGGCCTGCCGTTCAATACTCAATGATATCCATGGCGGCAGTTTCCCCGCGATGCACCTGCGGCGCTGCCAAACACAAGGTATTGCGCCCCAGGCCCTTGGCTTCATACAGAGCGGCATCTGCCCGCGCAAGCAGGCTGGCCGTGGTGTCATCCGGGTTTGGCACCACGCAGCAGACTCCGATACTGATGCGCGCCGAGATGGTTGCCTCGCCAAACCGAGCCGGTGAATCAGCGACCGATGCGCGCAATTCGTCCAGAACCTTCACCGCGTCTTCGGGGCTGGTGCGGGGAAGTAACACCAGGAATTCCTCACCCCCATAACGACCAATACTGTCGGACTCACGAATTCGCTGGGTGAGATGATTGACGCAATGGCAAATCACCTCATCGCCCGCCAGGTGTCCATACACATCATTGATCTGCTTGAAATGGTCGATGTCGACCATCGCCACGGCCAGGTAGGCAGCGTCTCGGCGCGCGCGCTCCAACTCTTTGGAAAACTGTTCCAGCACGGCTCTGCGATTGAGAATACCGGTCAGCACGTCGCGTAACGCCAGGCGCTGGAATAACGACTCGCTGCGTTCTTTGGCCAGCAGCACCAGTCCGAGGGAGATCATCATCGCGGTGAACGTGCCGATACTGACGGAGATGGTTTGCTTGAGGTTGCTGACGTCATAGCGCATCTCGGCGGCTCCCCCGCCGATGATGGCGACCACCCGCATGCCAAGGCCGATCAGGCTGATACTTGATCCGATGATCAACAACATGCGCGCGCGCCCCTGAGCGGGTATGTAGCGGCGCGTCCAATAGATGATCAAGGCGCATTGCACCATCAACACCAGCGTGGCGGCGAGCATGCGCGGTTCCAAGGTGTCGATCAGGCTTGCCATCAAGGCAAGCATCAAGGCAGCAGGCGCAAATATCCGCCACCAGGAGACGCGCAACTCAACGATCCGAAAGATGCTGGCCCCATAAAAAGCCAGCGCCACCGCCAGCAATGTGTTGGCTGCCCCATAGGTCAACCACAACGGGGCGTGGCCGAACAAGGTGTATCCAATGTAAGCCAGGGCATGTGCCGCCAAACCAAAACCAATGGTCAGCAAACCGTCGCGCTGGTTGAACTGGCCGACCAATATCAGACAAAACGCCATGATCGTCGCCACTAAGGCGACGCAGGCAAAAAGCGTGGGGGTATGGGCAATCATGACGTCTCACCAGGCGCTGTCAGGAGCAGCTCTGGTGCAGTTTAGTTGAGTAGGCTGTCAGTTTGTCGGCCATCTGCGGCATTGTCTTCGCGCCTGTCAGGGCAGCGCTCAGATACTCAAGAGCTCGGCTACGGGCAGTCGATTGGTAGTCTTCATTTCTCGCAGGGACAGGTTCGAGCGAATACTCGAAACGCCAGGAAGCTTCCTGAGTACTTTTTCGACAAAGCGGCTGTAGCTGTCCAAGTCCCGTGCAACCACCTCAAGTAGAAAGTCCGCCTCGCCTGTTGTGTTATGGCAACTCAAAACCTGAGGTGCCGCCTGAATAATCTTTTCAAACGTTGCCGTGGCTTCTTCGCTGTGATCGGTGCAAGAGATCTGGACAAACGCCTTCAGGCCCAGCCCTAGTTTCTTTCGATTGAGAATGGCTTGGTATCCCTCGATAACCCCGCACTCTTCAAGCCGGCGTTGCTTGCGCCAGCAGGACGCTTCGCTGAGGGACAACTGCTCAGCCAGCTTGACGTTCGACAGCTTGCCGTCGCGCTGCAAACGTTCCGATATTGCAATGTCCGCCTTATCAAGCTGCTCAAGCATGAAATAACTCCTCAAATTAAGACTTAAAAATGAAGGTTAATTTCAATTTCCGGGTGACGTCAATTGCAACTTGAAGGGTAATTTCAAGGGGTTCATCCATAATGGAAATGCCTGGATCGTGACACCTCAACGTCACATCGCCCATCCAAACATAGGTCATTTGAATGAAAGCAGTCGTCTACGAAGCCTTTTCCAAGCCGCCGCGCCTGATGAACGTGGCAGACCCGTCCCCGGAACGTCATGGTGTGGTTATCCAGGTGCTTGGCACAGGGGTATGTCGCAGCGACTGGCATGGTTGGAAAGGTCATGACCCCGACATTGAGCTGCCCCATGTACCGGGTCATGAGCTGGCGGGCATCGTGGCCGAGGTGGGCAACGACGTCACGCAATGGAAGGTCGGCGACCGTGTGACCGTGCCGTTCGTGGGCGGGTGTGGTGCCTGCGCCGAGTGCAATAGCGGCAATCAGCAGGTATGCCACACGCAGTTCCAGCCAGGCTTTACTCATTGGGGTTCTTTTGCCGAATACGTCGGTATCCATCAGGCCGATCTGAACCTGGTCGCGTTGCCTGAGAGCATGGATTTCGCTACCGCTACAAGTCTGGGTTGTCGGTTCGCCACCTCGTTCCGCGCAGTCGTTGACCAAGGAAAAGTCAGCGCCGGTCAATGGGTCGCGGTTCACGGTTGCGGAGGCGTAGGCCTGTCTGCCGTGATGATCGCCCAAGCCATTGGCGCGAACGTGATCGCCATCGATATTTCCCAGGACAAACTCGACCTGGCACGCGCGCTCGGCGCTGTCGCCACGATCAATGCCCAGTGCGTGGCGGACGTCGCCGAAGCCGTGCTGGAAATTACTCAGGGCGGTGCCCACGTATCGCTGGACGCATTGGGCCACCCAACCACCTGCTTCAACTCCATCAACAACCTGCGCCGTCGCGGCAAGCACGTTCAGGTGGGGCTGATGCTCGCTGATCACGCCACGCCGGCAATCCCCATGAGCAAGGTCATCGCCCACGAACTTGAGATCTACGGGAGCCACGGCATGCAAGCGCACCGCTATGACGCCATGATCGAGATGATCACCTCCGGCAAGCTGGCGCCTGAAAAACTCGTGGGCAAGACCATCAGCCTGGAGCAGTCGATCGACGCATTGATCCATATGGACCGGTTTGAGACGGCGGGCGTCACCGTCATCACCGAGTTTTAATGCATGGCGCCACGTTGAGCCGCGCTGAATTCACTAAAAATCCAGCGTTCACATGGGTGATCGCGCCCGCTGAAAACACGCGGACACCCTCCCCCTTACTGACTCAGCGATAGACCGGAAAACGACGGCACAGCGCGACCACGTGTTCGCGCACACGCTGCCCGACCTTGTCGCTGTCGCCGTTTTCCAGTGCGTCCAGCACGTCGCACAACCAGCCAGCCACTTGCTTGCAAGTCTCCACGTCAAACCCGCGGGTGGTCACCGCCGGGGTGCCGATGCGAAGGCCGGAGGTCACAAACGGTGAGCGCGGGTCATTGGGCACCGCGTTTTTGTTGGTAGTGATGTAGGCACGGCTCAGCGCAGCGTCGGCGTCCTTGCCGGTGTAGGGTTTGTCGGACAGGTCGATCAGCATCATGTGGTTGTCGGTGCCGCCCGACACGATTTTGTACCCGCGCTGTTGCAACACTCCGGCCATGGCCCTGGCGTTGATCACCACGCGGGTCTGGTAGACGCTGAACTCCGGCGTAAGCGCCTCCTTGAATGCCACGGCCTTGGCCGCGATCTGGTGCATCAGCGGGCCGCCCTGCACGCCGGGAAACACCGCGGAGTCGAGCTTTTTGTAGAAGGCTTCATCCTGACCTTTGGACAAAATCAAACCGCCCCGTGGCCCGCGCAGGGTTTTGTGCGTGGTGCTGGTGACCACATGCGCATGGGGAAGTGGGTCCGGGTATTCGCCCGCAGCGACCAGCCCGGCGACATGGGCCATATCGACCCAGAAAATCGCCCCGACCTTGTCGGCAATGCTGCGCATGCGTGCCCAATCCTTGTAGCGCGAATACGCGGAAAAACCACCGATCAACATTTTGGGGCGCGCTTGCAGCGCGATTCGCTCCATCTCGTCATAGTCGAGAAAGCCGGTTTCCGGGTTCAGTCCGTAAGGCACGATGGTGTAGTGACGCCCCGAGAAATTGGCGGGGTTGCCGTGGGTTAAATGACCGCCCTGGGCCAGGTTCATGCCCATCACCGTATCGCCGGGGTTGATCAGTGCGAGGAAGACGGCCGCGTTGGCCTGGGCGCCCGCATGGGGTTGCACGTTGGCGTAGTCGCAGTTGAACAGGGCCTTGACCCGCTTGATGGCCAGCCGCTCGGCGACGTCGACGTAATCGCAGCCGCTGTAATAGCGCTTGCCGGGGTAGCCTTCGGCGTACTTGTTGGTGAGCACCGAGCTCTGGGTTTTCATCACCAGCGGGCTGGCATAGTTTTCCGAGGCTATCAGCTCGATATGGTCTTCCTGACGATGTTCTTCGTTCTGAATGGATTCATACAGCTCAGGGTCGAAAGCGTTCAGGGTCAGCGTCGAGTCGTACATGTGCAAAGTGTCCTTGGTCAAGAATTCAAACGGTCGGTGACAGCAGGCGCGTGGTGCGCACGGCGATGTCTTCGATCTGTGCGTCATTGCAGGTCAGCGGCGGCATCAGGCGCACGGTGGTGCCCCGTCTGACGGTGATCAGCAGACGTTGTCGCAACCGTTTCGGCCTGTGGGGCCGCCGTCTTTTCACGGCGCGGCAACTGCCCATTGAGCACGACGTAGGCTGCCAGGCCGATGACCAGGCCCCAGAACGCGCCGCCGATGCCCAGCACGGTGATATTGGCCGCGCAGGCCAGAAAGGTGATCAGCGACGCTTCCCGGGATTTCACGTCCGCCATGGCATTGGCCAGGCTCGCGCCGAGTGTGCCCAACAGCGCCAGCCCGGCCAGGGTGGTGATGAAGGTCGCCGGGAAGGCCATGAACACCGCGGCCAGGGTCACGCCGAAGATCCCCACCAGGATGTAGAAGATGCCCGCGGCCACGCCTGCGACCCAGCGCTTGGACGGGTCTTCGGAGGCTTCCTTGCCCGTGCAGATGGCGGCCGTGATGGCGGCGATGTTGAAGGCATGGGAACCGAACGGCGCCATCAGCAGAGAACCTAGCCCGGTCACGCTGAGGATCGGGTTGGCACTGGTGTTGAAGCCGTCACTGCGCAGCACCAGCATGCCCGGCATGTACTGCCCCGTGAGGGTGATCAGAAAAAGCGGCAGCGCGACGCTCAACAACGCATTGACCGAGAACTCGGGGCGTGTGAACACCGGAGTCGCGAACTCCAGCGCCAATCCCGTGAAGTCCACGCGCTCCTGCATCAGCAAAAAGCCAAGCCCCAACACCAGAATGCCGACCACCGCGTAGCGCGCACTCAAGCGCTTGAACAGAATGTAGGCGCCGATCAACACGCCGACCAATAGCGGGTCGACGCTCATGCTGGCGAACGCACCGATGCCAAACTGCAGCAGGATGCCGCCCAACAAGCCCGCTGCCACACCTGGCGGGATCAGCCGCACGGCTTTCTCAAAGTAACCGGACACGCCCAACAGCACGAACGCTGCCGCCGAAATCATGTAGGCGCCGATGGCCTCGGCGTAGGGCGTGGTCCCCAGGGCGACGATCAAAAACGCCGCCGCAGGCGTCGACCAGGCGGTGATGATCGGCTCGCGGCTCACCCAACTGAGAAACAGCCCGGTCACCCCTACCCCGATCGACACAGACCAAACCCACGACGCCGTCAACTCAGGGCTGAGCCCGGCGACCTTGGCGGCCTGAAACACCAGGATGAACGTGCCGCCGTAATTGACGATCACTGAAATCAACCCGGCAACCACCGGGTGCAGCAGGTCCCGCAGATGAACGGACGAGGGGGATTGAGTAGATGACATAGGTCTTGGCTCCTTGCTGGACGATGTATCCATCCGGTCGCTGTTAAGCGGTCATTTATAGCGTTTGAATGGCAGGTTTAACCCCTGCGCCTTAGCGCAACCGACCAGACCACTTGGCGTGCTCGGTCAAGCATGCTCTCGCGCAAACGCGCTCATGAACCCCCATAACGCCTCGAACGCCGGCACTGAAACGGCGTTGAAACCGTGGGATGGCGAGGGCCAGAGTCTACGGATAAACTGGCCTGCCACTACCTGCCATTTCATGGAATGAGAGCAGACCACATGGCAAAGACCTTCGAGCTTGAAACCCTGAAGATGCGCCTCAACGACGCCGAGTTTCAGCTGCTGGATCTGCACCAGCGGATCCAACGTGCATTACGTGCGCTGATCCTCGACGGCGCCCTCGGCCCCGGCTTGAAACTGCCCGCCACGCGGGTGCTGTCCAAGTCATTGGGGTGCGCCCGCGACACCGTTGAGAACGCCTATGTGCAGCTGCATCGGGACGGGTTTATCGTGCGCCGCGAAGGCGCCGGCAGTTACGTCTGCGACACGGTGGGCGTCGAATTGCGCGGTGCAGGCCGCCGACGCCTCAAGGCTCAGGAAACCAGGAGCAGCGTCGCCGCACCGGGCGCCGAACTCAGCCAGCGCGGGCGGATGATCTTCGACACCGGCGGCGTGCGCGATCAGCAAGTCATCAAGGCATTCGCCACCGGCCTGCCGGAAACCCGCAGCTTCCCGACGGATGTGTGGGAGCGTTTGCAGCGCCAGGTCATGAAGGACTATCGCGCCAGCGTGCTGCTGCATGGCGACCCACAAGGCGCCGAGCCCCTGCGCAAAGCAATTGCCACCTACCTGAACCTCGAACGCGGCGCCAAATGCTCACCCGACCAGGTGCTGGTGTTGAGCAGCACACGTCAGGCGTTGTACCTGTGCGCGCAATTGCTGGTGGACGCTGGCAAGCCGATCCTGCTGGAAAACCCCGGCTATTACGGCGCCCGCAAGGCTTTCCAAATTGCCGAAACCAAGGTGATGCCCATTGATGTCGATGAACACGGCATCCGCACCGACCTGCTTTATGCCGACCGCAGCGGCGCCAACTGTGTGTATGTCACGCCCTCTCACCAGTACCCCACCGGCGCGACCTTGCCCCTGGAGCGGCGACTTGAGTTGATCAATTGGGCGGCGCAAAAAGGCAAGTGGATCATCGAGGATGACTACGACAGCGAGTTCCATTACGACGGGCAACCCACGGCCTGCGTGCAGGGCCTGGACAAGTATCAGCGCACGCTCTACATCGGCACCTTCAGCAAGACCCTCTACCCCGGCCTGCGCATGGGGTACATGGTGCTGCCCTCTCAGCTGGTGAAGCCCTTTGCCTATGCCCGCAGCATGATGGACGGCCACACACCGCAAACACTGCAACTGACCCTAGCGCGTTTTATGGAAGACGGTCATTACAACGCCCATGTGCGGGCCATGCGCAAGCTGTATGCCGGACGCCGCTCGATCATGCACGACGCGATCGGCAAGTACCTGAGCACCGTGGTCACCGCCGAATTGCCGCCGGGCGGGTTGCAGATCCCCTGCCTGCTGAAAGCCGGATGGTCCGAGGAGAAAACCATCCGCCAGGCGGCTACTGCCGGCGTGCAACTGTCCGGCCTCAGCGGCTTGTACGCGGGCGAACCGAAGCAACAAGGCTGGCTGCTGGGCTACTCCTCCCTGACCGCGCATGAAATAGAAGCCGCCATGTTGCGCCTGGCCAGCGCCCTGAAAATCTAATGGCCCAGCGCGCAGTTCAGCAGCAGTTGCCGGGCTTGTGCGGCCATCCGCGCGCGCCGGGGCAAGCACCTCGGATGATCAGGCATGGACGTTCCTGTCGGGCGATCTGCTCGACCTGATCCAGTCGACCCTGTGCGTCACCGGATGCACGCCATAGTTGAGGGCTTGGACAAGTTGAACGCAGCGCCATGGGACAAATGCCCTCCTGACTTGAGGTCCAGGCCCAGGATCTTTTCCCCCGGTTCCAGCAAAAACAAAACCAGCATATTCCCCCGCCAACCATTAAAAAAAGCAGCCCTTTGGCACCGATAACATCGTTTCTCGGGGGCACCGCTTATCCCTATATTGATCCGCACTATCTGTGTGAACGACTCAACGTTCACCCCTCAGTGCGAGTAGTCTCAATGAACAAAAAACCTGACAGCGCAGGGCTTGATAATGCGGGCGCCGGGACACGGGCGGTCTGGGGTGGAGAGCAAGTCAGGCATCCCTATAACGCCACGCAGGCGCCTATTGTGCTCAGTGCGGCGTATGGTTACGACGATATCGACGTCTGGTACGACGTCGCCATGGGTAAAGCCCCGGGCTTTATCTATAGCCGCATGAGCAACCCGACGGTCGAGACCCTCGAAGCCAAGATTGGTGAGTTGGAGAAAGCCGAATCCGCAGTCGCATTCAGCAGTGGCATGGCGGCTATCAGCAGTGTGCTTTATACCTTCCTGGCCCAGGGTGACCGCGTGGTGTCGACCAAGGACAGTTACGGCGGCACCAACAAGATTTTCGAGGAGTTCCTGCCGCGCACGGGGGTGGAGGTGACCTTGTGCGAGACGTTCGATCACGAGGCGATCGAACGGGAAATCGCCAGAGGCTGTCAGGTGGTGTACCTGGAAACGCCGACCAATCCGTCCCTGAAGATCCTTGATATCCAACGCCTGGTTGCGGCGGCCAAACGCGTGGGCGCGCTAGTGGTAGCCGACAACACGTTTGCCACACCACTCAATCAGAACCCCTTGGCCCTGGGGGTCGATGTGGTCATTCACAGCGCGACCAAATTCCTCAGTGGTCATGGTGACGTATTGGGCGGCCTGGTCTGCGGCAGTGAAGCCCTGATGGCCAAGGTTCGGCATTACCGTGAAATCAACGGTGCCACCCTTGATCCATTCTCGGCATACATGATCATTCGCGGCATGAAAACCCTGGTGCTGCGCATGCGTCAGCAGCAACACAGCGCCCGTGCCCTGGCAGAATTTCTCTGCACAGAGCCGCTGGTGGCTTCGGTCAATTATCCCGGCCTGGCCGACCACCCGAACCACGCGGTGGCGTGTGCGCAGATGGGCGGTTTTGGCGCCATTGTCAGCTTCGTACTTGTTGGCGGCATGGACTCGGTCAAGCTGCTGCTGCCACGCCTGCGATTTGCCCACTGTGCGGGCAATCTCGGTGCGGTGGAAACCATTTACGGCCCTGCGCGCACCACCAGTCATGTGGAAAACACGCTGGAGGAGCGCCAGGCGCTGGGCATCTCGGAAGGATTAGTGCGGGTTTCGGTGGGTATCGAAGACACCGACGATCTGCTCGACGATTTAAAGCAGGCGTTCGCATTTGTCAGGGGTTTGCGCGATGAAAAAAGTCAGCAGCCCGCCTTCAGCGAGGGCGTGAACTGACCTTTCAAACCTCACGACAGGGCCGTCTGTGAGGCGTTTCATGAAGAGGAATAATAATAAAACTGTGTGGCGACGCTTCTATCTGCCCTCACTACTTTCATGAGAACAACCATGTCCATAACAGAAGAAAAAACCAACACGCGTGCCGGCTTCAAACAGGAAATGCAGACGCGCCACATTGTCATGCTGGCCTTGGGTGGCGTGATTGGCACCGGACTCTTTCTAACCTCCGGCTATACCGTTAACCAGGCAGGCCCGCTGGGTGCGGTGATCGCCTACATCATCGGCGCACTCATGGTGTACATGGTGATGATGTGCCTCGGCGAGCTCGCAGTGCAGATGCCGGAAACCGGCTCGTTCAGCACGTACGCGACCCGTTTTCTCGGCCCAGGCACCGGCTACACCGTGGCCTGGCTGTATTGGCTGACGTGGACGGTGGCCATTGGTTCGGAGTTCACCGCCGCCGGCATCCTGATGACGCGCTGGTTTCCTGACACGCCCGTGTGGATCTGGAGTGCATTGTTTGCCGGGGCGGTATTTTTTACCAACGTGGTCTCGGTCCGTTTGTTCGCCGAGACTGAGTTCTGGCTGTCCCTGATCAAGGTGGTGACGGTCGTGGTGTTCCTGATCATCGGCGGCGGCGCCATTCTCGGCCTGCTCAATATCGATCAGGCCCACAGTATCGGCCTCGGTAACTTCACACGCGAAGGCTTGTTCCCCACCGGTTTCATGTCGATTGCCATGACCTTGCTGGCGGTGTCGTTCGCGTTTTCAGGCACCGAACTGATCGGTATCGCCGCCGGTGAAACCAAGGACCCGCAACGCAATGTGCCACGGGCTATCCGCACCACCGTGCTGCGCCTGGCTATCTTTTTCGTCGGGACCATTTTCGTGCTGGCGACGTTGCTGCCGCGTGAGCAGGCCGGTCTGGTCGAAAGCCCCTTCGTCACCGTGTTCACCTACATCGGTATCCCCTACTCCGCCGACATCATGAACTTCGTGATCATCACCGCGCTGTTGTCGGCGGCCAACTCCGGGCTGTACGCCGCCTCACGGATGCTCTGGACCCTGAGCGACCAAGGGCACCTGCCCAAGCAGTTCTCCCACTTGACCCGCATGGGCACCCCATTGAACGCCATCGTACTGAGCATGGTCGGTGGCGGCGCATCCCTGCTCAGCAGCGTGTTTGCCGCCGACACGGTGTACCTGGCGCTGGTGTCGATTTCCGGGTTGGCGGTGGTGGTGGTGTGGATGAGCATCGCCGCGAGTCAAATTGCATTCCGCCGTCAGTTCGTGGCCAATGGCGGCGACGTGCGCGACCTCAAATTCAGGGTCCGGGGTTACCCGTGGGTGCCTTTGGGCGCACTGGTGTGCTGCAGCCTTGCTTGTGTGGGGATCGCGTTCGACCCGGAACAGCGCGTCGCGTTGTACTTCGGTTTGCCCTTCATCGCCTGGTGCTACTTCGTGTATTACATTACCCGTAACAGCCGCGAACGACGCTTGTCGCTCGCCACCACGGTTCAGCCGTCCCCCTAGACGGTGTGGGCAAGCGTGCTGAGTACCGCGTCAATAAGGTCCAGACCATGAAGCAAAAGCCGCTCCCTCCGTTGAACTGGCTGCGCGCGTTCGAGGTGTCCGCCCGGAGCCTGAACTTTACTCACGCCGCCGACGAACTGTGCCTGACCCAGGGCGCGGTCAGCCAGCAGATCCGCCAACTGGAAAGTCATCTGGGCGTGGCGCTGTTCAAGCGCCTGCCCCGGGGACTGGGGCTGACCGAAGAAGGCCAGGCCTATCTGCCGGTGGTGCAGGATGCGATTACACGGCTGGCGGTGGGCACGAACGAGATTTTTGGCCAGCACAAACGGCGGCCGATCAAGGTGCGTGGCAGCCTGGCGTTTTTCGTCCACTGGCTGGCGCCCAAGCTGGTGGACTTTCGTCAGGCTCACCCCCACCTCGATATCCGCTACATCAGCAATATCTGGATCAAGGAACTGGATGGCGAAGACGATATGGAAATTCGCTGGGGCCATGGTCAATGGCCTGGCCTCGTGTCTCAGCGGCTGACCTGGGACACCTTGTTCCCGGTCTGCTCACCCGCCCTGATGGCGCGATCACCGCTGACGGTGGCGAGCGACGTTGCGCGGCATACGTTGTTGCATGTGCTGGGTTACGAAGAGGGTTGGGGATACTGGCTGAAGATGGTCGGCGCGGACGACGTCGATTCGTCCCGTGGCATGCAGTTCGACACATTGATCTCGACGTTGCGCATGGCCGAACTTGGACAAGGGATTGCGCTGGCACGCTCCTCAATGGTTGACGAGATGCTCAAGGACGGGCGTTTGATCGAGCCCTTCGACCAGCGCATCGAAGCCAGCGAGTCGTTCTACCTGGTACGCGGCTCCGGGGCAGACCAGCACCCCGACGCCATGATGTTTTCTACCTGGCTGGTCGAGCAGGCCCATCGCTACAAATAAATGGCCGGAGCCAAACCATGCACTACATAAGCACTCGAAGTTCGACCGTGCAGGCCGACTTTGAAAAGGTCGTGTTGTCCGGCCTGGCCGACGACGGCGGACTGTTCGTACCCACCGACCTGCCGCTGTTCGAGCCTCAGGATATCGCCAACTGGTCAACCTTGCCCTACGACGAACTGGCGTATCGGATCATACGTCCGTTTGTTGGCGGGACCATCCCCGAAGCGGACCTCAAGCGCCTGCTCAAAGAAGCCAGCAGTCAGTTCAAGCACCGTGCGGTGGCGCCGCTGCATCAGGTCGATCGCAACGAATGGGTGCTTGAGCTGTTCCACGGTCCGACCCGCTCCTCGAAGGATTTCGCCGCGCAGTTGCAGGCGCAACTGGTGCAGTACTTTCTGCATAAGCACCCGCGACGCGCAGTGGTGCTCGGCGCCACCAACGGAGACACCGGACTCGCGGCGATCGAGGCGTTCAAACACAGTAACGACACCCACGTGGTGCTGCTATACCCGGAGTCCGCGGTCGCGCAGCATCAACTGCACGAGTTGCAGGGGGTTGCGCATCCCAATGTGCATACGTTCGCAGTCGCCGGTAGCTTTGACGACTGCCAGCAGCTCGCGAACCGCTTGTTCAGGCATTGGCCCAACCCGCGCCATGAGGCGATCAGCTTCAATTCCAGCAACTGGGTCAACGTGCTGGCGCAGCTCGTGTTTTATTTCTACGCCGTGCTGCAATTGGGCGCAGGTCAACGATCTGTCGGCTTCAGCGTGCCGGCGGCGAGTTTCGCCGAAGTCTACGCAGGCTACATCGCGCAAAAAATGGGCCTGCCGATTACCCAAATCATCGTCGCGACCAACAAAAATGACGCCCTGCATCAGTTGTTCCTCAAGAACCATTACAGCCGCCAGCGCGCTGACAAGACCCTGTCACCGGCCATGGACTTGTCGATTTTCTCCAACCTGGAACGTTTTCTCTGGGAGTTGTATGGACACGACGCTGCGGCAGTCAGTGCGCTGATGGCTGAATTCGAAGCCAGCGGCGAGATGACCATCGCCAACGACTGCTGGTTGCAGGCCCGGATGATCATCGACTCCTATGCGGTCAGCGATGAAGAAACCCTGGCCGAAATCGCCTCGCTCTACCGTGACACGGGCTACCTGATTGACCCCCACACGGCCACCGGAGTACTCGCCGCAAGGCTTTATCGGCGCAGCCTGGTCGCGCCAATGGTCACCCTCGGGGAAACTTCACCGGCCAAATCCGCTGCGCTGCTCAACGAACTGGGCATCACTGTGCCGGGGCAACACTGCCAGGCGACAGCGCACTTACACGCCCAGCGTTACCGGATAACGCCCGACGACGCCGGCCTCCTTTATCAACTGCTCGATACGCTGTGAACGACGGGAGGCAGGGGGCCACATGAAGCGCATTCTGGATCCGCTCGATGAGCGCATCATCGCCGAGTTGCGGCTCAATGCCCGGGCCGCCCACGCTGAGCTGGCGGCCAAGGTCAACCTGTCCCGCAACGCCGTGCGCCAACGGATCGAACGGCTGGAGCGTGACGGTGCAATTCTGGGCTATACGGTACTGACCGGCGACGGGCGCCAAGCCTCATCCCAGATCAACGCAGTGATTTTCGTCTATCGCTATGACCGCATGCGCGGCGAGGATGTCTTGCAGGCCCTGCGGGCAATTCCTGAAGTGATCCAGTGCGACGTCATGAGCGGCGAATTCGACCTGATGCTGCGCGTCGGCGCATCGAGCCCGCAGCGGGTGCATCAGGTCTGGACTCAAATCTCGGCCCTGGAGGGGGTGGAAAATACCGTGACGTCATTCGTTCTATCCTCCGTTGTCTAAACCGGTTTCGCGGTAAAAAAAAGCCAACGATCGTTGGCTTTTTTTGTTCCCCACGCAGCACCTACCCCTTGGTCAAAACGCCCATGAAATAGAGCAAATTGGCATATTTCACTGCCATGGTCGCGCCCCTAATCTTATGCCAGACCACTCATCACACAGATCAAGGGCATAAAAAAATGACTGAATATAAAATTGCGCTGGTGGGCTTCGGTGGCGTCAACCGAGCGTTGGCCCAGTTGATTGCCGAACGCAACGAAGACTGGAAAAACGCACTGGGTTTTACCCTGAAAATCGTCGGTGTCACCGACCTCTTCCTCGGCTCACTGATCAACCGCCAAGGGCTGGATGCCGCCTCACTGGCCGCGCTGCCGGTGACCAAGGGCGCCCTGGCAAACCTACCGGGGGGCGACGCGGTCGCGCGCACTGAAGCCGTGATCAAAGACTCCGGCGCAGACATCATTGCCGAAGCGACCTTCACCAACCCGGTGGACGGCGAACCTGCGACCACGTTCTGTCGCTGGGCCCTGGAAAACGGCCAGCACGTGGTGACCACCAACAAAGGACCGATTGCCCTGCACGGCGCGGCGTTGAAGGCCCTGGCTCAGCGCAACCACGTGGCGTTTGAATACGAAGGCTCGGTGATGAGTGGCACGCCTGTGATCCGCCTGGCCAGGCAATTGCTGGCCGGCAGCAGCATCAACAGCTTCGAAGGCATTCTCAACGGCACCTCCAATTTCGTCCTGACCCGCATGGAAAATGGCCTGGGCTTTACCGAAGCCGTCGAGCAGGCGCAGGCCCTGGGGTACGCCGAAGCCGACCCGACGGCGGATGTCGAAGGCCATGATGTACGTCTCAAGGTGGTGATCCTGGCCAACGAGCTGCTGGATGCATCACTCACCGTCAGCGATGTGCGCTGCAACGGTATCAGCGCCCTCACCCTTGAGGACATCGATCAGGCCCGCCAGAACAATGCACGCTGGAAACTCATTGGCGCCGCCACACGGCATGCCGATGGCTCGGTCAGTGCCAGCGTCGAACCGCGCCTGTTGGGCAACGATCATCCGCTCTCCAGCATCGGCGGCGCCACGAATGCAGTGTCGTTCAGCAGCGACCTGATTGGCACGGTGACGGTTTCGGGACCGGGTGCCGGTCGTACAGAAACAGCCTTTGCGCTGCTGTCGGACATCATCAGCCTTCATCAATCCGCTGCACAGGGTCGGGAGTAAGCCATGAACGTATCGAATTTGGCCCGTACGGTTGGGGCAGCACAAATACAGGTGCTCAATCCCTTTGACGGTGCGCTTGTCGGCACCGTAGCCGACGTGTGTGCGTCCCAGGTTCCGCACTTGCTGGAACAGGGTCGCCAGGGCGTTCGGGCCAGTGCGGGCTTGCCGCGTTATCGCAGGGCACAGATTCTCGAACAGACGGCCTTGAACATCGAACGCGATGCACCGGCATTTGCCCGACTGATCGTCGACGAAGCCGGCAAGACCCTCAAGCAGGCGCAAAAAGAGGTCAAGCGCTGCGTCAACACCCTCAAGCTGTCGGCCGAAGAAGCCCGGCGCAATGCCGGCGAGGTGATCCCTTTTGATGCCTATGAAGGTTCAGAATCGCGCCAGGGTTGGTTCTCCCGCGAGCCCCTTGGCTTGATCGTCGCCATCACGCCATACAACGATCCCTTGAACCTGGTGGCGCACAAGCTCGGCCCAGCCATCGCCGGCGGCAACGCGGTGATTCTCAAACCGTCGCAATTGGCGCCGTTGTCAGCCATGAAACTGGTGGCGTACCTGATCGACGCTGGCTTGCCCGAATCGGTGGTCACGGTTGCCACCGGTGGTGCCGAACTGGGCAAAGCCCTGGTCGCGGCGCGTGACGTGCGCATGATTTCCTTCACCGGAGGCTTTGTCACCGGTGAGCAGATCTCCCGCACCGCAGGCTTGAAGAAACTGGCAATGGACTTGGGCGGCAATGCGCCCGTAATCGTCATGGACGACTGCGACCTTGAGGCCGCAGTGGCGTGTTGCGTGTCCGGCGCCTTCTGGGCGGCAGGACAAAATTGCATCGGCACTCAGCGACTGCTGGTTCATGGGTCCGTTTATGCCGCGTTCCGCGAACGTTTTGTCAGCCAGGCCCAGGCCCTGTTGGTCGGCGACCCGTTGCTTGCCAGCACCGATATCGGCCCGATGATTACCCGGCAAGCGGCGCAGAATGCCGAGCGCGTGGTAGCCGACGCGTTGGCCCAAGGCGCAACCTTGCTGTGCGGGCACACACGACAGGATTCGTGTTACGCCGCCACCGTATTGGAAAACGTCGATCACGCCAGCGCACTCTGGCGCAACGAGGTCTTTGCGCCCGTGGTGGTATTGCAACGGGTTGAGTCCTTCGATGAGGCCATCGCGCTGGCCAACGAGCCTGACTACAGCCTGCACGCCGGTATCTTTACGAGCGACCTGGCGACGGCCTTGAGCGCCGCCCGCAGGATTGAGGCGGGAGGTGTGATGATCAACGACTCGTCCGACTATCGCTTTGATGCAATGCCCTTTGGCGGTTCCAAATACGGCAGCCTCGGCCGTGAGGGCGTGCGTTTCGCCTACGAGGAGATGACCCAACCCAAGGTGGTGTGCCTGAATATCCGGGCTTGATCGATCCAAGGTAGTCAGCAGTGGGAGCGGCTGCCTCCCATTGCCAACCGTCCCAGGCACTCACCGCTGACAGGCATTGATCGGCGGCACTCGCCGACGCCAGGGTTGCGCACGCTCCAACTGCGCAGCAAGGGCGAACAGCGTACTTTCCTCGCCAAAACGGCCCGCGAAGTGGGCGCCCATCGGCAGGCCGACGGCGCTCCAGTACAGCGGCACCGACATCGCCGGTTGCCCGCTGGCGTTGAACAACGCGGTAAACGGTGAGTAGCTGTGAAACTGCTCAATCAGTTCATCCAGGCTCAAGCGGTCGTCCTGCACATCCAGCTCGCCAATCGGTGCCGGCTCACGGGCCAGGGTCGGCGTGAGGATCAGGTCGTATTCCTGCATGAACATCGCCAACTGCCGGCCCAAGCCATGAATCCATTCCACCGCGCCCGCGTAATGTGCCCCGCTGACATCGCCCTTGCTGCGCAAAATGATCCGGGTGCGCGCCTCAAGCTCCTCGGGCTGCACCGCAAAGCCGCGCATCTGTCCCAGCACGTCGAGATAGTGACGGGTACTGGCGCCAATGATGGTGAAGACCTGATCGAGAAATTCCGGCAGTGACACCGGCAACTTCACCGGCTCAACCCGATGGCCCAGGGATTGGCACAATCTGGCGGCCTCCTGCACCGATGCCAACGCTTCGCTGGACGTCGGCCAAGGCCCGAGTTGCTCCACCAGTGCGATGCGCAGCGGCCTAGGGTCGCGCTGTAACGCCGAAACATAGGGCTGCACCTGCACCGGTGCGGCATAGGGTGCGCCGAGGTCGATCCCGGCCGTTGCATCCAACAAGGCGGCGCTGTCACGTACCGACAAGGTGATCCCATGGGGCGTGCCCATGCCGGCCCAGCCTTCGCCGACCATCGGCCCTGATGGCAACAACCCGCGACTGGGCTTGAGGCCAAACACCCCGCAGCAGGACGCCGGCACGCGCAAGGAGCCGCCGCCGTCGTTGCCATGGGCAAACGGGACGACACGCGCCGCCACCAAGGCGGCCGCGCCACCGCTGGAGCCGCCCGCACTGTGGCCGGTGTTCCAGGGGTTGCGTGTGGCGCCAAAGCGCGTGGACTCGGTGGAGTACGACGTGCCGAATTCGGGCGAGGTACTGGTGCCGGCAATCACGCAACCGGCACGGCGCAAACGGGTCACCAGTTCGGCTTCAAAATCTGCGCGAAACCCTCCCAGTGCCTGGGAACCGTTGGTCATCGCCGCGCCGTTGACCGGCGAAAACAAGTCTTTGATCAAAGTCGGTACGCCCGCGAATACGCCGTGGCCGGGCTGCACGGTGCGTGCAGCTTCACGGGCCGATGTGTACAGCCGTTCGGCCACGGCATTGAGCTGCGGCTCGACCCACTCAATCCGGTCAATCACCGCTTCAAGCAACTCGCCGGGGTGCACTTCGCCACGGCGGACCCACTCGGCCAGGCCGGTGGCATCCTCGCTGTCCAACAAATTCTGGATGTTCATGTTTATCTCCTTTTAGTTACGAATGACTTGACCGGAAGGCACCCGGAGCCCCTTTACGTCGGGCGTGCAGGCCTGCCAGCGCCCAGATCGCCGCCGAGGCAAAGCTGGCCAGCGCCAGCCACTGGATGGAGGTGCGCAGGTCACCGGCGTAGACACTGAGCAGCGCCACCACCAGCGGGCTGACAAATTGGCCGAAATACAGGCAAGCCGTGAACCCGCCCAGGCCGCGCCCGCGCGTCCGGGCACTCAGGGCATTCATCACCGGCGCCATCACGTTGGGCACCAGCAGCCCGGCGCCCAGGCCGTGAATCAGCACCGCCACCAGCACCGCGATGTAGCTTTGCCCGCGCATCAGCAGCCACAGCCCCAACCCCAGCAGAGCCAGCAACAGCGCGTTGCAACCGACGATGCCGAAGCGTCGACGCAGCAATGGCCAGGCCAGCGAACCGCCCAGGGTCGCGAGCAAACCCAAGCCCGCCGACAGCCCGATCAGCGTGCTAGAGGTCACTCCCAGGCCGACCAGCAGAATCGGGGCCTGGATCGGCACGATAAAACTCAGGACCATCCCGCTGAGAATCAGCAGATAACCCAGTACCAACGGCACCACGGCTACCCTGCCCGGCTCGGGTTCGTCGAGGGACTCCGGGCGGGTAGCCGGTTCCCACAGCACCTTCATCATCAGCGGCACCAACAGCAATGGCAGCAGGTACAGCAGGAACGGCAGGCGCCAGGAATGCTCGCCCAGCGCGCCGCCCACCACAAAGAACAGCGAGCCCACCAGGCCGATGGTTACTACCTGCCGATTGATGTAGCGCAGCCGTTCCTCACCGTGCCAATAGTCGGCAATCAAGGTGGCGCAACAGATCATCACGGCGGCTTCGGCGCAGCCGAACAACAGGCGCACGCCCACGATGGCCTGCAAGTTATCCAGCAGTGCCGGCAAGGCGCCGAGCACGGCGTATAACAAGGTCGCGATGACCAGCAACGCCTTGCGCCCGACCCGGTCGGCCAACCAGCCGGCCAACGGCGCGCACAGTGCAATCGCCAGCGCCGGCCCGGTGACCGCCAAGGGCACCAGCAAGTCGGCGCGCGGCTCCAGCGGACCAAACGTGGCGCCAAGCTTGGGCAGGATCGGCGCAACCATGACCGCGCCCATGATCGTCAGGCTGCTGCCGAGCATCAGCACCAACCCTTCACGACGACCGCTGGCTTGCCGGGGTGGTGCGTACTCAGAACGTGATGGATTCATGGCCAGCCCCTTAAAAGCTTTGAGAAATGCGCAGCGCCACGGTGTAACCCTCGGCACGGTTGCGCGCGTCGGTTTCCTTGTAGGCATGCAGCCAGACCGGTGGCAGGCCCGGCTTGAAGTAACTCACCGCCGGCCCCACTGCCAGCACCCGTGCCCGGTTGCCCGACTGCAACCCTGGCGCATCGTCATCGCTGAACTGGCGGTAGTAATAACCGCCCAGGCCCAACGTCCACGGGCCGATGTGCTGGCCCACGGCAAACTCGTGGCGGTACTCGACACCGTTTTTGTAATCGGTTGCGGGGTTGCGGGTGTTGACGTCGACTTCAAAGCTTGAGGAAACCTCGAAGCCACTGTCGGTGAGGTAGGTGGCGTTGACGATCGGCGAGAACGTCCAGTGATTGAGACCGGGGGAAACCAGACGGTTCTTGTCGTAGTCACCGGTAGGCGCCTGGATCTGCAATTGGGTGTTGATGAACAGATTCGGCGATGGGTTCCATTGCAGGATCACCGGCAGGAATTGCACATCGGCCAGTCGAAACGGATCAGCCTCCAGGCTCAGCGGCCCAATGGGGGTCGGCACCTTGACGGAAGCGTCCATCTTGAAAAACGGCACCACCACGCCAAACCCATAGTGGGCGCCGAGTACAGTGTGATCAGTCATGCGCATATAGGCGACGCCAATCGACAAGACGTCCAACGAGAAGTGGTTGTCGATCGAACGGCCGCTGCGGTCCTTCTGCACATTGGCCGAGTAGAACGCCGTACGCAGCCCGATGGTGCCGAACGGCGTGGCCGGTGGCATCATCCCCGCGCCGAAGTCATACACGCCGACCGCCGTGGTCGGCGCGCCGTTCTCGGTTGCCTGGACGCCGGCGCAGCAACCGAGCAGCCCCAGGGTGAACAACGTCTTGCGTGCAGCGCTTGCGTTATTGTTATTGCTCATCGAATGCCCCTCCCAGCAAGTGGTGTGGGTCATCCTAGGCAGCAGCGCCGTGGGCGGGTTATCCGTTTTCAGCAGAGTTGCGTACGGCGCAGGGTCTGTGAAGGGGTTTCACCAAACAGGGTGCGATAGTCACCGGAGAAGCGGCTCAAATGCCAGAACCCCCAGCGTGCCGCGACGTCCTGTACGTTCAGGGATTGGGTGCTCATTCGCAGTTCACGACGCACTGCATTGAGGCGCAACGCACGCAAATACGCCACCGGATTGATCCCCAGGGTTTCCTGGAAACAATATTGGAGTTTGCGCCGGCTGGCGCCGATGTGGTTACACAGGTCGAGGATCGACAACGGCTCGTCGAGGTGACTCAGCGCGTATTCCCGTGCGCGGTCGACCATCCTTTTGCGCGCGGTGGGGTTGAGCGGTGGCGCGTGATCCGGCGCAATCAGCTCAAGCACGTGCAGCATCACCGAATCCCGCAGGCCACGGCGGATCGAATCGTGGCCAAGCAACGCATCCCGCGCTTGCTCGGAGCCGGACAGTGCCTCGAACAGCGCCGCGAGTTCAGCCTGCACAGACGAGTCACCCAAGCGGTAACACTTGGGAAGATCGGTAATTCGAAAGTGGCTGCCCTGACGCTCCAGCACATGCTCAAGGACGTACTCGTCAATGGCCACACTGAGCAAATCCAGGTGTTGGGGAGTGTGCAACTCAGGAAGATGCTCACCGTGGGCGACCAACAGGCTTGGCTCATGGATCGGATGCCCCGAGCAATACACCGGGCCATCGGCACTCAAGGGGATGCTGAAGGTGATCGCGCCTTTCCACGCCATGCCACTTTTGATCATGGCCTGATTAGAGCGGTCGCGGGCCAATTGCATCCAGTCCGACCGGAACGCCACCAACTCCCCTTCAAAGGCCCCCGCAGACACTTGATCGTAGCGAACCTGCCAGCCGTGCATATTGCGAGCGTGCTCGTCGATATCGCGGGTCAGAAAACGTTGGAGCGCTGGCGCCCCTCGGGCAACCACCGCGGCCTCAGGCATCAGCACATTATTGTTGTTCATTGACCCAACCTTTTTCAGTTGCAAGGCTTACCGGTCAGGTACAAGGCAAGTTCCATTCCGAACTCAGGTGATGCGGCACATTTGTGCCGAAAACGGATAGCGATCGGTGCTGCGCGGGGCGAACACATTCACTTATTAACTAAATTTAGCCCATCAAGGCTTTATGTTTTTCAGCTCGTTGAGCAAACCCAGCAGTTGCTCCATTTTTTCCGCGCCAAACTGTTCCTCGATTTTCTGGTAGTTGCTTTCCATGCCTTCACTCATGGAAACGAAGCACTGCTGGCCGCGTTCGGTGAGGGCGACGAACACGCGGCGCTGATCCTGGCTGGACTTCTGCCGACGCACCAGGCCGTCACGCTCCAGGCGACTCAGCACGCCAGTCATGCTCGGTTTGAGAATGCATGCCTGCTGGGCGAGTTGATGGCTTTCAAGTTCCCCCTGCTGGCGCAGTATGCGAATGACGCGCCACTGTTGTTCAGTCAGTTCGTGCTGGTTCAGGGCGGGTCGGAAAAAAGCCATTGCGGCTTCACGGGCTTGCAGCAAGGTCAGGGTCAGCGAAGGTCGGGGGTTGGCCATATCGGCACCACTTGAGGGGGCGAGTCGGCAGCTTAGTGTCGCCGGCCTGTCCGTGCAAGCCGCGCGCAAGCCTGTGAAAAGTGCAATCGGTTCCGTGTAAAAGCCATTCTGTCACACCGCTGCGCTGGTCATGCTGATCCGTACAAGATCAACAAGATCAAGGCGCAGTTCCCCATGCCTGTCTCAACGCAGCCCCAATTGTCGCTGGCGGTACTCCCCCGGAGTGAGCTGTGCGTAGCGCTGGAAAAACCGACTGAAGTAGGCCGGGTCCTTGAAGCCGAGCTGGTAGCAGATCTCGTTGGCGGAGCTGCCCGTGAACATCAGCAGCCGCTTGGCCTCCTGCATGAGCCGCTCCAGGATCAGGCGCTTGGACGGCAGGTCGGCGATGCGCCGGCACACATCGTTGAGTCGCGCCTCGGTCACCCCGATGCCTTGCGCATACCGGGACAAGGGCCAGTGTTGCTGGTAGTGCGCTTCGATCAGCTCGTTGAAACGGTGGAAAATCCTCAAGTCTTCGTGCCGCGCAGGCGTGGCTTTCAGCGAGTGGGAGCACAGCCGCAGCAGGCTGATCATGATCAAGCGCGTCAGGCTGTCCAGGGCCGCACTGTGCCCTGGGCGCTGGGCCTCGACCTCTGCACTGAGTTCCTCGAACAGAAAATCCAATCGACGGACCTCATTCGCGTCATGCAGGCCCAACTGCGCCAGCGCCACGCACGCGGCCGGGAGTTGCGCGCCCGCCGGCGCCAGGCTGGGATCAGCATCGATCAGTTGCCAGACCAGTTGCTGGCGCACCGTCAACACATGCCCGTCACTGTCGGCCTCGGTCACAAAGGAGTGCGGCACCGTGGGCGGCGTGAGAAAGAACATCGGCCCCGACTCGACGTATTGCTGGTCGTCCAGATACACCCGCACCGTACCGCTTTTCACGTAGTGAACCTGGAAGAACCGGTCGTGCCGGTGGATCGGCATATTGCGCCCGAAGAAACCCGCGAGGTTGGCCAGCCGGTCGTAGTGGACCTGCGCGTCGCTGTAGCGCTGGTCGTACACCTGGCCAATGTTGATGTTGGGAATGGGTTGTCGGTCGGTCATCGCACGCTACTCATTTTTATTCTGATTGCCGGGGTGCTGCCACGCTCATCCTGCACCGATTTGGGCAGCGCAACCACCGCGAGAACAGTCTGCCACGCTTGACGATAGTTAACATCTTAATTATAACTGTTAACACATTAACAATATTCAGAGCCTCCCCATGGCTCTGCCAGGAGAAAGCATGAGCCATGCCTTGCATGACGTCGCGACCGGCACTCTTTTTGGTGTGGCGCTCAACTACCAAGGGCTGCTGAAACAGCGCCTCGCCGAATTCGAGCAGCCGCCATATCAGAAGCCGCCGGTCAAACCGGTGCTGTTTATCAAGACGCCCAATACGCGCAATCAGCACGGTGCAGCGGTGGTGCATCCAGGCCAGGGCGAGCGCCTGCAACCCGGCCCAGCCCTGGGCGTGGTGATGGGCAAGAGCGCCAGCCGCGTCAGCCAGGGCGACGCACTCGATTACGTCGCCGGATTCACCATCGTTAATGAATTCAGCCTGCCGGAAGACAGCTACTACCGCCCCGCCGTCAAAGCCAAATGCCGGGATGGCTTCTGTTCCGTCGGGCCCGAATTGATCCCTACCGCCCAAGTCACAGACCCGCACAGCCTGGCGATCACGCTGTACGTCAACGGCGAGATTCGCCAGCAAAACACCACGGCTAACTTCGTGCGCAACATTCCTTTGCTCATCGCCGAAATCAGCGAGTTCATGACCCTGCACGCTGGCGATGTGTTGATCACTGGCACTCCGGAAGGTCGCGTGGATGTGCTGCCGGGTGACACCGTCGAAGTCGAAATCAGTGGTTTGGGCCGCCTCGTTAACCACGTCGTGGCCGAGTAACAGGAGCTTCCATGAAACACGCCCGTATCCAGTTTGAAGGCGAAGTGCACCTCGCCCATGTCGAAGACCACAACGCCGTGCGCCTGGCCGATGGCCGCCTGCTGGCCGAACATCAAGTGCAATGGCTGCCACCGGCCACAGGCAGCATGTTTGCCCTGGGCCTGAACTATGCCGATCACGCCGCCGAGCTGGCGTTCAAGCCGCCGACCGAGCCGCTGGCCTTCATTAAGTCTCCAGGCACTTACACCGGTCACAACCAAGTGACATGGCGCCCGGACAACGTCGCCTACATGCACTACGAGTGCGAGCTGGTGGCCGTCATTGGCAAGCCCGCGCGCAACGTCAAGCGCGAAGACGCCCTGGACTACGTGGCGGGCTACACGGTGTGCAACGACTACGCGATTCGCGACTACCTGGAAAACTACTACCGCCCCAACCTGCGGGTGAAAAACCGCGACGCCACCACGCCTGTCGGCCCGTGGATCGTCGATGTGGCCGATGTGCCAGACCCAAGCAACCTGACCCTTCGCACGTGGATCAACGGTGAACTGCGCCAGGAAGGCAGTACCAGAGACATGATTTTCGACATCCCCTACCTGATCGAATACCTGTCCAGCTTCATGACCTTGCAGCCCGGCGACATGATCGCCACCGGCACGCCGGAAGGCCTGGCCGACGTGGTGCCCGGTGATGAAGTGATCGTGGAAGTCGAAGGCGTCGGCCGCCTGGTCAATCGAATTGTCAGCGAAGCGGCGTTCTTCAACGCCCGTAAAGAGGCTTGAGCAGCATGATCAAACATTGGATCAACGGCCGTGAGGTCGAAAGTAAAGACGTGTTCGTCAACTACAACCCAGCCACCGGTGAAGCCATCGGCGAAGTCGCCAGCGGCGGTGCCGAGGAAGTCGCGCAAGCTGTGGCCGCCGCCAAGGAAGCCTTTCCCAAATGGGCTGGCACACCGGCCAAAGAGCGTGCGCGCTTGATGCGCAAGCTGGGCGAACTGATTGAACAGAACGTGCCGCACCTGGCCGAACTGGAAACCCTCGACACCGGCCTGCCGATTCACCAGACCAAAAACGTGCTGATCCCCCGCGCCTCGCACAACTTCGATTTCTTCGCCGAAGTCTGCACACGCATGGACGGGCACAGCTACCCGGTCGATGACCAGATGCTCAATTACACCCTGTACCAGCCAGTGGGTGTATGCGCGCTGGTCTCGCCGTGGAACGTGCCGTTCATGACGGCTACCTGGAAGACCGCGCCGTGCCTGGCGCTGGGTAATACTGCCGTGCTGAAAATGTCTGAATTGTCGCCATTGACCGCTAACGAACTGGGGCGCCTGGCCGTCGAAGCCGGCATCCCCAACGGCGTCTTGAACGTGATCCAAGGCTATGGCGCAACGGCGGGTGATGCGTTGGTGCGTCACCCGGACGTGCGCGCGATTTCCTTCACCGGCGGCACCGCCACCGGCAAGAAAATCATGCAGACCGCCGGCCTGAAAAAGTACTCCATGGAACTGGGCGGCAAGTCGCCGGTGCTGATCTTTGAAGATGCCGACCTGGAACGCGCCCTCGATGCCGCCCTGTTCACGATCTTCTCCCTCAATGGCGAGCGCTGCACCGCCGGCAGCCGCATCTTTATCCAGGAAAGCGTCTATCCGCAGTTTGTCGCCGAGTTTGCTGCGCGCGCCAAACGCCTGATCGTCGGCGACCCGCAAGACCCGAAAACCCAGGTCGGCTCGATGATCACCCAGGCCCACTACGACAAGGTCACCGGCTACATCAAGATCGGCCTCGAAGAGGGCGCCACCCTCCTCGCCGGCGGCCTCGAACGTCCGGCCAACTTGCCGGCGCACTTGAGCAAAGGCCAGTTCATCCAACCGACGGTGTTCGCTGACGTGAACAACAACATGCGTATTGCCCAGGAAGAAATCTTCGGCCCGGTGGTGTGCCTCATTCCCTTCAAGGACGAAGCCGAAGCCCTCAAACTGGCCAACGAAACCGACTATGGCCTGGCGTCGTACATCTGGACCCAGGACATCGGCAAGGCGCATCGTCTGGCCTATGGCATCGAAGCCGGGATGGTGTTCATCAACAGCCAGAACGTGCGCGACCTGCGTCAGCCGTTCGGCGGCGTGAAGGGCTCCGGCACCGGCCGTGAAGGCGGCCAGTACAGCTTCGAAGTGTTCGCCGAGATCAAGAATGTATGCATCTCGATGGGCAGCCATCACATTCCACGCTGGGGCGTTTGAGTCACACCAGCCCCCTAAGACAACAACAATAATTTCAGGAGAATCATCATGGGCGAAGTCGTCCTGGCGGCGAAAATCTGCCACGTTCCCTCGATGTATTTATCGGAGCTGCCCGGCAAGCACCATGGCTGCCGTGAAGCAGCGATTGCCGGTCACAAAGAGATCGGCCGCCGCGCCCGCGAACTGGGCGCCGACACCGCCGTAGTGTTTGACGTGCACTGGCTGGTCAACAGCGCCTATCACGTCAACAGCGGTGAGCACTTCAAGGGCACCTACACCAGTAACGAGCTGCCGCACTTCATCAAGAACATGGACTACGAATACCCAGGCTGCCCGGAACTTGGCGAGTTGATCGCCGCCGAGGCCAATGCGGCCGACGTGCGTACCCTGGCCCACAACATCCCCAGCCTGGAGCTGGAATACGGCACCCTGGTACCGATGCGCTACATGCACATGGGCGTACCGGACGCGCAGAAATTCAATGTGGTATCGATTGCCGCCTGGTGTGCCTGGCATCGCCTGCAAGACAGCTTCACGTTCGGCGCCGCCGTGCGCCGGGCCATCGAGAAGAGCGACCGCAAAGTCGTGGTGCTGGCTTCCGGCTCACTGTCGCACCGGTTCTCCGACGACCGTAATGCCGAAGCCAATATCCATAACTGGACGCGCGAGTTCGACAAACAGGTCGATCTGCATGTGGTGGAGCTCTGGCGCCAAGGCCGCTGGAAAGAGTTCTGCGCGATGCTTCCGGACTACGCCGAACACTGCTTCGGCGAAGGCAAGATGCACGACACCGCGATGCTTCTCGGGTTGCTCGGCGGGCCGGATTACGACAAGCCCGCCGAAATCATCACCGCCCCGTTCGGCAGCTCCGGCACCGGGCAGATCAACGCCATTTTCCCCGTTTGACCGTATGGCCGCACGGTGTCCCCGCGCGGTCTGAAGGAGCCGTCCATGCCCCACTTCATCGCTGAATACACCGACAACATCGAGCAGCAGGCGGACTTGCCTGGCCTGTTTGAAAAAGTCCATGCCACCCTGGGCGACAGCGGTGTGTTCCCGCTGGGCGGCATCCGCAGCCGAGGCGTGCGCCTGGATACCTGGCGCATGGCCGACGGCAAGCACGACTACGCCTTCGTGCACATGACGCTCAAGGTCGGCCATGGCCGCGACCTGGCGACCCGTCAGCAAGTCGCCGAACACCTCTTCGAGGTGATCACCGCGCACTTTGCCGAGCTTCAGGCCCAACGCCTGCTGGCCCTGTCGTTTGAAATGATCGAGCTGCACGAGCAGCTCAACTTCAAGCAGAACAACGTGCACGCCTTCCTCAAGGCCCAGCTGGGCTAGCACGCCCTGCCCGTTCACTCCATCGGCCTTCTCAGACAAAAAGTATAAAACCATGAGCACAGCCAATCTCGCCGACAGCCTCGGCAGCGTCACCCGCGACCGCACCCACAGCACCATCACCTGGCGGCTGATGCCGCTGTTGTTGATCTGCTACCTCTTTGCCCACCTCGACCGCATCAACATCGGCTTCGCCAAGATGCAAATGAGCGCCGACCTGAATTTCAGCGACACGGTCTACGGCTTCGGCGCCGGTCTGTTCTTTGTCGCTTACGCGCTGTTCGGCGTACCGAGCAACATGGCCCTGGACCGTGTGGGTCCCAGGCGCTGGATCGCCACGTTGATGGTGGTGTGGGGCGCGCTGTCGACCTGCATGTTCATGGTCGACAGCGCCACGGGCTTCTATGTGCTGCGCTTTTTGCTCGGAGTGGCCGAGGCGGGTTTCTTCCCAGGCATCCTGGTCTTCCTCAACCGTTGGTACCCGGCTGGTCGGCGTGCGCAAGTCACCGCCTTGTTTGCGATTGCGGTGCCCATGGCCGGGGTGATTGGAGGGCCACTGTCGGGCGGCATTCTTGAGCACTTCCATGACCTGGGCAGCCTGCGCGGCTGGCAGTGGATGTTTGTCATCGAGGGCGCGCCGGTCATCCTGCTCGGGCTGGTGGTGCTCAAGTGCCTGCCGGACAGTTTCGAGACCGTTACCTGGCTGACGCCCGCGCAGAAGCAACAACTGCGCGAACAACTGACGAAGGAAGAACAGCGCAAATCGATCACCTCGTTCTCCGCGATTCTGCGTAACCCGCAAGTCTGGCTGTTGGTGGCGGTGTATTTCGCGGTGATGCTGGCGGTCAACACCCTGGCGTTCTGGATGCCAACACTGATCCACGGCGCCGGGGTCGGCAGCGACGGCAAGGTCGGACTGCTCAGTGCAGTGCCGTATCTGGCGGGTTGCTTTTTCATGATCGGCTGCGGGCGTTCGTCGGATCGCCAGCGTGAACGCCGCTGGCACCTGTGCGTGCCGTTGCTGATGGCGGCCGCCGGTATTGCCATCGTCGGGCTCGCTCCGGCCAACCCGACCCTGGTGCTGAGCGGCCTGATCCTCGCCGGCATGGGCGCCAGCGCGGCATTGCCGATGTTCTGGCAGTTACCTCCGGCGTTTCTCTCCAACACCACTCAGGCCGCCGGCATCGCCTTGATCAGTTCCTTCGGCAGCATCGCGTCTTTCTTTGCGCCCTATCTGATTGGCTGGATGCGCGACACCACCCACAGCGCCAGCCTGGCCCTTTACTCCCTGGCGCTGCTTATTGCACTCGGTGGCCTGCTGGTGCTGCGCACCCAGGCCGCCATCGTCAACCCTCACTGAGAGACCTTTGTCATGCTTGATCAACAGCTCATCCAGCAAGCCGCCGCCCGTCTTGACCAGGCCGAAAGGTCACGGGAACAGGTGCGCCAGTTTTCCCTGGAGCACCCGACGATCACGATCGAAGACGCCTACGCCATCCAGCGCGCCTGGGTCGCCCAAAAGATCAAGGACGGGCGCAAGCTGGTCGGCCACAAGATCGGCCTGACCTCCCGCGCCATGCAAGTGTCGTCCAACATCACCGAGCCGGATTACGGCGCGCTGCTCGATGACATGTTCTTCGATGAAGGCACCGACATCCCCTTCGAGCGCTTTATCGTGCCGAGGGTCGAGGTGGAGTTGGCGTTCATCCTGGGCAAACCGCTTAAAGGCCCGAATGTGACGGTGTTCGATGTGCTGGACGCCACCGAGTGGGTGATCCCGGCGCTGGAGATCATCGATGCGCGTATCCAACAGGTCGACCCGCACACCAACGCCACCCGCAAGGTGTTTGACACCATCTCCGACAATGCCGCCAACGCGGGCGTGGTCATGGGCGGACGCGCCGTGCGCCCCACTGAAATCGACCTGCGCAAAGTGCCGGCAGTGCTCTACCGCAATGGTGTGATCGAAGAATCCGGCGTATCGGCCGCCGTGCTCAATCACCCGGCCAAGGGCGTGGCCTGGCTCGCCAATAAACTCGCCGCGTATGACGTGACCCTGCAACCTGGGCAAATCATCCTCGGCGGTTCCTTCACCCGGCCGGTGGCGGCCAACCCTGGCGATACCTTTCATGTCGACTACGACATGCTTGGCTCGATTGCCTGCCGCTTCGTTTAACAGGAGATCGCTCGATGGACATGCCTATCAACACCTTCAAGCAACGCCTGCACAGCGGTGAGGCCCAGATCGGCCTGTGGTTGGGTTTATCCGATGCCTATTGCGCAGAACTGGCCGCCAACGCCGGGTTTGACTGGCTGCTGATCGACGGCGAACACGCGCCCAACGACCTGCGCGGCATGCTCGGCCAGCTCCAGGCCGTGGCGCCCTACCCCAGCCACCCGGTGATCCGCCCGGTCATCGGTGACACCGCGCTGATCAAACAAGTGCTCGATATCGGCGTACAAACCTTGCTGGTGCCCATGGTGGAAAGCGCAGCGCAGGCACGGGAACTGGTCAAGGCGATCCACTACCCGCCCAACGGCGTGCGCGGCGTCGGCAGCGCGCTGGCACGGGCATCGCGCTGGAACAGCATCCCCGATTACCTCGACAAAGCCGACGAGCAGATGTGCTTGCTGGTGCAGATCGAAAGCCGTGAAGGCCTGGCCAACCTGGATGCGATTGCGGCGGTAGAGGGCGTGGATGGTGTGTTTATCGGCCCGGCGGACCTGAGCGCCTCGATGGGTTTTCGCGGCAACCCCGGCCATCCTGACGTGCAGGCGGCGATTGAACACGCCATCGCCCGTATCCGCAGCGCCGGCAAGGCCGCCGGCATCCTCAGCGCCGACCAGGCCTTGGCGCGGCGTTACATCGAACTGGGCGCGGCGTTCGTCGCAGTGGGCGTCGACACCACCGTGCTGATGCGCGGATTGCAAAGCCTCGCGGCGGCCTTCAAAGATGCACCGGCGCCCACAAGCACTGCCGGTGCTATCTACTGATGCTGTGGTATTCGCGTTTGCTTTGGCTTTGCCGTCAAACACGCTGTCCGAACGCAGGATTGAATCCGTGGGCTAACCCGGCAGGACGCCGGGTTAGCCCTATCAACGCTTGAGCGTCTTCAGCTCATTGAGCAACGCCAGCAACGTCTGCAACTTCTCCTCACCAAAGCCCGCCTGCAAGCGCTGATAATTCGCCTCCATGCACTGACTCATCGAGGCAAAACACGCCTGACCTTTGTCGGCCAACCGCACCAGCACACGCCGCTGGTCCTGCTGCGCCTTGCGCCGTTCAACCATGCCAGCGGCCTCCATACGAACCAGCACACCGGTCATGCTCGGTTTGAGGATGCACGCAAGCTCCGCCAGACGATTAATCTCCAGCTCATCGTGCTGGCTCAGGATGCGAATGACCCGCCATTGCTGCTCGGTCAAACCGTGTTGGTTAAGCGAAGGACGAAAAAACCCCATGGCGGCTTCACGCGCTTGGAGCAAAGTAAGGGTCAGGGATTGGCGCGGTTTGGGCATGGGTGCAGGCGTCGCAATTAGTTAACAGATTAACAACATTCTAGCACCCGCGACTGATCACCGTGTGCCGCTTTACCGCCTGGCCGGCTCCAGGGTGGACAGTGGCAGCCAGGGTCAAGACCGACGGCACACAGAATCAAGACACCTACCGCTCGGAAGGCAGTTAATACACCCCAACAGGCACAGAGCTTCTTGTCGGCTCTGCAGTGAGTTCCCCTTCACTTTTCCAGGCTGCGCCATGATCAATATCGAAACGCCGACCTACTACTCGGCAACCAAAAAATACAACCTCAGTTTCCCAACCCTCGAACAGGACGTGGAAGCGGATGTGGTAGTGATTGGCGGCGGTTTCTCCGGCATCAACACCGCGCTGGAACTCGCTGAAAAAGGCATCACCAACATTGTGGTGCTCGAAGCGCGCTACCTGGGCTTTGGTGGCACGGGTCGCAACGGCGGGCAGATCATGGCGGGGATCGGCCATGACTTGGAGAAGATCAAGCAACAAGTGGGCGACGAAGGCCTGCGCCAGATTTTTGAAATCAGCGAACTGGGCGCCGGGATCATCAAGGACCGCATCGCCAAATATTCGATTGACGCCGACTTCTGCCACGGCTACGGCTATATGGGCTTCAACGCCCGCCAGGAAAAAACCCTGCGCGCCTGGGAGAAAGACTTCAAGTCGATCAATACCAAAGACGAAATCCGCTTTATGGCAGGGTCCGAGGTCAAGCAGATCATCGGGTCCGACGCCTATACCAGCGCGCTGCTGCACATGGGCGGCGGCCACGTGCATTCGCTCAACCTGCTGCTGGGCGAAGCCAAGGCACTGGCCGGCCATGGCGTGCGCATCTTCGAACACAGCCCGGCCCTGGACGTCAGTTATGGCGAGCGCATCACCGTGCGCACCGGCCGCGGCTCGGTCAAGGCGTCCAAGTTGCTGTGGGCCTGCGACAGTTTCCTCAACAAGCTCGAACCCGAACTGCACAAGACGACCGTTAACACCTACGCCTTTCAGTTGATGACCGAACCGTTGTCGGACGAGATGATCCATCGCATCAGCCCGATACGCGGCGCCTACAGCGATATTCGGCCGGTGATCGACTACTACCGCGTCACCAATGAAAACCGCCTGCTGTTCGGTGCCGCCACGCCGTTTGTCGAGCACATCCCGCAGGACCTCAAGGCCTGGAACCGCAACCTGATGCTGAAGATTTTCCCGTACCTCAAGGACGTGAAGATCGACCTGGCGTGGGGCGGGCCGATGGCGACCGGGGCCAACCTGTTTCCGCAGATCGGCACCCTCAATGGTCGCCCCAACGCCTTCTATGTGCAGGGTTACGCCGGCTTTGGCGTCACGCCCAGCCACATCATCTGCAAGGTCCTGGCCGAAGGCATGAGCGAGGGTTCATCGCGCTATGACCTGATCAGCTCGGTCAAGCATGCGCAGATCCTGGGCAAGGACCATATCCGCCCACTGCTGCTGACCGCCGGTAAAAGCCTTCATCAACTGTCGGGTTACTTCAACGGTCGCCGTTGATGCCCACCGTTTCATTCTCAGGAGAACTGCCATGCCCGTTACGACGCTCAAGAAAGACATCCAATTATCGGAACTCGATGCCTGGGGCACCGTCGCCGACCTTGGTTCCGAGATCCTCGAAGGTGAAGTCAACGCCTTCGGCAAAATGACCTTTGGCGCACCGACCGACCCGGTCTGCAGTGCCTATTTCGGCACCACCCAAGGCAAGTTCCGCATGGTCTATCCGTTTGCCGAACAGGCCACCGTGGTCACCGGCGAAGTGGTATTGACCGATGAAAGCACCGGCCAGAGCAGCCGTTACAAAGCCGGCGACAGCTGGTTCGTGACCAAGGGCACGCCGGTGCTGTGGGAGATTGTGAGCGAGAGCTTTGTGAAGCACTATTTCGCGGTTGTTTGATGGTTCTGCCTGCCGGCTTCGGTCGGCAGCATTTTCTCCGGCGCAGGTGACCGACCATGCACGCCATCCCCGCTCAGGAAGTCGCCGGCCATTGCCTGCAGGCTTTCACCCAGCTCGTCCCCGCCAGCCAGGCCGCGTTTTATTGTGTCGACCGCCAACTCCAAGCCCGCGATTTCCAACTGCAAGGCATGAGTGGCGAGATGCACCGCGACTACCTGGACAACTACCGGCAATTCGACCCGTTGCAGCCGCGCAATTGCCTGTCCACCGGGCTGGCCGTGGTGCCGCTGGGTTTGGCCATGGCCCGCCAACCCCAGCGTGACAGCCGCCGCTATCGCGACTTCCTGCAGCGCTACGGTGTAATCGATGTGGTGGAGATCGTTGCCCATCGCGCCGACCAACCCCAGGCGGCCATCTCGTTACTGCGCACTGCCGAACAAGGCGCCTTCACCCCCGACCAATTGGCGCAGCTCACTGCCTTGCAGGCCCTGCTGCAAATGGCAGTGGCCAATATGCAGCCCTGTGAGGATGCATTCGCCGCCTTCACGCCCAAGGAGCGCCAGATCGCGTGGTTATTGCGTCAAGGCGCGAGCAACAAGCAACTGGCCCTGGAACTGGACGTGGGCCTGCCCACCATCAAGACCCACCTGATCCACCTGTTCCGCAAGGCGGGCGTGAGCAGCCGCACCGAACTGGTGGCGGCGCTGTTTCTGTAGCGGGCTCAACCCTTCGGTTGATAGGCGCGCGCCCTGCTCCACCTCATGCTCCGGGTTGTCCATTCAACCCACCGGAGCCATGCAATGACCACCCCATCCGACTGGATCACCGTAGGCGCCCTCGCCGACGGTTTCGCCCCCGCAGCGTTCATCCTGCCCAACCTCGCCGACCTCAACGGCAAAACCTTCACCCTGCACTTTGCCAACGGCTGGCAGATCGAGCATCGCTTTGAAGCCGACGCGCTGCACTGGCACGCCGCCGACGGCCACTCCAGCGGTTCGGCCGCGTACCGCGCTACATCGGTGCGACCGGGGCTGTACCTGGTCGATTTCATCAAACACGAAGCCGGCCAGGCGTGGTCGATCAGCCTGGTGCTGGACACCGCCACGTCGTCGTTCACCGCCGTGATCGGCCGAATGCCGCGCCGCGAGCACACCGAAGAAGGCCTCTACAGCCGCGCCCTGGCCGGCAAAGCGTTGACCTCGGTTGAGGTGGATTTCCTGCACGGCAGCCTGGACCAACCCTGGCAACCCGGCCATTGCCCCCACGCGCCGACCCAGGAGCTGATCGGCTTGCGCAACCTGTACCGCTACAGCCCGAGCGAAGTCTACGAGCACATCTACCTGAACGATCAGTTCTACGCCTGGCAATGCATCAAGGGCGTGGAGCAAGGCCTGTGCGATACCGACCGCTGCCACTACTACAAGATCGCCGACCAGTTGTACCTGTTTGTCTGGCGCGAAAAGATCATCCCGACCTTGGGCCTGGTATTGATCGACCTGCAACAGCACCGCAGCGACGGCAAGATCTTCGGTTATGCCGACGCGTCCTTTGCTGAGCTGTCGAACTTTCCGGTCAGTTCCTACTGCCAGGTACTCAACCGCACGGAGTATCCCGATGCCTGATCCACGCACCGTCGTCATCACGGGCGCCGGCACCGGCATCGGCGCCGCCTGCGCCAGGCTGTACGCCGCCGAAGGGGCCAATCTGGTCCTGATCGGCCGGCGTCGCGAGCCGTTGGAGCAGGTGGCGGCCCAAACTGGCGGCCTGATCCTGGTCGGCGATGCGGCCTGCCCGGACACCTGGGAAGGCTTTATCGCGCAGATTCGCGCGCGCCATGGCCGCCTTGATGTATTGCTGGCGTGTGCCGGTGGGCATGGCGTGGGCAGTGCCAGCCAAACCAGCCCGGCCAGTTGGGAAGCCGCGTTGCGCAGTAACCTGGACAGCGCGTTTTACAGCGCCCGGGCTTGCCTGCCGCTGCTGATCGAAAGCGCCGGCAATATCGTGCTGCTCGGCTCCATCGCCTCCCTGGCCGCCGGGCCTGAAGTCTGCGGCTACACCACCGCCAAGCATGCGCTGCTCGGGCTTAACCGCTCGCTGGCACGGGACTACGGGCCGCGTGGGGTGCGGGTAAACGCGGTGTGCCCCGGCTGGGTTACCACGCCGATGGCCGATCAGGAAATGCAGCCGTTGATGGAGGCTTACGGCGACACGTTGCAGCAAGCCTATGTCCGCGTATGCGCCGACGTACCGTTGCGCCGCCCCGCCAGCGCCGACGAAATCGCCAAGGTGTGCCGCTTCCTCGCCAGCCCTGACGCCTCAATCATCACCGGCGCAAGCGTGGTCGCCGACGGCGGTTCGAGCATCGTGGATGTGCCGACGCTGGCCTATGCCCATATGGAGAACGCCCATGCCTGAAGATTTAAATTTCAGCGGCAAAACCGTGCTGGTCACCGGCGGCGCCCAAGGCATCGGCCAGGCCATTGTCGAGGCGTTTGCCTGGCGCGGCGCGCGCGTGATGATCGCCGACCTGCGCCTGGCGCAAGCCCAAGCGCTGGCCGAAGCGCTGCGCGTGCGAGGCTGTCAGGTCGAAGCCATGGAACTTGATCTGGCTGACGCCGCTGCCGTGTTCGACGGTATCAAGGCCATAGACCTGGACTGGGGCCGCCTGGATGTCCTGGTGCACAACGCTGGGTATTTCCCGCTGACACCCTTCGCGCAGATCACCCCCGCCGTCCTGGAACGCACCCTGGCGGTCAACCTCTGCGCATTGTTCTGGCTGACCCAGGCCGCCTTGCCCATGTTTCAGCGCCAGGGCGGTGGCTGTGTGTTGGTCACGTCATCGGTCACCGGGCCACGGGTTGCCTATCCGGGCCTCAGTCACTACGCGGCGTCCAAAGCCGGGGTCAACGGTTTTATCCGCAACGCAGCGCTGGAGTTGGCCTGCGACGGAGTGCGGGTCAATGGCGTCGAGCCAGGGATGATCGCCACGCCGGCCATGGGCAATCTGGGCGACGAACAAGTCAACGCCGACATCGCCAGCCGCGTTCCTCTGGGACGACTCGGCGCCCCGGAAGATATTGCCGCAGCCATGTTGTTTCTGGCGTCTGACCTGGCCGCCTACATCACTGGCCAGACCCTCGTGGTGGATGGCGGATCGACGTTACCTGAGGTGAAATAGCCTCTGGGCATCTGTAAACCGAATCAACTGCGGGAGGGGCTTGCCCCCTCCCACAGGTTGATCTAGCGCTCGGCCCTTTCGAGCATCGACAGTGAGTCACCGAACACCCGCGACAACGCCGCTAGGCGTTTGACATACCCCTGAGCCGTCGAATAAATCAACTCCACATGCAAGCTGTCGACAATCCCCAGATAGGCATCACAAAACACCTCAAGCGCCTCGGGCTCTACCCGGCTGTACCGACTGCGCGCTGCATGCTGAAAACCCTCGCGTATGCAGGCCAGATACCCCTCGAATCCCGCCGTGATCACACTGCGAATCCGCGCCGGCGGAAAGTACGCCGTACGCAACAGAAAGCGCAGATGCGCAGAGCCTTCATAGCGGCCGATCAAGCGCTCAAGGTGCAAATAACCCGGCATCCCCGTGTACCCGGCCTCGTCCTGAAAGCACCCAGCGATAGAGTGATGTTCATGATCCAGGGCAATCTGGAAGACCGTCTGAAACAGCGCATCCTTGCTCACAAAGTGCGCATACAACGACGCCTTGCGCATACCCGCCCCCACCGCGATATCGTTCAGCGACGAGGCGTCATACCCATGATCGGCAAAGTGTTCGACCGCCACCGCACAAATGTTACTGGCCGACAGGCTGAGCGCTTTCATTGATCGATGGACAACCTACGCCGCACCGACCGCTTGCTGCAGATGGGTCGAACGAAAGTCCTTGGGCGACAGCTCGAATTGCTTCTTGAACGAGCGACTAAAGTGAGCCGAATCGGTGAACCCCCACTTATAGGCAATCGAGGTAATCGACTCACTCTTGAGGAACGGGTTGGTCAGGTCATCCGCGCTACGCTTTAGCCGCGCCCGCTGGATGTAGCGGCAGACGCTGTCGTCCTGTTCTTCAAACAGGCGGTATAAGTGTCGCACCGAGATGTTCAGCCGATTGGCCAGGCCCACGGGGCTCAGGCCCGGTTGGGTCAGGGACTCATCAATGACTTTCTGCACATAGCTGCGCAGGTTGCTGCCGTGCAACGAGGCGGTGCTGTCACCTTGGGTGTCATGCGCGTCAAACGCCGAGCCCAGCAAGGAGACAAAGGCCGCCTGCAGTGCCTGCGCCTCTTCCTCTGAATCCTGGCCTTCCAGCCCTTCCCTGCACAGTTGGTCCATCAACACATGGAGCATCCGCCCACAGGCTTTACTCGACGAGATCTTGCCGAAGGTTTTCGAGGCGTTGCCCAGCTGTTTGCAGACTGCGTTGCGCGAAAGAGACAGGGATGCATGTTCAATCAGGCCGAAGGGGCTGATTTCGATTGAACCGGTGGAATCCATCAGCAGCATGTCACCGGGGGCCAACTGGATGACCTCGTCGTTCTGGGTGATCTGGCAATAGCCGCTGCGCTGGCTGACGAGGAAGCAATGCTGGTCAATGTCGTGATCGGCGTTGGGCCGTGGGCGCTTGATCAGGCCGGCATTGGTCCGCAGGGAGGCCAGTGAGAGGCAACCACGGGAGAGCGTGGATACTTCGCCGATGAACAGCGAACGGTTGAAGGCCAGTTCAGTGTCGAAATGGCCACAGGCCGCTCGCAAATCCTGAGTCCAGGTGTCCAATCCAGTGTGCGCAGATTGATAGGTGCTCATGGCAACTCCACAGTGGCTTCTTGTTTTTGTTGACCAATAGTTAACATGTTATCTATATAGGCGCAACAAGTACGTAGTACCGACTGTGGAAGCAGTATTGATGCCAAGTCGCCAAAAATCAGAGCGCGCCCAGCACCCGGTGTAACCCCGCCAGAACATCGAACAAAGCCCCTCGCTGCGCGCCGCTCAAGGCGATGTAGCGACGAAACGCTGGCATGCGGTTGACCACTTCGCTGCCGCCCATATGTTCAAGCCGAACGTGCCACTGCTGGCCGTCCAGTGCGATGCACAGGCGCTTGAAGTCGAGCGCCATCAACGCTTGATGCAGGGCTTTATCCTGCGTCAACGCAGCCTCAAGCCTGGGCAGCAAGTTCGGCGTACCAGCGCGTTGCCGACATGCCAGCCCCGTGCGCCGAATCGACCCGCGGTGGTGCAGCTCGAAGCGTGCATTGCCCTGCTCTGAGGCGGGCACGTTGACCATGAATTCAGTCATGACCAAGTGCATCAGCAATTGCGATTCGGTGCGCTCGCCAACCGCCACCTGCACGTCGCTATCGCCCAGGCCGAATACTGCGCTTGTCGGCCCCGTGGAGGTAAAACTCGCCAGGGCAAGGTTGCGTCGCAGGTACTCAAGCGTGACGCCGGGACGATAACCGGCCGGGGCACGTTTGGCACTGAACAGCTCAGACAGCTTTTGCAGCATGCTCGATATACCCAGGGTGAGGGTTGCCAGGCTCATGGGAAAACTCCTTGGCCAGCACGTCTTCTACCGACGCGGGCTTGAATGGATTGACCTTCTGCACCACCAGTGTCCAGAACAGCGCATAGCTCGCGGTGATCCCGAGCATCACGCCAAACGGCACATAGATGTCGGCGGGGTTCATGCCCGGTGGGGTGATGAACCACATGCCCAGCAAGATGCCGACGCTGGACAGGATCTGCGGCAACGGGAAAAACGGCGAGCGATAGGCCCGTGGCAGATCAGGGCGACGAATCCGCAGGATCACCACCGACAGCGTCACCAGCAGGTAGGAGAAACTCCACGCACACACCGCCGCCAGCACCAGGTGCATGATGTTATCGGTGTTGCCACCCAGCCACAGGGCATACAGGCACGGGATCAGCATCGCCACGAGGATGCACAGCAGCGGCGTCTTGAAGCGCGGGTGCAAGTAGGTGAACACCTTGGGCAACGCACCGTCCACCGCCATGCCATAGAGAATTCGCGGTACACCGGCCATCAACGTGTTGATGGTGGCGGCGCCCGCGAACAGAAAACCGATCCCCAGCCACAGCGGGCCTACCTGGCCCATGACCTGCTCGGCAAACTTGGGAATCGCCATCGGCGTGTCGAGCAGGTGCACGCCCGACGCGGCGTCCAGCAGCACGTTTTCGACCTGGCGCTTCATCGCCGCGCCATAGATAAACATGCAGGTTGCCACGCTCAGCAATCCAAGAATCATCGCCTTGGGCATGACCTTGGCCGAGTTGCGAAGGTCCGGGGCCAACGGTGTAACGAACTCGCAACCGACGAACATGAACATGGCCATGCCCACCAGCGACAGAATGGTGATCAGGTCGGTACCCACCAGCGACACACCAAACCACCCCTCCAACTGCACCGCCGGTGCGGCGATCAGGCCCATCACGCCAAACACCATCAACGTGGTCCACATGCCGAAGGTCAGGATGATCTCGGCCCGGCCAAAGGCACTGACGCCGAAAGCATTGAGAATGCCGAACACCACCACGAACCCGACCCCCAGCAACCAGGAGCCGCCGGCCGACTCCGCCAGGGTATTGAGGTGCTCGAAGTTCACCAGGGCCATGACCCCGGACAGAATGGTCTCGGCCGTGCCCGCGAACACGTGCACGATCAGGTACGCCGACAAAGTGCCGGTGATCGCGAAGAATCGACCCATGCCGCAATTGATGTAGTCGTAGACCGAACCGGTGGTCGGCAGGATCGAAGCCGCCTCGGCAAAGGTAGTCGCCTGGGCCAGCATCATCACCACTGCGATCAGCATGGCCACCGCAAAGGCGCTGCCGCCGATCCCGAAACCCATGGTCGCGGTAAGAATCACCGGGCTGGCCATGATCAGGCCAATGGTGCTGGCCAGCGCGGTTGGAAAGCCGACGCTGCCTCGTTTCAAATGCTGCGTGAGCCGGTCATTGATCGACATGGTGCGGATCCTCGAAAGCGGATTTCTTAGTGGATGCATCGAGCCCTACAGGGAGCCGGCGATAACGCCCTCCCCAACCAGTCCCTGATCAAAACGGCATCGAGCGAAATCACTGTGCGCCCATGACCTATCGAGCGTCTTGCCCATGTCTGCCGTCGCTTTTGTTGCTGCCTGCCACGGGCCAAGTAAACAGATAACTCAAATTGATCAGGTGTAACACCCATAAAATGTGGGAGGGGGCTTGCCCCCGATAGCGGTGGATCAGCCATCACATCAGTGACTGACACACTGTCATCGGGGGCAAGCCCCCTCCCACATTTGACCGACTGCGTCTGCCCGCTCGGTGAACGGCTCACCACCTATAGCGCCAGCCCTGCAACATTTCAGATCGGCTTACACTCACCCGCCCATCAGCATTGGCTGATCAACTGCTTAAGTACGGCCTTGAACGTTTCGACCTGGGCTTGGCTGAACTCGGCAAACACCTTTTCCTGCTGCTCCCGTGCAATCGCCCACAGATCTTCGGTTTGCTCGACACCGGCAGCGGTCAGATGCACGCCCTGCTCATCATCATCCACCAACCCCTTGCGCTTGAGGTTGGCCACCGCGTCATCGATCTCCCGCACCGGCATCGCGACTTCCCGCAGCAGGTCGCCGGGGCTCAGGCGGGCGTCGTTCTCCAGCACCATCAACATCCGCGCCTCGTTGGTGCGCAGGCCGGTGGACAGCTGTCGGGGTTGGTAGCTGGATTGATAGGCGCGCACCGCCTGGGTCATCAAGTAGTAGAGGTTGTGGCGCAGGCGCCCTTGGAAATGGCTGCTCGGCGGCTGGCTTTCGTCACGCTTGGTCATGCGGGTATGGGGCAAGACCATGGAATAGGCACCCTGATGGTAGAGCAGCGGCGCACGGCCAAAATCGTCGAAGGCCACCACCTTGCCGATCATGATCCAGTGATCGCCGCCGTCCACTTGTTGGTAGTTCTCGCAGTGAAAGCGCGCCGCACAATCGGCAAACACTGGCGCGCCACCCTCTCCCGGTTCGTATTCGATCTCAGCGAAGCGATCGTCCTTGGGCCGCGCAAAATTGTTCGACAGGTCGATCTGGTCCGCCGCCAGCACGTTGACGGCGAAATGGCTGGCCTGCTCGAACACCTCATGGCTGTTGGAGCGTTTGTCGATGCTCCACAGCACCAGCGGTGGGTCAAGGGACACCGAATTGAAGCTGTTGGCGGTAACGCCCACCTTGCGCCCGGAGGCGTCAGCGGCGGTGACCACGGTGACGCCCGTGGCGAAGTTGCCCAGGGCGCGGCGAAAGGCCCGTGGATCGAAGGTCGATTCAGACATGCAAGACTCCCGGACTGCGGCATGCGCAGCCCCTATTGTTGTTTTCAAAAACGGGTTCAGATCATGCTCGGATCGGGCTCCAGGCCCATCAGCTCACGCCCGAGGATCTGCGCACAGACGTCGTAGTCGGTGTAGGCATGGGCGCCGGTCATGTGCGAATCGCGGAACAGGCGCTGCATCTCGTTATGTTCAAACCAGGCATTGCCGCCAGCGGCTTCGAACAGGCGGTCCACCGCCTGGATGCACATCTTGGTGGCGTAGGCTTGGTTGGTGCGCCAGAACGCCAGGGTTTCGCGGCTTGGGTAGCGTTGCTGCTCACTGTGCTCGGCGTGTTCGGCCCAGGTCTTTTCCAGGAACGCTCGCGCGGCGCCCACCTGGTGCGTCGACTCGGCCAGCCGCATCAGCGCCGGGGTGGCGGCACCGACTGCGACACCGGTGTAGGCGCGTACTCGCGTTTTGGTCTTCTCGCGGAACACTTCCAGCATCCGCTCGGCGACGCCCAGGCTCACGGTGGAAAAACCGCTGGCGAAATAGGGTCGATACGGCGAGTAGAACACCTTGCTGTCAGGGTACAAGCCGAAGCCTGCGGACTTGCCTTCCATCATGTCCTTGGCCTTCTGGATGCGGTGCTCCGGCACCCTGGCCTTGTCGATGATCAAGGTCTTGGTGCCGCTGCCTTTCATGCCCGCCGCAAACCAGTCATCGCGGATCTGATAGTCACTGCGCGGCAGCACCGCAAAGCAGTAATCCTGAGTGCCCTCGGCATTGGGCCGACGGAACCCGACAATCGCCCATTCGGCGTGATCGCAGCCGCTGCTCCAACCCATCTCACCGCTGAACAGCACGCCACCCTCGACCTCTTCGGTGCGACCGAACGGCGCGATACTGCTGCTGGCCGTGGCATTCGGGTCCAAACCCCAGACTTCCTGCTGCAACTGGGCAGAAAACAGTGCCAGTTGATGGCTGTGCGTACACAGCAGGCTCATGGCCCAGGCCGTGCTGGCGCAGGCTCCGGCGAGCAACGCGATGCAGTCGGCAAACTGTGGCAGCGACAACTCCATGCCACCGAACGCCTTGGGCTGGAACGCACGGTGCAGGCCGATGCCTTTGAGCAGCGCAATATTCTCGGCGGGCACCTTGCGATCCTGCTCGGCCTGAAAGGCATTGGCGGCAATGGTCGGCAAGACGGACTTGAGGTCTTCGAGGAGCGGGTTTGGCTTTTTCATGGATGGCCCTGCTTATTATTGGATGTCCGGGCAACCCCAAAAAGCGAGGCGTTGCGCCGGATGCAGGGCCAGTATGGAGCGCAGTTTGCCGGCCGAACATGCACCTTCCAGAGTCAAGATTGTACTTTTCAAAGGCTTAGAATGATCCGTCGCGCACAGGCGTTGGCAGCCACAGACATGCCACTCGGCAGCCAGAGTCAAGCCCGTTCCGGCCACTGCAATTAACCTCGGGCTTTTCAATGTCTGCCACCAGGAAAAACCCATGAGCGATATTCCACTGCTGCCCCAGGTTGAAGCCTTCCTCCGTCGAAACCATACGTTGTTCATCGATGGTGGCTACGTCGAGAGCCATTCGAGCCAGCGGTTGGAGGTGATCAACCCGGCGACCGGCCAGGTCATCGCCGATGTCGCCGACGCCGACCCGGCCGACATCGACGCAGCCGTGGCGTCGGCGAGCCAAGGCTTCAAGCAGTGGTCGCAGGTCGCACCGGCGGTGCGCGGCAATGTACTGCTCAAGCTGGCCGACCTGCTGGAGCAACACCGCGAAGAACTGGCACAGATCGAAACCTGCCAGTCGGGGAAGATCATCCAGATTTCCCGTGCTTTCGAAGTCGACCAAGCCGCGCATTTTTTGCGTTATTACGCTGGATGGGCCACCAAGATCAGCGGCCAGACCATCACCCCGTCGCTGCCCTCCTTTGCCGGCGAGCGCTACACCGCGTTCACCCTGCGCGAGCCGGTCGGGGTGGTGGTCGGCATCGTGCCGTGGAACTTCTCGACCATGATCGCCATCTGGAAACTCGCCTCGGCGCTGGTGACCGGTTGCAGCATCATCATCAAGCCAAGCGAGTTCACGCCGCTGACCATCCTGCGCATCGCCGAGCTGGCGATTGACGCAGGCCTTCCCGCCGGTGCGCTGAACGTATTGACCGGTGGCGGCAGCGTAGGCAAAGGCCTGATCGAACACCCCGGCACCGACAAGGTGTCGTTCACCGGCTCCGTACCGACCGGGATTGCGGTGGGCCAGAGTGCCATGGGCGCCGGACTGACCCGGGCCACCCTTGAGCTGGGCGGGAAAAACTCGGCCGGGTTCCTGCGCGATGTGGACCTGGACAAGGCCGTCAACGGCATCATCGAAGCGGGCTTTTTGCACTCCGGGCAAATCTGCGCCGCCGCCGAACGCTTCTTTGTGCACCGTTCGCAGATCGAAGCAGTCATGGGCAAACTGGCCCAGCGCCTGAGCGCGCTGAACATCGGCTCGCCCCTGGATGAGCGCACCGAATTCGGCCCGGTCACCAACCGCCAGCACCAACTCAAACTCGGCGAGTTCTTCGCCAAAGCCCGCGCCGAAAACAACAGCATCATTCACGGGGGCAACCTGATCGACCGTCCTGGCTGTTACGTCGAACCGACGATCATCCTCGCCAACAGCGTCAACGACACCCTGCTCAACGAAGAGACCTTCGGCCCCATTGCCACGTTCTTGCCGTACGACAGCGAAGAAGAACTGCTGGCCTTGATGAACAACACACCCTACGGCTTGAGCGCCAGCCTCTGGACCAACGACTTGGGCAAGGCCCTGCGCATGGTGCCCGCCATCGAGGCCGGCACGGTGTGGGTGAACATGCACACGATGCTCGACCCGGCGGTGCCGTTTGGCGGCAACAAATCCTCGGGGATAGGTCGGGAGTTCGGCAGTGCGTTCATCGATGACTACACCGAGCTGAAGTCAGTGATGATTCGTTACTGAAAACTCTTTATTGGATCCACTGGATCATATCGACCGATAATCGCCCAACAAAATATCAATACAAGATTGACTCTCCATCCTACGGCCCATTTAATGGATCCATTAAATAAAAATAATCCGTTGCCTGGAGAGTCATCATGTACCCCAAGAACACGTGGTATGTCGCCTGCACCCCCGATGAAATCGCTCACAAGCCCCTGGGTCGTCAGATCTGCGGCGAAAAAATGGTGTTTTATCGTGGCCAGGAAGGCGCCGTGGTGGCGGTCGAGGACTTCTGCCCCCATCGCGGTGCGCCGCTGTCGCTGGGTTATGTCGAGAACGGCAACCTGGTCTGCGGCTACCACGGCCTTGTCATGGGCGGCGACGGCAAGACCGTGGAAATGCCCGGTCAGCGGGTACGCGGCTTTCCGTGCAACAAAACCTTTGCCGCGGTTGAACGCTACGGCTTCATTTGGGTGTGGCCCGGCGATCAGGCCCAGGCCGACCCGGCGCTGATCCACCACTTGGAATGGGCCGTGAGTGACCAATGGGCCTATGGCGGCGGGCTGTTTGACATCCAGTGCGACTACCGCCTGATGATCGACAACCTGATGGACCTGACCCACGAAACCTACGTGCACGCCTCCAGCATCGGCCAGAAGGAAATCGACGAAGCGCCGCCCGTGACCACGGTAGACGGCGATGAGGTCGTCACTGCCCGGCACATGGAAAACATCATGGCCCCGCCGTTCTGGCGCATGGCCCTGCGTGGCAACAACCTGGCCGACGATGTGCCGGTAGACCGCTGGCAGATCTGCCGCTTCACCCCGCCCAGCCATGTGCTGATCGAAGTCGGCGTGGCCCACGCCGGCAAGGGTGGCTATCACGCCGCCCCCGAGCATAAAGCTGCGAGCATTGTGGTCGACTTCATCACCCCGCAAACCGAGACCTCGATCTGGTACTTCTGGGGCATGGCGCGCAACTTCAATCCCCACGATGAGGCACTGACCGCAAGCATTCGCGAGGGCCAGGGCAAGATTTTCAGCGAAGACCTGGAAATGCTCGAACGCCAGCAACAGAACCTGCTGGCCCATCCGCAGCGCAACCTGCTCAAGTTGAATATCGACGCGGGGGGCGTGCAGTCACGCAAGATCCTGGAGCGACTGATTGCCAAGGAACGCGCCCTCGAACCGCAACTGATCGCCACCGCCACCGCCTGAACAGCACGACAACTTTGCGAGGACTGAACATGATCGATGTGGTGGTGGTATCCCGTAACAACGAAGCCCAGGACATTTGCAGCTATGAACTGGCCAGTGTCGATGGCCAGCCGCTGCCGGCCTTCAGTGCCGGCGCGCATATTGACGTGCACCTGCCCGATGGGGTGATCCGGCAATATTCCCTGTGCAATCACCCCGAAGAACGTCATCGCTACCTGATCGGCGTGCTCAAGGACCCGACCTCCCGGGGTGGCTCGCGCAGCTTGCACGAGCAGGTTCACGAGGGCGCACACCTGACCATCAGCGAACCCCGCAACCTATTTCCCTTAGTCCACGACGCGCGTCGCAGCCTGCTGTTTGCCGGTGGCATCGGCATCACTCCGATCCTGTGCATGGCCGAACGCCTGGCCCATGCGGGGGCCGACTTCGAACTGCATTACTGCGCCCGCGCCAGCGAGCGTGCGGCGTTTGTGCAGCGACTCAAGGCGTCGCCGTTTGCCGAGCGAGTGTTCCTGCATTTCGATGAGCAGCCGCACACGGCCTTGAATGCTGCCGAGGTGCTGGCGGCGCCCGCAGGCGACGTACACCTGTATGTCTGCGGCCCTGGCGGGTTCATGCAGCATGTACTCGACAGCGCACGCGCACAGGGCTGGCAGGAAGACAGCCTGCACCGCGAATACTTTAGCGCGGCACCGGTGGACAGCAGCCTCGACGGCGGCTTTTCGGTGAAGCTCGGCAGCAGCGGCCAGGTCTTCGAAATTCCCGCCGATAAGACCGTGGTCCAGGTCCTGGAAAGCCACGGTATCGAGATTGCGGTGTCCTGCGAGCAGGGGATTTGCGGCACCTGCCTGACCCGCGTGCTGGAAGGCATACCGGAGCACCGCGATCTGTTTCTCACCGAGCAGGAGCAGGCGCTGAATGATCAGTTCACGCCCTGCTGTTCGCGGGCGAAAACGCCCTTGCTGGTACTCGATATCTAACCGGGTTACGACGCGGGCAGGATCACCTTCATGCGCGCGTCGGCGGTGGCTGAACTGAAAATCTCGGCATAGCGCAGGGTCGCGTTGGCATGCTCGCGCATGATGGCTTCGGCCCGTGCGCCCTGGCGATTGACCAGGGCGTCGAAGACCGAGTGATGCTGCATGTGGGCATAGTTGAAGCGTCGGTACTCGCGGGCCATGTCCTCGCGATCCACCGCCAGCGCGGTCACCGAGGCGAACGGCAAGTGATCATTGCGCGCCAGGGCGTCGGCGATCGCCGGGTTGTGGCTGCCTTCGACGATGACCTGGTGAAAGCGCATGTTCAGGTCGTGATAGACCTCAAGGTCATCCTCGGTCACGTAGCCCTTTTCGAACAGTTGATCGCCCTCGACCAGGCAGCGCTCCAGCGCGGCGCGGGCCTCGTTGGATAACCCAAGCTCCGCGGTTTGACGCGCGGCCAGGCCTTCGAGCACGCCGCGCACTTCAACCGCGCCGGCAATGTCGCTGGGGCTGACCGAACGCACCTGATAGCCGCGCCCGCCAAACGGCACCAGCAGTCCTTCTTGTTCGAGGGTACGAAAGGCCATGCGCACGGGCATGCGCGACACGCCGAACAACTGCGCCGTGGGAATTTCCATCAGCCGCTCGCCCGCCGCCAACTCCCCGCTGGCAATCATCTTGCGCAGTGCAACCAGCACCAATTGACCGGGCTTACTCATCCAGGCAACTTCCAGAAAACGTGGGTCGCCATAGTACCGCAAGCCTCTGCCGCCGTCAGACGAATGCCAGTGCCGCCCGCGCCCCGTCTATCGCGCCCAAGTGCTGGGCCAGCCTTGATGGCAGGTAATCAAAAAAGAACCCCGCGCTTTGCAGCTTGGCGGCGCGCAACGGATCCCCTTCGGGCAATGCCCTGGACACCCGTGCCGCCCGCGCCCAGGCAAAGGCCAGCAGCGCAACGCCACACAGCTGGAGGAAATCCGGCGCAGCGCGATACGGGTATTCGCTGTCTTCCAGGGAGCGTTCACGGATGGCACTCACCACCGTGTCCAAGGTATCGCATAGGCTGCCAAGTGCCCGGGAGAAGGCCGCGCATTCGACGAACTCGCTGCCCTGCCCGGCCTCTGCACGCAACTCGCCCAGCAGCAGGCCGAACACCCGACCGTCATCCCCAAGCACCTTGCGCAGCAACAGGTCATTGGCCTGGATCTCATTGCTGCCCTCGTAGATCATCGCGATGCGACTGTCGCGCAGGGTTTGCTCGATGGCGAACTCGGCGACGTAACCGTAACCGCCGAAGACCTGCAAGGCATTGCTGGCCTGGCGGAAGCCCTGTTCAGTGAAAAACGCCTTGATGATAGGGGTCAGCAACGGCGCCAATGGGTCGTCCCGATCCAGCAGGTGCGCCGCCCAGTAACCGATAGCGCGCATGCCCTCGCTGGTGGTGCGCAGCTCCAGCAATACACGCCGCATGGCCGGGTGATAGCAGATCGGATCGGCCGCCTGGGCCGCCACTTCTTCAGGCCTGATCGGTGCGCGCATCTGCACACGTTCGGCGGCGTATTGGCGGGCGTTCTGCCACGCCGCCTCGGCATGCCCCAGGCCTTGCAGGCCCACGTGCAGGCGCGCCGAATTCATCATCACAAACATCGCCGCCAGGCCGCGATTGGCCTCGCCGATCAGCCAGGCCTGGGCAGCTTCGAACGTCAGCGAACAGGTGGCGCTGCCCTTGATGCCCATCTTGTGCTCAAGGCCGTCACAGCGCACGCCATTGACGTGGCCGTCGTCCAATCGCTTGGGCACCAGAAACAGGGAAATACCGCGACTGCCGGGCGGCGCATCGGGCAGGCGCGCCAGCACCAGGTGCAGGATGTTGGCCGTGAGGTCGTGCTCGCCACCGGAGATAAACAGCTTGCTGCCGCTCAGGCGATAACTGCCATCCGCCTGGGGTTCGGCGCGACAGCGCAGCAAGCCGACGTCGCTGCCGGCCTGGGGCTCGGTCAGGCACATGGTGGGCAAGGCCTGGCCGCTGACGATTTCAGGCAAGTAGCGCGCCTGCAACCACTGCTCGGCGTGGGTCTTGAGGCACAGGTAGGCGCCATGGGCGATGCCGGTGTACATGGCCCAGGCGTGGTTGCTGGCGTAGAGCATTTCTTGCAACGCCGCGTCGAGCAATTGCGGCAAGCCCTGCCCGCCCAATGCCTCGGCGCACGCAAGCCCTGGCCAGCCACCGTCCACATAGGCCTGGTAAGCCTCGACAAAACCATCCGGGGTGCTGACCTGCCCCGCCTGCCAACGGCAGCCCTGACGATCACCTTGACTGTTCAGCGGCGCCAGCACGCCCTGACTGAAGCGTGCAGCCTCCTCCAGCACCTGCATCGCCAGGGACAGGTCCAAGGCCTGCCATGCAGAGGGCGCCTGCAGCCAATGCTCCAGGACAAATTGCATATCGCGCAGGGGCGCCTCATAGCTCCACATCGGGACACCTCATCATCGAATAAAACGTGTGTGTTCAAGCGCGCCAGTCAGGGTTCTCGATCAGCAGCGCCATGCCCTGCCCGCCGCCCACGCACGCAGCGGCAATGCCGTAGCGCAGGTTGTGCTGACGCAGTTGCCGGGCCAGGCTCATGACCAGGCGCAGACCGCTGGCAGCCAAAGGATGCCCCAGCGCAAGGGAGCCGCCCTGGACGTTGAGCCGAGTGCTGTCCAGCTCCAGCTCCTGGGCCACAGCGAGTACCTGGGCCGACTGCGCTTCGTTGATCTCGAAACGGCCGATATCGCTCAGGTTCAACCCGCTGCGGTGCAGCAACAGACGAATCGCCGGTGCCGGGCCGATGCCCATGAATCCGGGGGCCACACCGACCACCGCGCTGGCCACCAACCGGGCCAGGGCCGGGCGCGTGCAGTCTGAGGCGCGTCCCACCAACGCGGCCGCCGCACCATCGACCACCGCACAACTATTACCGGCGGTCTGCACCCCATCCGCATGCACGGCGCGCAAACGCGCGAGTGCCTCAAGGTCAGTGGGCCGTGGGTGACTGTCCTCGGTCACCGCAGCGGCGCGACGTGCCAGGGTGAGGCGTCGGGGTTGATAACCGTCAAGTTCGAACACCTGGTTATCGACGCTGACGATCTCTTGCGCCCAGGCCCCCTCACGCTGCGCCTGCAACGCACGCTGATGACTGTCACAGGCATACCGGTCCACCGCCTCGCGGCTCAGGCCATAACGGCGCGCCAGGTTATCGGCGGTGGCGATCATGTCCAGGCCGGGAGCCGGGTCGTACAGTGCCTCCCACAGAAAATCCTTGAATTGCACCTCGCCTCCCAGGCGAAACCCGCCCCGGTGGGTGTAAGCAGCAATCGGATTGCGCGACATGGATTCAGCCGCCACGCACAGGGCCAGTTGCACCTCGTCGCGCAGTTGTTCAGCGGCCTGACGCAACAGCTCGAAACCGGTTGCGCAGATGCGCTGCACCCCCAGCGCCGGGACCGATTGCGCCACACCGCTGTACAACCCGATGTGCCGTGGCAGCAAGTAGGCATCGAAGCTGGCCTGGGCCATGGAACCCGCCAACACGCTGTCCACCGCCTGCGGATCGATATCCGCCCGGGCCAGCACTTCACGGCCGACCTTGATCCCCAGGTCGATGGGCGAGACCTGGGACAGCGCACCACCGAGGTCGACCCACGGCGTGCGCACCGCCTCGAAAATCGCCGCGTCGGCAAACGCCGAATACTGCCCTGCGCCGCTCAAGGCTTGGGCTCGGCGCGCAGGATGGTGGGGTCTTCACCGCGATACAACGCCTCGACCTTGGCCGCGCGCCACTGCAGTACCGCCCGCTGGTTGATCGAACCTTTATCGGTGATTTCCCCACGGTCGATGGACGCGGGTTCGTCGAGCACGGCAATCCATTCCAGGCGACTGGCATTACCGGTGGCGTCGCGATTAAGGCGTTGCAACCAATCGCCGAACCATTGGCGCACCGGCTCGCTGGCCAATACCTGGGCGTCGCTGGCGTCGGCGCTCAAACCCGCCAAACGGCGGCATTCGTAGGCTCTGGGGAACACCAGCGCCCCCAGGCATTCGCGGTCCGGCGCGGCAATGACCAGGTCTTGCACGTAGGGCGAGCCTTCCAGTACCGCGCGATTGCGCAACGGGCCAACGCTGACAAACACCCCGGAAGACAGCTTGAAGTCTTCGGCAATGCGCCCGTCGAACATCAGCCCCAATTGCGGCTGGTGGGGATCGGCGAGTTTGATCGCGTCTCCGGAACAGTAGAAACCCTGGTCATCGAACACCTCGGCGGTTTGCTCGGGCGCGCGCCAGTAACCCGGCATGATGTGCGGCCCGCGAAAGCGCCCTTCGAACTTGCCATCCACCGGCACCAGTCGCACTTCGCATCCCGGCGCGGGCAAGCCGATATAACCGGCCATGGACAACGGCCCAGTGGTGAACGTGCAGGACGGCGCGGCTTCGGTCATGCCCAGCCCGGCCATCATGCGGATGCGTTCACCGCAATGCAGCTCGGCCACGCGGTCGAGGCGATCCCAGATGCTCTGTGACAGGCCCGCAGCGGCAAAGAAGAACAGTGTCATCCGCGCAAAAAAGCGCTCGCGCAACTCGGCATCCTGCTCCAGGGCGCTGACCAGTTCTTCCCAGCCCTTGGGGACAGTCAGGTAGGCCGTCGGCGAAATTTCCTTGAGGTTGCGCAGGGTCTCGGCAAAGCCCTGAACCGTGGGTTTGCCGTCGTCGAGGTAAAAAGTGCCGCCGTTATAGAGCACGATGCCGACGTTGTGGCTGCCGCCAAAGGTGTGATTCCACGGTAGCCAGTCCACCAGCACCGGCGGTTCCTCGCCGAACACCGGAAAGGTCTGCAACAGCATTTGCTGGTTGGCGCAGAGCATGCGTTGAGTGGTGATCACCGCCTTGGGCAGTTTGGTCGAGCCCGAAGTGAAGAGGAACTTGGCAATGCTGTCCGGGCCCGTGGCGTCAAACGCCGCTTCAGCCTCGGCGCCACTCGGCGTTTTAAGCAGGCTGTCGAAGCTCACCCGAGTGCGCCCAGGCACTTCACCGCGCACACTGATCAACGGCGTTTCGGCGGGCAACACCGCCTCGATTGCGCGCTGGTAGACGGCCGCATCGCTGACGAACACCAGCCCCGGTTGCAGCAGGCCACACACATGCCGCAGCTTGGCGAAATCCTGGGACAGCAGCGAATACGCGGGCGATACCGGGCAATACGGAATACCGGCATACATGGCGCCCAGCGCCACCTGCAAATGCTCGATATCGTTGCCCGACAACAATGCCAGTGGCTTGTCCGCCGACAGTCCGTAACTCAACAGGCCTTGGGCAATAGAGCGCACGCTGTCGAGCATCTCCCTGTAGCTCACGCGGCGCCAGTCACCACCGCCCTGGCGTGCGGCGATAAACGTCTGCTCGGGGCGCACCCGGGCCCAATGCACAAGGCGATCGAGCAAGCGCGCAGGCAACTCGGCCAACGGCTCCAGGGAACGCATATGCAGCACGCCCTGCTCTTCGGTGACCTGCACCGGTGCGTGGCCGATGGACACTTCGCGGTATCGCGACGCGGACTGGGGTTGCGGTCTGAATTCGGAACTCACAAGGACGTCCTCCATCAAGGCGAATCAACGCCGCCTTGTTATTGTTATGTCGCAGCGCCTGCTCAGATCGGGTAGTGCCGTGGCCCGTTCTGCAAGGTCACCCAGCGCAGTTGCGTGAAGTGTTCAATGGAGGCCTTGCCGCCAAAACTGCCGTAGCCGCTGGACTTGACCCCACCGAAGGGCATCTGCGCTTCGTCGTGCACGGTCGGGCCGTTGATATGGCAAATGCCCGATTCGACCCGCTGTGCCAGGGCCAGGGCACGGCCAGTGTCACGGCTGAAAATCGCCGCCGACAGGCCGAACTCCGAATCGTTGGCCAGGCGCAGCAAGGCTTCATCGCCGTCACCGCGCAACAGCACCGCCACCGGACCGAAGGACTCTTCGCGGTACAAACGCATGTCTTCGGTAACGCCATCGATCAGCGTCGGTTGCAGGATGCTGCCGTCCAGTTGCCCTCCGGCCACCAGCCGCGCGCCTTTGCCCAGCGCATCGTCGATCAGGGCCTTTATGCGCGTACCGGCGCTGGCGTCCACCAGGGAACCCAGTACCGAGTCCGCCGCCGTGGGATCACCGGCGCGCAGGGTCGCGACCTTGGCCGCCAGCTTGGCGACAAAGGCATCGGCGACCTTGGCGTCGACAATCAGGCGCTCGGTGGACATGCAGATCTGCCCCTGGTTGAAGTAAGCGCCAAAGGCTGCTGCCGATACGGCGGCGTCCAGGTCGGCGTCGTCCAGCACCAGCAACGGCGCCTTGCCGCCCAGTTCCAGCAAGGCCGGCTTGAGGTGACGGGCCGAGAGTTCACCGACGATCCGCCCGACATGGGTTGAGCCGGTGAAGTTGACCCGACGCACCGCCGGGTTGGCGATCAGCCGTTCGACAATTGCCGCCGCATCCGCCGGGGCGTTGCTGATGACGTTGACCACGCCATCGCCCAGGCCGGCGTCCTGCAGCACCTGGCCAATCAGGCGGTGCACTGCCGGGCTCAGTTCCGAGGCTTTGAGCACTACGGTATTGCCGCAGGCGAGCGGCATGGCAATGGCGCGGGTAGCGAGGATCACCGGAGCATTCCACGGCGCGATGCCCAGCACCACGCCGCAGGGCTGACGCAGGGCCATGGCGAAGCTGCCAGGCACATCGGAAGGGATCACGTCGCCGGTGATCTGGGTAGTCATCGAAGCCGCTTCGCGCAGGATATTGGCCGCCAGGCGCACGTTAAAGCCATACCAGTTGGCCATGGCGCCGGTCTCGCCGGCGGCCGCGATAAATTCGTCGCTGCGCGCCTGCAACTGCTCGGCAGCCTTGAGCAGCCGGGTACGGCGTTCGTTGGGCGCCAGCGCCGCCCACGCGGGGAACGCAGTTTGGGCAGCGGCCACGGCGGCGTCAGCATCTTCCAGAGTGGCAGCGGCGACCCGCGAGACCACTTCACCGGTCACCGGGTTGCGACGCTCAAAGGTTCGACCGTCGCGCGCGGGGCACGACTGGCCGCCGATCAACAGGGGCACGTCCAGCATGGTGATTCCTCTTTATTGTCTTTATCGGGAATACGTTCAAGCAGGGTAAAACGGTGCGGCCCGCAGGCCGCATCCTTCAGCGTTTATACGCCTGCAGACCAGGCTTGATGCTCTTGTCGTCGAGGAATTGCTTCATGCCCTGCTCGCGACCGCCTTCGGTGTCGAGCAGGCGCGATTGGTCGAGCTTGGCGTAAAGGTAATCCTCGTTCTGCTCCCACGTCAGCTCGCGGCAACGCTTGAAGCCATGCTTGGCGGCACGCAGCACCACCGGGTTTTTCTCCAGCAGGTTGCGCGCCAGGTCAATGGTGACTTCACGCAGTTGCGCCAGCGGCACGCTTTCGTTAACCAGGCCCATTTCAGCGGCTTTCTGCCCGCCGAAGGTCTTGCCGGTCATGATGTAGTACAGCGATTGGCGATGGCCCACGGTGTCGGCCATGGCCTTGCTGACCAGGTTTCCAGGCGGGATGCCCCAGTTGATTTCCGAGAGGCCGAAGGTGGCTTCGTCGGCGCAGATCGCCAAGTCGCACGCTACCAGAGGGCTGAAGCCGCCGCCGAAGCACCAGCCGTTGACCATGGCGATGGTCGGCTTGGCGTACATGCGCAGCAGTTTCCATTGCCATTGGGAGGCTTCACGGCGGATTTTTTCCTGGAGGATTTCCGGGCCGGCGTCCACTTCGCGGAAGTATTCCTTGAGGTCCATGCCGGCGGTCCAGGCCTCACCGGCTCCGGTCAGCACCAGCACACCGGCGGCGGGATCCTGTTCCAGGGTTTCCAGCACGTCGATCATTTCCCGGTTCAGGGTCGGGCTCATGGCGTTGCGCTTTTCGGGGCGATTGAGAATGACCCACGCGATGCCTTCCTCAATCTCAACCTTGACGGTGGTCCAGCGGCCTTCGTAATTGCTCATGGCGGTGTGCTCTTGTTCTGGGTTTGAAGATGATTCGAAATTAAACCGCAAATATAGTTATGTCAATTAACTATTAATCCGAATAACCAATATTTAACGACTGTGAAAAACCGTCGTAGCCACAGCGCGCCAACCCCGGCAAACTAGATAGCCTTGTTAACCGCTACCTTCTGAGGATTGCACTGCTAATGGCCAAGCCTTCCAACATCGCCACCAGCCAGGCCCTGCCCGACCATGACGAGGTACAGCCGCCGCTGGATTCAGCCCTGGACGATCTGATCGGTTATGCCATGCGCCGCGCCCAGCTCAAGCTGTTCCAGAACCTGATCGGCCGACTGTCCGACCACGACCTGCGCCCCGCACAGTTCTCGGCCCTGGCGATCATCGAGCAAAACCCCGGCCTGATGCAGGCCGACCTCGCCCGCGCCCTGGCCATCGAACCGCCCCAGGTCGTGCCGTTGCTGAACAAGCTGGAAAGCCGCGCCCTCGCCGTGCGCGTGCGCTGCAAACCCGACAAGCGCTCTTATGGGATTTTCCTGAGCAAACCGGGCGAAATCCTGCTCAAGTCCCTCAAGGACATTGCCGCGCAGAGCGACCTGGACGCCACCGCAGCCCTGGACGTCGAGGAACGTGCAGAGCTGCTGCGTTTGCTCAAGAAGGTGTATCAGGACTGATCCCGCGATCTACCACAGCGCCACGGTGTAGAGCACCAGGAAGCGGGTCTGGTTTTCATCGCGAAAGGCCGCGCCGCCTGGGAAGTCGTTGCGGTAGATCGACTTGCGTGCCATCAGCCCGACGTTCTTCAGCGGGCCGCTTTGGATCACGTAACCCAACTCCATCTGGAACTCGCGCTCCTTGCGGTCCTCGGCATTGAACGCCGCCAACTCGATGTTATCGCCGCGCACATAACGCAGCCGGCCCTTCAGGCCCGGCATGCCGGATGCGGCAAAGTCATAGTCGTAAATGGCCTGCCAGGTGCGCTCCTTGGCGTTGAGAAAATCCGAACTCATGGTCAGTTCGCTCATGCCCATCAGCTCCGTGCCGGAGATATAGGGCGTGGCAGTGTCGCCGCTGGAATGCATGTAACCCAGGCTGACGCGGTGCCCACCCAGGCGGTAGGCAAACAGCGCCGAGAGGTTACGGTTATCCACGTCCCCAGCCTTGGCACTGCCGTCCTCGCGGCTGAAGAAACTGCGCAGGTCGCTGGTGAATACCCCATCGCCCACCGGCAGGTTGTGCAGCAACGCCAGGGTGTCCTGCTGGTAAAGGTCCGCCACTTGGGAGTGATAGACGCGCAGGCTGAGGTCTTTATTGACTTGGTAATCCCCGCCGACATACGCCAGGTGTGAGGTGGTCGCCGTCGCATTGAACCGCCGGTTGGGTGATGCGATGGTCATGGCCTGGTAGTCAGTGGAATCACGCTTGTTGATACGGTCGATATAGCCCGTGTTCAGGGTCAGCCCGTCGATGTCCTTGGAGCTCAAGGTGGTGCCGCGAAAGGTCTGGGGCAGCAGGCGGGACGGGCTGGCGAAGGCGAATGGCAGGAAGATTGACACGTCACCGGCCTTCACCGTGGTTTGTGCAAACCGCAATTTGGCGGTGGGCGCCAGGCGTGAGTATTCATCGGCGGCACGCTTGTCGCTGGCCGACACCGGCAATAGCTCGGTGCCGCTGCGGTCCGGCGACGAGTCGAGTTTGACCCCCATCAGCCCACGCACATCCAGGCCAAAGCCTACGACGCCAGGGGTGTACCCAGACTCCAGGTTGAGCATGAACGCCTGGGCCCATTCTCGCGCGGCGGTCTTGGCGCCGTCGTCCTTGTAGTCACGGTCCAGGTAGTAATTGCGCAGCGTCAGGGTGCCGTGGCTGTCGTCGATGAACCCCGCCGCCCACAGTGGAGTGGGCAGGATGCTGAACATCAGCAGTGCACTGATCAGGCGTGGAGTGCTGTTCGACACACAGCAGGCCGCCGCGACGGCGTCCGTGGGGAGTTTTGGCATGTTCGATGTCCATTTTTTGTTGTTGTTTTTGGGGGTGGCACAGGCGTGGCCCAGTGGGCTTCGCGGACAGAGAATGGAAACAGCTGGAGCCCTTCGTCAACCGCCACTGACCGATAATCGAACATTAATAAACCTATCTATTTTCATATTTTCGACTGACGTTAATCTCAAACACCTGCGTTAGACGGCTTGCGTCATGATTTTAGACTGGGGCCCGGCACCCTTCTTTTTATAGTTATATTTGTTATCTTAATTTCCAGCAGCCGGTCAGGCTCGCCACCACAACAAAAACAACAACGAGGTTTGCCCATGAACAGTTCATCGCGTCGTTCGACGCTGACGATCGCTTTGTGTTTTATCGTTGCGCTGATCGAGGGTTTCGATCTACAGGCGGCCGGCACCACCGCTGCCGGGCTGCGCAACAGTTTTGCCCTTGACCCGAAAATGCTCGGCTGGGTATTCAGCGTCGGGATCATCGGCCTGCTGCCGGGAGCGTTTTTTGGCGGATGGATCGCCGACCGTATCGGCCGCAAGAAAATCCTGGTGATCGCAGTGCTGCTGTTTGGGCTGTTCTCCTTGAGCACGGCATTTGTACAGAGCTATTCAAGCCTGTTGCTGGTGCGTTTTCTCACCGGCCTGGGCCTGGGCGCCGCGTTGCCCAACCTGATTGCGCTGTGTGCCGAAGCGGTGAGCGAGCGCAATCGCGGCACCGCCATCAGTGTCATGTACTGCGGTGTACCGCTGGGGGGTGCATTGGCCGCCGTGGTGGCGATGTTTTCCAGTGAACACTGGCAGACCACCTTTATCATCGGCGGCCTGGCGCCGCTGCTGGCCGTGCCATTGATGATCCTGCTGCTGCCCGAATCCAACGTCTTTCGCCAACAGGTCGACCACACGCCAGGTGCCCGCCCATCCACGGGCCAGGCGCTGTTCGGCGAGGGTCGCGCCCGCACCACCCTGGCGCTGTGGCTCAGTTACTTCTTCACGCTGACCGTGATGTACATGTTGCTTAACTGGCTGCCTTCATTGTTGCTGGAACAAGGTTTCAGCAAACCCCAGGCGGGCATGGTGCAGATGCTCTTTAATATCGGCGGCGCCCTCGGTTCACTGCTCGGTGGCGTGCTGCTGGACCGTTGCAACGCGCTCAAAGTGGTGCTGTTTGTGTACGCCGGGTTGCTGGCGGCGCTGGCCGGTGTCGGCCTGTCGGTGGGCATCGTGCCCATGGCCGTCGCGGGTTTCGCTGCCGGGTTGTTCGTGATGGCTGCGCAATTGGTGCTGTATGCCAGCGCCCCGCCCTCCTACCCCACGGCAGTGCGCGCCACCGGCGTGGGTGCGGCCGTGGCCATCGGCCGTCTGGGCTCGGTGGCCGGGCCGCTGGCGGCCGGGCAACTCCTTGCGGCAGGCGCCGGTACCGCCGGCGTGCTGCTGGCGACCTCTCCCGGCGTGGTGATCGCCGCACTGACCATCATCAGCGTGATGGTGCGTGCGGCGCCACTGAACCTGCCCGGCACCTCCACGTCTAGAACTGGTGCAGCCAGTTAAGCACCAGCTTATTGCCCTGGGTGCGGTTCTGCGCCTCCTGCTCAAAGTACGCGTTCACCGACAGGACATTCTCCTTGTTGAACGCGTACACCAGGCCCGGGCCAATGGCCCAGACCTTTTCCCGCCGACCGCTCACCGCATGCCCCTCTACCTCGGTGTCGGTGATCTGCTTCAACCAATAGCCATTCAAGCCCACGCTCAACTGCTGGTCGATTGCGTATTGCAACGTCAGGTTGGCATGCAGCGCCTGCCCCGCCTGGGTGTCGGAGACATCGCCAAAACTGGCCGATGGTTGGTCATTCTTGCCATTCCACAGGTACATGAAGCGCCCGCTCGCCGACCACTTCGGGTTGAACCAGTAGGTCGCCGCGTAATACGGGTTGAATGACCAGAAGTTGCTGCCAGGGTTGATCGAGCGCTTGCGATCGTAGGCACCTACCGGGATCGCCACATCGACTTCGACCCGCTGGGTCAACAGCGGGCTGCCATCGGCGCGGTTCAGGGTCGGCAGTTGCAGGAAGGGGCCGACGACCACGTCGCCAAAGCCTGCCCGCGAACTCAGTGCCGCGTTATTCAAACCATCGTCCACATCCACATGGGCCAGGGACGTGTTGATCACGGTGAATCCGGGCATCGCACCATTGGCCAGGGGTTGGCCGACGTAGATGATCTGCGTGGTCGGCGCCACCACTTCCACGTCCTGCTTGGGCAGCGCCAGCTTGTTGCCGTTGGCGTCATTGAAGCGGCTGGCGCGCGAGTACGTCAGGTATTCCTCCAGGTACCAACCGGGTCCGGCAGGCGCTGGCGAGCCATCGTAGAAACTGGTGCTGCCCAGGTTGAGTCCGGGCAGGTCGTAAGCGTGTGCAGTGGATGACAGTGCGACAAATGTTGAGGCCGCAACGGTCCGCAAGATTGGCTTGAGCATCTTGTATGTCCTGTATTTTTGTTGTTGTTCAAGACCCCCGGCGCGGTGGATCCGCCCCGGGGTTTAACGCGGTTGCAGCGCCTACACGTAGGTGGCCGCCAACCCGCCGTCCACCGGCAGATTGACCCCATTGATCCATCGCGCAGCGTCCGAACAGAGGAAGGCAATCACCGACGCCACCTCATCGGCCAGGGCGGGACGCGTCATGCGCTGGCTATCCTGGGCCACCCGTTCCGGGCCGAGCATGCTGACGAAATCCCCCAGAATCGGGGTGAACACCGGCCCCGGCGCGACGCAGTTGATGCGTACCGAATGATCGCGAAACCACCCTTGGGATTGCTGCAGGCTCCAGACAATCAGCGCCTCTTTGAAATACTGATAACAGGTGCCCTGGTCCACCGGATTGGCGGCCAGCCACTGCTGCCCGGCCCTGAAACTTTCGGTCGCCGCCAGCGCTTTGTGCAGCGCCAACCGCTGCGGCCACTGCGCACCGAGTACCGAAGCGACATTGACGATGCTGCCGCCCGCTGGCATGCGCGGCAGCAGCGCTTGAGTCAGATGGCGCAGGCCCAGGTAATTGACCTCGGCCACCGTTTGCATCGGCGCCGTACCGGGCACGCCGGCAATGTTGCACAGGGCATCGACCTGCTGCGGCAGGCGCGCCACCAGCGCATCGATGCTGGTGGGATCGCTCAAGTCGGCATGGAAAAAGCCATCAAGCGTCAACTGCGGTTCATGGCGATCGACGCCGATCACCGTGGCGCCCTGGAAGCGCGCCAATCGCGCGACTTCCGCACCTATGCCCGACGCCACGCCGGTCACGATCAAGGTTTTACGGTACAGGTTCATGGTCAAGCCCTCTTATTGTTGTATAGGCATGCGCGAGCCGGGGCTCAGAAGGGATAGGTCGGCGGCGTGTTTTTTACGGTGACCCATTGCCACTGTGTGTACTCGTCCCAGTCGGCCGGCCCACCCACACTGCCGCCATTGCCCGAGGCGCCGCGCCCGCCGAAGGGGTTGATGCATTCGTCCGCCACGGTCTGGTCGTTGATGTGCAGCAGGCCGCAATCAAGTCGTTCGCCAATGGCCATGGCGCGCCCCACCGAGGGTGAAATGATCGCCGCCGAAAGCCCGTACTCGGTGCGGTTGGCCAATTCGATGGCCTCCTCGTCCGTGGCAAAACTGACCACCGTGGCCACTGGGCCGAACACTTCGTCCTCAAAGGCGCGCATGCCCGGACGTACGCCACTGAGCACGGTGGGCTGGTAGAACAACCGGTCGTATTCGCCGCCCGCTTCCAACCGCGCGCCGGCTTGCAGGCTGTCGCTGACTATCTCGTGCACGCGCTGCAATTGGCGTTGATTGATCAATGGGCCGAGCGCGGCCTCACCCCGGGCGGCGTTGCCCACGGTGAGCGCCCGGGCCTTTTCCACCAACTTGCGCGTCAGGCTGGCGGCGATGGATTCATGGACCAGAATCAACCCGGTCGCCATACAGATTTGCCCTTGATGCAGCCAGGCGCCCCAGGCGGCATTGCTTGCGGCCAGGTCGAGGTTGGCGTCTTCGAGAATAATCAACGGGTTCTTGCCGCCCAGTTCCAGCGCGACTTTTTTCAGGTGCCGACCGGCCACCTCGGCGACTTTGCGCCCCGCCGCCGTGGAGCCCGTAAACGCGATCATCCGCACATTGGGGTCGCGGCACAGCGCCTCACCGGCCGCCGCGTCGCCGGGCAACACGTGCAGCAGGCCCTTGGGCAAGCCTGCTTCTTCGAAGAGTCGGGCAATGAGAAAACCACCGCTGACCGGCGTCTGCGGGTCAGGCTTGAGCACCACCGCATTGCCCGCCGCCAATGCCGGCGCCACCGAGCGCAGTGACAGTATCAGCGGGAAATTGAACGGTGAAATTACCCCAACCACGCCATGGGGCTGGCGCCGAGCATAGGACAATCGCCCCGCCGCACTGGGCAGCACCACTCCGTGGGGTTGAGACAACAAGCCCGCCGCCTGATGCAGCAGCACAATCGCCTCGCGCACTTCGTGTTCGCCCTTGAACAACGCGCCCCCGGTTTCCCGCGCGACGTACAGCGCCAGTTCGGCGAAAGACTGCTCGGCGACGTCGGCCGCCTTGCGAAACACCTCGGCGCGCTCCCGTGGACCGAGTGCGGCCCACGCCGGTTGGGCCAGGGCCGCGCTGCGACTGGCCAGGGCGACATCGGCCGGGCTGGCCATGGCGCAGCGCAGCAGCGGCTCGCCGGTGGCGGGTTCGATCACGGGGCTCACGGATCCCGAAGCGGGTATCCAATCGCCGTTAAACAGGCATTCGGACTCAAGGGCCCGCTGTAACAGGTGGGTGGTTTCAGACACTGACATGGCAACTCCCGGTTCTTGTAATTGTCATCGCCTGCACAAGTGCAAACGCCGCATTTGGCCTTGAGCAAAGGCTGTGCCGCTTGCACGTGCTGACGCAGACATAAACCGCCGAGGGCTCTGGACCGGGGCCTGACACGTGCCGCCCATTGACCACTCGCCCATCGGCCGCAAAAACCAGGGGCCTGGCACTTGTTCAATTGATAAGGTTATGTTTAGTAACTATCTGAGCAGTTACTCATATCGTTCATTCGCTTTGCAGGGGCATAACAATGACTAACCCCCACAGCGCGCCAGCCACCGCGCCCTATCATCCGCGCGGCGACAGTCGCCACCTCAGCGACAGCAGCTCGCCGACGCCTGCGGAACTGACCGACTGCCTGTTTTTCTCTCCCGAAGACGGGCGGATCTGGCTCAACGACCAACGCATGCTGCTGCTGCACAGTTCCTCGTTCGGCGCCCTGCGCAGGGAAGTCATCGAGCGTCTGGGGCTGGAGCAGGCGCGCGGTCTGTTCACCCGTACCGGCTATGCCTCCGGAGCGCGGGATGCCCGGCTGATCCGCGAGCGCTGGCCAAACGCTGATGCCGCTGCGGTGTTTCGTGCCGGGACGCACCTGCACACCCTGGAAGGCATGACCAAGGTCGAGCCGCTGCATTTCAAGTTCGACGCCGACTCGGGCTTTTATGAAGGCGAGTTTCTCTGGCACCACTCCTGCGAGGCCGATGAGCATGTGGGCGCCTACGGCATCGGCCAGGACCCTGTGTGCTGGACGGAGACCGGCTACGCCATCGGTTTTGTCAGTGGCCTGTTCGGGCAACTGGTGATCTTTCGCGAAGTAGAGTGCCGAGGCATGGGCCACAGCAGTTGCCGGGTGATCGGCAAGACCGCTGAACAATGGGGTGATGTTGAGCAGGACTTGCGCTACCTGAACGTGTCCTCGACCGTCACCCACACCGCCGACGCCTGTGAGCGCCACAGCCCGGTAGACCGCCTTGCCAGCACCAGCGCGCCCCGACCTTTGGTGGGCGCCAGTGCGGCGTTCAACGCAGCAATGCAGGCCCTGCAACGCGTCGCGCAGACGCCCGCCACCGTGCTGATCAGCGGGGAGTCCGGCGTGGGCAAGGAAATGTTTGCGCGCCAGTTACATCAACTCAGCCGTCGCCACGACAGCCCGTTTGTGGCGCTCAATTGCGCGGCCATCCCGGACAACCTGATCGAGGCTGAACTCTTCGGGGTTGAACGTGGCGCGTACACCGGCGCCACCCACTCACGGCCCGGGCGTTTTGAACGGGCCCAGGGCGGCACGTTGTTTCTGGATGAAATCACCAGCCTCAGCCTGGCCGGGCAAAGCAAACTGCTGCGGGCGTTGCAGGAGCGCGAGATCGAACGCGTCGGAGGCATACGCGGCATCACGGTGGATGTGCGGGTAGTGGCCGCCACCAATATCGATCTGCGCAAAGCGGTGGCTGACGGCACCTTTCGCGAAGACCTGTTCTACCGGCTGAATGTCTACCCCATCGCCCTGCCGCCGTTGCGTGAACGCCGCGATGATATCCCGCTGTTGATCAACGCGTTCCTCACCCGCTTCTGCCAGGAGTACGCCCGTACACCCGTGGGCCTGACCATGCGCGCCCTTAAAGTCCTGCTGCGCTACGACTTCGCAGGGAACGTGCGCGAACTGCAAAACCTGATCGAACGCGGCCTGATCGCCAGCGACGAAGGCCAGGCCATCGACTTGGTGCACCTGTTTCGCAACGAGCCACTGCCGGCGGATCCGTACGGCCTGGACGACCATGGCAGCCTGTCAAACACCGCACCTTTGCAGCGACCAGCACTGCTGGACACTCTTGGGCAGTTGGACCAGGGGTTTTCCATCGAGGGCCTTGAATCACGCCTGATCACCGAAGCGCTGCAACAGAACGCCGGCAACCTCGCCGCCGCCGCCAGACTCGTGGGGCTTAGCCGTGCTCAGTTTGCCTATCGGTTGAAGAAGCACCAGCGGCAACAGCCTTGAAGGGATTGCCTGAAAATGAGTGCTTTAAATGTTTTATCCAATTAAGTATTTTGCACGGATACCGAGCCCCCTTTGAATCGTGACCAGGAGCACCCGTGACCGGACTGCGTGAACGTCAGAAAGCCGAACGCCGACAAGCCATCAGCAAGGCGGCCATCGAACTGTTTGAGCGCCAGGGTTTCCAGAACACCACCATCGAACAGATCGCCAGCCAGGCTGGCGTATCGGCGCCCACGGTGTTCAAGTACTTCGGCAACAAACAGGAAATCATCCTGGAAATCCTGCACCACGCCGATCAACGCGCGATCACCGACACTCGCCGCCTGATCCAGGAAATCGAAGATCCGGTTGACGCGCTGTGCCACCTTGAGCGGCTGCTGACCGGCTACGCCCTGGAAGTCATGCACCCCAGCCTGTGGCGTGAATTGCTGCCACTGATCCTGTTCGGCGGCACCAACGAACTCCCCGCCGGCTATCGCGCGATGAACGACGCGCTCAGGGCTGAGATCAGCCAACTGCTGCGCGAGCTGCAACTGGCCGGCAAGCTACGCCCGCAACTGGACGTGGAAATGGCTGCGTTTTTACTGAACGATTACTCACACCTGCAACTGTTCAGACTGGTGAATCAGGAACACCCGGATATAGAAGCGCACTCCACGCAGGTCAGACGTATTACGGAGCTGGTGTTTTATGGCATGCAGGCCTGACTGAGGGGTTGCCCCATGAGTATGGTTATCTGCACGATTCTTACAGGCTGACGCCTCACTCTGTGGTGAGCGGGCTTGTCCCGCGCTGGGGTGCGCAACGGCCTTAGAGCCGGCCGGATTTTTGTCTGATGTCCTCGGGTAACCTTGTGGGAGGGGGCTTGCTCCCTCCCACAGTTTGATCTCCATAGATCAGACAGATAGGTCTCAGTCTGCTTTTGCTCTGCTTTTGCTCTGCTTTTGCTCTGCTTTTGCTCTGCTTTTGCTCTGCTTTTGCCCTGCTTTTGCCCTGCTTTTGCCCTGCTTTTGCTCTGCTTTTGCTCTGCTTTTGATCCGGCCCTTACATCCTCTTCGCTGACGAAGTCAGCGGTCTTTTGATCTGCGCTTTTGATCTTGATCTTGGGCGCCCCATCAAACACGCTGGCCGAACGCAGGCTTGAATCCGTGGGTAACCCGGCAGGACGCCGGGTTAGCCGCGCTGGGCCATGGATGGCCCATCGCGGCGGCCCACGGATTCAAGCCGGAGTGAGGGCACACCGAGCCTAGGCGAGGTGCCGAGTGTTGGGGCGAAGCGTTTTTGGTTACTTTTTGCGCTCTTCAAAAAGTGACCCGCTGTAAAAGCGGAACCCATAGCCGCCGTTACCCAAATAACGGATATGTACACCGACAAACCGCCATCGCGCTCGAACTCGGTACCCCCGGACAGAGCCCGCACATCACTGGACCAAACGCCCTCAGTAAAACCGATAACACCGAACCACCACCTGATCAGCACTGGGGTAATGCACCAACCCAATAAAACTCGCACGCCCAAGCCAATCCAACCGCCCCTTCGGCACCTGAAACACCGGCGTGCAGGTACACCGATACTCCGTCTCGGGAATCGGCCACTGCCCCTCACGCTCCAACTGACGCCCATACTCCGTCATGTTCAGAACCCCCCGATTACGCAGATTAATCAGCTCTCCCTGATCAGTCCTGAGGCTATAGCGAGCGTCCAGTTGACCCAGCCCATCCGGGCGCAGCACAAACAAATCCTCGCCGCCCGCCAGCACCTGACCGCGAATACCTACCCCCTCGAAATCACCCCCCACAATCGGGTAGTTGCAGCGCAAACCGTCAACACTGTCGCCCAGCATCACCCCACGCCCTATGGCCACGCGCAACGTCAGCACGCGCTGCAAATTAGGCGCAACGTCCATCAAGTCCAAATGCTCACTCATGGCACAACTCCAAACCCGGCGCGCATGCACCGGGTCGCAGGGGATCAGCGGTTGGTCTTGATGTTGGTCCAGGTGCGCGTACGGATTCGCTCGATCGCAGGCGGAATCGGCTCCAGGGCAAACAACGTCTTACGCACTTGCTCCGGCACATACATGTTGGGGTTGTCGCGGATATTGGCGTCTACCAGTGCAGTGGCGTCCTTGTTCGGGTTGGGGTAGCCGATCTTGTTGCTGATGCGGGCAATCACTTCCGGACGCAGGATGTAATTGATGAACGCATGGGCCTCGGCCACGTCGGGGGCATTGGCCGGGATCATCATCACGTCCGACCACATCGGCGCGCCTTCCTTGGGCAAGGCCATCTCGACCTTGACGCCCTTGCCGGCGGCATCCGCCAATTGCTTGGCCAGCGCGACGCCACCGGACCAGCCCACGCCGACGCAGATATCACCGTTGGCCAGGTCCATGCCGTAGCGCGATGAGTTGAAATAGGTGATGTAGGGACGGATTTTCATCATCGCCGCCTGGGCCTGCGCATAGTCCTCGCGCTTCTGGCTGTTGGGGTCCAGGCCCTTGTAGTGCAAGGCGATGGGCACGATTTCGTTGCCTGCGTCGAGGAAACCCACGCCGCAAGTGGCGAGTTTGGCGAGGTTTTCTTCCTTGAAGATGATGTCCCAGGTGTCAATCTTTACGTCGGGCCCCAGGGCCTTGCGCACCTTATCGACGTTGTAGCCGATCAGCGTGGTGCCCCACAGGTAAGGTGCGGCGTAGCGATTGCCAGTGTCACCCACTGCTTCCAGGGACTGCATGAATTGCGGGTCCAGGTGCTCCCAGTTCGGCAACTGCTTGCGGTCCAGGGGCTGGACGGCACCGGCGGTGATCAGGTGCCCCAGGTTGGCAGTGCCGGGGAAGACCACGTCGTACCCGGAGTTGCCCGTCAGCAGCTTGGACTCCATGGTTTCGGCGCTGTCGAACACGTCATAAATCGGGCGAATACCGGTTTCTTCCTGGAAGCTCTTGAGCACTTCCGGCGGCAGGTATTCGATCCAGTTGTAGATCCGTACGGTCCGTTCTTCCGCCAGGCAAAAGCCACTGATCAGAAGGGAGGCGACAGTGCCCAGCAAGGTGTGACGCAAAAACCTGTTCATGATTAAACACTCCAGCGCGGCCACGATGGCTCGCGGCACTTAGTAGCGATAGGTGAAATACAATTCCAGCGCGCTGAACCTCTGGTCATCGCCAAAGACTTGCTTGGCAGCGGCCAGTGGCTTGACCCAGTTGTAGGACAGCGATGTATAGAACGACGGCGTGGGCGTCCAGTCGAGGAAAACCACGCTCTCATCGGCAAAACGCCGGTCACTGACCGCCGCGCCCAGGTAGTTCTTCTCGTCCAGCCAGAACTGATAGTGAATCGTGCCGAGGGTCACGGTGTCGCTGAGGTGGGTCTTGAGCGAGAACTGCTGGACCTTTTCGTTGCTGTTGAACAGCAGGTAGTTACCGACCACGTCGCCGATAAGCCACGTGCTCCAGTCGACAAAGCCTTTGCTCAGCGGGTCCCAGGCTTTCTGGCGGTTGTCGGTGAGGTTGTCGTCACCGGAAAAACTCGCGTAGCGGTAGCCGATGATCGGTGTCAGCGGCAGCGTGCTGAAGGCATAGTCGGCCTGGCCATACCAAGCGTTGGCATCGTAGTCGGCACCCTCGCCGCTGCCGCGCTCAATGGCGTATTCGGCGTTCAGCGTCAGTGCCTGCACACCGGGCACCTTGGCGTTGAGCGCCCTGATGTTGTAGACCTGCATTCCGTCACGAAGACGCGGGAATGTGCTGCCTCTGGGCCCCAGGGCATGGACCTTCATGGCCATCGCCCCCAGGGTCACCTGGTCATCGACGTTGTAATCGAGGTTGACGCCAGTCATGCGGAAGTCGCCCAAATCGTCATCGGTGCGCAAGGTGAATGCCTGGGATTTGAGTGCGCCATGGTTCCAGGCCAGGACCGCCGAATCCTTGAACGCGGTTCGAGGGCCCAGCCAGTAGGCGGCGTCCTTGTACTGGTCGAGGTTGCCGTCCATGACGATGAACCCGGTGCCGATCATGTAGTTCTGGCGGCCTGCGGTGAAGGTCCACTCGCCGGCCCGAAAACCAGCGTAGAGCTCTTCAAACGCGGCTTTACCGTCGGAACTGCGGGTGAAGCCGCCCGCATCGCCATCGCCGAACGTGCTGGCAGCCACCAGGGAGCCGCCCGCCAGCAGGCTGAAATCGGGCTGCAGCGCGTAGTCGAGTTTGACGCCGGGCTTGATGTAGAGCTCTTGCCAGTTGATGTTCGCGCCGCCGTTTTTACCGCTGCGTGCATCAACCTGGCCACTGCCAAAGTTAACGCCACGGGTAAACAGCGTCCCACCACCCGCCGTGAAGTTGACTTCGCCCTTGAGATTGCCGTCCTCAAAGGTGTAGCCCGCCAACGCGACGTGGGTGGTCAGGGGTAAGCCGACCGCTAAGAGCGCTCGTGAGAAACGCTTGGTGAAAACCATAAGAAGCTCCTGTGGAATTATTGTTGTTACAGGGCAGTCAATGGCGACGCAGCGCGCCGCCAACACCTGGCCGGGGCCAGGTGAATAGAACGCAAGACTCTTATTGTTGGGCGTGTGTCAGGGATTCAGGTGGGCCGCAATGGCACGCAGCATCCGCACGCTGTCGGCATCGAACGGACCGACCGCTTCCGTCAGGGACGATTGCTTGACGATCACCACGCCGGACGGCTTGTCGATGAACAGGTACTGGCCGTGAATTCCGCCGGCCATCAGTGCCTGGCTGTGATCGTTGAACACGTACCACTGGCTGCGATAGGACGCACCCGGCGTCCAGCTGGAAAACTCGTCATTTTGCGCGTAGATCGCCGGATCGGAACCGGCAGCGATCCGGGAGACGGTCGCAGGGGACAGCAGTTCAAGCCCTTCGTGGCGTCCATTGTTGGCCAGCAGCCGACCGAAACGCGCCATGTCCCTCAAGGTGGCGCTGAAGCCTGCGCCCGCCACATTGCGTCCCCAGGCGTCGGCCATGAAGTAGCCGTCACGGTCACAACCCAGACGCTCCCAAATCGTCTCCAGCATCTGACTGCAAGCCTTGCCCGACGCACGTTCCATAACCCATGCCAAGGCTTCGGTGGTCGCGGTCACATAATGGAAAAATCCGCCATGGCTGCCGCGTTTCTTGAGAGATGGCAAGTACTGGTACAGGGATGCGAATTGCGCGTAAGCCGCCGGAGCCGGTTGAAAGCCGCAGGCATAACCGTACTGCGAACTCTCTGAGTTGGGATCGTCGTAGACCTCGCTGTAGTCGATGCCCACCGCCATGTCGAACAACTGGCGCACCGTGGCATCGCCAAACGCACTGCCGGCCAACTCGGGGACGTAATACGCAGCGAGCAACTCAGGTCTGAGCACGCCCTCGGTGACCAGTTGCTCACCCAACGTCCCAATCAACGACTTGGTCACCGAGAACATGATGTGTCGATCACCGGCGCGCTGTCCGTTGAAGTAACGCTCGAACAACACCGTATCGCCCTGCATCACCAGGAAGCCGTCGGTCTGGCTGGCCACAAGGTGATCGATAACGCTGATGCTCAGCCCGCATTCGCTGTTGAAATACAGCGAATCCAAGGCTGTCGGGGCAACCTTGAGCGGGCTGGCAGGTGCTGCGCCCGCCTGCACGTCGATGGTGGGACGCAGTCGTGCGAGGTTGCGAAACCCCCATTGACTGAAGGGCGAACGCATCCAGTTGTCCCACGTAACGCGGCGTTCGGGCTCTGACGGGAAGCCCTGCATGAGTAAAGGTGCGAGGCGAGGCTTGGACAACGCCTCGTCAGTCTGGACATACAGGCTGGCCAATGACGGCGTGATTTTCTGACCCATGGTGTAACCCTGGAAATGACTCTGCATGCGAGCAGATGCGAAGCAATAATTAACCGGCAAATATTCTTTAGTCAATAAAAGATTTAACCGATCAAAAGCTTTCCAGACCAGGGGCCGCCGATCACCTTGCCGTCAGTAGAAGTACGCCACGCGAAACTGCAGCGAATTATCGATCTTCACGCCCTCGCGCACCGAGGTGTCATGCATGAGCTGCCCCATCACCTGCACTTGCTTGCCCAGCATCGTGGCGACAGTGAAACCGAGCGTGCCGTTACTGCGGCTGGTGGCGAGGGTTTCATGGTCAAGCGTCTGGCGCGCGCCCCAGTTATGTCGATACGAAATCGCGGCGTAAGTATCCGGGGTGAAGTTGTAGCGTAAATGGTTGTGCAACTGGAATAGCGGCGCTTTTTCGGCGTCGGTGGCGCGCTGCTTGTCGTAGAACTCCGTTTCGGCGATCACGTCCCAGGTGATTTTATCGGTGAGTCCCTTGATGTAGCCGACTTGAAAGTCCAAGGCCCAGCGGTTATCGCTCAACGCAAAACCCTGGTTTTTATCGCTGCCGGTGGGTGCCGTGACGAACACTGACCAGCCCAGGTGTTCATTTCTGGCAAGGTCTGCGATGGTCCATACCGTTCCACCGAAGGTGATATCCCCCAGCCCAGAGTTTTTGCTGTCGGTGGCGCCGATCTTCTGATAACCGAAGGGGATCACAATCTGTGGATCCCAGGTCAAGCCTGTGTTGAAGAACTCGGTGAAGTGGATCAATCGCAACACGCCGACAGTCAGGTCGAGGTCGAGGTTGTCGGCGACTTTCTTGCCGCCGGAATACACCTTGTCCCCTCGCGGATTCTGCTGGTACAGCACCACCACATCGGTGCCTTGGGGCAGCGCGGTGTAGTCGCCGGGGTCGGGTTTGACATCGGCCTGGGCCAAGGGCGCCAGACTGGCAAACAATGCGCTGAACGTCAGAGTGCTAAGTATTTTCATGGCGGGTCCCGTTATTTTTATTGGAGGCAGAGCTTCGCCATGACGACTCCGTGGGGAGTCGCCAGGCTTAGGTGAAACGGATTGGAATCAGTGCGCGGTGGTGTGTCCGCCAGCCTTGAGATCGGCTTGCAGATCCTGGGTACGCTTGACGAGGTATTGACGGATCAATTCCATGTCTTCGCGCTGAAGAATGTCGGAAAAATTCGGCATCCCTCCATTGATCAGCGCCCCGCTGAGAAAGGCGGGAAACGCCGCGTGCTTGTTGTCATCCAGGTACCGCAGGTCTGGCACCACACCGCCGCTGATAGCATTGAGGCCATGGCAACCGGCACACAATCCATTGAACAGCCCGCGCGCCTGGGTCAGTTGCTCGGGGGTTGCAGTGAGTGCCTGATGGGTCGTCGGCATGACGGGTGCAGCTTTCGGCGCAGGCAGTTCCCCGTGCGCGCCCAGTTTGAAAGCGATCACCCGCGACTCTGCTCGCACCTTGCCTTTGTTGGTCAATGGGCCGGTCAGCAAAGGAATGATGCCGCCCCACCCCACAGAGAACGCCACATATTGCTCGCCATTGACGGTGTAGGTGACGGGCCCGGCCATTACTCCTGAATTGGCTCGATGCTCCCATAGCGGCTTGCCGGTGTCGGCGCGGTAGGCGACGACGCGCCCATCGGCGGTGCCCTGGAACACCAGGTTACCCGCCGTGGCCAACGTGCCGCCGTTGCCGGCGCTGATGTACGGTTGCTTCCAGGCGGCTTTCTGTTTTACCGGGTCCCAGGCGATCAGTTCGCCGCTCCAGGCGTCGCGGATTTTATTCAGGATTTTCGGGTCCTCAGGCAGGTCCGGCACATCCAGGCCGAAGTTCACCACGGACTTGTTCGATAAGAACATCGGCGCCTTGGCCGCTTTCAGTTCGGCCAGGGTGTATTGGGCCGGGATGTAGACGTAACCGGTCTTGGGGCTGAACGACATCGGGTGCCAGTTGTGCCCGCCGAGGAAACTCGGCTGCACTACTTTCGGCTCCTTGGAATAGTCGGCCGCGCCGGTGAGGATCGGACGCCCGGTTTTCAGGTCGATACCGCTGGCCCAGTTGACCGGGACGAAATTCTTCGCCGAGAGCAATTGCCCGTTGGTGCGATCGAGGACATAGAAAAACCCGTTCTTCGGCGCCTGCATGATCACTTTGCGCAGGCTGCCGCCGATCTTGATATCGGCCAGGATCATGTGTTGGGTCGCCGTGAAGTCCCACTGGTCCTGCGGCGTGATCTGGTAGTGCCACACGTATTCGCCGGTGTCTGGGCGCAGTGCCAGAATCGACGACACGTACAGGTTGTCACCTTTGCCATTGGTGCGGAACTGGTAGTTCCAGGGTGAGCCATTGCCGGTGCCCACATAGAGAAGATCAAGCTGCGCATCGTAGGCCATGGAGTCCCAGACCGTGCCGCCACCGCCCCACTTCACCCAGCCGTCGCCGTCCCAGGTTTTCATGGCCTTGGCCATGGCGGGGTTTTCCGCTGGCAGCTTGGGGTCACCCGGCACCGTATAGAAGCGCCACACCTGTTTACCGGTGTCGGCATCGTAGGCCGTAACGTAACCGCGCACGCCGAACTCGGCGCCGCCATTGCCGATCAGCACCTTGCCCTTGACGATGCGGGGCGCGCCGGTAATCGAATAGCTTTTTGTGCGATCGATAATGGTATCGACGCTCCACACCGGCTGACCATTAGCCGCATCCAGGGCGATCAAGCGTCCATCGAAACTGCCCACATAGACTTTACCCTGCCACACCGCAACGCCCCGGTTGACCGGCCCACAACACCCCTGGCTAAGGTTTTCGGCGGGCACTTTCGGGTCGTATTTCCACAGCAACTCACCGGTGGCGGCATTGATGGCATACACGATGCTGAAGGCGCCGGTGGTGTACATCACACCATCGACCACCAGCGGCGTGGCCTCGGTGCCGCTGTCGATATCCAGCTTGGTCGTCCACGCCAAGCCCAGCTGTGCGACATTGCCGGCATTGACGCTGTCCAGTGGGCTGTAACGCTGCTCGTCATAGGTGCGACCGTGGCTCATCCAATTGCCGGGCTCCTGGTCGGCCGTGATGATTCGCTGGCCATCGACCTGCGCCGGGCCCGCCCACACAACAGAGCAGAACGTAGCCATCAGTAAGGGAATGCCTGGCAACAGGCTGCGTGATCTCATTATTATTTTTCTCCAGCGATAAGCGGCTCGGTGTCACCCCCAGCCCAGGCAAGCTTATTAGAGGACTTGGCGCGCTGCGCGACTTGACTGACGCTGCCAAAGCGCTTGGCATTCTCTGCCAGGCGCGCACTTACGTAGCGTGCTGGCGAAAATCCCGAGGGGCGTGCTGAAAATGACGCTTGAACGCGCGGCTGAAATGCGCGGCGTCGACAAAACCCCATTTAAAGGCGATCTGAGTGATGGATTCATGGCGCAGATCCTGGCAGCGCAGATCCTGGGCCACCCGCTCCAGGCGGCGCTGCTGAATGTAGCGAGAGATGCTTTCGTGGCGCTGCTCGAACAACCGATAGAGCTGGCGGACAGAGACGTTCAACTGCCGCGCCAGATAGTCAGGGCCTAATTCAGCCTCTTGCAGGGAAGACTCAACCAGGCGGGTGGCCAAGCCATACAGATCATCATGACCCACGCAGGCAAAGGCGGGCTGCCCGTCGGTGCGTTCATCCAGGCCAGCGACAGCCAACCGGATTAATGCATGTTCCAGCGCGGGCCCATCGCTCCTGCCGCCGGAGTCACGGCTCAACGCAACGTCACTCAACGAACGCACCAGAGCGCGAATCATGTGAGTGGCGACACTGTTGCGCGCGAGCTTGCCAAACAGCGGTTGCGGGCCAAGCTGATGGCTGACTTCCTGGCGTGACAGGTGAATCGAGATATTCTGCACCAGCCCTCGCGGCTCTATGTCGAAGGCCTGGGCCGAGTCCACCAGGGCGATGTCTTCAGGCCCTAACTCAATCACCTGATTTTGCCCGCGGATGCGCTGGTGGCCGCTGCTCTGAAGAATGAGAAAACAGTGACGATCGTCATCGCCGTCACCCGAGGTGCGATGGCGGCTGATCAATCCTGCATTGGTGCGGATATGGGCCAACTCCAGGCCGCACACATCCTGAGCGTGGACGCTGCCGATAAACAGCGTGTGCTGTTCGGACAGGGCTGTGCTGAAATTACCGCACACCGCACGCAAGTCGCGGTTCCAGTTGGCGAACGCCTCACGAGTGCTCAACAAGGCAGGCATATCCTCGCTCCCACAGGTTATTTATAGTTATACCGTTAACATATTATCTATTTTTTCCGGGTGCAAGCAGGCTGGGTTTGATGTGGGTGAGCAACCGGCCGTTCCAAGACCGTCGCTCTATTGCTTTTGACCTCAAATCACCCGTCACACACACTGCCCGGGTACTAAAATCAAGGCTCAAACAGGAGTGGTGGTTATGCGCAATTTTTCAATTCAACGCCTCGACCATGTGGTTCTGCGGGTGCAGGACATCGAGCGCAGCCTGGCTTTCTATACCTCGGTGCTGGGATGTGAGGTCAAAAAGCGCCGGGAAGACCTGGGCCTGATTCACCTGAGCGCTGGGGCATCCATGATCGACTTGGTGGACGTGAATGGCTCCATCGGACGCCAAGGCGGGAAGCCGGCGGGCAAGCAAGGGCACAACGTCGATCACGTTTGCCTGCGGGTCGAGCCGTTCGATGAACAGGCCATTCTCGGCCACTTGGCTGACGCGGGTATATCCGCTGAAAAAGCCGAGATGCGCTATGGCGCAGAGGGCACAGGCTGGTCGCTCTATTTCCATGACCCGGACGGTAATCAAATCGAGTTGAAGGGCCCGGCTGTGCAGCCTTGATGCACGCTCGGCCCCGCCGCCCCCGTGACACAACATCATAAAAATAGATGATCTTAAAAAATCACATAATGACAATATCTAATAATTAGCTTATTCCAAAAAAGACTTTCCCTCGGGTTTTTTATAGGAATATCTTCACTTCACAGACCGACCCCATACCTGGCGGAGGACGTACCCCCGACCACCAGGAGCCTGCTATCAGGCTAAATGGACCGATCTCGACATGCCAGACCTCACCTCCCCGCTGCCCCTCAAGAACTTTCACCTGTCACTGCTGACCAGTTCCCTGCTGCTCGCCACTGCGCCCTCCTTCGCCGAAGCCGCGACGGAAGATGCCCAACTCGGCACCGTCACCGTGATCTCCACCGGCCTGCGTGGCCAGGAGCGCACCGTGGCCGACAGCCCGGCGCCGATCGATGTGATCAACAGCGAGCAACTGCTCAAGACCGGTCGCGCCGAATTGTCCGAAGCGATTGCCAAATTGCTGCCGTCGTTCAACTTCGGCACCAATATCGCCGGCTACAACTCGGTGACTCGCCCACTGAGTAACCGCAGCCTCGGCCCGGCCTACACGCTGGTGCTGGTCAACGGCAAACGTCGCCACAACGGCGCCACCGGTCAGCGCGGGTCCATCGACAACAGCGGCGCGAATGCGGTGGATATCGACCTGATCCCGGTCAGCTCGGTGGACCATATTGAAGTGCTCAAAGACAGCGCTGCCGCCCAGTACGGTTCCGATGCGGTGGCCGGGGTGATCAACATCATCCTCAAGACCGGCAACAGCGGCGGGCACCTGGAAACCAGTTACGGCCAGTTATTCTCCGGCCAGGGCGAAACCATCAAGGTGGCCGGCGACCAGGGTTTCAAGCTGGGCGACGGCGGCTTTTTCCACCTCTCCGCCGATGCACGCAAACGCGGCGAAGCCTCCTGGAACGACAAGGCCGACGGCAGCGTGAGGGCCTTCAACGATCCGGCCAAGGAAGCCGCCTGGGACCGTGTGGCAATCAAGAACGGCGACCCGGACCTCAAGGCCTTCAACCTCGCCTACAACGCCGAACTGCCCCTGGAAGACCTGACCCTCTACTCGTTCTCCACCTACGGCGAGCGTGATGCCGAGGCGGCCAACTACTTCCGCCTGCCCACCGGCCGCGCCGCCGTGCCCGAGGTGTTCCCGGACGGTTACTACCCCTTGAACAACATCAAGGACCGCGACTACCAGCTACTGTTCGGCGGCAAGGGCCAAGCGGCCGAGTGGAACTGGGACCTGAGCACCACCTACGGGCGCAACAATGTCCACCACTCCAGCGACCTCAACATCAACCCGTCCCTGGGCACCGCCTCACCGACCAAATTCGACAACCTGGCCACCTTCCGCTTTGAGCAGTGGGTCAACAACCTGGACTTCACTCGCCGCTACGACAGTTTGTTTAATCTGACTTCGCCGGTGCAGGTGTCGGCCGGCCTGGAACATCGCTGGGAACACTTCAGCACGTTCGCCGGCGACCCCGAGGCTTATATCACCGGGACGTACCCGGCGGCATCGGGCGCTCAGGCGGCGGTGACGATTCGCCCGGAAGATGAAGTCAGCCTGATCCGCAACAACTACGCCGGCTACCTGGATTTAGGCTTTGACCTGACCGAGCGCTGGTTTCTCGACGTCGCCGGGCGTGTCGAACATTACGACGACGACTCAGGCAACACCTTCGGCCTGAAAGTTAACTCGCGCTACGAACTCACCGACAGCGTGGCCGTGCGCGGCACCGTCGGCACCGGTTTCCGTGCGCCATCCCTGACCCAGATCGGCTACACCGTGGCCGACAACCGAGTCGCCGTAGATGTGAACGGCAACGTGGTGCCTGCCGTCACCCGCCTGACCCCGTCGGGCAGCAACCTGGCCAAAGCCTTGGGTGGCGATGACCTCAAGCCGGAGAAATCACGCAACCTAGGGCTGGGCTTGACCTGGCAACCGGCACCGCGCACCAGCATCACCGCTGACGCGTACCTGATCGACATCGACGACCGTATCGCCTTGACCAGCAACATCTACGACCAAGGCAATGGCGTGATCAACGGCATCCTCACCGCCCAAGGCGTGCCCTCCGGCACTTGGGTCAACTACTACACCAACGCTTTCGATACCCGCACCCGTGGCCTGGACGTGGTCGCCGACCACACCACGCCGCTGGATGCCTGGGGTGATGTGCGCTGGAGCCTGGGTTTCAACTGGAACAAAACCACTATCGAAGGCAACCGCGATACCCCGAGTGCGCTGGCCAACTCCGGCGTCACCCTGGTAGGCCGCGACCGCGAAGGCGACCTGACCGAAGCATCGCCCAAGACCAAATGGATCCTGGGCGCCAACTGGAAGGTCGAGGACCTGGCAGTGAACCTGCAAACCAGCCGCTACGGCGCGGTCAAGACCTTGGCGGTCAACCCCACGGGCGACCGCAGCTTCGGCGCCAAATGGATCACCGACCTCGACGTCAGCTACACCTTCGTCGACCAGATCACCGTGAGCATCGGCGGCACCAACATCTTCGACGTGCGCCCAGACCGGCACGCCGTCTACAGCAACCTGGGCCTGGCGCCCTACGGCAACCCGCCGTTCTACCCCGGCGGCGGCTACTGGTACACCAAGCTGGCCTACGACTTCTAAGCCAATCGCCATACGAGGGCATCCCATTGAACACCTCCAACTTGATGAGCCGTCTATTGGCCCCGTGCGCCCTGGCGCTTAGCCTGGCCGCCTGCTCGCCTTCGGGCAGTGACGCCCAGGCCGGCAAGACCCTGAACATCGCCTTTTTTGGCGACAACACCACCCTGGTCAGCGTCGACCCGTTCCAGGTCTATTGGCTGGAACACCGCGTGCTGCTGCGCAATGTCGCGGAGTCCCTTACCGACCAAGACCCGGAGACCGGCAAGATCATTCCCTGGCTGGCCAAAAGCTGGGAAGTCAGTGACGACGCGCTCACCTATACCTTCCACTTGCGCGACAACGTCACCTTCAGCAACGGCGAGCGCTTCAATGCGGTGGCGGTCAAAACCGCCTTCGACAGCAACAAGGCGTTAGCCACCGAGTTGCCGGCCACCTTTGGCGCCACCTACCTGGCGGGGTTCGACCACGCCGAAGTGGTGGATGACCTGACCGTCAAACTGGTACTGGCCAAGCCCAACGCCGGCTTCCTGCAAGCCACGTCCACCACCAACCTGTCGATCCTCGCGCCGGCCTCTTACACACTCAGCGCCAAAGAGCGCTCGTTGGGCAAGATCATCGGCACCGGGCCGTTCGTGCTGGCCAGCTACACCCCGGAAGTCGGCGCGCACCTGACCAAGCGCAAGGGTTACGCCTGGGCTTCGGCGAATATGAAGAACCAGGGCGAAGCGCACCTCGATGCGGTGGACATCAGCTACATCCCCGAGGAAAGCGTGCGCAACGGCCTGTTCCTGCAAGGCAAAGCCGACATCCTGTGGCCGCGCAACCCGTTCTCCGAGGTGGACCTGAAGCTGTTCCAGTCCAAGGGCGCCACCATCCAGAGCCGTTCGCTGCCGGGGCCGGCCCTGAACCTGTATCCCAACACCCGTGATGGGCGTGCACTGAGCGACAAGCAAGTCCGCCTGGCCCTGCAAAAGGCCATCGACCGCAAGAGCTACGCCAGCACCGTCTACAACGCCGAATTTCCGGTGGTGGACGGCATCTACGACGTCACCACGCCTTATTTCAAGAGCCAGGGTGCCAAGTTGGCCTACGACCCGGCAGGCGCGGAGCAGCTGCTGGACCAGGCCGGCTGGGCCAAGGGCGCGGACGGCTACCGCCAGAAAAACGGCAAGCGCCTGAGCCTGAGCTACAACATCACCCCATCCGAAACCGCCGGTGACGTGCTGCTCCAGGACCAACTGCGCAAGGTCGGTATCGAGGTCAAACTCAACGTGGTCACCCGTGCCGAATGGGTCGCCAACAACTCGGCCGGCAACTATGACCTGACCAGCACCTACATGACCCGCGCCGACCCGATCATCCTGCAAACCATCCTCGACCCACGCACCGCCAACAGCTCGACCCTGGCCACCAACCTCTACGAACCGACGGTGCTGAACGCTGCCAAAGGCCTGTTCGATGCAGGCATCACCGCCACCCAAAGCCAACAACGCGCAGCGGCCTACGGCAACCTGCAAGACCTGCTGGTGGATGAAGGCTCGGCGTTCCCGGTGTATGAGCGCGTGTGGCAGGCCGCAACGTCGGCCAAGGTGAAAAACTTCCGCTGGACCGCCGAAGGTTTTGCGCTGCTGGGTGATATCGAGGTCGCCGCGCCATGAGTCGTTACCTGATTGGCCGGGTCGGCCAGGCGCTGCTGGTGCTTTGGGGGGCCTACAGCATCACCTACTTCATCCTCTATCTGCTGCCCGGCGACACCTTGTCGATCATGCTCAGTGCGTCCGGCATGGAAGCCGACGCGCTGTCGGTGGAAGACCTGGCCAAGGCGCGGGCCTATTACGGATTGGATAAAGGTCTGTTTGAGCAATACATCGACCTGCTGCTGGGCGCGCTGCGCGGTGACTTTGGGCAGTCATTGTCACTCAACCGCCCGGTGGCCGAGTTGCTCGCCGAGCGCCTGCCACAGACGCTGTCCCTGGCGGGGCTGGCGATTGTGCTGTCGCTGCTCGGCGGCATTGGCTTGGCGTACCTCACCGCGTATATCCGTTGGCAACCCCTGAAAAAAGCACTGGCGCGCCTGCCGTCCCTGGGCTTCTCGGTGCCGGTGTTCTGGATGGGTTTGTTGCTGATCCAGGTGTTTGCGTTTGGCCTGGGTTGGTTTCCCGCGACCGGCACTCGAGGCTTCGAAAGCTTGGTGTTACCGGCGATCACCCTGGCGATCCCAAGTGCAGCGGTGTACGCCCAAGTGCTGCAACGCAGCTTCCAGGGCGTGTGGAAAGAGGCCTATATCGTCACCGCCTACGCCAAGGGCCTGAGCCGGGGCCAGGTGCAGGCACGCCATGGGTTCAGGAATGCCGCGCTGCCCATCCTCACCCTGATCGGCCTACAGGTGGGCAATACCGTGTCCGGCGCGGTGCTGGTGGAAACCATCTTCGCCCGTTCCGGCATCGGCCGTCTGGCCCAGGAAGCCGTACTGCGCCAGGACATTCCGGTGGTGTTGGCCATCGTTGCAGTGTCGGCGGCAGCCTTCGTCCTCGTGAACCTGCTGGTGGACTTGCTGTACCCCTGGCTCGACCCGCGCATTTCCCACACGCCAAAGGTGTCCTAGACCATGACGACGCTCACCCAGAAACGCGTGCGCAGCGAAACCCTCTGGCACCGCCGCAGCCACTTGCAACGCGCCACGTCCACCCTGCTGCCCTTGCTGCGCCGGCCGGGGTTCAGCCTGGCCGTGGCAGTGTTGGTGTTCTCGCTGGTCGCCGCCCTGGCGCCGCACCTGCTGAGCAGCTTCGACCCCTACGCCACCGCGCCGCTCGCCAAACTCACGGCGCCCAACTTGACCCATTGGTTCGGCACCGATGAACTGGGCCGTGACCTGTTTACCCGCGTGGTCTACGGCGCGCGCCTGTCGGTGCTGGCGGCCTCGCTGGCGGTGGGGATCGCGCTGGTAGGCGGACTCGGGCTGGGCATTTTGTCCGGGTTTGCCGGTGGCCGTATCGATGCGGTGATCATGCGCGTGGTCGATGTACTGCTGGCTCTGCCTGGACTGCTGCTGGCCCTGGCGATCGTCACGGCTATTGGTTTCGGCACCGTACCGGTGGCCATCGCGGTGGGCATCGGCATTATTCCGGGCTTTGCCCGTACAACCCGCGCCGAAGTACTGCGGGTGAAAACCCTGCCCTATGTCGAAGCCGCACGGCTGGGCGGTGCCAGTTGGGGCCGCACGTTGTTGCGGCACATTCTGCCCAACGCCTGGGGCCCGGTAGCGGTACTGGCAACGTTGGACTTCGGCGCAGCCATCCTCGCCACCGCAGGCTTGAGTTTTCTCGGTTTCGGCGCCGCACCACCGGCGGCGGAATGGGGCACCTTGATCGCCAACGGCCGGCACTTTCTGATCACCGCACCTTGGGTGTCGTTGCTGCCCGGCCTGTTCCTGGTGGCCGTGGTGTTCAGCCTCAACCATATCGCCCGCACCTTCGAGGAGATCCAGCGATGAGCCCGTTTTTGGTCGATGTACGCCAACTCAGTGTCGATTACCGCTCCAGCGGTCAGGTCAATCCAGCGGTGCGTTCGCTGTCGTTTTCCCTCGCCCAAGGCGAAACCGTGGCGATTGTCGGCGAGTCCGGCTCGGGCAAGTCCACCCTGGCCAACGCCATCCTTGGCCTGCTGCCAGACAACGCGCAAATCAGCGCCGGTCAACTGTGGGTGGATGGCAATAACTTGACCCACGCCAGCGAACGCCAGAAACGCAACCTGCGCGGCCGCACCATTGGCCTGGTGCCCCAGGACCCGATGGTCAGCCTCAACCCTACCCTGCGCGTCGGCCAACAGATCGCCGAGGCGTTGATCCTGGCCAAGGGCAAGCGCTACCCCGGCGTCGATGCGGATATTGTCGAGTTGCTGCAACAGGTGGGGATCGACAAACCGGTGCTGCGCGCCCGCCAATATCCCCATGAACTCTCCGGTGGCATGCGCCAGCGCGTGCTGATCGCCATCGCCCTGGCCGGTAATCCGCGCCTGATCATTGCCGACGAGCCCACCAGCGCGCTCGACGTCACCGTGCAGCGCAAGATCCTCGATCACCTGCAACGGCTGGTCAGGGAGCGCGGCATTTCGCTATTGATCATCACCCATGACCTCGGCGTGGCCACCGACCGCGCCGACCGCATTCTGGTGATGCAGCACGGCGAGGTGGTCGAACAAGGCCCGCCCCAGCAGATCCTTTCCCGCCCCAGCCACGACTACACCCGCGCACTGATTGCCGCCGCGCCTGCCTTCGCCAAGCGCCGCGATCCGTTGATCAATCTCGATCTGGGGCGCCAGCCGATCCTCAGCCTGCACAACGTCGGCAAGACGTTTGCCCTACCCAAGGTCAAGGGCGAAGCCTCGACCTTCCTGGCCCTGGAAGGTCTCAACCTTGAGGTGTACCCCGGCCAGACCCTGGCCATCGTCGGCGAGTCCGGTTCGGGCAAGAGCACCGCGCTGCGCATCGCCCTCGGGCTGGAGAAGCCGAGCCAGGGCCGGGTCTGGTTCGAACAACAGGACGTTACAGACCTCAGCTGGCGCGACTTCCGCCCGTTGCGCCAACGCCTGCAACTGGTGCAGCAGAATCCCTTCGCTGCGCTGGACCCACGCTTCACCGTGTTCGACAGCATCGTGGAGCCGCTGGTGTCGTTTGGCTTGCTCAAGGGTGCCGCCCTGGAACAGGCGGCGCGGGAGCTGATCAGCCGCGTGCACCTGCCGGTGAGCTTTCTGGACCGTCTGCCCCGTGAACTGTCCGGCGGCCAGTGCCAACGCGTCGCCATCGCCCGCGCCCTGGCGTTGAAACCCGACCTGCTGTTGCTGGATGAACCGGTCAGCGCCCTGGACGTGTCGGTGCAGGCACGCATTCTTGACCTGCTGCAAGAGCTGCAACGGGAGATGGGCATTGCGTATGTGCTGGTGTCCCACGACTTGTCAGTGGTGGCCAACTTCGCCCATGAGGTGCTGGTGCTGCGCAATGGTCGCGTGGTTGAACAAGGCTCGGTGGCGCAAATCTTCAACCAGCCGGCCACCGAGTACACCCGCGAACTGATTGCGGCCATCCCTGGCCGGCAAGTCGCGGCAAGCGCCGCCTGAGGTTTACTGCGCCGAGCAATCACGCGCCACGATGCCCTTTTCCTGGGCATACGCGGCGGACTTGGCTTCGATCAACGGACGCAAGGTGGCGCGGTCGGCTTGCAGCCAGTCGGTCACCAGCACCCACTTTTGCCCATCCCATTGCTGCACTCGGGCCGAACCGCCGCCTTCGTGGTCCGCGCAGGACAATGTCAACGGCGCCAACAGCCCGTCGAAGCCCATGGCCTTGAGGCGTGCCGCATCGATATTCAGGTGCTCGAACGCCCAGCGGGTTTCCTCACCGTTCAGTGCGCGGTTGCCGAATTTGGCCTGACCGGTGCGCAGCGCTTCGACAGCAATCGCGGCGTTGATCAGGCCGATGTTGTAGTAGACCTTGCCGAAGTAGCTGGTGTCCTTGAGGTTGCTCTTGCCGGGATCGAGGATGAACTGCTTGAGCTTTTTATGGATTTCGAAACCGTCGCCACCGGGGAACGGCGCCAGCGCCTGGTAGCCTTTGGCGGCGGTGCCGGCGGGAATCACATCGGCTTCAGAGCCTGCCCACACATCACCAATCAGACGGTCCACGGGAACGCCAAAACGCACGGCGGTCTTGATCGCCACCGGTGTCGAAACACCCCAAGTGCGCAGGAATACCCAGTCCGGGTTGATCTGGCGCACTTGCCGCCATTGAGTGGACTGCTCGTTACCTGGGTCTGCTACGGGAATCTGGATGTTCTCGAAACCGTACTTTTGTGCCAGCAACTGCATGGCCGCCTGGGTTTCGCGACCGTAGGCAGAGTCGTGATAGACAGTGACGATCTTCTTGCCCTTGAGCTTGTCCAGCCCACCTTCGCGCTGGGCAATGTAATTGATGCCCACCGAGGCCTGGCCGTAGTAGTTGAGCAACAGCGGAAACGCGTAAGGGAACACGCGGCCATCGGTGGATTCGGTACGCCCGCCGGCGCCATCGATCAAGGGGATGTGATCGACGGCAGCACGGTCCATCAGCGCATAGGAGGCAGGGGTGCTGTGGGTAAAGAAGAACCCGGTGGGCGCACCGTCCAGGCCGCCTTTGTAGCGTTCGTAGCATTCGATGATGCGGTCGGTCTTCCACTCGGTCTCGCATTCCTGCCAGACCAGCTTCACGCCGTTCACCCCGCCTTCGACTTCGTTGATATAGCGAAAGTAATCAATTTCCCCGGCCCACCACGGAATACCGCTGGAGGCATAGGCGCCAACTCGGTAGGTGGCCAGCGGGATGAACTGTTGATCGTTGGCGGCCTGGGCGATGGTCGACAATGGCCCGCCCAAGGCGCCGAGTGCCAGCAGGCTGGCGATGACTGTGCGTTGCAAGACGTTGTGCATGGGTGTGGTTTCTTATGAAAGGTGAGGTTTCCCCTCCCGTTGTCGGGTCAGCGCCAATCGGGTCACAACACAATTCATGCCAAGCGCATAAGCCTTCCTATTCAAGGAGTTGCGCTGTACCGGTCACCCCGCACGGCTCGGATAATCGAACACTTTATTGAACCGCTGTTGCGCCACCAACACCGCGTTCGGTCGCCAGGCCTGCGGCAAAATAGCGCGTTTTACTTCATGCCTGAACTGCGGCTAAATACGCGCCCCTTTGCGTCGATGGCTTTATGGCTATGTTCAAACGCATCAGCCCCTGGATCGCCTGCCTGGCCCTGTTGCTCAACATGCTGGCCATGCCGTTGAGCCGCGCCCTGCAAACGCCGGATATTGGCCTGATGCTGTGGGGTGGATTCTGCTCGGGCGGCGCCTCCCAAGCCCTGCCACCAGGCTTTGACAAGCTGATCGACCCGCTCAAATCTGCGCCTTCGACTGCCGCCATGAAGCATGGCGACTGCTGCTGCGGGCATGCCGGCCTGGCCGCGCTGCCGTCCAACTATTACCGGCATTGGCTGCCGCGCTATGCGCCGGATGTCGCCCTCGCTGATCCGCTGTTACCCACGTTGCATCCCAGGGTTCGCTGGCCGAGCCTGAGCCCGCGCGCCTCCCCTGTTGCCTGACTGCCCCGAAACCCTGTGTTTTCTGCCGCCCCTTGAGGGTGGCTGAACGTCCTTGAAGTCTTTTGGTCATCAGGAAGCGTGCTCATGCCTGCTCCATTTACTCTGTCCCGCGCACAGCGTATCGCTGTGCCCTCCTCACTCTGGCCGCTGCTCTCAGTGTTTGCACTCACGCCACTGGCCCATGCAACCGAAAGTTCGGCCCTCACCCTTGGCACCGTCAGCATCCAAGGCAGCACCAACGCCAGCGGCCCGCTGAACACCGCCAGCGTGCTCAGTTCGGTCGACATCCTCGGTGCCGACATCCTGGAGAAAATGCCGGTCAACTACAGCTGGGAGCTGTTCAGCCGTGCGCCAGGGGTCATGCTCACCGAATTCAACCAAGGCACCACCTCCGGCAAGATCTCCTTTCGCGGTTTCAACGGCGAAGGTGAAGTGAACGCGGTGAAGCTGCTGATCGATGGGATCCCCAGCAACAGCAACGACGGCAACATGCCGTTCATGGACATGATTTTCCCCATGGAGCTGGACAGTATCGAAGTGGTACGTGGTACCAGCGACGCGCGCTACGGCCTCAACAACATTGCCGGCAACGTCAACATGCTGACCCGCACAGGAGGCGACTACACCAAGGCGCGAATCCGCTACGGCAGCTACAACACCCGCGAGACGCAACTCGCCAAAGGCTTCGAAGGCAGCAACTGGACGCAGAATTACTTCTTCGCCTACCAGAAAGCCGATGGCTACCGGGATCATGCCCAGGCGGATAAATTCTCGATGTCCGGCAAATGGTTCTACACCCCGGACGACAGCAGCTACCGTGTCGGCCTGATCGCTCGCCATTACGAAACCGAGGCGCAAGAGCCGGGATATTTGAGTGAAGACGACGCCCGCCACCACCCCACCATGACCAACCGCTACAACGCCACCGACAAAGGCACGCGGCGGATGAACCAACTCAGTGTGCACTTCGATACCGAACTGGCCGAAACATTGGCCTGGGCGGCAAAAACCTACCTCAACACCTTCGACGACCGACGCTGGACGCAATACTGGCGCACCAGCTCCCAGCAGGAGCGCGACGCCTACGAAACCCAGTACGGCGCCCTCACCTCCCTGACCTGGCGGCCCGAGGTAAGCGGGCTCTACGCCTTCGCCCTGGAAGGCGGCGCGGACGTCCAGCAGCAACAGAACACCAGTGAACGCTACCGGACCCAGAACCGCACACGCCTGGCGCAAACCCGCGACCAGCAGTTCGACTTTGATACCTACGGGGCTTACATCCAGGCTGAGATCAAACCGTTTGAATCGCTGAAAATCATCCCGGCCTACCGCGTCGATAAAATCCACGGCGACTTCAGCAACCAAATGACCGGCATGGATTACGCCATCAACGACTATGGGCTGATCAAACAACCCAAGCTCAGCGTGGTGTACTCGCCGTGGGACGTGGCCAGCGTGTACGCCAACTGGGGCCGTACCTTCCAGGTCGGCACCGGCGCCGCTGCCTACAAGATACCGCCACGGGATACCGACCTCGCGCCGTCGATCAACGAAGGCTGGGAAACCGGTATCAAGTTCACCCCTGCCGACTGGATCGACGGCCGCGTCGCCTATTGGCAGCAGGAAGCCAGCGGCGAAGTCAGCCGCCGGCTCAATGATCCGAGTGGCGAATCGGATAACGTCGGCGAAACCCGCCGCTGGGGTTACGACGCGCAGTTGAACCTGCACCCGAACGACCGCACCGACATCTGGATGGCCTACGCCTGGCAGTACTCGAAAATCCTCCAGCCCAGCGCCACCCTGCCCAACAGCAAAGGCCAGGAAATCGACCACATCCCCCATCACCTCTACAACGCAGGCATAAACTACAAAGCCACCCCCGCGCTGCAACTGACCGCGTGGATGAACGGCCAGACCCACTATTACCTGGAGCGCGAAAACACCAAGGGGACTTACGGCGGTTACGTGTTGATGAACCTGGGTGCGACGTACCAGGTGACTGAATCCGTCAGTGTCGACCTGCAACTGAAAAACCTCACCAACCGCTACTACGAATACGTCTGGTACGACCCGGACGGCGCGAAGGCGTCACTGCACTCACCCGGCGACGGGCGTGCGCTCTATACCGGCGTCACCTTGGACTTCTGAAAGACAACCCCTTGTTATCAAACATAAAATAAGTCACTGATTTTAAAGGGTTAACTATTTCCCTAAACGAGCCTGTTTTTGTGATGAGCGTGGCCTCTCACATTTGGATAGGGAGAGGTCGTCAAATCCCCGTGGGTTCCGGGTCCGTCACAGGAGCACTCTCCCAGCCACCACAAAAAAATGCCTACCCCCGCCAAGGGATAGGCATTTTTTCCTCCCATCGTTACTGCTTAGCGTGCTTGACCTGCACCTCAGGCATCGCCGAAGAGTGGTGATTAAGAATTTTCCACTGGCCCCCCACCTGCTCATAAACGAAGGTGTAGCGCGCCTGCACATGGCTGACCTGCCCCTTCGCGTCGGTCAGGGTGAAGGTGTAGACCCCGCTGTCCATGGCTACGTTAGTGCCCAGTTGGCGGATTTCACGGTAGTTGATCTGGCCTACCGGCTTGAGTGCCAGGAAGTGATCGAAGTAGTCCTTGATCTGATCCGGCGTAGTGCGCACTTGGTTGGACACGGTGGGCTGCAGCACCGCGCCCGGCGCATACAGGTCGACCACCGAGGTGACGTTGCCGGTCTGCAAAGCGCTGTTCCAACGGTCAAACAAACCGGCAATCTCCCGGTCCTTCACATTGGCCGGCGCCTGGGCCACCTCACGGTAGACATACGGCGACGTTTCGGCGGCCTGAACAAACGGAACGCTCAAGGCAAACATCAGGGCGATTGCTGCGGACTTGAATTGCATTGGGATACTCCAGTGGTGTTCGTTGAGCCCACTTTGCCAAGCCGACCGTGGCGCGCCATCGGCCAACCGGAGTCATTTACCTATGCCATTTGGCAGATAGCGCCCAAGGTGTTTAACCATGTTTAATAGAAGCCCCGCACGCCCGCAGCACTGGAGCATCACCCATGCATAACCCGCCCCATGACCCCGGCAGCGCCTTGGCCATGCGCGCGCATTTCCGGCAATCGGAAAGCCGCACGGCGCGGCTGCGGCTGTTAGTGGATACCGGGCAGGAGCTGAGCCAACTGGCCCCCGATGCCATGCGCGAACGCGTGCTCGCGCGGGCTTGCGCGTTTCTTGCGATGGACCATGGCCTGCTGCAGGAATGGGCCGCCGACGGAGCTGTTCGCACCACGGCGAGCCATGGCAGCCCGGCACGCCTGACCAGCCTGGCCGCCCTCGCTGACCGCGATCTGCGCGCACCTCGCTGGAAGGAGCAGCCTCACAGCGTGCTGCAAGTGCCGTTGCGTGGCAGTGACGGCAAAGCGTTTGGCCTGCTGGTGTTGGGCAATAGTGTCAGCCTGCGGGCACCGGAGCACGAAGACAGCGAATCCCTGCAACTGCTCGCCACCCTGCTGGCCACTCACCTGGAAAACGATCGCCTGCTGACCACCCTCAAAACCCGCGACAAGACGCTGTCCGACCTGGTCAACCGGCTGTTTCGCGCCCAGGAAGACGAACGCAAGCGCGTGGCCTACGACCTGCACGACGGCCTGGCACAGACCCTCGCGGGTTTGCACCAACGGCTGCAAGGGTTTGCCGGCCGCTGCCCCGTACTGCCGGACGCACTCGCCGCCGACTTGCAGGCGATTCTCACCCTGGCCCAGCACTCCGTCGGTGAAGGCCGTCAACTCATCGCAGGTCTGCGCCCCACCGTGCTGGATGATTTCGGCCTGTTCAAAGCCCTCGACAAAGAAGCCGACCGCCTGCGCGACGCTGGCATCAACGTGGTGTGGCTCGCCCACTGTGAAACGCGATTGCCCAGCCAGGTGGAAATCGCCCTGTTCCGGATCGGCCAGGAAGCCATCAACAATATCCTCAAGCATGCGCATGCCAGCCGGGTGAACCTGACGCTGGCCTTGCACGACGGACAGGCTTCCCTGCGCATGGACGACAACGGCAAAGGCTTCACTTCGGCCCCCTCACGCGATGACGCCCAGCATCTTGGCCTCGCGACCATGCAGGAGCGTGCCAGCCTGCTGGGCGGCAGCTTCACCTGCGTCAGCGCAGTCGACTGCGGTACCCAACTGCACGCCCGCGTGCCAGCCCACTTGCCTGGAATTCCTCAATGACCGACGTCCTGCGTCTCGTGCTGGCAGACGACCATGAAGTCACGCGCACCGGTTTCGTCTCTCTGCTGGCCGGCCTCGCGCAGTTCGAGGTGGTCGGTCAAGCCAGCGATGGCCTGCAAGCAGTGGAGCTGTGTGAGCAACTGCTGCCGGATATCGTCATCCTCGACATCCGCATGCCTGGGCTCAACGGCTTGGGCGCCGCTCGGTTGCTGCAAGAGCGCCTGCCGGCGGTGAAAGTGGTGATGTTCACCATGGACGACAGCCCCGAATACCTGGAAGCGGCGATGAATGCCGGTGCGGTCGGCTACTTGCTCAAGGACGCCAGCCGTGCCGAGGTGATCCAGGCCCTGCAAAAAGTCGGGGCTGGCGGCGAAGCGCTCAACACAGCGGTCAGCACGCGGCTATTGCGCCGCATGACCGAACGCCAGGCCAGCGGCGCGGCCCCCACCGAAAACCTCACCCCACGCGAGCGCCAGGTCCTTGGCCTGGTGGCCAACGGCATGAGCAACCGCGCCATCGGCGAGCAGCTCGGGATCACCACTGGCACCGCCAAGGCCCATGTGGAACGCGTGATCGGCAAGCTCGGCGCAGCCGATCGCACCCAAGCCGCCGTACGCGGCATCGCCTTGGGCCTGGTGACGTCACCATGAAGCGGCGTTGGGCCGACCTGCCACTGCGGGGCAAGGCGCTGGTGGTGATCTCGCTGCCGCTGGTGGTGCTGTTGCTGTCGCTGGTGCTGATCTACACCACCGAACGCCAGACCGCCCGCGCCGAAGAGGACGTGCGCCGGGTGCTGCGCGTGCAAGGCGATATCCAGGCTGTGCACACCCTGCTCGCAGAGGCCGCCGCCAGTGTGCGCGGCTACCTGCTCACTCGCCGTGAAGACTTCCTGCCCAGCTACCTCAACGCCAGGCCGCAGATCGAGTCCGCCCTACGCCGGCTTGACCACAACGTGCGTGATCAACGGGTACGCGAGCAACTCAGCGCCATCAAGCCGCTGATCGATGGCAAGGTCGACGGGCTTGAAGAGATGCTCAAGGACCGCGACGCCACGCCGCAATCGATCAGTGCCATCCTGATCAGCAACAAACACATCCTCGATGCGTTGCGCCAACACATCAGCACCATGCTCACCCTTGAGGCGTCGTTGCTGGCCGAGCGCAGCGCGGCGGCGGCCGAAACCCGTCAGCGTTTGTTGCTGTCCACCTGGCTGGCGGCGATTTGCGGCTTGTTTGGCGCCATCGTCGCCGTGCTGTTCCTGTCCAAAGGCATTGTGGCGCGGGTCCAGAATGTGCAGCGCAACGCCCAACGCCTGGCCCTTGGTTCGCCGCTGCTGCCGCAACCGCCGGAGCACGATGAAATCGGCCAATTGGGCACCAGCCTGGTAGAAGCCGGGTTGCTGCTGGCCGAGCGCGAGCGCGCATTGCGTGACAACGAAGAACGCTTGCGGCTGATCATCGATGGGGTCAAGGACTACGGGATCTTCGCCCTCGACACCGCGGGCTATGTCACCAGTTGGAACAACGGCGCCGAGCGGATCAAGGGCTACACCGAACAGGAAATCATCGGCCAGCATTTCTCGGTGTTCTACTTGCCCGAGGAATGCCCTCAGCACCCGGACATGGCGCTGCGCGAAGCCACCCGCAACGGCGATTACACCGAAGAAGGCTGGCGTTGCCGCCAGGACGGCACGCGGTTCTGGGCCAGCGTGGTGATCACCGCGCAGTACGACGGCACGGGCGCCTTGCGCGGTTTTTCGAAGATCACCCGCGACATCACCGACCGCCGCGCGGCCGAGATCGCTCTGCGTAAGGCCCGTGAGGAAGCCGAACGTGCCAGCCGCGCCAAAAGCGAGTTTCTGTCGCGCATGAGCCACGAACTGCGCACCCCGCTCAACTCGATCCTGGGCTTTGCACAACTGCTGGACATGGACGCGCCCAAGGCGCAAAAGGCCGACGTCGGGCATATCCTGCGGGCCGGCCAGCACTTGCTGACACTGATCAACGAAGTGCTGGACATCGCCAAGATCGAGGCGGGAAGCCTGGCGTTGAATATCGCGCCGATCCCTTTGGCGGAGGCGTTGCAAGAGGCGCTGTCGCTGGTGTCGCCGATGGCCGCCGAGGCGGGCATTCGGTTACAGCCATTGCCCGCCTTGGCGGCGGATGTGGGCATCGTGGCCGACCGGCAACGCCTGACCCAGGTGCTGCTGAACCTGCTGTCCAATGCGATCAAATACAACCAGCGCGATGGCGACGTCAGCATCGAAGTCAGCGTTGATGGGCCGCGTATCGCCGTGTCGGTGTGTGATACCGGCAACGGCATCGCGGCGGATCACCTGGGGCAACTGTTCAAACCGTTCGAACGCCTGGGCGCCGACCCCAATGTGGAAGGCAGCGGCCTGGGCCTGGCCCTGAGTAAAAGCCTGCTGGAAAACATGGACGGCCACCTCAACGTGCAAAGCCAGGCCGGCATTGGCTCACGCTTCACGCTGGAGCTACCGTTTGCGCGCGTAGCGGCATTCCAGCGCAGTACCACGCCCGTTATCGACACCCAGTTGCCGCGCCCTGTCCCCGCCGCCTGCACTTTCCTGGGCAAGGTGTTGTGCATCGAAGACAATCTCTCCAGCCTGGCGCTGATCGAAACCCTGCTGCAACGCCGACCGGGGATAAAACTGCTGTCCAGCATGCAAGGCCAACTGGGCCTGGACCTGGCCGCGCAGCACGCGCCACAGTTGATTCTGCTGGATGTCTGCCTGCCGGACCTCGACGGATTGAAGGTGCTGCAACGCTTGCGCCATTCACCGATCACCCGTGACACACCGGTACTGATGATCACCGCCGACGCCAGCGACCTTACCCGCCAGGCTCTGCAAGACGCCGGCGCAACCGCCGTGTTGAATAAACCGATCAACGTGCCCGCGTTTCTCGCCCACCTCGACCAGTCTTTCCCGGAGCCCGCGTGAACCTCGACCTGCGCATTCTAATCATCGACGACCAACGCCCGAACCTCGACCTGGTGGAGCAACTGCTGGCGCGCGAAGGGCTCACCAACGTGCTGAGCAGCACCCAGCCGCTGCGCACCCTGGAGCTGTTCAACAGTTTCGAACCGGACTTGGTGATTCTTGACCTGCACATGCCGGAATTCGACGGTTTTGCAGTGCTGGAACAACTCAACCGGCGTATCCCCCAGGGCGAATACCTGCCGATCCTGGTACTCACCGCCGACGCGACCCGCGACACCCGCCTGCGCGCCCTGGCCCTGGGCGCCCGGGACTTCATCAGCAAACCCCTGGACGCGCTGGAAACCATGCTGCGGGTGTGGAACCTGCTGGAAACCCGGGTGCTCTACAAAACCTTGCGCACCCTGGTACCCGCGCAGCACATCGAGTTGTTGCAACGGCGTGAATCAACGGGCAATCTGCCCGCCGCCGGGGAGGACTCGGCTTAACTTCCCCCTCGGCTCATGCACCTCAAGGACGATCCGCACATGGCGGCTTCAAACAAATGGCTGATGTCGTCAGTCGCGTATTACCTGGATTTCTTCACCGTTCCCCTGTTTATCGGCCTGGCGCTCTGCCTGGCGCCACTTGATCCGCTGCAACTGCTCGCGGGCTTCATGGCCTGGACGCTGGTGGAGTATTCGGCACACCGCTTTCTGTTCCACTCGCTGTATCGCCACGAGCACTGGACCCACCATGTGGATGTGCTGGCCTATATCGGTGTGTCGAGCTGGAAAACCAGCTCCACCTTTGCGGCATTGCTGCTATTGGCCTGGTACGCCGGTTTGACCTCGGCGTTTGTCGGCGCGGTGACGGGCTACTTCTATTACATCTCGGCGCACTACGTGATGCACCGCCCGGCGCATTGGGCCTATCGGTTTATTCCGGGGCTGGTGGCCAACCACGACCTGCATCATCGCAAAGGCATCGAGAAGAACTTCGGCGTGTCTTCACCGCTGTGGGACCATGTGTTTCGCACCTATATCCGCGCAGAGCGTGCCTGAAGCGCCTCTGAGCGATTGTTTTTATTACGAATAAATCTAGCGTCCCGTACACCGGCATTTCCAACCTTATCTACGCTCAAGCCCGTGCCAGGAGGCGCATTGAAGAGTCCATGACGGACCCACTGTCTCCTGGCGTCTGATGCCTAGGAGATACCGATGAGAATGGAAACCCATCGCCCCCGGCCCGGGTTCGGCTGTGCGCTGTTTGGCGCGTTGCTGAGCCCCCTGGTCGTCGCGGCCCCCACGTTGTCTACGCAAATACCCTTCGATGTCACGGCGACCCCGCCCTTCTCTCTCGATAGCCTGCAAGCCAACTTCGATGAAATGTCGTGGCAGACGTTCATTGCGCTGAACTGGCCGGTCCTGGCCGATGGCAAGCCCAATACCGGCGTGCAGATCGGCCAGCAGGACGCGGCCACGGTGTGGGAAAGCTACAAGGAGAGCTACCAAATCTTCCTGCCCCAAGGGCAGAAACCAGCGGCCTGGCAGGCGCCGGCCAGTGTACCGGCGGCCTGTGAAGGCAAGGGGTCGGGGCGCTTGTTGCAGCAAATGGGCAAGGTCCCGGATGTGCTGGACGAGTTTATTCAGCCGTTTCAAAGCGGCCCGTTGGTGGACCAGAGCGGCGTGTACACGCGCAATGAAATCGTGGTTAACCAATCGATGTTCGACGGCATCGTCAACAATGGCCTGTACAGCATCCAGGGTCAGCAGGCATTTTTTGCCGCCAGTGCGACCAATGCGGTGGCATTCAGTTGCGGCAACCCGGCCACCAGTGAAGTGGGTTCGTTGATGGTCAAGGCCTCGTGGAAGGTGCTGGACGGCAACGACAACCCCAGCCGTTTCCACACCGTCGATGCCCTGGTGTATACGCCAGGCAACAGCGACCCGAGCAAAGGGCCGGTGGTGGCCGAGTCCTGCGTTGCCGAGCCGGTGGGTCTGGTGGGGCTGCATATCGTGCATAAGACCACCAGTGCGCCGCAGTGGGTGTGGTCGACCTTCGAGCACGTTGACAATGTCCCGGAAAAAACCACGCCGCCTGCCGAGCGCAAAGGCCCGTACCTGTTCTACAACGCCAGCAGCCATGCCGAGGTCAACCAACCGCCGCCACGGCCCTGGAACCCGGCGGTAAAGGCCACGCCATCGCAGATCGTGCGCGAGATCCCTTTGACCGATGAAACCAAGGCGCTCAACAGCACTTACCAGAACCTGCTGCGTACGGTTAACCCCAGCAGCGTCTGGGCCAATTACCAGTTGATCAGCACCCAGTGGCCTACCCTCAGCGGCCAGCCACCGTGCCAGATCTCGGCCACCAAACCGTTGGGCAATCCAGCGCCTTCGTTCCTCGCCAATGCAACGCTGGAGACCTATATCCAGGGCACGGTGCCCCAGGCGTCCTCCAGTTGTATCGCCTGTCACGGCAATGCCGCCACCCACGTGACGCAATCACCGCGCACCAGTTTCGCCGACTTCACTTACCTGCTCGAACGCGCTCAATCCACCGGTGTGACAAGGAGTCAGCCATGAGTACCGACTTGGACAATTTTACCGGCCTGAGCGTGGTGCTCACCGGCATCAATCAGGAACTGCTGGCGCCGTCGGTAGACCCCATCGGCCTGCCCACCCTGTTTCTGAATTTCGTTGGCCCTCGCGTGGGCCAAGACGTGCTCAGCGCCCTGCTCGCCCAATACGCCGCGCTGGCGAGCGAGCAGCAGACGCCGCAGCAAATCGGCAACGCAATCCTGATGCAGAACGGCCAACCCGCCGCCACGCAAACCGCCCAAGCGGCGCGCGCGATCATGAAACTGTGGATGCTCGGCGTGTGGTATCAGCCGTACACCCAAGGCGCGTTCCCGGTGAACGAGCAAACCGTGGTCAGTGCCGAGGCCTACACCCAGAGCTGGGCGTGGAACATCGCCCAGGCCCATCCGATGGGCTACAGCGAGTTCTTCTTCGGTTACTGGAACAGCCCACCACCGAGCCTGGAAGACTTCACCGGGGTTACCGCCAGCCCACAGCCTGGAGCATCGTCATGAGTACCGAACAAGCAGACGTAGTGATCGTCGGTGCTGGCCTGGCGGGCAGCATCATTGCCTATCAATTGGGCTTGGCGGGGGTGAAGGTGCTGGTGCTGGAATCCGGCCCGGAAGTCCCGGCCAACCGAAACCAGTACCTGGAGCGTTTCTACACCGCCACACTGAAGACCCCCGAGTCCCCCTATCCGCCGGTGAGCACCCTCAGTCCGACGCGCAACCCGGCCGAACAGAACGCACCGCGCGCGACCATCGCTGACCTGCTCGATGACCACTGGAAAAATCCCGAGGTCAGTTACCTGGTGCAAAAAGGCCCGTTGCCGTTCACCAGCACCTATGAGCGCGTCGGCGGCGGCACTACCTGGCATTGGGTCGCCACGTGCCTGCGCATGCTGCCGAATGATTTTAAGATGAAGACGCTGTACGGCGTGGGCGTGGACTGGCCGATCAGCTACAACGACCTGCAAAGCGCTTATTGCCGCGCCGAAGCAGAAATAGGCGTGGCGGCCAACGTCGCCGACCAGGCCTACCTGGGCATCACGTTCCCAACCAACTATGAATACCCGATGACCAGCATTCCGCTGTCGTTGGTGGATGGCAGCTTCGTCAGCGCGGTGCAGGGCCAATCGTTCCAAGGACTGCCGCTGGTGGTGAGCCCCACCCCAGCCGGGCGCAACTCGCAGCCGTATGCCGGGCGACGGGTGTGCGCAGGCAATACCAACTGCACGCCGATCTGCCCGATCCAGGCCAAGTACGACGCCACGGTGACCCTGAACAATGCGCTCAACACCGGCAATGTGCGGGTGCTGTACAAGACCGTGGCGAGCAAGGTCACGGTGGCAGCGGACAAGACTGTCAGCGGCATTGAGTTCATTCAGTATCAGTTGGGCGATGGGCCGGCCACCGGCACTGGCGTCGCGATCGGGCAGCGCTACGTGATCGCCGCCCATGCCATCGAAACGCCAAAACTGCTGCTCAACTCCACTAGCAGCGCCTGGCCCCAGGGCGTGGCCAACAGCAGTGGCCAGGTCGGTCGTAGCCTGGCGGACCACCCGATCTACCTGGCGTGGGGCTTGATGCCCGAAGGCAAGACGGTGTTCCCGTACCGTGGCCCGGTGTCCACCGCCGGCATCGAAAGCCTGCGCGACGGCGCCTTTCGCAGCCAGCGCGCGGCCTGGCGGATCGAGATAGGCAACGAGGGTTTCAACTGGCCGATCGGCGACCCGTACACCACGGTGGCCGACCTGATCGATGGCACCAACGTCAGCCGCACCAACCCACTGCCAAAGTCCACGGACGCGTCCCAGGTGCTGTTCGGCACGGCACTGGTGCAACAGCTGAACAACCTGCTCACCCGGCAGTTTCGGGTGGGGTTTCTGGTGGAACAAGTCGAGGACGATCCGAACAAGGCCAACTGCTACATCGTGCCGTCCAGTCAGTACAAAGACCGTCTGGGCATCCCGCGACCGGAAATCCATTACAACCTGTCGGACTACACCAAGGAAGGCTTCAAACAGGCGCGGATTCTTGCCAGCCACGTCATCACTGAGCTGCTGGGCGCCACCGAACTGACCACCAATATCAAGCCCGGGTTGTTTGAATACCAGGGCGAGTCGTACTCCTTCCAGGGCGCCGGGCACTTGATGGGCACCTACCGCATGGGCGCCGACCCGGCCACCTCGGTGGTCGACAAATACCAGCGCAGTTGGGACCACAACAACCTGTTCCTGGTGGGCGACGGCGTATTCCCCACCACCGGCACCTCCAACCCGAGCCTGACCATTGCCGCGCTGTCGATCCAGGCCGGCGACACCCTGTGCAACGACCTCAAAGCCGTCACCGTGCAGGTGCAAGCCAACCAGCCATGGCAAGGCACTGGCGTGCAGATCAGCGGCCCAAGCCCGCGTGTGGTGCGGTATGTCAGCGGCCAGTGGCTGGCCAGCCCGGTCGGCGGCATGGTTGATGGCAATGGCAGTCCGGGGTTGATCGCCAAAGCGGGCTACACCCTGCCGGGCGCAAATGAAGGCGCGCTGGTTGGGCGTGTGGGCAGCAGCGGGACACCGTTTCTGGTGGGGGATCTGGCCGAGATTCCGCCGGGGCAGACGGGGGAATTGCAGCTGTGTATCAACGATGATCTGGAGGGGCGCTATGGCATTGGTTTGGGGGATAACCAGGGAGCGCTGACGGTGCAGATCGGGTTCGGTACAGCGTAGGGCCCACGGCCAAAAACCGTCCGGTCGTTTTGACTGGACGGTTTCACCCGTCCATACGCCCACCTCAATGCAATACCTGACACCCCAACCGCCACACCCTCATCAGTGCTTGTTGCGAACCACGCAACAGTCCTTTGTCATCACGCCCATTGATAGCACCCTAACGAAACCCCCATCCTAGAGGGCTAATCTCGCGCTTATATCATTCGCAATGATAGTTACCTTTGCTTCATTCGATTCGTGACATACCACCCCGCCGCGCATGATCCGCCCATCTCAAATACATTGGCGGATGCACCTCATGGAACAGTCACTCAAACATTTGCGCTTCCCCCTGGCGATTTTGGCCGTGGTGGTGATGAGCGCGTGCGGCAAGACCCCGGAACAAGCGGCCGCCATGCCAGCCGCCAAAGTCAGCGTGGCCAAGGTGCTGGAACAACCGGTGAACGAGTGGGATGAATTCACCGGCCGTTTGGAAGCACCGGAAACTGTGCAGATCCGTCCACGGGTTTCTGGCCAGATTGACCAAGTCGCTTTCACCGAAGGCGCTTTGGTCAAGAAAGGCGACCTGCTGTTCCAGATCGACCCGCGTCCGTTCCAGGCTGAAGTGCGCCGCCTTGAAGCCCAGTTGCAACAGACCCGCGCCGCCGCCACTCGCAGTGACAACGAAGCCCAACGCGGCGAGCGCCTGCGCCAGAGCAATGCGATCTCCGCCGAACTGGCCGACTCGCGCACCACCGCCGCCCAGGAAGCCCGCGCCGCCGTCGCCGGGATCCAGGCGCAGTTGGACCTGGCCAAGCTGAACCTGAGCTTTACCCGCGTAACCTCGCCAATCAGCGGCCGCGTCAGCCGTGCCGACATCACCGCCGGCAACCTGGTGACCGCTGACGTCACTGCGCTGACCAGCGTGGTTTCCACCGACAAGGTCTACGCCTACTTCGACGCCGATGAGCGCGTTTACCTCAAGTACACCGAGCTGGCTCGCCAAGGCCGCCGTGGCGCTACGACCCCGGTTTACCTGGGCCTGTCGAATGAAACCGGCAACCCGCACCTGGGCCAGATGAACTTCGTCGACAACCAGGTCAACCCGGCCACCGGCACCATTCGTGGGCGCGCCGTGTTCGACAACAGCAAGGGCGAATACACCCCTGGCCTGTACGCACGCCTGAAGCTGGTGGGCAGCGGCACCTACTCCGCCGTGCTGATCAACGATGAAGCCGTGGGCACCGATCTGGGCAAGAAATTCGTACTGGTGATGGACGGCGACAAACCGGCTTATCGCGCCGTGGAACTGGGGCCGAAGATCGAAGGTTTGCGCATCGTACGCAGCGGCCTGAACAAGGACGACACCATCATCGTCAAGGGCCTGCAGCGTGCACGCCCCGGCTCGCCGGTCGCCCCGGAAACCATCCCGATGGCCAGCAAAGAAACCCTCGCCGCCTTGGCCCAACAACGACAAGCGCTTGAAGCCAGCAACCTGGAACAAGTGGCGCCGGATAAAGCCGCGCCCAAACTTGCCAGCGTCGCGACTCCACGCGGTTAAGGGATACGACTCAAGATGAATTTTTCCAAGTTCTTCATTTCGCGGCCGATCTTCGCAGCGGTGCTGTCGCTGCTGATTCTGATCGCCGGCGCGATTTCGCTGTTCCAACTGCCGATCAGCGAGTACCCGGAAGTGGTACCGCCGACCGTGGTGGTGCGCGCCAACTTCCCCGGCGCCAACCCCAAGGTCATTGGCGAAACCGTGGCCGCGCCGCTGGAGCAGGCCATCACCGGCGTCGAGAACATGCTGTACATGTCCTCGCAATCGACTGCTGACGGCAAGCTGACCCTGACCATCACCTTCGCCCTGGGCACCGACCTGGACAACGCGCAGGTGCAGGTACAAAACCGCGTGACGCGGACTCAGCCAAAACTGCCTGAGGAAGTGACGCGTATCGGTATCACCGTGGACAAGGCCTCCCCCGACCTGACCATGGTGGTGCACATCACCTCGCCGGATCAGCGCTACAACATGCTCTACCTGTCCAACTACGCGATCCTGAATATCAAGGATGAGCTCGCGCGGCTCGGCGGCGTGGGCGATGTGCAGTTGTTCGGCATGGGCGACTACTCGTTGCGTGTATGGCTGGACCCGAACAAGACCGCCTCGCGCAACCTGACCGCCACCGATGTGGTGACGGCGATTCGCGAGCAGAACCGCCAAGTCGCCGCCGGTGCCTTGGGCGCGCAGCCTTCACCTAACGACACCAGCTTCCAGCTGTCGGTCAACACCCAGGGGCGCCTGGTCACCGAAGAAGAGTTCGAGAACATCGTGATTCGCGCCGGCGATAACGGTGAAATCACGCGCCTCAAGGACATTGCACGGGTCGAGCTGGGCTCCAGCCAATATGCCCTGCGCTCGTTGATCGATAATCAGCCAGCGGTGGCGATCCCAATCTTCCAGCGTCCTGGCTCTAACGCCATCGACATCTCCAATGATGTGCGCGCCAAGATGGCGGAGCTGAAAAAAAGCTTCCCCGAAGGCATGGACTACCGCATCGCCTATGACCCGACGGTGTTCGTGCGCGGCTCCATCGAGGCGGTGGTTCACACGCTGTTCGAAGCACTGATCCTGGTCGTGCTGGTGGTGATCCTGTTCCTGCAGACCTGGCGCGCCTCGATCATTCCGTTGGTGGCGGTGCCGGTCTCGCTGATCGGTACGTTTGCGGTGATGCACCTGTTTGGGTTCTCGCTTAACGCACTGTCGTTGTTCGGATTGGTATTGGCGATTGGTATCGTGGTGGACGACGCCATCGTGGTGGTGGAAAACGTCGAACGTAATATCGAGTTGGGGCTTGAGCCCTTCCCCGCCACTGAAAAAGCCATGAGCGAAGTGACCGGTCCGATCATCGCGACGGCGCTGGTGCTTTGCGCGGTATTCGTGCCAGCAGCCTTTATCAGCGGCTTGACCGGGCAGTTCTACAAGCAGTTCGCGTTGACCATTGCGATCTCGACAGTGATCTCCGCGTTCAACTCGCTGACCCTGTCCCCTGCACTGGCAGCGGTGTTGCTCAAGGGCCACAACGCGCCGAAAGATGGCTTCTCCAGGTTCCTCGACAAGCTGTTGGGTGGCTGGTTGTTCCGTCCATTCAACCGCTTCTTCGAAAAAGCCAGCCACGGCTATGTCGGCACCGTCCGCCGGGTGATTCGCGGCAGCGGCATCGCACTGTTCCTGTACGCAGGCCTGATGGTCCTTACCTGGCTGGGCTTTGCCCACACACCGACCGGCTTCGTACCGGCCCAGGACAAGCAATACCTGGTGGCCTTCGCCCAGTTGCCCGACGCCGCCAGCCTGGACCGCACTGAAAACGTGATCAAGCGCATGTCTGACATCGCCTTGAAACAGCCCGGCGTGGAAAGCGCTATCGCCTTCCCGGGCCTGTCGATCAACGGGTTCACCAACAGCCCGAACAGCGGCATCGTGTTCGTGACCTTGAAGCCGTTCGATGAGCGCAAAGACCCGAGCATGTCCGCCGGTGCGATTGCCGGCGCGTTGAACGGCAAGTACAGCGACATCCAGGAAGCCTACATGGCGATCTTCCCGCCGCCACCGGTACAGGGCCTCGGCACTATCGGCGGGTTCCGTCTGCAGATCGAAGACCGTGGCAACCTGGGCTATGACGAACTGTACAAAGAAGTGCAGAACGTCATCACCAAGAGCCATGGCGTGCCGGAACTGTTCGGCCTGTTCACCAGCTACACGGTCAACGTGCCCCAGGTCGATGCCGCCATCGACCGCGAAAAGGCAAAGACCCACGGCGTGGCGATCAGCGACATCTTCGACACCCTGCAGATCTACTTGGGCTCGTTGTATGCCAACGACTTCAACCGCTTCGGCCGTACCTATCAGGTCAACGTGCAGGCGGAGCAGCAGTTCCGCAATGATTCGGACCAGATTGGCCAACTGAAAGTGCGTAACAACAAGGGCGAGATGATCCCGCTGGCAACCTTCATCAAGGTCAGCGACACCTCGGGCCCGGACCGCGTGATGCACTACAACGGCTTTATCACCGCTGAAATCAACGGCAACGCCGCACCGGGCTACAGCTCCGGCCAGGCAGAAGCGGCGATTGAAAAACTGTTGAAGGATGAACTGCCCAACGGCATGACCTATGAGTGGACTGACCTGACTTATCAGCAAATCCTCTCGGGCAACACCGCGCTGTTTGTGTTCCCGCTCTGCGTACTGCTGGCGTTCCTGGTACTGGCTGCTCAATACGAGAGTTGGAGCCTGCCACTGGCGGTGATCCTGATCGTACCGATGACGCTGCTGTCGGCCATTACCGGGGTGATCATCTCGGGTGGCGACAACAACATCTTCACTCAGATTGGCTTGATTGTACTGGTGGGCCTGGCGTGTAAGAACGCGATTCTGATCGTCGAGTTCGCCAAGGACAAACAAGCCGAGGGCCTCGACCCGCTGGCCGCGGTGCTGGAAGCCTGCCGCCTGCGTCTGCGGCCGATTCTGATGACCTCGTTCGCCTTCATCATGGGTGTGGTGCCACTGGTGTTGTCCAGCGGTGCCGGTGCCGAGATGCGTCATGCCATGGGCGTGGCGGTGTTCTCCGGGATGATCGGTGTGACCTTCTTCGGTCTGTTGCTGACGCCAGTGTTCTACGTACTGATCCGTCGTTATGTGGAGCGCAGCGAAGCGCGCAAAGCGGCCAAGGCCTTGAAGCTGGAGACACAGCAATGAGTGTGAAAGTATTCCTGCCGAGCTTGCTGGTACTGGCGCTGAGCGCCTGTGCCGTGGGCCCGGACTACAAGACCCAGACCCCGGAGGCGGCGAACATTACCGCCGCCGCGGACGCCAAGCAGTATGACCACGCCAAGTTCGAAGGCATCTGGTGGCAGCAGTTCGAAGACCCGACGCTTAACCAGTTGGTGACTCAATCGCTGCAAGGTAACCGCGATTTGCGTGTAGCGTTTGCCCGCCTGCGCGCTGCTCGTGCAATCCGCGATGACGCCAGCAACGACGCCATGCCGACGATTACCAGCCGCGTCAGCAGCGACCAGGGCAAGGGCCAGATCCCGGGCCAGACCACCCGCCGGGTCAAGACCGAGCGTTACGACCTGGGCCTGGACATGGCCTGGGAACTGGACCTGTTCGGCCGCATCCAGCGCAACCTGGAAGCCACCGACGCCGACCAGCAGGCCGCCGAAGCCGATCTATACCAGTTGCAAGTCACCCTGATTGCCGAACTGGTGGACGCCTACGGTCAACTGCGCGGCGCACAACTGCGTGAAAAGATCGCCCTGGACAATCTGAAGAACCAGCAGGACTCGCGCACCATCACCGTCAGCCTGCGCGACGCCGGTGTGGGTGACCAACTCGACGTGGAACGCGCCGACGCACGCCTCGCAGCCGTTGAAGCCAGCGTGCCGCAACTGCAAGCCGAACAAGTGCGCGAACGTAACCGCATCGCCACCCTCCTCGGCCAGCGTCCGGACAAGTTGAGCGTGGACCTGGGCCCGAAAGACCTGCCGGCGATTGCCAAGGCGTTGCCGATCGGTGATCCAGGCCAACTGCTGCAACGTCGCCCGGACATTCTCAGCGCCGAACGCAAACTGGCCGCCGCCACCGCACGTATCGGCGTGGCCAAGGCCGACCTGTTCCCACGGGTCAGCCTCAGCGGCTTCCTCGGCTTTACCGCCGGGCGCGGTTCACAGATCGGTTCGTCCGCCGCGAATGCCTGGGCCCTCGGCCCGAGCATCACCTGGGCCGCGTTCGACCTGGGCAGCGTGCGCGCCCGTTTGCGTGGCGCAGACGCCGAAGCCGATGGCGCCCTGGCGACCTATGAGCAGCAAGTGTTGCTGGCACTGGAAGAATCCGAAAACGCCTTCAGTGACTACAGCAAGCGTCAGCAACGCCTGATCTCACTGATCCGTCAAAGCGAATCCAGCCGCGCCGCCGCCGACCTCGCTGCCATCCGCTACCGCGAAGGCACCGTGGACTTCCTCGTCCTCCTCGACGCCCAACGCGAACGCCTCGCCGCGGAGGACTCCCAGGCCCAGGCCGAAGTGGACCTGTATCGCGGGATCGTGGCGATCTACAAGGCACTCGGAGGTGGATGGAAGCCAGATACCGTTGTAGCAACGGCGAAGTGATGTAAAGAGCTCCTTTGGTTGGTCGCATCCAACCAATTTTTAGCCCCGTGGCCTGTTTGGTCATGGGGCTTTTTTTTGGTCGGATACTTTTCAGGCGTGTGCATTGGGACGTGCCCCCCACACTCCCCAGTGATATCGGTCAGAACATTCTCCATTCACATCGCAAACTAACGTTGGCCGATTCATGGTCGACAAGGAATGGAATGCTTAATACAAACAGCAGATTGATATGCGTATGGTCGTTACGAATGCATTCAGTGTTGATGACGAAACATGGAGGAAGGAAAAATGCAAACCAAGCAATGAACGATCTTGCCTACTTTGTTGCCTCTGCGAACTATAGTTCCTCCGTAGGTGAGCGTGCGTATGCGATGACAAAAGGGAGCGGCGCCAACAAAACTCTCTCCATGCCGCTCCCGATTCTCGCTCAACGCCCAACGACATCCAAGATACCGCTATAACTCTCAGAAACACTCAAACATAAAGCGGACACATGTAACGACAACCCCATTAACAATGCAAACGACGGCGCAACATACCTTTTCATACATTCACCCTCTTAAACTCAACTTCATAAATTAATGATCAACATTTCCGCATGCAATACATGCATTAAAACGACCTCACTCTTTCAGCTACCCATACGTTCTCCTCATAGCAGGCGCAGTTTTTTTTGCATTGAGTGCTTATGCCGCGACACCTGAGTAGGAGTCCGCGAATACATCGGTGAGAACCGCGCCACCACTGTGCATGAATTATAAATCCATGTAAGCCGGACACTTCCCCAAAAGCCGTAGGATCGCACTGTCAGACGTCGACGAAGGATATAGCTAGCTACTTCTTAGTCCTTTATACCCCGGGCACAAATTCGAATAATCTCATTCAACATCAAATTCCGGTAATGCCCAGGATTCGACCCCGCCCACTTACGAAACGCCTCATAAAATGAGCTCGCAACCGCAACCTTGCAGTAATCTCGACAAATATGATCTGCGGTTCCGCCACCCACACAATCGCCCGTTCTTTGCGCATAGGGCCTTGGGGCCTTCGGTTTCCAGCCAGGTGCCAGCAGGCAGTCAGAGATACGCTTTAGGAAGTTGCCCTCACGCTACCTTGCAGTATCTGTCAGACCATTCTGAAATTACAGCGCTGACTAAGGTTGGCCGGTCCAAGGTCGATAAGGGATGGAGTGCTTAATACAAACAGGAGATTGATATGGGAATGCTCGTTACGAATGCCGCAGCCACGCTATCGAAGCAAACTGATGCTCGCGTAGTCAGAAATCCGACGATGGTGACAAATGCGTTCACTGTGAATGAAGAGACCAAGGCGGCGGAGACGTTAAAACTCAAAAACGCCGAGAAAACGGCTGACCTGAAGGCATTCCTGAAAAACTAAGACATGACATCGATCAGCACCCAGGAGCTGAAAATCGTTGGTAGGAAACTCTATGAGAGCGATCTGATAGATGGAAACATATTTAGTATGTTCATTTCCGGCGATGGCGCATTCGATGAAAATGGGCACCAGACAAAACAGGACGTTAAGTTCAATGCTATAGCGCTATTCAATGAGAAATATGAAGATCAACTGGCATATTTCAGTACCGACCGCTACTCGAAACCCGAAGATGTCACCTATATTCTTGGTGGAATGAAAAGTGCAAATCAAGTGATCAATGCCCTGGCCTATTTTGTAAACTCTGAAAATAACAACCTGTCGGTAGATGAGCGTGCCTGAGCCACGACTCGTAGAATTGCAGTGCAATCAACCGCGCATGAATTATCAATCCAAGTAAGCCGGGCACTTCCTAAAAATTCGAAGGATCACGTTGTCGGACGCAAACGCAAGACACAGCCAGTTATTTCTTAGTCCCTTGCGCCCCGAATTTAAACCCGAGTGACTTCATTCAAAATCAAACTCCGATAATGCCCAGGATTGGACCCCGCCCACTTCCGAAACGCCTTATAAAACGAGCTCGTGTCCGCAAACCCTAACCGCGCGGCAATCTCGGCGAAGCTGATCTGCGGTTCCGCCAGCCACACTATCGCCAGTTCTTTGCGCACGCTGTCCTTGAGGCCTTGGTAGGTTTGCCCTTCTTCCGCCAGACGGCGGCGCAGGGTTGAGGCGGAGATGCATAAGGTGGCCGCAAGGCCTTCGGTTTCCGGCCAGGTGTCGGGGGGCATTTGGCGCAGGTCGTGTTTGATCCGTGTGGCGAGGCTGTCGGGGTCGCGGTATTTGACCAGGATGTTGGCCGGCGCGTGGGCGAGGAAGCGCTTGAGTTCTTCAGGGCTGCGCTTGATGGGCAAGTCGAGGCAGTCGGCGGAAAAGATCATACGGGTGCGCGGTCGGTCGAAGCGCAGGTTGTCGGAAAACATCACTTGGTAGTCGTCGTAAAAGTCTGGCTGTAGGCAGCGCAACTCAATAGCCAGGATGGGAATGCGCCGTCCCGCCAGCCAGCAGGCGACGCCGTGCACGATCATCCAATAGGTGAAATAGGTGAACGCGCGCTGCGGCTTAGGCTCGGGCTCGTGCAGGACAATCTCTGCCAGGCTCTGTTGGCGCACCAACTGGGCGGGCATGCGTTCCAGCATCAGCGAGAGGAACCCCAAACCGGTTTCCAGGCTGGTAGCAAGCGTTGGTTGCGCCACGCAGGCATGGCACAAAAACGCCAGGCTGCCGGACTTGAGCTTGCGCGGGTCCATGCCGAAGAATTCATCGTCCATGCGCCGTGCCAGCAAACGCCACAGCCGCGCATAAGCGGTAGCCGAAATGCGCGCGGTCGGCAGTTCGAGCAACCCAGGGTCAATCCCGACTTTGCGCAAGACTTCAATCGTGGCCGCACCGGTTGCACAGCTCTGCAACAAGGCCTCGCGCACGAGGTGGATGGAGATGGTGTCTTTTTCCAACATTGGCGCCGCCGTGCCCTGTGTGGCGTGAAGTGCGGCCATCTTAGGCAGTCGCGCGGCAAAAGAGTAGGCACCGAGGTATTGGTCTCGGGTATTCTGCGCCGGGATTTTTACCGACAGGGAGTGGAATCGATGAGTTGCTGGGAAGTACTTGGGCTGCCGTCCGACGCCGATGCTCGCAGTATCAAGCGCCAATACGCGGTGTTGCTCAAACAGCATCGCCCGGATGAAGACCCTGTCGGCTTCCAGCGCCTGCGCGAGGCCTATGAGCACGCGCTGCAATGGAGCCGTTATGAAGCGCCCGTCGAAGTGCCGCAAGCGCTCCCGGTCGACACAGTGCAGCCCGCTACGACCGAGCCCGACACGCGCTTGGACCAGGCGCAAGCCTTGGTGGACGACGCCACACCGGCCAATCTTGCGCGTCTCTATGAGCAAGCCCAGCACATTGGATGCGCCGAGGCTTTTGAGGCCCTGCTGCTGCAACGCTGCCTGAATGGCACGGAACCCGCGATTGCGGCCTGGGCCGTCACTCATCTGCACTGGCTCACGCCCTGGCAACGGGAAACACCCGTGCGACTGCCCGACTATCGTCTGGCTGCCTTGTTGGAGCAGATGTTTACCGACGTCGAGCACACGCTCACCGAATTACTCAATCAACAACAGGTCGAGGCCTTCACGGCGGCCTTGATCGAGTTGCATAACACCGAATGGCTCAAGCCCCTGGCGCGCCATGCGCGGCTCAATGACGTACTCGCGCGCACGCTGCTGGCCAGCACCTTCTGGTCCGAGCCGCTGTTCGAAACCCTGTGCACCGAGCAGGCCTGGTCCGATCAGTACCTGGAAAACCACTGCCCCGAGCCTGAGTGGTCGGCGTTAAAGGAACGCAATGTACTGGAGCGTTTCAGTGCACAGGTCTACCACCAGGCCAGCCTGGACAGCCGTGACCCCAAGGCGCGCGCGGCCAGGTTGCTGTTCGGCGACATGACGCTGGAACAACGCCAACGCCTCTCCCGGCGCTTCGGCGAATCCGACTGGAACGCCTGCCGCACCCTCAGCGAAACCCTGCTCAACCAGTACCCGGCCCTGTGTGCGCACATGCCCGGTGAGGACCCCTACTTCTGGCGCGACTGGGAACGCATCAGCCGCCCCTGGCCGATGTTTGTGGCGTTGCTGGGCATGGCCGTCGGCTGGGCGATCCACGACCAGCAAATGACCGACCACACCCTGATGGAATCCCTCGGCATGGCCCCTACCTGGGCCTTCCTGATTGCCATACCGGCCCTGCTCATCCTCGCGATCTGGCGTCCGGCCACCGACGGTTTTGGTGAAATCGATGAGCGGCTTGCCGTGCACCTGTCGCCCTGGCTGAGCTTTCGCCGGCCGCCACCGTTGGTGATCCGCGAGATTCTGCCGTGCTGGGTGCTTGGCCTGTTGATCTGGATGATCCTCGGCAACTACGCGTTGGCGGGCTATGTGTTGACGTTGCAGGGCCTGGGCCTGGCGCAGCGCGTGCTTGGTCGGCCGGGATTACGTGCAGCACTGAGGTGGCGCTGGCCGGCGCGACCGTCGACGCGCCAATGGGCCATCGGCCTGGGCCTCGGTGCCCTGCTGCTGAGCGCCGCGCAGATGTACGAAAACAATCAACGTATCCACCGTGATGAGGGCTTGCAGCCGTTCTTGATGAGCCGTTGCAGCGGACTCAAAGCTGGCGCGCCGGGGTGTACACCATGAACCGCATCACCTTTGCTGCCCTCTGCACCTTCGTACCCCTGGCGCTGAGCACCGTGGGCCTGCTGACGAATACCGATATGCTCGCCCCGCTGAAAACCTGGGCCAACCGCCCGGCAGCGCTTGAGCACCAGCAAGCCCAGGCGCTGCGTCCGGTGATCGACTGCCTCAACCGAGTCGACAGCAATTGGCGAGTGGCGTACTTCAACTACCGCAGCCGCAGCCCCCGCGCCAACGACCCGAATCTGGCGTTCATCGAGCGTTTCCCCGAGCTGTATCAGCGCACACAAGGCCCGCAATTGAGCCTGCTGGACTACGACGCCAAACGCCCGGACCTGTGCCTGCTGACGTCCTCGCAAAGAAGCGCACTGCAAAAATACTTGCCGCAGATCGCCGCGCTTCGCAACGACTATATGGACCACCTGCTGCAGGTCTATTCATCGGTGAAAGCGTTCGACTTCTACCCCAGCGCAACCGTCCCTGGCCTCGCCCCTGCGCAGCGGGCGATCAGCGATGCGCAGTTCTTCCCTGTGGCGGAAAAATTCCTCACGGTCTCATCCGAACTGCGCGCCGCCGTGGACGTAGCCGACCGCCGGATACGCCTGCAACAACTGCAGCACTTGCAGGTACGTGACGAACACCAGATGGCGCTTATCGCCGGCCTGATCCTGCAGACCCGCGACACGATGCACAGCCTTGACCCACGATCCCCCAAGCAATTGGCGGACGCATTGAGCGACATACAGCAGACCTGGGATTACGCCCAGCGGTACCTGCGCCCCAACCTACCGACCTCCGAAGCCAAGGCCCAACAGTTGTGGCAGCGGATTAAACAACCCGGTTACGACTACCTTGGCGCGCTCCAAGCACTTGCCCAGCATTCCAGCGAAACCCCCGATCCAGACCGGCTAAACGCTGATTACTTTGAAACACAGCGCCGCTTTGACTTGCTGGTGGACGCCTATAACCAGGCCGTCGGACAGGACTACTGAGCGGCCTTCTCCTGGTCGTTCAGCCACTGTTCAGCAAACGTCAATATTTCCTGTTTAGCAATGAGTATCATTATGTTACAACTTAGGCTCCTATCTAGTTACGCTCTGGTGCCGAATGCTTGTCCCCTTTCTCATCATGCTGCGCGAAGGCATTGAAGCAGCATTGATCGTTGGCATCATCGCCAGTTACCTGCAACAGACTGGCCGCGGCCAATGGATGCCGGCGGTGTGGATCGGGGTGTTCCTCGCCGCCGCGTTGGCTTTGTTGGTGGGCGGTGGCCTGGAGCTGGTCAGCGCCGAATTCCCGCAAAAACAACAGGAACTGTTCGAAGGCATCGTCGGCTTGGTCGCCGTGGGTATTCTCAGCTCCATGGTGTTCTGGATGCGCAAGGTCGCGCGCTCCATCAAACATTCCCTGCATGCCTCCCTTGATCAGGCGCTGACCGGTTCCAAACACCAGGTCACGGCCCTGATCCTCATGGTGTTCTTCGCCGTGGCCCGGGAAGGCCTGGAAACCGTGTTTTTCCTGCTGGCGGTGTTCCAGCAAAGCGAAGGCCCGGGCGCGCCGATTGGCGCCTTGCTCGGCCTGGTCCTGGCGATCATCGTGGGTTTCCTGATCTACACCGGCAGCATGCGCCTCAACCTCGGCGCGTTTTTCCGCTGGACCGGCCTGTTCATCCTGGTGGTCGCCGCCGGCATTCTGGCTAATTCGGTGCAGGCCCTGCACGAAGCAGGCGTGTGGAACCACCTGCAAACGGTGCTGTTCGACTTCAGCGCCGCATTGCCGATGGACAGCCCTCTGGGTTCGGTGCTCGCCGGCATGTTCGGCTACCAGGAAGCGCCGACCGTCAGCACCCTGGGTGCCTACCTGATCTACCTGGTGGTCGCGCTGGTGATGTTCTTCCTGCCTGCCGCACCGGCCAAACCCACCAACATGCCCTCTTCCGTTTCCAGCCAGTAAGGACCGTCTCTTGTCCAACCCAACGCCTCAACCCGCCTCGCCACCCCGCGCACTGCGCTGGGCGGTGGCCGGCTCGGTGGTCGTGATGATCGCCGCCGGTGGCCTGTTCTATTACGCATCGCAATTGGCCGCCGCCAAGCGCCAGACCAACAGCAATGAGATCGCTGTAACGATTCATGGCCACGCCTGCGAGCCCAACGCGTTGACGGTTCCGGCCGGGCGCGCGAGCTTTCGTATCATCAACCGCTCCGACCGCGCGGTGGAATGGGAAATCCTCGACGGCGTGCTGGTGGTCGAAGAGCGGGAAAACATTGCCCCCGGTCTGAGCCAGGTGATCAACGCCAACCTGCTGCCGGGCGACTATGCGATCACCTGCGGCCTATTGAGCAATCCCCGTGGCACCCTGCATGTGACGCCAACGGCAGCCTCCGATGCCCAGGCCAAGGCCAAGCCGTCGATGGTGGCGTTTATCGGCCCGCTGTCGGAATTCCGCGTGTACTTGAGCGGCCAGGGCACCGCGCTGGTCAAGGCTGCGACCGCCTTGCAACAAGCAATCGACGCCGGTGACCTGGCGCAGGCCCAGGCCCTGTATGCGCCGGCCCGTGAGGCTTACCAACGACTGGCGCCGGCGTCCCAACGCCTGGCAGAGCTGGACAACGCGATCAACGCCCGCGCCGATTACTTCGAGAAACGCGAACAGGACCCGGCCTTCAGCGGCTTCCATCGCCTCGAATACAGCCTGTTCCAGCAACGCAGCCTCGACGGCCTGGCCCCGGTGGCGCAGCGCTTGGTGACCGATGTCACCACGCTTAAGCAGCAACTGCTGGCTCAATCGCTGCCACCGGAGCAACTGGTGAGTATCGTGGTGCGCAACCTCAACAGTCTGGCCGATGTGCGCGCCATCAGCGGTGAGGAAGAGCGCTACAGCCACCTAGACCTGAACGGTTTCGCCGCCAATCTGCAAGTGGCGCACAAAGTGGTCGAGTTGATGCGTCCACTGTTGACCAAGTCCGCTGCCGACCTGTTGCCTGACATCGACAACGCCCTCGCCGCGTTCGATGCCGAGCTCGCGGGGTTCAAGGTCAATGACAGTTACAGCACGTACGACAGCGTGACGGCCGATCAGCGCAAGCAGATCGCCGACAAGGCCAAGGCTCTGGCCGATGCACTCGATGGAATCGACCCCGCCCTTGGCCTTTCCGGCCTGCAGTGAAGACGACCGAATTTTATGAGTGACTCAGAACAGTTTTCAGCCCAACGTCGCCGTGTCCTCTTGGGCATGGCCGCCACCGGCGCGGCCATCGCCGGCAGCACCCTGACCTGCCCGGCCATGGCGGCCGCCGCCGAGCAAGTCACTACCGCACCGCGCAGTGACAAGACCCAGGACCACCACAATTTTTTCGGCAAGCACCAAAGCGGTATCGTCACCCCGCGCCCGGCCTGCGGCATGCTGGTGGCGTTCGACGTATTGGCCAGCGACCGTGAAGACCTGGAGCGCCTGTTCCGCACTTTGAACGAACGCATCAGCTTTCTGATGACCGGCGGCACCGTGCCCCAGGTCGACCCGAAGCTGCCGCCCACCGATTCCGGGATCCTTGGGCCGGTGGTCACACCGGACAACCTGACCATCACCGTGTCTGTCGGCGAATCGCTGTTTGATGAACGCTTCGGCCTGGGCGCCGCCAAACCGAAGCGTCTGAGCCGCATGGTCGGTTTTCCCAACGATGCGCTGGAGCCGGCGCAGTGCCACGGCGACCTGAGCCTGCAATTCAGCTCTAACACACCGGACACCAATATCCATGCCCTGCGCGACATCGTGAAGAACCTGCCCGACCTGTTGCTGGTGCGCTGGAAACAGGAAGGCAGCGTGCCGCCACAGGCGCCGGCCAAACCCGGCGAGCCGGCGCAGAGCGCGCGTAACTTCCTGGGTTTCCGTGATGGTTCGGCCAACCCGAATTCCAACGACAACAAGGCGATGGACCAGATTGTGTGGGTCCAACCCGGCAGCGACGAACCGGCCTGGGCCGCCAATGGCAGTTACCAGGCGGTGCGCATCATCCGCAACTTCGTCGAGCGCTGGGACCGCACGCCCCTGCAGGAGCAAGAAAGCATCATTGGCCGCGTCAAGACCACCGGTGCGCCCATGGATGGCCAGAAAGAATCCCAGGTGCCCGACTACAGCAAGGACCCGGAAGGCAAGCTGACCAAGCTCGATGCCCATATCCGCCTGGCCAACCCGCGTACCCCGCAGACGCAGGCCAACCTGATCCTGCGTCGGCCGTTCAACTACTCCAACGGCGTCAATAAAAACGGTCAGCTGGACATGGGGCTGTTGTTCATCTGCTACCAGGCTGACCTGGAGAAAGGCTTTATCAGCGTGCAGACCCGACTCAACGGCGAGCCCCTGGAGGAATACCTCAAGCCCGTCGGCGGCGGGTATTTCTTCACCTTGCCGGGAGTCACCGGGCCCAAGGATTTCATCGGTCGCACGCTGCTTGCCGCCACGCACCCTCAAACCACTGCCAACACCTGAAACCAACCCCCACAGCGGAAACCGCCCTATGAAGAAGTCGACCCTCGCGTTGTCGTTGTTAGTGACCCTCTCACCCCTGGCCGCCTTCGCCGCCACCACGGCGCCGCTGGATCTGGTAGGGCCGGTGTCGGACTACAAGATCTACGTCACCGAAGAAATCGGTGAATTGGTCACCCAAACCAAAGCGTTTACCGACGCCATCAACCAGGGCGACCTGGCTACCGCCAAGAAGCTCTACGCGCCGACCCGCGTGCATTATGAGTCCATCGAGCCGATCGCCGAGCTGTTCAGCGATCTGGATGCGTCCATCGACTCCCGTGTCGACGACCATGAAAAAGGCGTGACTGCCGAAGACTTCACCGGCTTCCACCGCATCGAATACGCGCTGTTCTCGCAGAACTCAACCAAGGGCCTGGAAGCGTTGACGGCCAAGCTCAACACCGACGTCAACGACCTCAAGACCCGGGTCGACGGCCTGACCTTCCCGCCGGAAAAAGTCGTGGGCGGCGCCGCAGCCCTTCTGGAAGAGGTCGCCGCAACCAAGATCTCCGGCGAAGAGGACCGCTACAGCCACACCGACCTGTATGACTTCCAGGGCAACATCGACGGTGCGAAGAAAATCGTCGACCTGTTCCGTGGCCAGATCGACAAACAGGACAAGGCCTTCCTGGCCAAGGTCGACAAGAACTTCGCCACCGTGGACAAGGTTCTGGCCAAGTACAAGACCAAGGACGGCGGTTTCGAGACCTACGATAAGGTCAAGGACAACGACCGCAAGGCGTTGGTAGGCCCGGTGAACACGCTGGCTGAAGATCTGTCGACGCTACGCGGCAAGCTGGGCTTGAACTGATCAAGACCTGACGCCTTGTCCCGCGCTCCGGCGCGGGGCATCACCGGCTCGGCGCTGCTCGCCTGGCCCCCCGCAACCATCATGTACGTACGCAATTTTTCTTCAGCCGTGAGCAGATGCGGCGCAGTCTTGCCCCATTTCGTCGCTCCCCCCGCCAGCAGCACCGGCAGTTTTACCAGGCCCTTCGTCGCGGCATGGATCATCTGCGGATAACCATCCAGCGGGTTTAACGCGGCATTGGCAAACAGGCCGGAGTGTTTGATGAAGTCAAACGCGCGCTCGCTGAAACTGGCCGCGACTTTAGCCGTATTCGCCGTAGCGGCCGCGGGTCTGAACCGCGTGGCAAGTCGCTGCACCGGGTTGGGCAGCAAGGCCTTGGCCGAACGCAGCAGGCCACTCGCCTGACCGCCGGCGCCGATGGCCACGCCGATCATATCCACGGTCAAATTGCCCAGGCCCTGGGCGATATCGCCACGCTTGAACGCCTGGTACGCACCGAGGAATGGCACAAACCCCAATAGAAACTCGTGCTCGCGGGCCCGGGCTTCCCGGCGTTTTTCAAGTGGTAACGGATCACGCGCGCGCTGCAAGAGAGCCTCGGCGGGCTCGTAGAAATTGTCCTGAGCGATTCTGCCGGCAATGGCCGCGATCTTGCGCGAGCCATAAGTGTTGGGCACGAAGCTTTGCAGCGTGTGGTTGGCAGGCAACTCGCCTGGCGCAATCGCTCCCCCCAGCGGTTCAACGATAACCGACGACGCCATCGCCTCCGGCCGTGGCGCAGAGCCGGTCGTGTAGGCAGCAAGATCGAAGGGCATCTGTGTGCCACGGACTATCGGCACATACACCGAACCATGGGGCGCGCTGATGCGCTGCTTGCGAATCACGCCGTGTAGCTCGATGGCGTCGGGCAGGTCTGTACGCTTGATCAGCTCGCCGCTGGCGAAGACCTCGTAATAGGCCACCGTCTGGTCATGCTCCACACGCATCAGGGTTGCGTGGCGACCGCGCTGCGCATCTTTGCGGGCCTGGGTCTCCTCGACCTGAACGACGCCAGTTTCGCCACGCAGGGTGAACAATTCGACCTTGCCCAGCTCGATCAACGTGCGCTCGGCAAGGGGTAACTGGGCAAACATCAACTTGAGCTTCGTGGCATAGGCGCCCTGGAGCTGTTTGAGGTGACGGTTGACGGTGCTTTTGAGTAACGGTTCAAGCTCGGGCAGATGACGAACGCGTCGATCCAGTAACTCCAGGGCGCCCTCCGCCACCTGCGGCGCGCGGTCTGGCTGATAGGGCGTTTGCGCAGACGTCGGCGGTGCTAGCAAATGCTTGCTGAGCACCCACTTTCCCGGTGTGAGGTCGCCGGTCATGTAGGTTTCCAACAGCGAACGGCTGCGCGGTTCGGTGACCGGTGCGTTGCGGCGATCTTTGCCGTTGGCCAGTTCCAGGCTCATGCGCTCAAGCTCAGACGCCGTGCTGTCGGGGAATACTCGCAGCAACTCCCGGATGGCCAGCGCCTTGCGCGTCGGCAGTTCCACGCTGGCGCTGGCGAAGGCCTCAGCCGTCTCTTCTTGCTGCTTGAACAGTGCCCGCGACGCCTCCTGGAGGTCGTGTTGCGAATACTCGCCGTCACTGCGCAGCCTGACGGCGCCGTTCAACACGCCCCAGTCAGCGAGGATTTTCAGCGCATTGAGTTGCATCAATTCTGCTTGTGCCTCACTGGTGGGCACCAGGGTCGTCAGTGCACGGACCTGGTGTTCACTCATCATCCGTGACGTGCCCGGCGCAGCATGATCGGCCAGCGTGCAGCCCAGGCGTAGCTCCATCCAGGCCAGAGTGCCGATACGCAACGTGTCCGGCACTTCCTTGACCAGCATTTCCGGCGCCGCTTGCGCCAGGTATACCGGGGTGACCAGCGCCGCCAGGTCGGGCGTCAGCTTTTTATATTGCTGCAGGTGCTGCTCGATATCGCGCCGCACCTCGCTCAACGAACGGCCCATATTCGCCGGTTGATAGATCGAATAACCACCGATGTGCCCAGGTTTGACGTCGTCCAGGTTGATCCGCGCGACTTTAGTCAGTGTGGCCTTATCAGCCTCGCTCAACGTGTCGGGGGAATATGGCCCGGTGTAGTCACCCACTGCGGGCGCCGGCGGCAGCGACAGCCGTAACCAGCGGATGACATTGCGAGTCTCGGCCACGGTGCGTGGCGACCCCAGCCCCTTCAATTCGAGGAGCTGGCGTGCGTCAACCCGTGGCGTCGAGTACACGGCATTCCCCAGTGGTTCGGTCAGTGGGGTCAACGCCGCAAGCTCATCACGCAACGTGTCTACGTCGTTGACGTAATGGGTCAGATTCACCCAGCCCCCCACCGGGCTCAAGCGTTCAAGGCGGCCTTCAGATACTCGAAAGGGCTTACCGTCCCAATCGAACCGCTCGCGCTGCAGCAGGGCGAGCATTTGCGGGCGAGACACAAATGCCTGCAAACGCTCCATCGCCGCTTGGCTGCGCGCGAGCAGTGGCGATGTGTGGGGAACGTCCCAGGCCTCGGCGGACCAGTCGGTGCGTGCGCCGTCCGGCAGGTCTTCAAGCCCGGCTTCAAGGCGCTCGGCCAGCGCGTCCCGTTCCACCAGTTCAGGACTCAGGCGCGGCGCCTGGGCAAGGTTGGCGACGTTTGCCGGGGCGGCCCATAGGCGCGGCTGCTGGACCGTGGGCTTGGCACTGTCCTCTCCGACTACGGGAGCCTGCACAGCATATTGAAGGGGCGAGCCGGTGCTCGACAGTGGCGTCAACATATTCAATCCTCTCTGCGCTAGGCCGTGGAATACGGCTTCGTCTGGAGAGGCAATCTAAGGAAAGCTGAAACGCGCTGAATGTAAGCCGAGTCTTGCCGCCTTACGCGTTGCGTTGCGGCGGATTACAGGATCCGGTAAAGCAGTCGCTCGATCCGCACGCGGCTCACCCGACGCAGAAACTTGCCGACCGCCGGGGGGTAATCCACCAGTGTCTGCAACTGCGCGTACCCGTCGATGCGGGTGGTGTGCTGGAAAATCTGCTCAAGCTCGGTCCGCCGTGGTTCCAACCATTGCCCCTGGGGATCGTCGATCAACAAGGCGTTTTCCAAGTCGAGACGGAACGCCCGAGGGTTTAGGTTGTTGCCAGTGAGCAAGGTGTAACGCTGGTCGATCCACATGCCTTTGAGGTGGTAGGTGTTGTCGCCATCGCGCCATAGGTGCAGGTTCAATTGGCCGCTGTCGATCATCGGCTGGTGGCGCTTGGCAAAGCGACGCAGGCTGATTTCGTACAGGTATGGCAGTGCCGCGATGACCTTGAAAGGCTCGCTGGGTGGGATGTAGAAGTCGTTGGCGGTCTTGTCACCGACGATGATGTCGATCTTCACGCCACGCGCCAGGGCACGGTTGATCTCGCGCGTGACCGCCAATGGCAGGTTGAAGTACGGCGTGCAAATGGTCAGTTGCTGCTGGGCGCTGGCGATCAACTCCAGGATCACCCGGCTCAGCGGGTTGTTCTTGCCGACGCCGAGCAACGGGCTGACTGACAGGTGGCCATTGGGCAACTGCCCGGCCGTGGTGTCGTAGGTCGCGTGCTTGAGGCGGCTGCGCAGGTCGCCGATGTCGTTGCGCAGGCTGCGGGTGGTGGGCGGGTTGGGCAGGTCGAGGCGGTGCACCGCTTTGGACGCTACCAGGCCGTGTTCCACCAAGTGCTGCATCGAATCGGCCAGGGGCTTGCTGTGGATCAGGTGATAACGGTCAAACCGGTATTTGTCGAACTTGTGCAGGTACACATTGTTCAGGCTGGCGCCGCTGTACAACACGCTGTCATCGATCACAAAGCCCTTGAGGTGCAACACGCCAAACAGCTCGCGGGTTTGTACCGGAACGCCGTACACCGGCACTTCGCTGGCATGGCTCTGTGTCATGGCCTGGTACCAGGCGCTGTTGCCGGGCTGTTTGCCCGCACCAATCAACCCGCGTTGGGCGCGCAACCAGTCGACCACCACCACGATGTCCAGCTCCGGCCGTGCAGCCTTGGCGGCGTGCAAGGCGTCGTAGATCTCCTGCCCTGCCTCGTCCTGCTGCAAGTACAGCGCCACGATGTAGATACGCCGGGTGGCCTGGGAGATTTTTTCCAGCAGGCAGCGGCGGTACGCATCCGCACCGGACAGCACATCGAGCGCGTCGGGAGTGAGGGGGAAACCACGCAGTTTGGGCAACAGGGAGCGTTTGAAGAACGACGGCATAGGGCTCGCAATGGGTCGAATCCGAAGAGGCCCCGAGCTTACACCATGGGGTTGCTCAGGTCTCGTTGCCTCGTAGGAAAAAGCCCATTGACCATGAAGAACGATCGTTCTACTGTGTGCGACATGAACGACATTACTGGCAATGAAACCCGCGACATTATCCTCGACGTCACCGAGAAGTTGATCTATCGCCACGGCATCGCCGCCACCGGCATGGACTTTCTGGTGAAAACCGCTGGCGTCTCGCGCAAGAGTATTTACCGCTACTTCGCCAATAAAGACGAGTTGGTGATCGCGGCCCTGCAACGCCGCGATGAACGCTGGATGCACTGGCTGCGTGGCGAAGTGGAACGCGTCGACGGCAGCGGCGAACGCCTGCTCGCGCTGTTTGACGCGCTCAGGACGTGGTTCGGCTCGGCGGATTTTCGCGGCTGTGCCTTCATCAACACCAGCGGTGAAACCGGCGATCCGCACAGCCCGGTGCGCCTGCTGGCCAAAGCGCATAAACAGAAACTGTTCGAGTACGCACTTGAACTGTGCCAAGCCCATGGCACCTGCGATCCCGAACGGCAGGCAGCACACCTGCTGATCCTGATCGATGGCGCCATTACCGTTGCCCTGGTCATGGGCGATACAACCGCTGCTGATAACGCGCAATGCATGGCGCGAACGTTATTAGGGCTTTGAATGCACTGGCCGAGCCACTTTGTCTAAACAGGAGCGTTGAAATGTCATCCACCCCAGAAACACGCCCGCCGCTGCCGCCATTCACCCGCGAATCAGCGATTGAAAAAGTCCGCCTGGCCGAAGACGGTTGGAACTCCCGCGACCCACAACGTGTGTCCCTGGCTTACACCCTGGACACCCAGTGGCGTAACCGCGCCGAATTCATCCATGGCCGCGAAGAAGCCAAAGGCTTTCTCACGCGCAAATGGGCCAAGGAGCTGGATTATCGGCTGATCAAGGAATTGTGGGCCTTCACCGACAACCGCATTGCCGTGCGGTATGCCTATGAATGGCATGACGATTCCGGCAACTGGTTCCGCTCTTACGGCAATGAGAATTGGGAGTTCGACGAAAACGGCCTGATGGCCAACCGTTTTGCCTGTATCAACGACAGGCCGATCATGGAAAGCGAGCGGCTGTTCCATTGGCCGCTGGGCCGACGCCCGGATGAGCATCCGGGGTTGTCCGATCTCGGCCTGTAAAACCTGGTGCGGTTCAAATGTGAGAGGGGGCAAGCCCCCTCCCTACGCTGAGCGCCTCAGTCCTGATTAAGGCCGACCCGATACAACGCACCATCATCCTCATCCGTCAGCACATACAAAAAGCCATCCGGGCCCTGCCGCACATCGCGAATACGCGCCTTCAAACCTCCCAGCAAACGCTCCTCGTGGATGACCTTGTCGCCCTCAAACTGCAACCGAATCAGCTCCTGGCTGGCCAGCGCGCCGATGAACACGTTGTGCTGCCACGCCTTGAATCGGTCACTGTCGTAGAACGCCATGCCGCTGATGCCCGGTGACTTTTCCCACACATGATGGGGCGCCACGGTGCCTTCCGCCGTCTTGCCTTTGGCCTCCGGAATCGGCGTCAGGGAGTAGTTGATGCCGTGCGTCGCCAGGGGCCAGCCATAGTTTTTGCCACGTTCGACGATGTTGATCTCGTCACCACCACGGGGGCCGTGCTCGTTTTCCCAGATCGTGCCGCTCCAGGGGTTCAGTGCCAGGCCCTGTGGGTTGCGTTGGCCGTAGGACCAGATTTCGGGGCGTACGCCCGGCTGACCAACAAAGGGGTTGTCATCCGGCACGCGGCCGTCGGGGTAGATCCGTACGACCTTGCCTTGCAGCTTGTCCAGGTCCTGGGCAGTGGGTCGGTCGTTGTTTTCGCCCAAGGTCACGAACAGGTACCCATCCTGGTCGAAGGCCAGGCGCGAGCCAAAGTGATTGCCGGTGGAGAGCTTCGGCTCCTGGCGCAGGATGACTTTAAAATCGATCAGGCCGCTGAGGTCCGCCGCCAAACGTCCACGTCCCACCACAGTGCCGGCCGTGCCGCCTTTGCCACCGCCTTCGGCGTATGACAAATAGACCGTGCGGTCCTCTTTGAAATCGGGCGACAGCACCACATCGAGTAAACCGCCCTGCCCCTTGGCCCACACCTCAGGCACGCCGCTCAGCGGAGCCGAGAGCTTGCCATCCGGGCTGACAACGCGCAGGTGGCCAGGGCGTTCGGTAACCAGGAAACCTTGCTGGTCCGGCAGAAACGCCACGGCCCATGGGTGGTCCAGGCCTTTGACGATCGAGGTGACAGTGAGGCTGCCTTGTTCACTGGGGAACTGCTGCGAATCGGCGGCGTAGACCGTCGTCAGGGTCGTCGCGCACATAACGGCTAACAGGGTTTTGCGTATAAACATAAGACGAGTCCTTACCGGCGATTGCCGTTGGCATCAAACGTGGGGGCTTTAGTGTCGGTGGCCGGGCGGCTGGGCGCGGCCTCACGCTGGGGGTAACGGTTGCCGATGCCGCCGTTTTCCAGGGTCGGCGGGCGTGTGGCCGGCACGGTCTGGATACCGCGAATCGCCGGCGCATTGGGCTGCGTGCCCTGCATGCTGTTGGGGTTGGCCCGGTGAATGGGGCCATTGGTGTTGTTGCCGCCAGGCAGGTTCTGCGCTTGAGCGGTGGCTGCAAGTGCCAGGCTCAGCGCCAGCACTGCAAGATGACGCACGCGGGTGATCATGACAAAGCCTCTCTGGGACGAGGAGTACCTGCTTTCGATACCACGCTACGCCTGGGGTTCGGCTTTGGTAACTAAATACTTCCTCATCAGGTGTAACACGATCTGTCCGCGCATCCATCCAGGGAAACTTTTTTAACCGCCCGCGAGTCACCCGAACACAGTCTCTTCTCAAGGAATCGCACTTATGCCACGGGCCATCTGGAAAGGCGCCATCAGCTTCGGTTTGGTTCATATCCCTGTATCGCTGGTCTCCGCCACGTCCGCACAGGGTGTGGATTTCGACTGGTTGGACAAGCGCAGCATGGACCCGGTGGGCTACAAGCGCATCAACAAAACCACCGGCAAGGAAGTGACCAAGGAGCACATCGTCAAAGGCGTAGCATTTGAGAAGGGACGTTATGTGGTGCTCAGCGAAGAGGAGATTCGCTCGGCCCACCCCAAGTCCACTCAGACCATCGAAATCATCGCCTTTGTCGCCAGCGACCAGATCCCCTTGCAGAACATCGACACGCCCTACTTCCTGGCGCCGGACAAACGCGGCGGCAAGGTCTACGCGCTGCTGCGGGAAACCCTCAAGAAAACCCGCAAGGTCGCCCTGGCCAATGTGGTGCTGCACACCAAGCAGCACCTGGCGGCATTGATGCCCCTGGAGTCCGCACTGGTGCTGGTGATGCTGCGCTGGCCCGCCGAGGTGCGCAGCCTGGATGAATTGGAACTGGGCAGCGACGTAACCAAACCCTCCCTGGCCAAAGGTGAACTGGACATGGCCAAGCGCTTGGTGGAGGACATGAGCGCCGACTGGCAACCGGATGCCTACCGCGACAGCTTTCAGGAAAAAATCATGGCGCTGGTGGCGAAGAAGGCCAAGGCCGGCAAGATTGAAGATGTGGAATCCAAGGAAGGCAGCGAAGAGCGCAAGTCGGCCGATGTGCTCGACCTGACCGAACTGCTCAAGCGCAGCCTGGCGGGTAAGCCTGCGGCGAAAAAAACCGCCAAGAAAAAGGCCTCTTGAGCCTGGCATTACTGGGAGAACGCCATGGCAAAGCCGCTGAGTGAATACAATCGCAAGCGCGATTTCGAGATCACCGCAGAACCTTCCGGCAAGGCGACCACGGGCAAACGAAAGACGTCGGCACTGTCGTTCGTGATCCAGAAGCACGACGCACGCAACCTGCACTATGACTTTCGCCTGGAACTCGATGGCGTGCTCAAAAGCTGGGCCGTGCCCAAGGGCCCAAGCCTCGACCCCAGCCAGAAGCGCTTGGCGGTTCACGTGGAAGACCACCCGCTGGGCTACGGCAGTTTCGAAGGCAGCATCCCGGCCGGTCAATACGGCGCCGGTGATGTGATTGTCTGGGACCGTGGGGTCTGGCAACCCCATGACGACCCACACAAGGCTTACGCCGCCGGCAAACTCAAATTCACGCTGGTAGGTGAAAAACTCTCGGGCGATTGGGCGCTGGTGCGCACTCGCTTGAAAGGCAGCGGTGACAAGGAACAGTGGCTGCTGATCAAAGAGCAAGACCAACAGGCGCGCCCTGCCGCCGACTACGACATCGTGCAGGCTGAGCCTAAAAGCGTGCTCAGTGATGCCTCCATCGCCCCCACCAAGGCCCAGCCGAAAGCCAAGAAAGCAGCCGCTGCACTGCCCGAGCAATTCACACCGCAACTGGCAACCCTGATAGACCGCGCGCCCGACGGGGACTGGCAGTATGAAATCAAGTTTGATGGCTACCGCATGCTGGCGCGGATTCGCGAGGGCGAAGTCCGCCTGTTTACCCGTAACGGCCATGACTGGACCGAGCGCCTGCCGCGGCAGGTCAAGGCCCTGCACGCCCTCAAGCTCAAGGACAGTTGGCTGGATGGCGAAGTGGTCAGCCTCAACCCTGAAGGTTTACCGGACTTCCAGGCCCTGCAAAATGCCTTTGACAGCGGCCGTAGCCTGGACCTCGTCTATTACCTGTTCGATGCGCCGTTTCTGGATGGCTCAGATCAGCGCCAGGCCCCCGTAGAGGATCGCCGGGCCATGCTCAAGGCCGCGCTGTCTGGAAGCAAAAGTAAGTTACTGCGGTTTTCTGAAGCCTTCACCGCCCATCATCAGGACATTTTACAGAGCGCCTGCAACCTGGCCCTGGAAGGCGTGATCGGCAAACGCATGGGCAGCCCCTACACGTCCGCTCGCAGTACTGACTGGATCAAGCTCAAATGCCGTTTGCGCCAGGAGTTTGTGATTGTCGGACATACCCGTCCCCAGGGTTCGCGCAGCGGTTTTGGCGCATTGCTGCTGGCGGTGAATGACGACAGCGGGCTGAGGTACGCCGGTCGCGTCGGCACCGGTTTTGATCAAGCGTCGTTGGAGGCTATCTACACGCAGCTCAAAGCGCGGGCGCGCAAAACCTCGCCTTTGCACAAACCCCTGACCAGTGCCCAGGCGCGAGGCGTGCAGTGGGTGGAGCCGACGCTGGTGGGGGAAGTACAGTTTGCCCAGTGGACCCGTGACGGTGTGGTTCGCCACGCCACTTTTATGGGCCTGCGCAGCGATAAACCGACCGCGCAGATCGTGCACGAACAGCCTCAGGTGGCTGAATCCATGAAAGCCCCGCAAGCCAAGACCGTGTTGAAGATCACCCACCCTGAGCGAGTGATCGATCCACTAAGCGGCACGCAAAAGCAGCAATTAGCGCAGTTCTACGAAAGTATCAGCGAATGGGTCCTGCCCTTCCTGCGCCATCGGCCGGTGTCCTTGCTCAGGGCTCCGGAAGGCATCGAGGGCGAGCAGTTCTTCCAGAAGCACTCGGAACGCCTGGCGATTCCCCATATCAAGCAATTGGACGCCGCGCTGGACCCAGGCCACGCACGGCTGATGGAGATCGACAGCGTCCAGGCACTAGTCGGCGCTGTGCAAATGGGCACCGTCGAATTTCATACCTGGGGCGCCACCTCAGACAAGATCGAAACCCCTGACCTGTTTGTGCTCGACCTCGACCCGGATCCCGCGTTGCCCTGGAAAAGCATGCTGGAAGCGGCACAACTCACCTTGTCGGTACTGGACGAACTGGGCCTCGCTGCGTTCGTCAAAACCAGCGGCGGCAAAGGCCTGCACTTGGTAGTGCCGCTGGCGCGACGGGACGGTTGGGAGCCGGTAAAAGCCTTCGCCAAAGCCATTGCCCAGTTTATGACCGCGCAACTGCCGGAACGCTTTACCGCCACCTCCGGGCCGAAAAACCGTGTGGGCAAGATCTTTATCGATTACCTGCGCAATGCACGGGGCGCGAGCACCGTGGCCGCCTACTCGGTACGGGCTCGGCCAGGGCTGCCGGTGTCGGTGCCGGTCAGTCGTAAGGAATTGCAGGGGTTGCGTGGCGCGCAGCAGTGGACGGTGGCCAATCTGCACCAACGCTTACAGGGACTGAAGGAGGATCCGTGGGAGGGTTATGCCCATCGGCAGAAGATCAGCAAGAAAATGTGGGACAAACTGGGCGCCCAGCCACCGCAGTGAGGGCGCCCTGGCCGGGCGTTAGATGAGCACGAAGATCAGCGCCAAGGCCGCGAAAATCGCCCATTTTTCCAGGTAGTAACGGGTGCGGTTGCGTTTCTTCAGCTCTTTGCCGCGCAGGCGGATCTTGTACAGACGCGTAAACGCTCGGTTCAGTCCGCCGGTCTTGTCGCCAGCGTCGTTGGGCGAACCCGCCGCCGCCATCACTGTGCGGCTGAACCAGCGATTGAACGCCGCAGCCCAGCGGTATTTCATCGGCCGCTCGACATCGCAGAACAGGATGATGCGGTTCTGCTGCGTGGTGTTTTCGGCGTAGTGAATATAGGTCTCGTCGAACATCACCGGTTCACCGTCACGCCAGTAGTAGCTCTCACCGTCCACGTTGATGTAGCAGCCAGGATCATTCGGGGTATCCAGGCCCAAGTGATAGCGGTAAGAGCCGGCGTAGGGGTCGCGATGGCGTACCAGTTTGGAACCCGGCGGCAGCTCGGCGAACATCGCGGCCTTGATCGAGCCGATGCTCTGCACCAGCTCGGTGGTGCGCGGGCAGAGCTTCATTGCGGAAGGATGGCTGTCGCCGTACCACTTGAGGTAGAAACGCTTCCAGCCCGACTTGAAAAACGAGTTGAAGCCCACGTCGTTGTACTGGTCGGAGCGCTTGATTGCCCCTGCCCTCATGAGGTTCTGGCCTTCCTGGCGAATCTCTTCCCAATGCTCCTGCAACGGGCTTAGATCAGGGAAGTCGCTGGGCGAGAGAAACGGTCGACCGGGGAGTTTGGAGAACAGGTATAGAAAACAGTTGATGGGTGCCAGGAAGGTTGAATGGTCACTGAGCTGGCGACCCAGTTTGTGTCGCACCCGACCACGCAGGTGTACATACGCAATGGAGGCGACATAGAGAACAACAATGATGAGCTTCAAGGGATTTCGTCACACGTCAGTAGAGAACAGGCTGCTCCTGCGTGCCCACGACGGCCGAGGATGAATAGCAGCACCTGAAATCACAATTCACAGACAGGCAACATGAGCGGCTTGATGACAAGCGGTTACATGGCCATTGGCAGTTATTTAGCCATATTCTGTAACGAAAAGTTAACTAAGAATTGTGAAAAGCTGTCTACTTAGGCAGGGTTCGCACCTGCACAACTACAAGGAATGGTTATGTCGCCCACTTTAGATCCGGATCATCAGGCCCTTCAGGGCGCCTGGGAGCAAACGTCACTTGAGGACAGCGGTGTCCTGAACCCGGTAGACGCTCACACTGCGCCCGGTGCCATCACCACCATTTCAGGCGACCGCTTCGAAGTGAAAACCGTGCAGGGCGACCTGTTGCTGGCCGGCCGATTCTCCCTGGACAGCAGCACTACGCCAAAAAGCATTACGTGGGTCGATTCCATGGGCGATGACGCCGGCAAGCCGTTGCCTGCCAGCTACCGCCTTGATGGCGACGAATTTGTATTTATCGCGGCCGATGAAGGGATGCCCAGGCCCACCGTCTTCAGCACCGGCCCCGGTCAGACCATGCGCAGTTTCGTGCGGCGCGCTTGATCAATGCGCCGTCCGAACCTGCGACATGCTTTTCACACAGCCTTCACTTTCGGCGCGATAGGGTAAAGCCTACCTACTCCAGTGAATCCCTTGGCCCGCCTCTTTAAGCGGGCTTTTTTTTGCGTGGACAAACCGTATCAGGCAGGCCTTTTAGTGGCGATCAAGGTAAAGCACAGCGGCAATTGCGCCGCTTGGTGCTCGTATTGATCGTAGAGTTTTTCACGATTGGAATGCGCGTATTCCTGCAAGTGACTGATCTGCAAGTCTGCGCAAATCGCGGCGCTCACCACATCGCCCAACGTGTGCACGTACCAATAGGAAGTCGGTCCGACTACCTCACCCTGACCTTCATAGACAATCGACTCCTGCAGCACAAAGGGTTCGCGCTGAAAGTATGAGCTGGCAGGTAGCAGCGGGTTCTGCGCCCTGGGGTCGAACACTTCCAGGAACGGATGGGTTTCGTACATCACCAGCGAACCGCCGGGCTTCAGCGTGCTGGCGACATGGCGCATGAACAACGCCACATCCGGCATCCAGCCGAGCACGCCGATGGTGACCAGGGCGATATCAAAGCGCTCGTGTAACCGCTGCGGCAACTGGTGGATATCGCTTTCGATAAATTCAGGAGCATGAGGCGACACATCGGCAAGCTCACGCGCTTGCCGGAGAAACGCGGCGGACTGGTCCACCCCCACCACCGAGCGTGCGCCGAGGGCGAACAGCGACAGGCTTTCTCGACCGTTGTTGCAGCCCAGTTGCACCACGTCCTTGCCGGCGACACCCAGGTCCTGCAGAACCCCTGTAATGGTTGGGTCCAGGCAGGAAAAATCGGCGTTACCAACACCGGTCAGCAATGCGCTCCAGGTGTCGGTGGTTTTATGCAGGCCGGCAGATTGGTCCCAGGCGTCCTTGTTGCTGGCAATCGCCTGTTGAGCTGAGGGCATGTCCATTGCGTCTCCAGATAAGTCTTACGGCGGGGCACCGAAGATAAGCCACATGCCGGCGTATTGAAACTCCAGGCAACTGCGGAAACTTAACGCTCACCGCGCAGGTCATTAACGCAATGAGTGTTCAGCCGTTGAACGCCCCCTCTGCGAAGCCGTCATCGTGGCCAATCACTCCGACCTGCGAAATGCCTTGTCCCTGGACAGCCTGAACTTCTTTCTGGCGGATGTGCGCGACGGCCTCGGCCCGTACCTGGCCATCTACCTGCTGGCCGTGCACAAGTGGGACCCGGCCAGCATCGGCGTGGTCATGACCCTGGCGGGCATCGCCGCGCTGCTCACCCAGGGCCCGGCGGGCGCACTGATCGACCGCACGCGCAGCAAACGCGCCGTGGTTGCGCTTGCCGCCATCCTGGTGACCGCCAGCTGCCTGGTGCTGCCCTTCGTCAGCTCCTTCAGCCTGGTGGCGTTGACCCAAGCTGCCAGCGCCGTCGCCGCGTCCGCGTTCGCCCCGGCGATTTCCGCTATTTCCCTGGGGATCACCGGCCCGCGGGCATTTACCCGCCGCACCGGGCGCAATGAAACCTTCAATCACGCCGGCAACGCCGTGGCCGCGCTGCTCGCCGGTGGATTGGCCTACCTGTTCGGACCGGTGGTGGTGTTCTACCTGATGGCGTTTATGGCGGTGGCCAGTGTGGTCGCGGTCAGTTGCGTGTCAGCCAAGGCCATCGACCATGAAGTGGCCCGCGGCTTCGACCCTGCCCACGCCACCGATCATGAACAGCCGTCGGGCCTGAAGGTATTACTGGCCAACCGTCCGCTGCTGCTGTTTGCCATTTGCTGCGCCTTGTTCCACCTGGCCAACGCCGCCATGCTGCCGTTGGTCAGCCAGAAGCTGTCCCAGATCAACCTGCAGATGGCCACCCCGCTGACCTCGGCCTGTATCGTCGCCGCGCAATTGGTGATGGTACCGATGGCCTGGCTGGTAGGGGTCAAGGCTGACGTGTGGGGACGCAAGCCGCTGCTGATATTCGGTTTCATGATTCTGCCGCTGCGTGGCGTGCTCTACACCGTGTCCAGCGATCCCTATTGGCTGGTGGCTGTGCAAATGCTCGACGGCATCGGCGCAGGGATCTTCGGCGCGCTGTTCCCGGTGATCGTCAAAGACCTGACCCAGGGTACCGGGCGTTTCAATGTCAGCCTGGGTGCGCTGTCCACCGTGTTTGGCTTGGGCGCGGCACTGAGCAACAGCCTGGCGGGGTTCGTGGTGCAACAGGCGGGCTATAACGCGGCCTTCTTAACCCTGGCGGGCGTGGCGGGCGCTGCGTTGGTGCTGTTGTGGGTGGCGATGCCGGAGACGTTGGAGAAACCGCTCTATGCGCCCCATGTGCCTGCAGCATGATAGAAGCGACATAGAAAACCCGGCACATGGCCGGGTTCCTTTCTCTACACATATTCAGTTGTCGGGATGTTCGCTGGCGACCGAATCGGCAGCATCGACATCGGACATGTCCTCTTCTAGAGGTGCATCATCGTCCGGCGGCAGAGGGATATTGTCCTCATCATTTCTCGGGTCGTGGCCTGTCTCGTTGTCTGTGCCACGTGTTACGGCCTGCTGTGAAAGATTGCCGGGGGCGTTCTCATTGATGTCCATGCTGGCTCTCCGTTCTTACGCTCGGGATATCCGCGCTTAAAGATGTGAGGCGGCAGATCCTGGCAAGTGCCAAGCATTAGACGAATGGCGAAAAAATACAGGCATCGTGTGCGGGCCTTTTAGCTACCACCTGTGCACGCACTGATTACCGATAGCCGTCCGGACTCGTCTTCCTCAGGTTTTCACAAATATCACGCAGGACATCTGCAAGTGGAGGTTGGAGCAGAAAGGACTTCATTTCCGAGACTGCCGCTTTGTATGAAGGATCAGCGTTGACCCTCCGGAACTCGGACTTTCTCTCTTCGCTGAAGGTGGGATCACTGACCAGTCCTTCTAGGGTCAAGCCACGCTCGGGATTTCGCTCGTCGCATATCTCAAGTGCAGCGATGAAGCTGACGGCGACCTTTTCTTCGCGTATCGGGTGAGTTGCTGTAGCTGCCTCGACTGCAGTGGCAGCGGATAGAAGCCCCCACAACGCTGCGCTTTTTCCTGAGAACACTTATTTACTCCTGATTTGGGCAACTGAAACTGCCTCTCACTTATGGACCGTATGAGTCGTTCATTTGTCCAGATTCAGTAGTTCGTGCATCCGCTCGCCAATTATTCCTCGCAGCCAGGCAGCATGAAACTCCATCTCTTTCAGGGAAGTACCCTCAGCAAATTGGTATTCGAACACCTTGTCCTTCGGCCCCCGATACACAACGCTGAAATGACCATCGCGGTCATACGAAGCGACTACGTAGGGGCAGATGTAAATAATGTCGCTAAACGGCACGCGCACTTGGGTGGGTTTACGTGCGCGACGGATGACAGTGAGGGTAAGCAGTTGCTGGTTTTCGTCGAACGTAAAGGCCTGCACCCTAGGCTCAGAGAAAATCCACGCGAAGACCAATCCCATAACGACGACAGAGCCGAGCAGGAACAGGATGAGCGACGACGTTGTAAAACTCGACTCATCGCCGGACGGCACATCCTGCATCGCACCGAGCCCGATAACGAGCAAGATCGCCAGCCCGAAGGCAGGCAATAACATAATCACCGCAGCGCAAAAGCCCAAAATGGCCGAACCCGTGCTGCCAATGATCGGTAAGTCCGGACCACCCTGCCAAATAGATGGGTGGGCGGCGGGATTTTCAGTGCGTGGTGCGGCGGGTGGTGCGGCGACGTGGTGAGGTGGACTTGGACGATTCATTAGGCAGGCTCAAGGGTGCTGTATAGACGGTACCACTACTGCCACTTCTCTAACCCGCAGAGCGTATTGATTCAACGGGTATGAAGGCAGGGCTACAGAAGCTGTTTCATGAACTCCTGAGTCGGAACATCAAGCCCCATGCTCTCAGCGAACACCACCTTAATCCCATCATTGGCAATTAGCAGCATCTCGCAGTGCATACCAATGGCAGTCGTCAAATGGTTGAAATTACGCAGTTGTTCCACATACTTGTCTTTATAGGATTGCAGCCGATGAGAGGCCAGGTCTCTGAGACTCGGGTCAGTTTCTTGAGCTAAAGCGCCCTCTTCTGCTAACAGACGTCGCTTAGTCAACCCCACTTGTAAGTTGGACATCCGAAAGCGCGTGTATGTGCGTATGACGCTTATGGCGCGAGATGTGAACTCGATTGCCGCGTCTTTTTTCGTCTCAGCACCCGACCAATCGGCAGATTGCATCTCCAGCAAATCCGCTGTTAGCGCCTTCTCGGCATCTTCACCGCGCGCCAAGAAGCTAGACAGGTCTAATGCCGGCTCAGCGTCAAAAGCAAGTAGGTGCGAGGCGACTAATGATGACGCTTTAGCCACATTGTCACGGCCCTGATATGCGCTCCATCCAGAACCGGCTATTCCACATCCAAAAACAATCAGCAAAAGCGCGACGGTAATTTTTCTCATGGATCCCTCCAAATCATCCAGAAAGGCTATCACGGCGAGTTTCAAAAGCGGAATTGAGCCAATGGGCATCATGACAATGACTAGAGCGCGGGGCTTCTTGAGCGCGCGCAGTAAAGCCTAGGGCGCTCAGAACATCTTTCCTGTAATGCGTTGCTGGTGGAGGCCAGGTCCAGCACACTAAGTCCGCGCTTTTCAGTTGAAGGAGTAGGTTCAAATGACAGCTCTACCAGGCTCGATCCCGCTTGTTATCCTGGACGTTCAAGATGCGATTGATAGACCAAACTGGGATGGAAAAAGTAATCCTGAATACTTGGCAGTGATCCAGCGCCTTCTAGGCCACTGGCGATCAAACGGCTGGCCAGTTATTCATGTGAAGCACGATGAGCGCACTTCTACATCCAGCTATTTCGTCGACGGCCCGTGGAATGGCATCAAGAAAGAGGTCGCCCCGATACAGGGAGAAGCCGTCATCATCAAACAGGAAAACTGCGCCTTTATTGGCACCGAATTGGATGCCACTCTCACACAGATGCAAGTAAAACGGTTGGTGCTGACGGGCGTTGTTATTCACAACAGTATGGACGCCACCGTCCGTGCGGGGAAAGCGCTCGGATACAGCATCATCTTACCGTCAGATGCAACGACCGCCGTGCCCGTTGTTGGGGCGAATGGAAAGTCTTGGGACGCGACAACCGTTCATGAACTGACCCTAGCAATACTCAATGATGAATACGCCGACGTAATGTCATCGGACGAAGTGATCGCACAATTCACGCTATGAACTATGAAGGTACCCAGTGCCGCAGAAGCATTTGACACGCATCAATCGCCAGCTATTTCGACAGGCGTAAGCATGTCCTTTGGGTACCGAAAATACCTAGGGCATATCGCAATTGGAGTGACCTTTATCTTTTCCCCCACGCTGCTCCAAGCCAAACACCGGAGCAGACGATCATTCCAGCGTCTGCCAGTAATAGGGATGGCAACTTGCGCTTCATTGCGTGATCCCTCACAACAGAGTCGAACCCCTAACATACCGCCCTGTCCAGGCATCCAGCGTGGGTGGCATTCCAGTGAAAGTAACCGACAGGTTTGAACAGGCAGGCACTGCGCTTAAAAAGTTATTTTATGAGGGGGTGCATCCACTTTGATCGTTGGCTCGTAGATTCAATACCCTCACCCGGAGGGCATAAGAGCCAAGGAGATACATCATGCACGCTTTTTTCAAAAAACTTGCTGCAACAGCCTGCTTCGCGATTCTCTCCGTAACTGCAACGCTCAGCTTTGGTGCCGACCCCGTAATGGTCGGAGGTGCAGCTATGTACCCGACCAAAACCATCGTTGAGAACGCGGTCAACTCGAAGGACCACACGACACTGGTAGCCGCTGTCAAAGCTGCCGGCCTGGTTGATACGCTCAATAGCAAAGGTCCGTTCACCGTGTTCGCCCCCACAAACGAAGCCTTTGCAAAGCTGCCAGCGGGCACCGTCGATACTCTGGTCAAGCCTGAGCACAAAGCCGACTTAACTAAAATTCTGACCTACCACGTCGTGCCGGGCACTCACACATCGGCACAGCTGATGGCCGAAGCCAAAAAGAACGGCGGCACCGTTGTGTTGAAAACAGTTCAAGGTGAGTCGCTGAATATCAAGCTGCATGACGGCAAGCTTTGGGTGGTGGATGCCAAAGGCGGTAAGGCTGGTATCAGCATCGCAGACGTAATGCAGTCCAACGGCGTAATCCATGTTGTGGACTCAGTGTTGATGCCTTAAGAGCTCTTTAAGCCCGGCAGACGCAAAGTTTGCCGGGTATTGGCAACCTGCATAGACACTTCAGTTAATCCGAATTCAAGGTATGGAAATTTCGCCGGGTGGCGCTGGGTGAGAGCCTAGGTAAATCCCGGCATGATGAGGGTGAACCGTGTGCCCGACCTGCATCACGATCATGTCGCCAAGCTGCGGCCGTCTAAGTGAACGAACCTGCCAGCAGTCCCAGGCACCGTGAACAAACGAACGCTTGAGCAGCGGCGTCTGTCCGTTCGGCATGATCGTCCAAAGGTCACCGGCCTGTTGAGGCACCCTGTAGCGTCAGGCACACTGGCGCGGACTCATCGCCCAAAAAGGAATTTACGATGCCGTTTTCACCGGAGGAAAGAGCCGCTTTGCTCGCGCTCAAAGGCGTAGGACCAACCGTCATTACTCGGCTTGAGCAAATGGGTATCGAATCGCTCGCCGAACTCCGCAAATCAAATGTTAGTGACATCCTGGCTCAAGCATCCGCGGCATTAGGCTCGACTTGCTGGAAGAATAGCCCTCAAGCCAGAGCTGCCATCACCGCAGCAGTGGAGCTTGCAAAGCGCTCTACAGAGCAAATCCCGGCCCGGTAGGCACGTTCGATTGACTCCCAGTCGGGTTGCTTTTGGTCATGGAGAATCCCCTACCATCTGATGGGTCTGTGCATGGGCATGGAGCAAGCGTTGGGGCAGACCGGAAGCCTTTGCAGCGTCCACAGCATCGGCAATTGCCTTGTCGAGCAGGCGCAGCAGACAGTCCATGCGCTCGTCTCCGCGGGGCATGATTGAACAAAATGTCTTCTTAGCCAAAAACGAAAAAGCCCAGCAGTCGCGCTGGGCTCAGATATGAAAACTCAGTAAAAATATGAGCCGTGCTACTTAATCCTTGCAACGCGTTTGCGGCGACTCCGTACTTGCGAGCCTTTTTGGCAATGCAAACGGCAGGTTAGGGACAGAGGTAAGCTCGACTACGCCAAACATGCACATAAGCACCGCATTCCCATCCGCGTTTGGTGCGCTGCTGAGTCCAACCAGGGCCTCATAGTCTTTCCCGGGCTCTAGAGTGAATACTTTCGCCTGGCCTGGGCAAACAGCGTAAGTGCTGCCGTAGCTGCCGGCGGACGCACCCAATGTTGCTATCTGAAAGGGTGCATCCGTTTTAACGCGGTACTCAGCCACAATCTCGGTGTATAAGCCTTCGGCCATCCGAACAGATCCGATGTACTGCTGAAGCTTGGGTGAAACCCTTCCCGGCATTCCAAGACTGGCGGGCTTAAGTGGGTACTGGGGGTAGTTAATGCTCGGCTGCCCTTCCTCTGAGAAGCGGCCAGCTTCAGCCATTTTGTGGCGAGTATCCGGGGCGCAGCTGCCCGTCACACTATCGCCAAACACATTAGAATTGGTGATCACACGAACGCGAGCCGTATTATCGGCCTGAGGTGGATCGACATAGGGAACAGAGGGGAACCCCCCACAACCAGCAAGGGCGATAGACGAAGAAAACAGGAGCAACCAGGTATTACGCATGTACTACATCCTTGAACTTACCTAAGCGCCATCGTGTGCGAATCAGACTAAAAACTCTAGACATTAATCCTCAGTAAAAACCTGACAACGCGCTTTATATTTCCTTGCTTGCCCGGTTTGTCCCGCCTCTTGGGCATCTAAAGTATCTGCGCTGCGACGGCAATAACAGTTTGCGTTTTTGAATCAGCTCAGGCATCACTCCCTGCTCAGAGCGGAAGATGTGGCGGGGTCGAAAAAGAAAGGACCTTAGTGACGGCTAAAGCCTCAAAAGTCTGCATGAAATTGATAGACCGAACGATCGGAAGGCTAACTAGTCCAACGCTTACCGGATCAGATAACGCAGCGTCCGCAGTTCGGCCATCACCCTATCTCTCGGTATCACCACCCGACAGACCTCTCTGAATTCCAGTTTCCAGGATTGACCCTTTTGGGTACGGCTTCGGCCAAGAGGCTCTAATGGAAAATTTAATACCCTATAAAATTCATTATCTACACGATGGGAAGCCGGAGCACTTCTATACGAATGCAACGGCGTTCAGCGAAAGCGATGCGATTCGCATGGCCACAAGACACGCTGGTGAGGGCCCTGAATATTGGATACCGATAGGTCTGTCTCGGGACTCAATATTAAAAATTGCCGACAAGCTGGGTATTACGAAGGTCCGTTGGAATAAAGCCGGGTAAAACCACGGGCGCCGCCGCAGTTCTAACTCGCAAAGGTCGCGAATAAAAAACCCGGCGCGGTGGCCGGGCTTAGTTGGATGATCTCCAGCGCAAGGTCGGCTGTTGAATAAGCCCGAACCGCCCTTGGATGAGATTGAAAAAGAGACGAAGACGGCCCACGTCTGTCGCGGGGTCGCCTGGGGGGAAGTGGTGGAGCGCACTAAAACGGGTGCAGACCGCTTGGTTTTGTGGAATGCCCCTGCCATGCCACCCCTTAAAATCGTCGGTGAATACGCAGAGCGTCAGAAAAAGGGAAAGCCACAGGGCCTTGAGACGCCTTTTATTTTCCTGCCGTCATGGACTCCAGAGCCCCCTAACTCGAACGTTACCTGCAAAGGCATTAATAGGGGCCCGGCGCCGAAAGTTCTTAATACCCGTCGTCCTCTGCCATACAACTGTCGTCACACATATGCGACAATGCGCGCCAAATTCCAACACACATCCCCATTTTTTTGCTCAGCGACCGGGTTTCGCGCCTTGATGTCGCTGTTGATGCATGCCTGACGGCGCCTGCTGCCATGCTCGCAACCCATTGATAGGTAAAGTAATTGATCTCCACAGCTAACATCACCATGCGGTATGAAGCGCATTCTGATGATTACTGGTGATCAGCGTTTACTGGGCCAAGTCGTCATGAGTAATCAACGATAAAGTACCGAAATGCACCCGTTGGTCCCAAGATTGGTCCCAACGGGCAAATTTCAGCCCATTCCGAAACTGCATAACCCTTCCCCGGCGGCCTGCCGACTGAACACAAACCACCAAATAGCCCCACTACTCTTGAGACATCTCACATCGCAGCATTCGGTCAAAAGCGGACCTTCGCGATGACTTCTCCAATCCTGAAACCCACGAAAGTCAGTTGCTGACCACAGGTATTGCCTCAATCAGTTGGATCGCCCTACGGCCGTTAAGCTAGCCCAGATGCGCAGCGCTTCACGGCGCGAGCTTACCAACAACCACCGACTGCCAGAGCCTCCTAGGCGGATAGCCAGCGTCCACTTCTCTTCTTGTCGGCTGACCAGCGTATCGCGTACCCCGCCGCCCTACACCACGGCGCGCAGCACTTCTTCGTGAATTCCGTTGTGCATGATTAACCGTGCCTCCTGACTCGGTCGGTAAAGTCGCTCACCTGCGCGGGCGTCAGGCAATTCAACTTACCGAAGGTCACTAGATGCTGGATCATCGCTTCTTGACTGCCGGGTTCCTGAGCGACCATGCGCCGGCAGGTCTTGTCCAAGATCAACCGCGCCATCTGCGGGTTCTCAATCATCGATGCGTCGAAGGCCAGCGCGATGGCAGTGGCCAACTCGCCCAGGTCCGGGTCTTTCCGTTGCAGCGCCCTTAGCGCATTCATCTGCCGGGCGGTAATGGGTAGCGACACGTCTCTCGTCCTTAGCGGTCATGCTCAGCCATGATCAGCGATAATGGTAGACCAGACTCCCGGGATGTGGTTTCCGCCAATCGCAAAAAAGCCCGCCGGAGCGGGCCTTGTTTTGGTGGGCCATTGATCATAAGCGGCGTTATTTGCATTCAACGTTCAAACTTTCTGTCGCCAAATGGCTTAATCGATCCAAAGCGGACATCGAAGCATGCTATGCCCTGGCAGATCTTCGCTTAAAAAATGCCCTATTTTATATATATTTAACGCAATACATCCTTATGAATGCACTTTCGAATTTAATGCATTCACTTGGAGCCATAAACAAAGTCAATTTAAATTATAAATAGGAGTCATGCACTTGAATTACAAAGCAAAAATTTAAAACCACACCCAGCGGGGTTAAATGAACATTAAAGTAATAGGAATCTTTCCAGATACAGATAATATCCCAAGTCTGCTTGGTCTGCCAATTGAGAGTTCGTCGGAAATACTATGGACGCATTACGTAGCATCAAGCTTTCCACGCGATTAATCTCTGCATTTGTAGTATGCGCAATTATCACCATGGGAGTAGGTGGCTTAGGGGCCTCGGGTATAAAATCACTCAAATCAACAATAAACGAAATCGTTAGCAATAACCTTGTTTCGGTTTATAACACATCAAATGCGCGCGCACTTGCTTATTCGTATTCCAGGGCTCTACATGCTGCCCTGCTATATAAATACTCTAAAGCAGAGTCGATTAAATTTGACTCCGCAGTGCAATCCATGTCCGACAATCAAAAGGAGATTGAACGGCTTTTCAAGGACTACCGCCAGACACCTCTCGCCGATGACGAGCGTGTGGCAGGTGATAAGTTCGAAAAGTACTGGCCAGCCTATGTGCAGGGGGCGAATAAAGTGATCGCACTGGCGACGGCGGGCGACCTTGATGGGGCTACGCAGCTTTTACAGCAACAAGTTTCGCCCGCCTTCAAGGCTAGTTCTGATGAGTTGCAAGTCATGGTCGCATCCAACTATCGCCAAAGCGGTGAGGCTTCTGAAGGGGCAGCAGCCGTTACTACGAGCGCATACTGGACGTTGGGAATAGGGGTCATGATAGCTTTCCTAGCTGCCATCACTTTGGGGATGATCATCACACGCTCGATCACGAGGCCGCTCTCCATTGCTGTACGCAGCGCCGAAGAAGTGGCGGAGGGTGACCTTTCTAAACATATCGAAATAAGTGGGCAAGATGAGGTCGGTTTACTGCTGAACGCGCTGAACAAAATGCAGAACAACCTCCGAACTACGGTAAAAGAGATTGGCAGCGCTGCTGACCAACTGGCCTCTGCATCTGAAGAGCTAAACGCCGTCACGGAAGAAAGCTCACTAGGCCTAACGCGTCAGAATGATGAGATTCAACAGGCGGCAACGGCGGTGAACGAAATGACTGCGGCTGTGGATGAAGTTGCCCGAAATGCGGCAGGTGCCGCTGACGCCTCTGAGCAAACCAGTCTGAGTGCTGTGCAAGGGCGTGATCAAGTGCGCAGGGCGGTTAATTCTGTAGGATTGATGGCGGATGAGATTTCAAACTCAACTGGCAAAGTTGAGATACTTGCAACCCGCGTCAGAGAGATCACGAAAGTACTTGAGGTGATTAGGGCCATTGCGGAGCAGACCAACCTCCTGGCCCTGAACGCAGCGATCGAGGCAGCCAGGGCAGGTGAGCAGGGTCGTGGGTTCGCTGTTGTGGCGGATGAGGTGCGCGCGCTTGCCCATCGGACCCAGGCGTCGACAGCTGACATCGAGTCGATGATGCAGCAGGTTCGGTCGGGAGCCGATGAAGCCGTCCTCGCGATGAATAAAAGTAGAGAGCTTGCAGCAGATACGCGGGCGCAGTCCATTGAGGCTGGCCAGGCTCTTGACCGCATCACCGAGGGTGTTTCAATCATCAATGAAAAGAACCTCGTGATCGCCAGTGCTGCTGAAGAGCAGGCTCAGGTTGCACGTGAGGTTGATCGTAATCTAGTCAACATTCAGGATCTTTCCACGCAAACAGCGGCCGGAGCACATCAAACAAATGCTTCGAGTACCGAACTGTCGCGACTGGCGGCGTCGTTTGGCGCGCTGATCGCCCGATTTAAAGTTTGAGCGATACGGTTGCTGCCCGTCCGTGATATCAGCGGCGATCCGCGAATTTCGAAGGCTAAGCACCTGAGACTTATTGGTGTATACACAAAAGGCTCCCACACCAGATACCGGTGTAGGAGCTTTTTTTTACATAAGTTGCGTTATGTCGATCTAGGCAATACCTAAATTTTTACTCGCTCAAAATTTCACAGAGGCGCTTCTCAAGCGCCCCTCTGAACAAGATTCGTAGATTGTCTGCATCAAGATTGGAAATAGTCTCTTCTAGTCGAAGCTTAAAAATCAGGTCATGCGTGCGAATTTCACGCCTCCGTGCTTCAAGTGAGGTGGGTGCGTGCGCAATCCCGGCGAGTAAATGAACCGACGCACTCATTACGCGATGACGATCGTTTCTAGCGCCAAACATGACTTCCTACCCAAGCTCTCAAACGATTGAAGGCGGGCTAAAGAATTTGGCCCCTCCCCTAGGGAGTCATGGGTATAACGGTAGGTTCATAAAAAAACAATCGGGCTCTAGATCGCGATCCTAAAACCGCACAAAAATGTGGCGCAAGTCGCATAGTGGTCACATGGGCCATTTTTTTGGAAGCCAAAAACCACAAAACCCGACTTTCTCTAGAAATATCATGGTTGACGTTTTCAGAATGTGGCGGTGAAGGAAAGATTCGAACCTGCAACAAGTCAATCAGCTAAACAATTCACGCGGTGTCCGCGCAATGACTGCTTCCAGCCAAATGCGGTCAATCGACAGACCAGAACAACTCCAGCCTTGAATAGTCATTTCGTGATCTGCTTGCCATCTCGAATGTAGCAGTCATGTCGTAGTCACCGGCCTCCACAACAAGCTCAACCAAGTCGTGCTGTAGGTCTTCCTTCAAATAATCGATCAAATTACAGGCGGCTAGGACAGAGCAGTCTGTCGGTGCGTCCTTAGTGTAACCTCCAAGAGCACGCTGAAAAAAACTAGCCAAGTCGTTCGCTGCCTGTTCAGTTATTTCGGAATACTTATTCAGACCAACGTTATACAAAGCATTCCGCATGTCTCCCTTCAGGCAGCAATGCGCTCGCTTGTAGGCATATTGGTAGCTGAACAACAAACCTCCTTCAGGATAAACGAGGTGAGATAAGTCCGCCGACTCCTCAAGGAAGGCTACCGTCCGATGTTAGAGCATTTTTTCTACCTTGAAACTTTGACTGTCCGGATTGCTGAGTGCACATAAGCACGGCTTGAGGAGCAGGATACACTGCCGGCCAGAATGGACGGTGGCGAGAGGCAGCAAATGGCCGACAGCAGTCGCTTGCCGATGTCCGCTTTTGGCCGATTGCTGCCTTCACGAGCGGCAGCTATGGGTCGATATCTGCCGGTGGCGACTGGCAGTCATCGGCCAATAGCTGCCTGTCGGGACCGGCTGAAATCGACCCGAAGCGGCTGTTGATGAATTCTGTCGTCCAAAAACGGACACCAAGAATGTCTACGAAAACCAGGGCGATTCAAATTGCCTTGAGCGGCTGAGAGCTACTCGGAACCTAAGAGCTTTCTAACCTCGGCGATGATCAAATCGATATCGAATGGCTTTGCCAATACTGCATCAAACAGATCCGATCTCTGCATACCGATGTGTGCCTGAGCACCGCTCATCAAGATGATAGGCAAGTCTTTAGCGGAAGGAAGTGCTCGCACAGTTGTAGCGAACTCTAGGCCGTCCATGACTGGCATCATAAAATCTGTAATGATCAATGCAGGCCGTTCTCTTTCGAGCACGTCCAGCCCTTTTCGGCCGTTGCTGGCGGTTACCACCATGAACCCCTCATCCTCCAGCGCGAAACTGAGAATGTCAGCGATCAAATACTCGTCGTCGACGACCAGGATGGTGGTCATTTCAGTTCAACCCACGCAAAAGCTTAAGAAATCGAACCTGGAGGTGTCTCAGTGGGGACTGACGGTTCATGTCTTGAAGCCTTTGTCAGGAAAACATCTTTATCATGGATGACTACCTCAAAGCGCGAGGGATCATAAGAGCTGTCTCGTACTTTAAGAATGGAAAGCGTCCTGCTTAGTTCAGAGTGATTCTCAGAGAAACGCATAAGCATCAGGTTGTCGACGATGCTGGACAGGTCAGAGTTTGGCGCGCTTACCTCGGAGCCAAATAGATCACGCATCTCCCAGGATGCAAACACGGTTACGCCCCTCGATCGCAGCTCATTCATGAGCGCACTGAAGAAGTCAGTAATTCGTGCCGGATTTGTGGAGACTCGCGTCATACCGCTAAGGCTATCTATGAACAGGCGCTTGATACTCTTTTCTTCAACGATACTCAGCAGTCGTGCGCCCAGCCCATCCAGCAGGCCTTCAGTGGTGGGCTGCCAGGCAATGCTCAAGGCGCCGCTATCCTCCATACCCTTGATATCGATACCCAGTGATTGGCCTTTGAGTCGCAACCGTTGTGGGCTTTCGTAAAAGCCAAAATGCAGCCCTGGAGCATCGACGGTCGACTCTGCAAGGAATTTGAGACCCAGAGTCGTTTTACCAATGCCGGAGGGGCCCATGACCAGAGACACACTGGAACTGTAAAGGCCTCCACCCAATATGCCGTCCAGCGAACCAATGCCACTAGGAATACGCGTCATGTCTGCGCTGTCAGGGGCGGACGGGTGGCTGTAAAGACTTTCGAGTCGAGGGTAAACCACCAATCCTTCGTCGGTAATCTCACACTCATGAAGGCCTGTCATTGCTCCACTGCCGCGAGTTTTACGCAGTTGAATACGACGTACCGAGCGAGTGCCAAATAGCTCTTCGCCCATTTCAATTACGCCATCAACCATGGTGTGCTCAGGGCTGCCGTCGTCGAGACGGGAGCTGGTGAGAAATAGCACAGTGCAACCCGCGAAAGCAGCGTGCCCTTGCAACTCAGAAATGAATTTCTTGGTGTCGATGTGCGAGTCGGCTTTTGAGCGAGCATTGAGCAGGCCATCTACCACCATCACTGTGGCTTTTTGGCGACTTATCTCGCGCCGAAGCAGTTTCACAACCTCGTCCAGTCCTTCGTTTTCTAGGGTGTCAAACGCGCTGACAAACTGAATTTCGGCGCCCACTTTGGAAGAGTCGAAAAAGCTCAGAGTAGAAAGAAACTGAAAAAGACGGTCGTGTGACTCGGCCAGCAGTGTGGCGACCAGAACCCGGCCTCCATTATTCGCATGATGGAAGCCAAGTTGATTGGCTAGGATCGTTTTGCCAGACCCTGGCCGCCCTTGGATTATGTATGAAGCGCCCTTGACCAGCCCTCCCTTGAGCAGAGCGTCTAGCCCTTCGATTCCACTTTGGAGGCGTTTTAGCTTTTCCACGATGCGACCCTGATCTGAAAAACAGGCTGTTTAAGCCGAGTGAGGCGGAATGCTAACGCCATTTTCGCTCTGGGGCCATTCTCGCCTAAAGCATGGTGGTCTAAGAAAGTGACATGCCCAATTTTTGCCGCCTTTACCTCGGACTTCGTTACTCTAAAGTCAAGGCGGAATCAACGTTGCTAGCCAGATGCCCCTCTAATCTTGCAGTAATTCAATTGCAGTAACCAACCCCGAGCGCTTGCATTCAAAATGCAGGGGGAACCTGAATCGCCCAGGTTTTTTTAAATAGTGTGCGACCGATTCTGGCCGAGAGCGAACAATCATAACTTTGGAGCTGGTTACTAAACACCTGCTGCTACGCTGTTGACTCCAACAGAGGAACGCCGATGCCAAACTCAGATCTACTCCCCTCCCTGCTCTCGAAGCTATACGAAAACCAATTAGCCCTTGAAGCCTCCATCATGGAGCTATCGAACTGGGTTGAGCAGCGTGGCTCCGCCGAGGTCGCAGAAAATATCCGAGGAGCGCTGCACACCATCGACGACAACGAAGAGTTCATCAAATTGACGCTCGCAGTTCTCATGGCACCGGAGTGATCGCTACTTGCAGGCCACTGACCAGAGCTGGTCCAGCTTGGTGGTGTAGCTCTGGCTCATCATCTCGCGCCGCATGCCCCAATCGGGGTTCGTAGGCACGCTGGCAGACCGTAGCGTTCCCCTTCCCCACCTGCCATTGATCTGGTCCAGTACGGTCATCACTCTGGTCGCCTCGGTGGGCTGAGACACCGCGAATAGATCATCCGTGTATTCACCTTGCTGGCACAGATTGAGCAACATCACCTCGGCCTTGCTGTAGTTGAAGCCTGGACGGTAGATATGGTCGAGCGCATCAACCGCCGCCTTGGTGAGTAATCGCACATCGTCGGTTGGATAAGGCATGTCCACCACAACCCCGTTCGCGTACTTCGCCTCGTCCGGATTGAACATGCCGGTGCGGATGCAGACCCGGACTTTCTTGCAGAGCGAGCTCTGTGCCCGGAGCTTTTCCGAGGCTCGCATCATGTAGGTGGCCACCGCCTCTTTGATCGGCGCAAGCTCGGTAAGGCGCTTTCCAAACATGCGGCTGCAGCAAATTTCCTGCTTGGGTGGGTCGGGCTCATCCAATTCGAGGCAAGAGGTGCCTGCCAGTTCCCGCGCGGTCTTCTCGATCACCACGCTGAATTTCTTGCGGAGCGTCCAGGGGTCGGACCTGGCCAAGTCCATCGCGGACTTGATGCCTAGAGCGTCCAGATGGAGCTTCATTTTTCGGCCAACACCCCAGACCTCGGCTACATCGGTATTGCGCAGCACCCAGTCCCGCTTAATCGGATCGGTAATGTTCACCACACCGCCCGTCTGCGCTTGTAGCCGCTTGGCGGTGTGGTTTGCAAGCTTTGCGAGCGTCTTGGTGTTCGCGATTCCCACGCCGACGGGGATACCGGTGCACCGCAGCACCTGGGCGCGGATCTGCCGGCCGAGAGCGTCGAGCCCGCCAATTCCTGTGAGGTCGGCGAATGCTTCGTCGATGCTGTAGATCTCGACGGCGGGCACCATCGATTCAATAAGCGTCATCACGCGCTCGCTCATATCGCCGTAGAGCGCATAGTTCGAGGAAAACGGGATGATTCCGTGTTGCCTGAGCTTGTGCTTGATCTGGAAATACGGCTCGCCCATCTTGATGAAGGGCTTGGCGTCGTAGCTTCGAGCAATAACGCAGCCGTCGTTATTGCTCAGCACGACAATCGGCGTTTTGGCGAGATCTGGACGGAACACACGCTCGCAACTGGCATAGAAACTGTTGCAGTCGATCAGGGCGAAGACTGGCGAGTTAGACATGGCTGCGGACTGTGCTCGTGATCACACCCCAGATCGATAGCTCGTCGCCTTCCAACACATAGCGCGCCGGGTACTTAGGGTTTTCGGACAGTAAGATCACTTCCTTTCCGCGCTTGCAGAGGCGCTTGCACATGGGGTCGTTGTTTAGGAGCGCCACTACTATGTGGCCGTGCGCAGGCTCAATTGAGCGATCCACCACCGCCAGATCACCCTCGAATATCCCAGCGCCCTGCATGCTCTCACCTGTGATCATCACCAGGTAAACATGGGGCGCCCTGATGTTAAGCACTTCATCCAGAGAAATATGCTGCTCAATGTGATCGGCCGCAGGCGATGGAAAACCAGCCGGTACATGAAACGAGCAAAGAGGCAGTTTTGCGCCTCCTTCAGCTATTGGACCCAGGATGTTGAAGCTCATGGCGGTGCCTTATGCGGATACTGTACGAATATACAGTTAACTTTGTAAGCGGCTTGCGGTCAATTTCTCTATGGGGGATTTCGACAGGCGGAGGCGTATCTATGTGCGGTCGATTCGTGCAGTACGAGGGAATGGCGATCTACATAGAGGAATTGAGCCCTCAGATCGAATTGTTCAGTGGCTACGATGCACAGCCGATCAATCGGTTTAACGTGGCGTCCACGACGCGTGTGCATCTGCTGCACAGCAAAGAGGATGGGTTGCACATTGACGCTGTGCAATGGGGGTGGGCGCCGTTCTGGGCGAAAGGAAAGCGCCCTGATCCGATAAATGCTCGGGTCGAAACCGTGACCACTGGCAAGTTCTTCAAACAGCTTTGGCCAACTGGCCGCGCGATTGTACCCAGCGAAGGCTGGTATGAATGGGTTAAAGACCCGGACGACCCGAAAAAGAAACAGCCCTACTTCATCCGACTGAAAAGCAGAAAGCCGATGTTCTTTGGAGCCTTGGCCCAAGTAAACCCTGGCCTTGAACCGCATGAGGGCGACGGCTTCGTCATCATCACTGCTGCCAGTGACCAAGGCATGGTGGACATACATGACCGTCGGCCACTGGTACTTGCCCCGAAACACGCCAATGAATGGCTTGATCCAGATCTTTCACCGGCACGCGCAGAGGAAATCGCGAAAGAGTTCTGTCAGCCGACCGAAGAGTTTGAGTGGTTTCAGGTTGGGAGGGCTGTTGGCAATGTCAGGAACCAGGGATCGGAGCTTATCGAGCCGTATCCATCAACTGAAAAACCACATGACGAACACGACGGCTGAGACCCAGCCGAGGGTGAGCAGGAATGAAATGCCTGCAAGCCGCTTATCCATTGTGCCCTGTCCATATCCAATGATATCGGAGAGTTCTGCTGTGCGTTCTGCCTGTAATCGCTCGCAGATAGCATGGCACGTCCCGGACGTGGCGCTACCAAAACGGGCCAAATTCAGCGGACACAGTGCACACGAATTTACTTAGCGCGCAATTATTTAGCGCCTCTATCACTCCAATGCATTCTTTTGCGTTCCTCGTTTCTGCCTTAAGCCTGCAAGCTGTAAATGGAATTCACTGTGCCGCATGAAAAGGCTGCCTTTGTTCGTGATCAGCAAAATGACGTGGAAATGCCACGCCACCAAATCCGGCCTTCGGAGGCCTATATGAAATTGAGATCCTTAAGTATCGCGCGAAGAGCCTTCGTCTGTTTTGGCCTAATCACATTCCTGCTAATCAGCTTGGCAGGCTTCTCTTATCTTCAAATTGATCGGCTGCGTGCTACAGAGCAGGACATTGAGCAAAACTCCCTCCCAAGTATCCAAGTCATTGACGACATCCAGATCGCCCTCCTTCACGCCCGCCTTGAAAGTATCCGCATGCTCTCAAGTACCACGAGAGATGTGCATGATTTCTCACTGTCAAAGGTCGAAGAATCTATGCAGACACTTCAGGTAAAAACTGATTTTTATCGTGCACACTTAATGTCTGGTGAGCAGGACGAAATCCAGTTCGCGAAGGCTAACCAGGCTATGCATGCGTACATCGAAGGTCTCAAAAAAGTAATCGCTTTAGATTCATCCGAACATGATCAGGCTGTCATTTTTGCCAACACAGAGCAGGCAAATAGAGCCAACACCTATCAAGAGCAGTTGACGCTTCTGCGAGACCAAAATACACGCCAAGCCGAGGTATCTGGGGTCGACGCGACCGACGTATATAACCATAGCGTCAAAGTTTTGATAGCGGTGCTAATCGTGGCATTTATCTTAACTATAGCGCTGGCGATTTTGTTCACTAATAGCATCACTATTCCAATCAGCTCATCACTAAAATTGGCGGAGAATATCGCTGCTGGCGACCTTACTCATGATCTTGAAGTAACAGGTTCAGATGAAGCTTCGCGCTTGATGCATGCATTGAATCTGATGCAGAAAAATTTGCGACACACAATTCTAGAAATCTCGGGAGCTTCATCCCAACTGAGCACTGCTGCCGTCGAAATGACGTCGATCACTGAAAGCGCTGATCGCACACTTCAGCAGCAGAACAGTGAGATAGAGCAAGCTGCTACCGCAGTAACTGAAATGAGTGCGGCGGTTGAAGAGGTTGCACGAAACGCCAACTCCACGTCTGAAGCAGCGATGCAGTCGAGCATGGCTGCAGATCTCGGCAATCAAAAAGTCACTGAAACCTTGACGGCGATGCGTGGCTTGACGGGTTTGGTTGAAGAGTCATCAGATCAGGTAAGAGAACTTGCAGGCCAAGCGCAAGACATTAGCAAAGTTCTGAGTGTGATTAGGGCGATTGCTGAGCAAACCAACTTGCTAGCTTTGAACGCCGCAATTGAAGCGGCTCGTGCAGGAGAACAGGGTCGCGGTTTCGCAGTAGTCGCAGATGAAGTTCGAGCGCTGGCGCACCGAACGCAAACATCGACGCAAGAAATTGAACAGATGATATCCACGATTCAAGCAGGCTCATCTGCCGCGGTCGAATCAATGAAAAAAAGCACATCCGAGGTTTATAGCACGCGAGATACTGCGGAACAGGCGGGCCAGTCGCTGCGTCAAATCATTGATTCCGTGCTCGAAATTAACGATAGGAATATCCAGATTGCAACCGCTTCTGAGGAACAGGCTCACGTGGCGCGGGATGTCGATCGCAGCCTGATAAGCATCCGCGACCTTGCAGTGCAGAGCAGTGAAGGCACTCGGCAAACGCTTACAGCCAGCAACGAACTTTCTCGTCTGGCCGTCAACCTAAACGATTTAGTTCTTCGATTCAGAACATAGGAAATGGGTCAGCCAACTCTAGCTTTTTTGCCCAATCTCTCATAAGCCAATACGGCACGCCCAGCTAAACACAGCATAGGTGGAATATGGTTAGCCCTGAAGTCACCTTGCACTCTATGCTGAGTTTAGATGAACGATCAGCTTTAGCTGAAATTGAGGCGATCTCCAGCATTTTAAAACTCGTAACACGCCTTACGGGAATGCGATTTGCTGGGATCGCGAAGTTCACCGAAACAGACTGGGTGGTCTGCTCAGCTCACGACCCGTTGCATATGGGGATAGAGGCTGGTGACACGCTAGAGCTGGAAATCACGCTCTGCAGCGAGCTCAGGAGAGACCCTAAGGCACTATTTATTCCTAAAATCAGCGAAGACGGCAGATACTCCAGTCGTGCAGTGGTTAAACGGTATGCGATAGAAAGTTATGCTGGTGTTCCTATCTTCCTTCCCGATGGTAAGCTATATGGTGCTCTATGCGCCCTAGATTCGCGCTCGATACTATTTGAAGATCCGGACTTGGAAGAAACTTTAGCTTTATTTGCAACGTTGATAGGGTGCGTTTTTTTCACTAACCCGCTGCTGAATGAGTCCGAATAACACGGCTTATCTCATGCGAACTATTCAACTTCAATGAGATTGGTTTATAGCTCGGACGTAATCTTGGCATGCTCGTAATGCTATCAACCCATTATCACCTTCATCGGTTATGGCGATAATTCTTTGAGCATGCGCTTGGTCAAGTTGGGCTCGACGGGTTGCATGAACCACGCTGAAGGCGCCGGGGGCGGAAGGCACGTCGCAGCCACTGGGTGGATCCTCGAGGAGGACTGACAGCCGGACATCAGCAGTGGCAAGGCGATCGCGCATGCGAGCCTGATCACGTTGGGCATCGGATAATTCCTTCGTGTGTAGTTGGTCCTGGCTAGCGAGCTGGCGCTCCGTGGCTAGGCGCTTGTCCTGCTGCGTTCTGGCCTGGGCGGCCGCGGCATTACTGATCGCCGCCAGGTCATCCTTGTGCAAGCCTGCCTGCTCGGCGAGTTTCTTGCCCATTCGCCAGTCCTGGACCTGCCAGGTGACGCCGGCGGCGCTGGCCATTAGCACCAGGATCAGCAGCACCAGCCCGGCCAGCTTCTGCACGGGCGTCATCACGGCACATCCTTGAAGAAGAGGTGGTGCCCGAGGCGCAGCGTCTGCTTGGCCTTCGCCGCCCAGACCGGCGCCTTGGGCATCGTGGTTGCGTAGTAGTGCGTGGCGCCGCCAGTTGGATCCGGTACCGAGCCAGACATAACTTGATCAGCAGCACGCTGTGCCTGTGCGAACTGCGCAGCCGGGATCGGTTTGGCGCCGCTGAGGTAGGCATAGTTCGGGTCGTTCTGGTTCCAGCAGCTGAACTGCCAAGGCTTCAGACATACGCCCGCGTAGCCCTCCCCCCACCAAGAATTGTCCTTGCCGTCGAGCACGCGGTTGCGGATGGTCCAGGCCACGGCGACTTGGCCGTCTGGCCCTTCGCCGCGGGCCTCGCCCCACAACGTGCGAGCCAGGATGTCCCGGTCTTTTTCGGAAGTGGTCATACTTTTCTCCAGGCAATAAAAAACCCGCTCAAGGCGGGCGGGGTGTTCAGGCAGGCTTTAGATCTCAGCTTCTTCCGCCGGGGCTTGCTCGACGATATCGGTAGAAGCCTGAATTGTTGGCGGTGGTGACGGCGCCGCATCTAGGACAAGGATGTGCAGGGTTATCATGTGTTTCAGATCGTAAGGGACGCCGTCCTTGGTCACTGCCACAGTTAGCAGCCCGTCGGCAAACTCGATTTCAACGTCTGCTCGTGAGTCGATCTGGTTGACCGTGTAGCCCCAGCCGTCGTCTACCGGCGGGAAAGGAACCATGCCGAGGCAGCCGACAATCTGATAAACACCCTTCGACAATCTCGCCGATGTAACAGCGGTATCGCCCTGGGTTACAAAGTCATAGGTGGCGCCCGTTGCGCCAAGGATGTTGATTGCTGCTCTTGCCATGGTCAGACCGCCTTCAGGGTGCCGTCAGCAGCACGGGTTGTGTTTGCCGTTGTGTAAATCTGGACATATGGCTGCCAGATATTTGCACGCTTTCGTCGGATCCATGTGCGGTCAGAGTCGTGACTGACGAGAATCATCGACATAGATGAGGCATCGGAACCCAAAAAGGCGATCCCTTCGCCATAGTCTGAGCTACTCGGGATGTTCGCTGTTTGCCCCACCCCCCAAAAAAACATCCTGGTGGATGCGATCAGGTTCAAATCAGGATCATATCCATTTGAAGTAGCCCCAAGGCCGCTATACCCCACAGTCACAACCCTTCCCGCCGTCGTATCAGTTTTGCTGGTAACGAGGTCTGCCGTCACTGCGTTGCCAAGTGAGCTTCGCCCCGTGCCCCCTTTGGCCACTGGCAAAACTACTGGAAGCGAACCACCTTCAGCGCCGAGGGATGCAAACAACTCCAGTGTCATTGCATTAATCTTCATGCTCGCAGTGCGAGGTGGATCACCACCAATGCCCTGTGGTGGAGTACCGAGAATAATTTCTTGCCTAGCCATAGAATACCTATTGAATAATTTTGGCGATCATCACAGTTATACCGGTAAAAACCGTATTACCAGCGTTCGCGACAAGCGCAATCTTTAAAAGTCTTGACGGGTAATCCCACATAGCTCCGATTTGCCTTGCCCCTGAACCAGAACTTCCGGCAACTGCGGCCATTATGAAATTATTTATTAGGAAATATTCATCCTCCTGCATATTAAATGGCGCACTAAAATATGTAACCGAAAGCCCCTGACCTGTCTGTCCAGCACCGGTATAAGTCCATGAGTTGCTGGACCGAACAAAAAGAGCAGCGGGAGATCCAGAGTCATATATCAACGCTTTCTCAGCATTCCAAATTCGACCGCCGTATATGGCCGTGGGCTGAGCGACAAAATTAGCAACAAACCATCTACCCGAAGGCTGTATGGTGTATCTGTCATAGCGCCTTACCCTGAACCCAGTCCAATTTCCTGGGCTTCCGTAAATCTCCAAGTTACTCATACCGATAACGCCATTGGCGCTATCTGGTCGAATAAAAACCAGCGGCTGCTCCTGGGTCGTTATTGGGGCAGGAAACATAGTAGAGGATGAATAACCGTCTGATTCATTTGGAGCGTAGCGCCCCTTATAAACCGTAGACATTCGAAAAAACTCGGAGTCAATGACAACACGATTATCATCTCCTGCCGTGAATAGTAAACCGTAAGTTTCAGCCATCACTTAAACCTCACTACTACCAGTCTTTGCTGGACACCAGTTCTTGAGGAGTTACCGTAGGGGTCACCTCGGATAGTTTTCCAAACTCTTACTACGCCGTTTAGAACTTCGGGCTCGACCTGAGCTGAATTCGCAGCGTCGACAGGCCCGACAGGGGTCGGAAATGCTGCTGCGTTCTGAGGCGTGATCCCAGCAATGGCTATATCAATGAACTTAGCGGTACCCCAAGTTGAAGGCGAAATAACAGCGCTGTATACGACCCTCATTGTAAGTGAAGCTGCGTTCAACTCTGGAGCGCCGGTTGCGCTCCAGGTCGCCATTCCAAACTCATCCATTACGAAAGCCTCCCGACCATGGTGCGGCGCACGTCACTACCGTCGTAAACCGCGAGACCATCGTTGTTGAGAAGAGAGGATCCGCCAGTGCCAGCACTACGCAGCGTGAATGTCCCGGCCTTGACGTTGATCTCCAACAGAGGTCGGCCTTTCGAATCGACCGCTTCAGATCTGAGATTCATACCCAGAATGATTTCTTGGATGAAGGCCTTGCTGATAATTGCTTGATTGAGGACTACCTGGTTGTTCTGCACCACGAACATCGGCACCAACTGACCGCTCACTTCATCGACCACAGCGAACCGCTGCGCGAATATGAGGAACTCCGCCTGCTCTCCATCCGACCCGAACGCAAACCCCGAGGCGACTTTTTTCCCGCCAGTTATTGTCTCCGCCTTGAAAGTCACCATCGACGAAACCTTCCCGTCAGTGGTCGCCTGGGCCCTGCTGACCACCTGAATTGCCGCAGAGTTATTGCCGGCTGTGGTCTTGAGGGTTCTGATTTCCTCAGCAGTCGCTGCCTTATCAGTGGCCACGGTGTTCTGCACGGTCGTGATGCTGGCCGCGTTATCTCGAACTTTTGCTTCGACGATGTCTGTGCGCTGTGACTGGGCAAAGTCCCGCTCAGCAATTGCAGACATAAGCGACCAAGCGCCAGCGGACGAAGTGCTGTCACCGGCGCTCCCCTCCTCCGAACCTGCTGATTCGGATTTCACCAGCGCATAGACACCTTCCAGGCGCTCGGCGGTCGCAGTGACTTTCCCGTCGACGTCTTCGATAGCGGTCTTGTTCTTGCTGATCTCCAAGGCCATAGCTGCATTTGTTTCGGCGATGGTGCCTAGGTTGAACCAGTAGTTTGCGTTCGGCGGCGTCGTATTGACTGGGACCGCGGTGGTCGCTTGGAATAGCTGCTGACCCACGCGAACCATGTCGCCCTTTACATAAGTTTTGCTCGGCACGTATTCCAGCGCGTCGACCACTTCAGATATCAGATCTTCCAGTTCCTGCTTGGCCTTCTCAAGTCGATCATTGACCGACCCAGGGCCATCACCAGTAATAAGGTCGATCTCCTCACGCAAGCTCTGGTACAGCGCCCCCTTGCCGATCTTCTCAGCGAAGTACTTGTCGTATTCGGCCTGGTCGGAACTGGCCCGACCATTCACAGCCCCAGGGATAGGCCAGAAAGGCCCCACGTTACCGGTGCGATCCACGAGGCGGGCCCAGAAATATAGGCTCGCCCCTGCCAGGAGGCTGTGCATCTCGTGAGCGGCTTGCGGGTAGCTGAAGTCGCTCAACTTCATCGCGGTAGTCAGGTCAGCCGACTGGCTGTACCAGAGCTCTGTCCGCTGAGTGTCCTCCGAGCCAGGTTGGAAGCCCCACTGAATCCCAATGCCATAGACCAAGCTGGTGGTGCGCAGGAACGCCACCGCCGGCGGCAGGCCGACCTTCCCTTCCAGGTTGGTCAGGTCGGAGCTCTTCCAGATCGATGAGATCTCAAAGGCACTTACGGATCGCACCCGGGCCAGATAGGCGCCCGAGTAAATGCCGGTGACATCCACACTTGTCGCGCCCGTGCGCTGCAGCTTGATCCAGTTACCGCTGTCCTTACGCCACTCCACTTCATACGCGACCGCGCCAGCCACAGCTGGCCACGAGATGTTCATGGTGCTGATCGCCAGGCCCTGGTCCACCGAGTAGTTCGACGTGATGGTGACGCTCGCCGGCGCCGGAACGACAGTGATCGGCACAACGCTGATTGGCCGCTCTTCCAACCGGGCCCCGGTGTCGATGTGATCGAACTTGCTCGGATCGTACTGAACGGCCGAAATTTCAAACACGCCCGGCTCTGGCCGCGCCACGCTGACCACGCGATAAAGCGGGATAGCCAGGTCGTCAGCATCCAGCGCCCACACCAGTTCGCGCTCTGGCGTAACGGAGTAAGCCACCGTGACGGTGACCTGCCGGCCGCTGACCAGTTGCACGGTGCGGCCCTCGCACTTGCCGTCGGGCAGGTTGAGGATCAATCGATCGCCAGGCTTGGCCTGGGTGTCGCGATCCAGGGTGATGACCTTGCCATTCACCGCTGAGATGCGCCCGCCCACAGGGCGCCCCGCCAGCAGTTCGTCAGCAACCGGAATCACGTAGCCCGGGAACGGGATCCGTCCATCAAGCCCGACCTTGAAAGTGACGGCCCGATCTTTGGAGTTGGTGAGGAGCGCCCACTTACCCCGGCGCTGGGCCTCCGACTCTCGGGTGCAACCAATGGCGCTGATCTCCAGCGGATTGTCGCCGTAGCGCCGCTGCAGCTTCGGATCGGTCACCGGTGTTACGTCGGTGTCATAGTTATTGAGCGGGTTGTCGTAGCTAATCAGCGCCCGGCTGTAGCGCGTGCGCTCCGATGCGCTCGAATAGGTGAACTTGCCGTCGATGACGTTCGCCCGGGTGTAGGCAAAGTCGAAGTCGGTAGCGCGCGGCATATCCGAAAGAGTGAAGACTTGACCTTGGGCCCAGTAGGTCATGCCCCTGTAAATCGCCGAGATATCACGCAGCAGAGACCAGGCATCGGCCTTGCTCTGCAGGTTCAAGTTGCAGATGAAGCGAGGCTCTTGGCCGCCCTTTCCGTCCGGCACCAGCTGGTCGCAGTACTGCGATATCCGGTAGAGCTCCCACTTATCCACCATCCACGGCTTGATACGACGGCCAAGGCCGAAACGGTCGTTCGTGGTGATACCGAGCGTCGCCCATGTCGGGTTGTTGGTATACGCCTCTTTGAAGGTGCCATCCCATATACCCGTGTAAGTCCGGGTCGCAGGGTCGTAGTTGCTCGGAACCTGCCATTTTCGAGCTTTGCTGAATACGGTTACGGCCGGAATGCTTCGGAACTGCTCAGCAGAAAACTCAATGAAGAGCAGCGCGGTGTTCGGGTAGCGAATCTTCGCGTCGATTACCTCGGTGAAGCCGGCAATCTGCATGGTGTCGGAGATTTTGTTGTTGTTCTGGTTCGCGGTCAGACGAGTCATCCGCAGTAGCCAACCTGAACTCGCCCTCGGCAAATCGATGCGGCGCGTACGCTCGTAAACGCTTGTAGTCTTTCCGGACACGGCCTCATTCAGCACTTCCTGGTAGGCACCGCCGTCAGTTGCCAACTCGACCTTGTAGCCAATCGTGTACCCGTTGATGTTTCCGCCCGAGTCGATCGACTGAAGTGCCGGCCAGGCAAAGCGCACGCGCACAGCAGAAAGCTGAGTGTTGGTGATGGCTCGAACCCATGGCGTGCCACTGCGCAACTCCGTACCGATCGTTGTTTCGTTCGCGATCGACGGGATGCCTTGGATATAGGTTTGGTTTACCGCCCCGGTGCGCCACTCCCATTTAACGTTCGGGAAGTTCATGTTGCCTTGGGGGTCTTGAAGCGGGGTGTTATCGAGGAAGATATCGCGCGCAGTAGGTGTGCCTTCGAACTCTCCCTCGCCTACGGCGATCAGCATCTTTGCCATAGCGACAGAGCGCAGACTATCCGGCACTTCAGTAGGTGTTTTGGGCTTATCCGATCCGCCCTTAGCGCCATAAACGTCGATTTTGTGTGCTGCGCCCATGCTTTTCTCCAGGCAATAAAAAACCGCCTGATGGGCGGCTGTGGTGCTGCAAGTGACAGTTACATGCGATCTTCTGCGTAGATCTCAGCGCTGATAATCGCGCCGCCCCACCGGCGCTCGCCAATGCAAAGCGGTACCGGGTTACCGGAGGCCGTAGTGTTCTTAGCGCTGCCGAAGGCGTAGCCAGGCGTGTTCTCTGGCGCGGCGCTGGTCTTCAGTCCGCCGGCCTGGGGACTGAGCATCTGGATAACACCGCCGGCGACAAGGCCAATGCCCGCCCCAATGAGCGGAGTGCCGAAAGGGGTTGCCGAAAAGATCACACCCACAACAATCAGGATAGCGCCGACGATAGTTTGGAGAATGCCACTGCGCTTGCTGCCTACCACCACGGGGGCAATCCGGATATCGCCAGCACCGCTATAGTTCAGCTCCTTTTCACCAATGTTGCGCTTGTCACGAAACACCGCGAACTCAAGCCCACGCGACTTGGCGTTAGACAAAAACCGCTCGAACCCAGGGATCTGCACGCATAGTGCCTTGATTGCCTCGGCCGGCGATTTTACCGCGAGCCTGTAGGACTTACCGAACTGACGAAGTTGCCCGTGAAGGCGAATCGTTGTCATAGGTTGGTAGTTGATCGCCGATGCCTGCATCACTTTCTCCGGACAATAAAAAGCCGCCCGGAGGCGGCTTCAAAGATTTCTTGGTTCAGTTGTAATCGACATAGGGACCAATGTAGAACCCGGCCATGTCGCCGCTGATACGGTAGAGGCTTTCTTTGCCAGGCTGCACCGTCGCTGCGATGGTGCGTATCGCAGCGCCTGCGCACAAGCCTGAGCCCGCCAGACCAGCACCTAGATTTGGCGATCCGGGCGGCAAGTAAAAGGTAGCGCGCTGCCCGGTACCTATTTTTGCAGCTCTTCGACCGTCGACGTATACGACAATGTCGCAGCCAGAGCCGACGGCTCCCGAATCACGGACAACTGTGATCTTTCCGCTTTCACCGGCTGGCTTGGATTGGAAGGCGTAAAGCTCGTCGGACGGTACCGGCTCTGCATCCCGCACCGAGATCGCCGACGAGGCACACCCCGCCAACATCACCACAGCTACCGCAGCTATCAAAATCCGCATGTCGTTCCCTCTTTGGTTTGGCGGGACTGTAGCACTGAGGGGGAGATGCAAAAAGCCCAGCGCGGGGCTGGGCTGCCAGATCTGCCATCGACTTTCTCGGAAACCTGCTACTTCAAAATCTCATACCAGATCTGGGCATTAACCAGCATTCTGACGGCGTTAACTTTATCGATCGCATACTGCGGGGCTGTCTCCCAAGGTAGCGAACTGACTGTAAAAACAAGCAGCGGCTCCCCCGTGCCGCGCTCAAGAACAAGTCGAGCTTTAATCGATGTGAACTCAGGCTTGGCATTCAACGTATCGCGCATATTCAGGCGCTGCATTGGCGGAAGCTGACTCCAGGCAACAAACTCTTTAATCGGCTCCAGCCCAGCTGGAAATGTGTCGCGATGTAAGGTATTACCAAACGTCTTTAAAATTTGCCCCATGTCATCGGTGAAGTCGAGCCATTGATTGTTATCGGCTATCCGTGCGGGCAGCATTCTATTCCGAAAATTGGGATTAGAACTCAGCATGCCTGACTCACCATCAAAGCGACTGTACTGAATGTCCGTTCGATTGAACTCATAAAAGCGCAGGGTTGCGTACTTGTCGAAAGTCGACACAGCTGAGCAGCCAGACAACAGGAAAATGGGAATAGTGAGCGAGATCGCTACGAGCAATTTACGCATGGGCATCCTTGCGATTTAGACGGATAGAAGAATTTGGAACTCAACCACTGTACCCCGGACCTGGCCGGGCATCCAAGTCAGTGAGGGGGTAATGCAAAAGCCTGGCACGGTTCCTATTTCCCCAAAAACTAAGGACGAGGATCACGCTTGGCTGGAGTGGGAAATGTCACACCGCGCTTTTCCAGCATAGATATCACTGTGTTCTTCCATCGCTGAGCTTCGGAGTCCGGGGGCACTATTATGATTTGAACGCCCTTGGCTAGGCCATTTAGATCGTAGTTGTAACCATGTTCAAGCAGCCAGGCTACGACTTCAAAGTGCGAGCTCACTACAGCTGCATCTGCTGCTGATCCCCCAAAAGCATCATGATCGTTAATATCTGCGCCAGCAGCGACAAGTAACTTTACGTTTTCCAGTCGGCCCTCGCTGGCCGCGAGGTTTAGGGGTCGATCTGTCATGTCTGTCTGAGAATCGCCCTTTGCGTCTCCCCCATAGCGAAGCATCAGGGCTAAGCCCTCTAGGCTGTTACCGCCCGACATGAGCCACATTGGGGAAATCCCTTTGAATTTCTCGGTCGCAAAATTAGGGTCGGCTCCTGCTTTAAGTAACGCCTCTGTACCCTGCCAGTTTCTTGCTTTTATCGCCCACATGAGCGGCGTAGTACCATCGGTACCTACGCTATTTACATCAGCACCTTGGGAGGCGAATTCAGCGACGTCTTGAGTGCGCCCCTCCATCGCCGCATTAATCATTGCCGTGACTTTAGCGTCGTTATAGACCTGATTTACGGTGTTCCCAGCGAGACGCGTGTTTGACTGACAGGCCGTCAGACTCAAAACCAACACCAAAAGCGCTGGCAATGAAAATCCTTTTTTACTCATCAAGGCGTCCTTCTCCTGAACGTCGCAATCACTATTTTTTGAGAAACCAAGCGGCTACTGAGCGGCCGGCAGCTGAAAATTACTTGAATTGTAAACAAAGGCAAGTGGCCATCGCCGATCAAAAACTGACCCCTCCGTTGACCTGGCCAGGTACCCAGTGAGGATGGAATCCCAGTGGCTAAGCACCTATATTTCGAGAGTTGCGTTTAGCCTTTTGAAACGGCGGATCTAATCAACAAGTGATCTCACCATCAAAACACTCAAGTAATTAGTGTGAGGCCGCCAGTCGTGCTCACCAGCAATCTCATAACCCCAGCGCCTGTACATTGAAATCAACCCCTCAGCCGGAACTGCGGTATCCAATGCCATACGCTTTCCCCCTCTCAATCTCGCAGCCTCAAGCACATGCTCATGCAAAGCCAACCCTATCCCGAAACCTTTATAAGCGGGTGCCACTGCAAACTGGCCAATGCTCCATGTGTGAACATCCCGATATAGCGCAACAGTTGAATCAGGCTGAGGCGGCCGCAAAGTAATCGTCCCAGCTATTTGCCCCTCTATTTCAGCGACAAAACCATAACCAGAGGCTAGCCGCTGCGCTGTGTCACTGACAGTCTGATGGGTCCCCCAATATCGAAGCCCTAGCGCGGCATGAGGCGCATACGCCGTATGCACCAACTCCGTGAGAAGCTCCAAGCTGTCTTCAGGCTGGAAGTGGCGAACGAGGATCTTGCTCATTGGGCACCTGCTACCACTACAGATGCCATATTGATCTTCATGATCTGATCCTTCACGGCCAAATCAAAATCCTAGCATACTGGCCTGGCCAGGCATCCAGCGTGGATGGAATGCCAGTGGCGGTTGATCCGGAAGCGATAGTAGCCTCCGGCAACTCAAAGTCGGCCAGGAGGCCATATGTCCTCGCTCTTGTTCTATACGGATGAAAACGAAGCGATTGTAGCCACGGATACGCTTTTACATTATTCCGTAGATACGCCCCCAGGCTACGTGAGTAAAGCTATCGCCATCCCGCACATGCGTATGGTCATCGCAGCGACAGGCTCCGCACTGCTTTTCAGCCGCTGGGTCGGCCTTGTGAATAACCAAGGTTTTGCCCTCGATGTAGACGCGGTCGATGCTCATGCGCCCCAAGAGCTTAAGGCCCTCTGGAGCGAATTGAATCGACATGCTCCCGCCCTCAAGAACCAATCTGCAACGATCTATCACTTCGGGATTTCCGACGACTCTGGAAAAATCCATGGATTCGCTTACCGTTCCGTGTCGGACTTTAAATCCGAGGCTTTAGATTATGGCCTTGGCGTAAAACCAGAGCTTATGGATAAAGCGGGGATAGACTGGAGCTCGTTCCCAACGTGTGCACCCGAGATAATGCGTGCGCAGTCGCGGCAGGAAGAAGGAAAGACCAAAGATCGCGTCTACATTGGCGGCTCAGTCCACGTCACTCACCTGACAGAGGGCGGCTTCTCGATTTACTCCATGGGCAAACTGGCTTGAGCATCCTTGTGCCTGAGGATCAGGCGCGTTCGGTCATACCAAGGGCCGCCGTAGACGATGATCTCGGACGGTCTGCCGTACAGGTGGTGCAACAGGAACGGGCCGGGGCCGAATGCGCCAGACTCTTCGCCGCATAGCGCTGTATCGGTGCCGAGATAGATCCCTGCATGGTTCGGGTGAGCCGTGCGGCCTACCTGCATTACCAACAGATCACCGCGTTGCGGTCGGTCGACGCGTACAAAACCGGCGGCTTCGTAGTGCTGCTCGTATAGGCTGGCGTTCTCTGCGCGCTCCCACCAGCCATCGACGCGCTGGAAGGCTTCAAACTCCAAACCCCATTCGCGTGCAAACCAATCAGCGCAGACTTGCCAGCAATCCCAGGCCCCATGCACGAACGGGCGATTGAGCAGCGGCGTGCTGCCCGTAGGCGTGATCGTCCTTAAATCCCCCTCCGGCCACGACAGAATGTGCCATGGCAAGGCCGTGGCCTCGCATATGGCCAAGTCGTGAGGTGACGGCCTGCTGGTGGCGTCCGGGTGTGAATGGACAATGCCGATCACATCGCCCATGTCTTCCGCCGTAGCGTAGTCCTCTGGGTCGAGGCGGAACTCTTCGTTAGGCTCCGTGGCGATGTTCCGGCACGGGAAGTACTTCTGCGCTCGTCCGACGGCAATCAACAGGCCGCAGCATTCGCGCGGGTACTCGGCCGCCGCATGCGACTGGATGGCCGCAATGATGTGCTTGCGCATGGTCAACTCCGGGCAATCAGGGAGACGGCAGGGAATCCACCGAAGGACAGTTCGTTGTTCTCGCCGAAGCGCAGCTTGCAGGACGACAGGCAGCCCTTGCACTGATCCTTCGACGGATCGTCTGTTGGGTTGTCCTCGTCATCGAACATGGCCGCGCCGGTGTAGCCACAGTCCGGCCCCCGGTAACCGTTGGTCATGGCCCAGTGGCAGAACGTGGTCATTTGCCGCCCGGGAAGCCCGTGGTTATCGATCTCGCCAGGGGAGGAAAGCTCCCAGACCACTGCCTCGCCGTCCTCACTGGTTTTCTGGTCGATGTACCAGATCTCCAGCGCCTCCTGGGTCGGATCCGCAGTTCGGTTGCCGTCAGGGTAGTTCGCCGCGTCCAGGTACTGTGCCAACGTCTCACGGACCGTCAGCTTGAACTTGAGCATGTCTTCGAAGGCCAGGCAAAGCGCAGTGACACGCCCGTTGACGTTGCCGGCGGCGAAGGTCGGTCGAGAGGCGGTGCCATCGCTGCTAGAAGAGATCCCCTCAATCTGAACCGGCCATGCCGCATACTCCTGGCCCTGCCAGATAATCGACTTGGCGGGCAGATCCTCTTCAGAGCCTTCGTAGGCAAGCAATTCCTCTGGCGTGTGCGGGATAGCGTGACCGTGGAAGCGCAGGTAATCGGCGCCGTATTCGGTACCATCAATTTCGAACAGGCGAATCTCGCCGCCGGGCTCCAGTTTCTGGATGTCCGTGATCAGTGCCATGGGCTGTTATCTCAAGGGTGAAAGGTTTGCTGGAAAGTGGCGGTGATCGCGTAGACCTGGCCGCCGCGATGCACCGGCTTGTAGCCGTTGCACCTGTATAGGCCAAGCTCACCCAGGGGCGGCTCCCAGAGGAAGCCCTTCGCCCCTTTGTGCCGGTCAAGGAACGCCATGATGTCCTTGATACGCCCCTTCAAACCGGTGAAGGTCACCGGCCAGGACTGCGACCGGTTGTTGAGGCCATCCTCGACCGACTGCTCGTAGCCATCGCCAAACTTCTTGGAGCGAACGCGCTGGGCTATATCACCCTCTGCGCCCTTCTCCGTCGCCCAAGTGAAACGTTCGATAGCCATCAGCGCCCCTTGATTGCTTTGTTGATGACGCCACCCTGGCCCATGTCTTTGTTGCGCATCTGCTGGTATTTCTGCTCAACGAACGCGGCCAGCTCCTTGCCGAACAGGTCATAGCCGGGTGCGTCGGCGGTGGACGATGCATTGCCGTCGCCATCGATGTGCACCTCGACATTGATCTGCGTTGAGCCGGATCCACCGCCGCCCATGGACATGACCCCAAGCTTGCCGCTCGACGTCCGGGTCAGGGGCATGATTGCCTCTTCCCCTGCCTCACCCATAACGCCGGTCTTGCCGCTGGCCATGCCAAACGCCGTGGGCTTGCTGACGATGGAGTTAGTGAACGCACCGCCGTCGGCAAACATCTGCACACCGCCCGACCATGCGCCGCCCAAAGCCTGGGGAAAGTAAGTGCTGGAGTAGCCAGCCGAGGACGCGCCGAGGTTCGACGATGTAGCGCCAGCGGAACCGGCAGCCATGCCATTACCGCCGCCAGCAGCGGTACCACCGAAGTAGCTGGCCGCTGCGCCAACCAAGCTGCCCAGCAAGGCCGAACTCGCCTGACGGGTCGCGATACGCGCCATATCCGCCAAAATCGACTTGGTGAAGTCCGCAAAGGAAAGCTTCCCAGTCATGGCGAAGTTGACGATCGAGTCCTCCATGGAGCTGAAGGCGTTGCCGAATAGGCTTTTGGTCTGGCCAGCGATGTTCTGCGCCGAGTCCAGGTAGTTGTCCCATGCCGCAGTCGCCCCCTTCGTCCAATCGCCCTGCGCATTCTCCACATCCGCATAGTCCTGCCGGATCTGGTCCGTCGCGGCATTATTCGCATCTGCGAGCGCCTGCGACTTCCGCTTAAACTCCTCCTCCGACATGTTGCGCGACGGATCGGACTTCTGGTTGGCAAGCTCCAGCGACTGCTGAGCAAAACGGTCCTGCTGGCTATTCAGCTCGCCGCTGAGCGCGTTCTGTCGATCGCCCTGCCCTACGCCGAGCACTGCGCGCTGGCCTGCGAGTTCCAAGGCTCTCTGTTGCTGCCCCAGCGCCTGCACGTATGTACTGATCGCCCGCTCTTGCTTTGCCAGGCGCCCGGTCTCATTGGTTGCGAGCACTTCAAGCTGACTGTCAGCGTCCTTCTGCGCCTTGACGATGCCTGCGCGCGCGTCGGCGATCTTCTGGTCCAGTTGGATGCTTTGCGCAGCCGACGTGGACTTTTTGCCCTTGGCCGCTTCCAGTGCGGCAATCTCAGCCTCGTATGCTGCCGTGGTTTGGTCGAGCTGATTGCCGATCAGAGCCTGGCGCCGCAGCAGATAGTCTTCCTCAGACAGCAGGCCTGCCTTCTGCGCCGCTTCCAGTTCCTTCTGGTAGTTTTTGTAGGTGTCGGTAATGGCCGCCAGTTCGTTCTTGGCGTCGTTGAATCTAGTCAGGTCGACCTGCGTGCCGGCGGTTTTGGGATCCTTGAACTTGTCGCTGATGTTGGAGATGTTTTTGTCGACCGTAGCCTGGACCAGGCGCGGGTCGTTCGGCGAAACCTTGCGGATGTCGTCGAGCTGTTTTTTGTAATCCTTGAGTGCCTCGGTGCGCTTCTGCTCATTCGTCCAGGATGACTTGGTGAGCGCGTCAATCTTCTGCATCGACGTAACAGCAGCCTGCTGAGCCTTTGAACGCTCGCCTTCCTGCTTCGCAATATCAGCCTCTGCGTCGCGCTGGTCCTCCAGCATATTCAGTTGATTGGTGTAGTAATCAACCATCACCTGCTTGTTTTGAAAGAGGCCGATATCGCCGGATTGCGCGCTTGCCAGGTTGCGGCGAGCCTGCTCAATATCGGAACCAATATCTGTACGGCCGATGTTCTTGAGGTTGTCGGCGGCGCGCGCTACAGCGTTGTAACCCTTCTCCCAAAAACTGAGGTTTTCCAGTATCTTCGGTGTGCGCTCATTGATCGCGTCAGCGTATTGCTCGGTCGCCAGCTTCACTGCGCCGGCGTGGTCGCCCTGCTCCTCAAGTGCGGTGATCTGCGAGTAAACCGAGGCTGTCAGGTAGTGGTACTGCTCGTTCAGTGCTGCTGAGGCCTTCACAGGGTCATCAGCCAGCTTCACGAACTCGGCCACCGTATCGCTGACCGCCTTGCCCGTGGCTTCCTGCATCGACACTGCGGCCTGAGTGATACCGGTGAAGCTCTCGCTGGCGATCTTGCCGTTGTCTGCCAGAATCGCCAAGACCGACGCTGCCTGTCCTGTAGTGCCCACGGTTGCGCTGACCTGCCGCGCCATGTCGCCCAGTTGCCCGGCGCTGACACCGGCGTAGTTACCGGTGAGGATCAGTGACTTGTTGTAGTTGTCCTGTTCTTCGCTGCCTTTGTAGTACGCGTATGCAAGACCGCCAACAGCAGCCGTTGCAAGCGCCAAAGGCCCTAAAATCGCGAGCAGCCCAGCAGCGCCCGCCCCGGCACCAGCGCCCAACTGAGCCACGGCACGCACGCCGCTACCCCAGTCACCCGACGACAACGCATTACCGAGCTGAACAACGTTCTCCTGGGCCTGACGTGTGCCGAGACGCAGTTTGTCGAATCCTGTGGTGGTCTTTTCGAGCTTGGCGTAATCCTTGTCGATTTTACCCAGGGCGCTGTTGTACTGGTCCTGGCTGATTCGCCCGGCATCCAGGTGCTTGCCAAGTTGCTCGACCTGGGTATCCAGCTTGGCCAGTGCAGCCCGAGCCGGGTCGATGGCACCCAGCAGGCTGTTCAGGGCCTTCTGTTCATCCAGGGCGGACTTGGCCAGGGCGATTTGCTGCTTGTCCAACTGAGCGGAGATCTTCGCCGCCTCGGCCTCGCCATAGGCGCCGGTCTTGGTCAGCTTGGCGAGAGCGTCACGCTGCTTTGCCAGGTCCTGGGTGGTTTTGGCACTGGTGGAAAGCGATTTCTCCAGCGCCTGCATTTCGTTCATCAGCGAAACAGCGGACTGCTCGGCCCGGCCGCCGGCCTTCGCCATCTCATCCAGGCTCGTTTTCGCCTGGATTGCATCGGCCGAGTCGATCTTGACGCCGAGTTCTGCAATGTTCATCGACTCACCTTGAATAAGTGCCCGTGGTTACGGGCTGTTTTCCCTTTCCTCCGCCATAACGCGCAGGGCTTCGCCTTCCAGCACCTGAAGGTCAGGGAAGATTTCAGCGAGTTTCTTTTTCTTGATGCCGAGGAACCCGGCCACGTCGCGGATGCAGCTATAGTCGAGGCCGATCGCACCGCCGGCGCCTGCTCTCCACTGGGTCGACATGCGGTTGAAAAGCAGGAAGGCCGGCCAGTTGCAGGGCCAGACCTCCACTTCCTCAACCAGATCTCCAGGGGCAAGGCCGAACATCCCGATAATCGCGTCGGGCACGCTCGGCGAGTACATGGCGCGGGCGGCGTCGGTCAGTTTCCCAGGCGGGCCTGGCTGTATGCGCCCTCATGAGCCTTAACGACAGCCTCGGCGGCGCCCTGGCAGGACTTTACGAAGGCGACGATGTTGTCGTCGTTGTATTCGTCATCGAAGCCCCAGCCGACTACCAGGTCCTTGATCTGCTGAGTTTGCTGCTCGGTATCCACGGCTACAATTTCCGACCATGACGGTTTATCGCCCAATGCGGCCTGTGCCTTCTTACGCTTGTCGTTCCATTCATCGAACAGCGCGGCAAGCTCGGCGCGATCCCGATACTTGAAGGTGAACTCGACCTTCTCGGGCGCGCTGCCAACGATCGGAATCAGCACCGGCGCATTGAACGTAGCGCTCTGCGCAATACGAATCTTGGCCATGGGTTACACCGCCGCAGTCAGGTAACGGGTCGGCTCCGACTGCAGGGCCAAGCTGACGGTACGGGTCAGCAGGTTGTTACGGGACACCGCCGGCTGCTTGGAGAACGACGTGTAGGTGCCGTACAGCAGGGTGTCGTTACCGGGCAGGTTCAGCCGCGCTGCTTCGATCTGCTTGCCGGCGTCTGCCTTCAGCAGCACCCCGTTGAACGCCTGGGCGGGGTCATCGGCAATGGTGAGCACCATACTTGCCGCTGATTTGTCGGTGGGGATCTGCTTGCCCTGGTCATCCTCGAGGAACACCACATCCAGGTAGTTCTGTTCGCCGCCGGAGAAGGCCACGTCGGAGATTTGCGGGATCTGCACCCAGGTCAGCACCTTGCGCATCGTGCCCGCGCCGCCAGCGACCGGATAGACCTGCGTGTCGGTAGTGTCGATGCCTTCCAGGGTAATCGCCGTTGCCGTGGCTGCCTTCACGCGCACCACCTTGCTATCCAGCTTGCTCCAGCCAGACGTCAACAGAACAATATCGCCGGCAGCGATGGTGCCACCTACAACGGTGGCAACGGCCTCGGCAGCGTTGCTAATGGCAGTGAATGCCAGTGCGGTCGCATAGGTTGCGGCGTGCTGGAAGGTGCCGCCGTTGGGGAGTTTGTAGCCCATGGGGTATTTCCTCTTTGCAGATGTGAAAAACCCGCTCAATGGCGGGTCTCTGGGTTTGCCCAATGGGCGGGATCAGTTGGTGTCGGCTCGGTACAAGAACGAGACTGGAACGGTATAAGTTGAATCGCCTGTGATGCCGGGCCCTGGGTCAACTGGCGACATGGTCACCACGGTGACCGCACCCTTCGTATCCCTGGCGTATAGCGGGAACAGATCAACCAGTTCGGTGGTGATTGGGTTGGTCTTGGTCTTGCCGGTGCCCGCCGGCGCGATGATGCTGACCTGAAACACGCCGGTGAACAGCCGGTGATCACCGCCGAGCGTGTTGCTCGCGGTGTCGCCCGGGATCGTGAAAGCCCGCAGATAAGTCTCGCCCGCCGCCGGCGTGTAGGCCGTGTTCTCGAAGACGATCTTCAGCTTCTCCGACCTGGCAGCGTTCCAGGCGATGAGCTTGGCCTCGTAGATCGAGGCGATGATTGCGTGACTCATACCTGGTTGTTCCTGATGGCCTCCAGCACGATCTGCTGAAAGCGAGCCACGGTTACCCGGACCATTCCGCCGGGGGCCTGTGTCGAATGGCCGAACTCCAGCGGAATCGCGTAGGGCAAATTGTTAATGATGTAGGCCATCTGGCCGGCGGTGAAGTCGCTCATTGCGGCCACCAGTGCTGCGGTGGTTTCTGCGCCGCTCGGGTCGACCTCGTCGAAGGTGACACTCTCGACAACGCCCAGCGAGATGTGCCAGTTCGCGCGGAACCGGCCGCCGACGTAGCCCTCTTGCGCCTTGAGGTCCATGCCGTCGTTGAGCTTGCGGCCCTTCTTCAGCCGCCCGCCCTTCGTGAGGTTCGCCGGGTCGCTGCGCAGCGCGCTGTTGTGGTCGTCGACAGCCTTGTTGTACTGCGTCGCCACAGCATTCTGCGCCCAGATCTCCGGGTTACCCACGGGAGACATGCGAATCAGGCTGCTGCCTACCTCGATGATGATCTCGCGAACGCTGGCGTCGATGGCTTCACTGGTCTGTGCCGCGAACTCGGCCAGGCTCAGGGCGAAGCTGCCGGACTGGCCAGCGCCTGCGCGGCTCATGACCGCACCTGCAGTTCATATAGGATCGGCGTGCCGGCCGGGTTGATCTCTTTCAGCGGAGGCACGATTGACCAGGTGCGGCCCTGGGCCACGACTTTGTCGAGCAGGCCCGGCATCCAGGTCAAACCCTGCGCAGCGATCTTGAGCTTCTTGTCGCCCTGCTTAATGAGGCTGTTGTTCTGGAATTCTTGGCCGGTGAAGTCGAGCAGGATGCCTTGCGCGACTTGCTCTACGGGCACGCCAGGAGCTTCGCCGCCTGTCTCCGGGTCGTACTCTCCCGGCTCAGTCTTGCTAATAGTCACAGGCTGGCCGAACTCTGTGATCATCTCCAGAGCCATCACGGCCATTTCGTCGTAGAAGGCCATGGTGGCTCCAGATATGAAAAACCCAGCGCGATGGCTGGGCTTCGATTTACTCGGTTTTTCCTGAAAGGTAGTCTGAAGCCGCTTTCGTCCGCTTCGTACGCTCCTCTAGGAGCTTGTCTGCAAGAAGAGCAGCTGCTGTCGCCGCTTGATAAGGCGATTCGTTACCGTCGACTACTACGGATAGCGCAGCAGCAGCAAATCTGTCCAATGCGGCGGTATCACTATTAAACAACTTGGCAGTCATAAATCACTCCTCCATAAGCGAGGCAAAAAACTACCACTACGCACGTACCGCAAACAAACCCCGCCTAAGAAGGTAATCAGAAAACTGCGTAGCGCTCGGGCGATCAGGCGCCGCCGGCAGCAGTCGGCCGCTGGTGTTCGGAATAGTCGCGTACTCGCGAGTCACCGCGCCTTCGACACGCTCCAGCGTTACCGCGCCTTTGCGCTTGTCGATCGGGTCTATGTCGTCCTGATGAATCTCAGCAGCCAGGGCCATTTGGCCGTATTGGATACGCGCGGGCAGGTAGTTGTTCGGCTTGATCTCATGATCCAGCAGCACTTCCCGGCGCGGCCAGGATAGACCCTGCTCGCTACTGGTCTTGCGCCCCTTCCAGGTCATGCCATCCATCGCCAGGGCGGCCCGGCGCAGCAGCGCTTCCTGCTCGGGAACGCCTGCGGGGATGACCGTGCCGAACTTCACGGCATACAGGGCCAGATCCTCGGCGCTCGCGTAGCTTTCGGCGTCAGGCTTGCCGGTGCCGTCCTCGATGATGAGTGTCATGCGTTAACTCGCTGGAATGGTTTGAAGATTGGCCGCCGAATCACCAACAGCCAGCAGTATTACTACTTGGGCAGCTCAGCGACGAGCTTTTCCAGGGATTCTTTCGAAGCGTTGGCCCGGTACTGGACATTGGCTTCATCGAGTTTGGCTTTCAGCACCTCGATTTGAGTGGCCTCATCCGCCGGCGGTGTGGTGGCGGCCTTCTTCAGCGCTTCAACCTCGCCGCGCAGTGCGTCGACAGTCAAGGCAAGGCCGTCACGCTCAGTAGTCAGGTCATCTACTGAGGCATGGATAGTTCCCAGCACTTCGAACAGGCGCAACGCCAGTTCACCAGCCTCTGGACAGTGGATTTCGCCAGCCTCAAGGCCACCAATCAGGATCTCGATCGATCCATGTTCAGCCCGCAAAGTCGCGATGACTTTTTCCAGTTCGGCCTGGTTGGCACCGCCAACAATCTGCACCCGCTTGGCTTCCTTCACCGACACGTCAATGCCGGCTGCTTCGTACGCATTGACCACGCTCGGCCAATCGCCAATCACCAGCACGCTGGTCACGCCGGCTTCGGGCTTATCGAAGTGTTCCGGATTGCGGTAACGCTTCTCCGGGTCGAAGCCGCTCAGCTGGTTGCTGTAAGTCAGTTCCATGTGTTTCTCCAAGGCGGCCATCGCTGACCGCGCGTTGAGTTTTTGGCCTAGCCGCCAGTTGCTGGAGGCGTTGCAGTCAAAGTGATCATCACGCCGGCGGTTACCTTGTTGCTGCCCGCGTGCTTGACCCAGTTGGCAGCGGAACCGACCGCGGCCAGGGTTGGGTTAGAACCGCCAGTGGTGGCTTTCCAGCTGTAACCCAGCACATCGATGTTCACGGTACCTTCAGCGCGGTAGCCGATGCTCAGGTTCTCTTCGTCGTTCACTTCGTATGAACGGAAGCCCGGGGCCTGGGATTCGGTAATAGTTACGGCGTTTGGCAGCAGACCGAAGATCACGTCCGCAGGTGCGGTGTCAGTCACAAGTACAGGCTTGCCCAGGGTGCCAGGCAGGCCGCCGTAGATCACGACGCCAGCTTCTTCGTAGATCTTGTTGGTGATGGCTTCATCAACGATGTCGAAGTAGGCGCTGGAGTGCATGACCCACAGTGCGATCCGACCGAACTTATCGCCGAATTTGCGCATGCCGCGAGTCAGCGTCTTCTTGCCGTCGGTTTCGATGTTGGCCGAAACCACCATGTCAGCGTTGGAGCCGATGGCCGCGCGCAGACCAGCAGTTGCGTACTGGATGAAGCCTTCCAGGGTCGCGTCAGCAACGTCGGCGCCGACGATCTGAGAGAACTCCTCGACCGGACGACCGCGGCGCTTGAACGCCTCTTCGGTGGTCTGGTACGGGCCGTACTTCCAGGGAGCCTTGACGCCTACAGCTTCGCCGGCGCTGATCTTCTTGGCGGTAACCTTGCCGTCAGAGTTGACGTCACGGTGTTCCAGCGATCCGTTCAGCTTGTAGAGAGCACGCTTGCGGAAGTCGCCTTCGATCAGTTCGTTGTCCAGCACCATCGCGCCGTTGGACGATGCATTGAACACATCCAGGTTGTCCTGGACACGCTCCAGGTATGCGGTTTGCGCCTCATCGTTGTAGATGATCAGGTCGCTATTTACGGTTGTAGCCATGGGTCAATCCCCTTACTTGGGCAATTGCAGATATGCGGTTTGGCCGTGCTTGCGCTGGAAGTCGCGCTTCTGCTCGGAGGTCATTTCGGAGCGCTTGAATGCAGCCTTGCCGCCACCCCCGCCCGGGGCAAATGTCCCTGAAGCCCTTGGCCACAGATGAGGTGCGCTTTCGCGCAGAGATTCCGCCCATTCGAGCGGAGTCAGAGGGGTCTTGCCGTCTTTACCGAGGATGACCTGGCCGGATTCATCAACGGCGACTGCATCGCCATCTTCGTTAAGGGTGAACACGCCTTTGGCGCGCAGGATGATGTCGTCTGTCGCTTCAGGGAGCGCACCAGCCTTCAGTGCTGCGCCGCGTACCGAGTCGCCCAGGACTTTGCCCTGGAACTTTGCAGCGAAGGACTCAGCTTTCTCGGCACGCTCGCTGATGGTCTTCAGCTGCTTGTCGTAGTCACCGCGCAGACGCTCAGTGCGGCGGTTGAAGACCTCGTCCACTTTGCCCTCGGTCAGCAGCTTGGTTTCTTCGTCCTGGCCCGCGCGACTAAGCAGGCCTTTGACGGCGTCGATGTCGATGCCTTCAAACTGAGTTTCGAACTGGGTGAGCTTGCCGGAGGTTTCCTTCAGCTTACCCAACAACTCCGAGTTCTTGGTTTTCAAACCCGAAACGGATGCTTCAACGGCAGTCGCGATAGCGGCCTTGATTGCCGGGTTTTCCAGGTCGATTTCGTTTTCTTCTGCCACTTTGATGCACCCCTTGGGTTTAGTCCGCCCGCTTTGCAGGCAATAAAAAACCGCCCGGAGGCGGCTGGTTGAATGTGTTCGGTTAAATCCCGGCCCTCTCAAATGCCAGCGGCTCTAGTCCCTTCATCTGCGCCAGAGTTAGCGGTGCGAAGTTGCGATCAAGCTGCAGCTCGGCGAAGCGCTCGACGGTCAGCCCTCCCTGCCGGAACAGCTTGGCCCGGACAGGCCCGATGGCGACATCCTGGAAAGACGCCGGCTGCTGCTGAAGCCAGTGGTAGTAATCGAGGTCGGCACTCACCTGCTGGCCGCCGTCTGCGCCAACCGAAGCCCGCGTAGCGCCCTTGGCGAACATCACGCTGAGCTTGGTCAACAGGATGATGGTGGTCCGGCAGTTCGGGTGGAACGGCGGCCTTGGGCCGGAATCCACCGGAAACTTGCGTTTGTCCATCGAGCGGCACAACTGGCTGGTCTTGCTATCCAGCGTGGCCACCATCTGGATCTCTTGCACGATGTCCGTGTTGGCCTTGGCCACCTCCATACGGGCCTGGGACGACACATGCTGAATCGCGGTGTGCACGACCGTGCTGGCATTGCGGTTGGTGGCGGCGAGGATGCCGTCCTTGTACCCGGCAGCCTTGGTACCGCGAATGTTGCGGATGATCTGGAAATTCGTCTGCCCTTCGAAGAAGCCTTGCCGAATGGTGCCGGTGACGCGCTCACGCTCTGCGCCAGTCCACCCTTTGATGAAGGCCTTGAGCAGCTTCCCGCCGCCGGTACCGCGCACACTGAGCGGGTTCGTCAGCACTGCGGTGCGGATCGCTGCAGCCGTCGGCGCAACCACATCCAGTGAGAGTCCAACCGGCGCCGATCTGGCAAGGCTGGTTGCCTCAAACTCGGCCTCGTAATTGGCGATGTCCACCAGGTCGAGGTTCAGTTGCGCGCTGTAGCGATCGAAGATGCCCAGCAGCAGACTATCCACTTCCTTCAGCAGCGCTTCGAGGCGTTTGACACTGTACTCAGTCAGGTCCGACTGGGTCAGCCGGTCGCGAATTGAGCGGTCAATCTCCTTGAGAAAGGGAGCGAACTTGCCGACCTCCCCAGCCTTGAGCTTTTCGAGAAAGACCGCGTGCCGGATCGTGGCATCAAGTACTGCCGGATTTACCGCCATTTGGTTTGTCCTCGTCGTCCAGGTCCAGGCCGTCGCCCTGCTCTTCCAGCTCGCCATCGATTTGCAGGTCTGTTCGCTCTGGCGCAATCAGCCCAAGCTTGCGTAGGTACGCCCGAAGATCCGCCTTCGCGAAGCCGCCGTTCTGCCACAAGCCAACCAACGCTGTGATCATCTGCGGATCCGCCGTTAGCTCGACGAATTCCTGATTAACCTGGTAGGCGACCTTCTTGTCAGCAACGCCCATGTAGGCGCAGCACCACATGATGGCTCGCGTGTATGCCTCGCTGACGTTTGCCACACAACCAGCGAGCACCGATGTGGATGCCGACTGATCGCCGCGCGACTCGGTAGCTGTCTTGGTGGCAAGTGACGCCACAACCATCCGTGCGCCCAGTTCAATCATCATCTGGTTCTTATCGGCCATCGCCTCTTTGACCAGCGTATTGGGTAAGGGCTGCGCGTAACCGAACTGGCCGCCAGCTGGCAGCATCATCGGTGCCCGGGAGCCTACATAAACACCGTTCTTCTCCATCCAGTCGCGCCACTGCTCATCCAAACCAGAGATCCACGGCTGAGCCTGGCCACACCAGAAGACGCTGTCTTCGTAGTCGGCGCTGTTCCGGTAATGACCCAGGTTGATCATGGCGATGTCGTACAGCGGCGACTCGTCGATGCTTGGGTCGTTGTTCTGTGCCCCGACGAAGGTGAACGGGATCTCTTTGAAGCGCCCAGTGACACCTTCAGGCCTGAATTCTTCGATGACCTCCAGTGGGCCGCCACCCTTTGGTCCGGACCGCCGCCAAACCCGGCAAACAAAGCCGTCTTCCTCCAGCGCCAGTTCGCGGTACTGCTCAGCTGTCTTGTAGCCAAACCCTTCCGGTATCTCCGGCGACTCGCGCAGCACCACCAGCGTCAGCACGCTGTGGCCGTTCACCATACCCGTGCGCCAGTTGATGATGTCCTCTGCGCAATAGGAAAGGATCACAGAGTGACCGCCGATGCCGTCGTCTTGGTGATAGTCGACGTACAACCCGTGGCGCCCAGCCTCAAGCACCTTCTCCAGCGTGCCTTGGGAGTGCTGGTAAATGCTGACACCGGAGCCGTTTGCATTGTCCTGCAGGTATTCCAGCTTCTTCGGTACCGCGAGGGTCGGATCTTTATGGAAGGCCAGACCCAGCAGCCCGTTTCGGGTGTGCCCAGTGGCGTTCTTGAACACCGCCCGCTCGCGGTAAGCCCTGTTCCGGTCTACGTTCTCCGGCGACTTGTCGTGCGCGTTGATGTAAGGCAGCCGATCGACCACCCGGTGCTGGCCGGCGCAGACGTCACGAACGGTCGCCCAGCGGTCCAGCACTGCAGTGTATTCCGCCCGCTTGAAGGAGACGTCATTGCTCATCGGGCGTATCCCATTTTGATAGCGGTGACCGGTTTGATGATCGGATACTCGCGGTGGATGAAGTAGCCACCGGCGTCGTTCGCGTGATCGATGCCTGCGGTTTTATCTGGCTCCCCGTTCGCGCCCCACACCTGTTGCTCCAGGCCATCGGCGTAGGTTGGGCAGGTGAACGGGTTGATCAGGTAGCGGCGCTCGCCCTGCGCATTGCAGAAGACGGCGTTCATTGCGTTGATTCGATCCTTCACCGGCGGGTTTGCAGCTGGAGCGATGACCGCGAACCCGGCCTGCTTGAGCATGGCAAGGTCGGTGATGCTGGCGTTCACGGACTTGCGTGAATCGCCCGAGGCGTCCGGGTAGATCCTGATTTCGCAGGTCTTCTTGAAATCGTTGCCGTCGTGCCGCCAGTAGCGTTCTTTGATCCGGCGGATCATGTCGGGCGTGTCGTAGCCGTCGATCAGCTCATCTACTGCCCTGGGCAAACCCTCGTCGCGTTTGACGTGGGTAATCGCCGCCATCTTACCGACGTTGAAATCCATCCCGATGAACAGGGGCTCGCCGGGCTGCACGGTGTCGAAGCACCCGTTGAGCTTGCGGTCGTAGGCCGTGTAGATCGTGCCGGACGTCAGGTTGACGAACTGGCCTTTGAGGTACGCCATGATCAGCTGCGGCGGATACGACTCCATCAGGGAGGCGATGTAGTCATCCGGCAGATTGAGCTCGTTGTCGAAGGTGCTGGCCTGCACCAGGCCGTACATCTCCTTGAGCGACGGCTTGTCGCGGAGCTGCTTCACGAACTGCAGGAAGACGAACTTGAAGCCTTCCGGCGTCGTGGTGACATCCACCCCGTTCTTCAGCCCGGGCAGGTTGTAGCGCATCCGGGCGATGATCTTGCGCCAGGCCTGCTGTGCCTTGATGGCCGTCAGCACGTCCAGCTCATCCACCAGAGCGTGACCGATCTTGAAGCCAACGATGGTCTGAGGCTTCTCCATAGACCTGCAAATCACAGTGCCGCGGCACTGCCGGCCGCTGTAGATGTGAACCTCGTGGTTCGCCTGGTTGATCTTGGTCTTCAGCCCCCAGTCATAAGCCACTTCATCCATGGTCGGATAGAAGATGTCCCGGATCTGCGGGTAGGTCGGCGCGAAGTACCCAGCGTTGACGCCGGGCCACTCCATGAAGTGCTTGCTGAGTGCCGAGCAGCCCACCCATGTTTTCCCCGAGCCGAAACCGGCAACGAAAGCACGAAACTTGTGGGGCAGCGTGAGGAACTGAGCCTGCGGAACATTAAGGCTCGGCATTCGGTTTCCTCGCATCCACCACATCGACCTGAATCCGAGTCGGAATTACCGGTTCGTCGCCCGCCTCCTCCTTCCGTGCTCGATTGACGTAGATGTCGCCGGTTTCTTTCGCCGCCTGCTCGAGGATCTGCATGGCCAGGCCGATGTTCTTCATCGACTCGGCCCTCTCCACGAAGCGGTTCATGGCACGAAGGCGGAAGGCACGATTGGCGATCGGGATGTCAGCTGTCTCTTCGCGGAATCGCTTACGGGTGTCGTGGAAAAGGGTCACCCACTTCTTTGCCAGGTCTCGGCCGGCACGCTTGGTCGGGTCTTGCGCCTCGCACTGCTGACGGGTCACCTCAATGCCGAATTCCTCTCGGACAGCCGCTGCAACCTGGGAAGGTGTGTCGAAGCACGCCAAGGCCTGAACCATGAAGCCTTTCACCTCACTGTTCAGGGCTGCCATAGGGTAAATTCCGTCTTAGGTCTGTCAGGGGTCAGGCCGATCTGAGCAGACAGGTTCCGCAGGCCCTCGCAATGTTCAATTTCCCTACCTCGGCAGGATTGTGTGCAGCATCAGATGTGCGCCCACGACTTGCGGCGAACCACATCAAGGGCCGTTCTCTTATGGATGCCGTAGAGCTCAGCAAGAGTTTCAACATCAACGCCTGATGTTGAGTGAAGCGCTCGCATTTCCAGCACCTCACCCTCTTTCAGTTTGGCTTGTCCGTTAGATTCGCCCTTTGCCGTCTGCAACCCATGCTCATAGGAGTGGTGTTGATTGTCCGAAGACGTAACCCATTCCAAGTTGAAGACGGCTGCGTTTCCCCTGTCGGCGTCAATATGATTAACCTCAGCGCCATGAAACGGCGGCTCACCCAGAAATGCGATCGCTACGAGCCGATGAACAAGCTCAGTGCGTTTGCCTCCCGGGTAGCAGAGATCGACACTCAGGTATGGTCGAGCCTTACTGCGGCCAGGTGTCTTTAAGATTGTGCCTGCCTTCGCGCACGTCCTGGTCGTGAGGCGCTTGATTCGACCCAGGTTGCTTACCGCGTAGTCCGGGTAGTTTTGAATCGTCTTCCACTGCTCTTCCACTACACAGCCCTCATCAAGCAGGTACCGCAAGCACTCGCTATAGAGGCCCGGTTAACGGATGGTGGTTTTTTGGCCGCTTCGACCATTCGCGCAACATCGCTATCTGGCGCGCCAACGCCATATCGCTCAACGATGGCAACGAACTCGTTGACGTCGTGGCCGCGCATCTCAAGCTTGGGCGCGCCTTCCTTTGTGAAGGCTGACTGGCCGTACTTATCGTTGGCGTGAGCGATGTGATAGAGCTCATGCTCAACCAAGGCGCAGAAGTCGGTATCGCTGCACTGGGCGCAGTAGTCAGCAGCCAAGGTGATGATGAAGGCCGGCACATCGCCGAACCAATCACGCATCTGTTGCTCCATCCGGGCTTTCTGCCAGCCACCAGCGCGGAACGCTACCTGCTCGGCCTGGCCCAGGACCGTCCTACCCTGTTTCTCGAAGCTCGACGATGCCCACATGATCCGGATGTCTGCATCCAGTAGGTGAGCATGGTCTTCGTTGTGGATGGTGCCGGTGTCGGCGAGTATCTCGGCTTGGAGCCATTCCCACACTTCGGGGGCAGGCATCAGGCAGGTGCCGAAATCCGAAAGATCGGATAGCTCGACCAATGACGCAGGAGGACGCGGCCGATTCATACCAGAAGAACCTTCTCAATTCAGAGTTCGCCCCCAAAAGAGGGGCAGATTGCCCGCCTATTCGCGAGCCAGCCCGGCCTAATGAGCTCTCATTAACCAACGAGGCTCGAAGGATGAAAAACACAATTTACTTAGTGCTTGCAGTAGCAGTCGTCATTTTCATGATCGCACCGGAATGTGTGAAGCCCGGGATCGTTGCTTGCCTGCTCAGTAAGCCCTGAAGTTTGCAATCTCGGCTGGGTAGGTTCGTTCGATCGCCTCCCAGTCGGGTTGCTTGGTTGTCATCGCTTTCTCTATCTATTTTTTAAATTCGGGACATCACGTACTTGAATTGATCTCAGATAGAAATCAACAATCAGCTCGACGCCGACAAACTAGTGACGCCAAGTGTTTGTCAGGTTATTGATTCATAAATCATTGAGAGAAAAACCATGATTCCAGAAGTCGGTATTTTTAGCTTTTTGATCGCAGCCGCTTTCGTCGTGCTCTATCTGTTCGCGCGACAGGTGCGCCGCGGTGTGGCTTATGCGAACCGCACCGAGGCCCCAAGGGAGCGGGCTGGGATTTACTGTGTAGTCGTTGCACTCATGGGCTTCATAGTCGGCAGCCTCTATCAACCGTTGCATGAACGCGGCGCAGCCTGCATTGAAGCCTCGCAACCCGTGGTGCAATGCGTGTTGTTTCAAACCCGCTAAATCAGTTCTATAGCGTGCCGCACTCATCTGCGGCACACCTACCCTTCCCCGCTATCCAGCAGCACATCAATCAGCTTCTGCTCACCCAGGCGCATGGCACCCAGGCATTGAAGGTCGTCACACTTGGGGCCGAGACCGAACACGGTCACCTCTCCCTTCGCGCCGATAAGCGTCAAGGCGCCCACCGTGCACTCGGGATGCTCACCGGCGTCGAGGTCATCGGCAATCTTGCGCAGGGTCTTGGCGGCATCGCGCCAGTCTTCCCGCTTGAACTCCAAAACCTTGATGGTCATTCGGTCACCATCTGATGAGTTTGTGCGTGGGTGTGACCGTGGAGCAGGCTCACGATCAGCCCCTGGGGCAGCCCGGCTTCCTTGGCGGCGTCAACGGCATCAGCAATGGCCTTGTCGAGAGCATTCACAGCTGCGTTGATGTCCGGGCTCATCGGGAGTACGTGCCGCAGGCGGGTTACGTTACTCATGATGCCTCCAGGGTCAGCACAGTGATCTCACCCCATACAGGATGAATGTCGACTGTCTCGCCGTCGGACGCCTTTAAAGGCTGGTCGGCGACAACTGCGATACCCGCCTTTGTGTCGCACCAGATCACGTGGGTAACTGGCTGGCCGTCGATGATCACTTCCCGCCGGCCCCGACCATCATCCCAGTAGTGGACGTGCTCGCCTGATTGGTCGCTCATGGCGAAACCTCATACTGGAACGCCCGATCAGCAGGCATGGTCGTGACAAACCGGCACCGGTGAGAATCGAACTCTTCCTGGGTCGCAATGGTGCGCTCATACCGGGAGTTGGTCTTACAGGTGAACCGCTCGCGATGAACGACCACACCCTCACGCAGGAACTCGACCTCAGCCGATCCCAGTAGCTTGGTTACGATTACTTTCATTGGGTTATCCCGCGCCACGATTTGGCGCATTCGAAAACGTGGCGCGGCTTATTGAGTTACCCGGTTGAGGGCTTCATCCGCTTTGTCGGCAGCCTGGGCCGCAGTCGTTGCTGCCTTGGTCGCCTTGTCGGCAGCAGTGCCGGTTTGGCGGGTCAGCTCTTCCAGGCGCTTATCGCGCTCGCCCATTGCGGTGTCATAGGCTTTGCGGATGTCGGTCACCTGGTTGCTCTGGTTCTCGGCAAGAGACCAGTAGGCAGCCTGGTAGCCGAGAACGGCGCCACCACCCACTAGCACGACGGCAATCGCCCACACTTCGGCCCGGCGCCACCAGCGGCGGGCGATAAATTCCAATGCGCATCTGTCCATCAGGCGATACCTCCCAGCTTGGTACGCAGGCGAGTGATCTCGTCGCTCTGCTGCGTCACGCGGTCAGTGAGTTGAGCGACCTGGCTGGTCAGCGCTTCGATCTTGCCTTCCATACGCCCCACCGCAGCAGCCAGGTCGTTCCGCTCTTTTGCGAATTGATCAGCGCGCGCCTCAGCTTCTTTGCGGGCGGCACGCTCCTGGTTCAGGAGCTCATTGAGCCGGCGCAAAGTGCCGATGTCGGCGTTATCCATGGCCCGGTCGGTCGCATCCTTCGATAGAAATTTGCGCAGCCATAGCAGGCCGCCCAGTACAACGGTGGCGCTACCGCCCAGCCAGGTAGCTGTGCCTGGGCCGAGGTCAGTAGGATCCATCGTCACTCCATGAAGAAAATGGCCTTGGCCAGAAATAGGTCAGCCCCAGCAGCACTCCCAGCTCGGAGCAATGGGTGTGGTGGAGCCGAAAACGAAAAGGCCCCGCACAATGGCAAGGCCCTGAATAAGTGCGCGGCCTACGCCGCGCGGTATTGCTTGAAAGTCTGCGTTTACGCAGATCCGGATCTCTTCAGCGCGGCTTAGGCAACTGTGCCGTCAGCGTTGAGATAGTCCCAAGTGACATTGATCTTGCGGCTGTAGTCATTGCCCAACAGAAGATAAATCCCAAGCCCTGCCGGAACCATGAAAGGCTCGGTCCGGCTCGTCGCAGTGAATGCGATAGTTTTGCTGTTATCGAAGGTATCCGCTGGCGGTGTCGCACTCACCACCACAGTGTAAGCGCCGTTAAAATTCACGGTACGCAGAATCAATCCATGTACATTTTGTTCGGGGCCTACAAGCTTATGCGGGCCAAAGGCACCGTTAACGCTTGCGTTTACAAATGTCTTGCCGATGGTTTGGATGTCCATTTTTTCACCTATTGAGTCGAATGATTTGTCGCGGAGGATTCCGCTTTCATGTCGCTCAAAGGCGATTGCTCGAGGATCTTGTCCTTCACATGATTCAACGTCCCACATCGGGAACATTTGATCTGGAGCTCTGTAAACCCACCCGTACGGGCGAGAAGTCTTTTGCAGTTACCGCATCTGAATTCTTTCAACATCTGCAAATTCCTTTTGCTGAATCGCCCTTCCATGGGGCAATAAAAAACCCGACGCGATGGCCGGGCTCGTCGACATGAAACTTGTCAGTTATCGGGATGTTCGCTCGCCACTGAATCGGCAGCGTCAACGTCCGACATATCCTCTTCGAGGGAGGGATCGTCATTCTGAGGCGGCAGGATCTCGCGCTCGCCACGACGAGGGTCGTAACCCGCTTCGTTGTCCGTGCCGCGTGTCACTTCCTGCTGCGAAATATTGCCTGGGGCACTCTTATTAATGTCCATGCTGTCTCTCCGTTCAAACGCTCGAAACAACAGCGCATAAACAGAGTAGTCGGCAGGTCAAAGCGCTTGCCTAGCACTGGACGAACGGTGGAAAGCAAAAAGCCCCGCTGTAGGCGGGGCTTAGTGAAAACTTTAGTTAATTGAGGCTTGAGGGACAGGGGCCTCGTCGATGCTAATGCAGTGCTCAATGTCAGTTATTTTCTCCAGCGCAAGCTCGGCCGTTGAATAAGCCCCGAACATTCGGCCCTGATAAAAAACAACCCACGCAAACTGAATATCCGCGTTGCCAGCCTGCCCTACAACCAACTTCTTGAACCGTTCCGCCAAGTCGTCGACATGCATCTGTGCCATGCCACGCAAAACCATGACGCTCTCCCAGTTTATAGTCGGAAGCTCTATTTTCGACCCTGCACAAACTGAGCGCAATAAAAAGCCCGACATATAAGCCGGGCTTTGAAGTGTAAACCCCTAACGCGCAAGATCGATAGGATGGATAAATACTCTCTCATTTTCTCATTCGTTGCAATGGCTATTTACTACGCCGCACAACTTTCGATTAAGCCCTCTGAGTCGAGCAGCTCCTGAGCGGCAGAGAGCGCCTCGTTCACTTGGTCATCCAGCGTCTTGCGGATAACTGAGCGCCACCGGTACCGAGTTGATTCTGGCTTCCCATCGTTATCCCAGTTGGTGATGTCGTACCAGGCTGCCGGCAGTACTGCGGCAGAGCGCTTGCCCTCGGCACCGGCAACCTGCGGAATAGCCCAGGTCAGCACGGCGCACTCCCTGAAGCGCTTCGGCGCCGGCGTCTTCACAGAGTTCAGCAGCTCCAGTATCGCACCGTGCTTACGCTCCTCGTGCGTAGAGTACTTCGCCACCAGTGCCCGCCAGTGCGCCGGGTTCAACGCCTTATGTAGCCGACCGAACACCCAGCAGTCCTGCAGAAATGCTGCCTCCTTGCCAACGATCTCCCCTTTCTGCTTGGCGCACTGCACCTTGGGCTCAAAGTCGCAGCCGCCGGCGGAAGTGATGGTCTCGGCCGCGAGGGCTCGAACTACTGCTGAAACAACGTTGCGATAGGTCATGCGGCCTTCTCCTTTAGCTTTCTGGTCTTCGCTCGATATTCGGCCTTGATGGCCTTGATCTCTTCCACGGTGTACTTGCAAGCCGGGTGCAGCCCCTCCAGCCATACCACCTTCTCAGCGCCGATGCGCTGCACCAGGCGGATGCGGTACTCCACGGTGTTGCCGGATAGGTTGCGATTGCACTTCACACACTGGCGGTGGATGTTCAGCGGCTCGAAGCGCAGCTCTGGACAGGCGCCGACTGATCGGTAGTGCCCAGCATCCCACCGGCTGCCGGTCATGAGGTCGTTGTCGTTGGGCGTCGAGTCGCAGCTGATGCAGGGTAAGTTCGCGTCACGCAGGCGCACGTACTCGTTTACCGCGGCCTGGGCTTCGCGCAGGTGATCCGCCCTACTCTTCAGCTTCTCCTTGCGGACCTTAATCTGCCGGCGCCCTACTTCTGCCAGGGCCTTCCCGGCGATAGCTCGCCCCTTCTCGGACTTGCCGTATGCGATCGCGCACTCGATCTCCCCGCACACAACCTGCGATTCTCTGGAGCGCGTGAACATTACTCGGCACTCTGGGCAGCGCTTGCGCCGCGGTAGACCGGATTGAAGTGGGGTTTTTCGCTGTAGTGGGGTGCGATTCATGCTGCCTCCTTGAATGCTTCGAACTCGGCCATCTCGGTCAGTCGCTCTTCCGTGAGGGTTGGCCAGTCGCGCAGCACCAGGTACGCGCAGCACTGACGCCAGAAGTCTTGGAATGTCTCCTCCCCCATCGAGTCGTAGGAAAGGCTTCGGGGTGTCTTGCGGGTGAGCTGGCCCAGACCTGGAATGTCGAACAGCTCCTCGTCGCAGTACACGCCCGACTCCAGCTGCAGGGCCTTGATTGCGTCGTGGGATTGCTTGCCGGAGAACCGGTCAATGTTCTGACTCAGAACCCGGCCCAGGCCGTGAACCAATCCGTTGAACCGCGGGTTGCGCGGCTGCTTGAGGTCGGCGCGGATCTTCGTATTGATCCGGAAATCTCGCTCGCGAAGGATCGACCGGTCAGCATCGGAGGACGGCACGAACGCGGCGACCTCCTTGCCGGTGGCGGGATCTACCAGGCGGCGCAGAACCAGGTAAACGGGCATTGGGCGCGGCTTCGCTGACTTGGTCATTGTGCTGCCCTCTTCGCTTCCAGTTCCTGGGCCTGCTTGATCAGTAGCGCCCGGCGATCCGCCAACTCATTGGCCGCTTCAATCCGCATTTCGGTTTTTCGTTCGGCGCTGGCCCTGCGCATCTCCAGCATCGAGTTTTTGACCAGTTCCAGCTTCTGGCGCAGCACTGGCGCAGGCTGGGTGACGGCGCCGGTGAGCAAACCGGCAATGGCGCGGCCATCTTCGGTAACTGGAACAATGCTCAGGTCTGCCAGGTACTTCTGGCCGTGCTCACGAGGAATGCGTTTCAGCTCCAAAGCCTTGGTGACGGCCTGGATGCGGCGGTTAGCGTCAAAGCCCACGGACACATGCCAGTTGACCGGTTTCGCATCCTCGCGGGCCTGGCTCACGAATCGCTGGTAGGCGTCGATGAAGGCCATGCGCGCGCCGACCTTGTCCCCGCCATCCAGAATGGGTTTGGCAGCGGCTAGGGCCAGCTGGATTTCGTCGGTCAGCACCACGGTTTCGAATTCGTCGTTCGTGGCCATGGCGATGGCCCAAGCTTCGTCCCTCCCTGGGCGGCCGTCGGAGGCCTGAACACGCTGCAGGATGTCAGCCATAGCCAGCTTGCCCTTCACTTCAAAACGGCATGCTTTCAGCGCCGCCTTGACGACGGGCACCGGGTAGGCACAGAGGTCTTCGGCCATCATCGCGGCGGTACCGGGGTTCATTTCCTGACCCATGGCCTCGGCCGTTGCGCAGATGGCGGCGGCAAGACCGGCGACCTGTTGGTCGTTCATTTCAGAGGTATTCATTGCGGTCACCTGCTTGGCGTTTGGCCAGAACCATCTGGGCTGCCTGCTCGGCTGCGGAGAGGTTTGCCTCGGTCCTTTCCATCTGGCGGGCGGTTGTGCCGTTGACACGCTGCCCTGTCACCCACTGGGTGTGGTAGCTCTCGGCGTTGGCCAGCAGTTCGTTGACGCTGTGGCACTTGCGCAGCACAGCGGCGTCGCTGGTTTTCAGGAAGTGGGCGGCAACGTGGTGGGCGACATCGGCGCCGAGGCGATCAACCAGTTGGCCGAGCTGGCCGCCAACCTTTGCGTTCCAAACCGGCCAGGTGCTGTAGCGCTTGCGGTATGCCATGGCGTAATTCGCCCAGACCTTGAAGGTTTTGCAGGTCTGGTCTTTGGGGCCAGGCATGTCGGCGGGAATCTCAACCCGTGGAGCGTCGGTACGATCAACCACCAGCACCAAGCCGCGGGACTGAGCCGGCTTGCCGGTGGCGTCCTGCAAGTCCTGACTGGTGTCCTGACTGGTACCCTGATGATTGGTATCCTGATTTGTCGGAGATTTATCCGACCCTTGCTCGGATTTTTTTCCGACCTTGCTCGGAGATTTATCCGAGGTAGATCGGATATTTTTCCGACCCTTGTTGTTTGGCGGGGTCGGATATTTTTCCGACCCGTCGAGCTTCTGGTTCCACTCGACGGCCTTCTCGGTAAGGCGAAAAAGCGTGATGTTCGAAGTGCAGGAAAGCTCAATCAAACCGGCCTCTTCCAGGGCCTTCAGCATGCGGTAAGCGGTGTCCGGCTTATCAGTGAGAAGCGGCAGTTCCTCAATGATCTTGGCCTTGCTGAGCGCGAAGAAGATCCCGTCATCGGTCTTGATTGGCTTGGTCCAGCTCGGGCAGCCGTAGACGAAGGCGAACAGCAGGGCCTGTTGAGAATTCAGCCCCCACTCCAGCGCCTTCACCTGGTTAATCGTGACGGTGTATTGCATGTCAGACCGCCGGGAAAAAGATATACGAGCAAATGCGCGCCACGTTTTCAGATTGCGCAAAACGTGGCGCGAGATTGGTAGAGCTATTGATATGTGGCTGGGTTTCCATATAATCGGCCTCACAACGTGTTATCGAATTAGCCGACCTCGACCGTCGGCTTTTTTGTGCCTGTAATTCAGCGCCGAAGCGCCAACCTCCCCGCCCTACTCCCCGTTTCGCCTTTTCAAAACCCACTGGATAAAACTCCAGCGACTTCAGGTTTCTTACGTTGCAGACCGGCCGGGCTGATACTGGCTACATGGATTGGCGGATAGGGGATCTCGCTTAGGCAGCCATCTCGGCCCACGGAAACGACGGGCACAGGGATTCTTTTTTGAAAGCACCTCCAGTCAACGCCTCAGCTCGCTTGGCAACCACTGGAGACATGCCGTGTTTTTCACGAACCCAGCCGGAAACGGTACTTTGATCAACCTTGAGCTTTTCGGCGGTGACCTCCTGGGTGCCGAAGAAGGCTACGAGGTCCTTATAAATAGTGTTCATGCTGCCCCTCCATACGGGAATACCCATATACTAGTTTATAGGAATGCCGATTTGCAAGGATATGGGAGCACCCGTAATACTCTCCGGATGGAATTCAAAGACCGTTTAAAGACAGCACGCCGACATGCCAAGCTCAATCAGGGCGAATTGGCTGTAAGAGCAGGAATCACACAGACCTCTATCTCTGACCTTGAGCGTGGAAAATCAAAAGCCACCGCTCACGTCGTTAAGATAGCTGACGCCTGCGGAGTGAGCGCCAAATGGCTTTCCGACGAGATCGGACCAATGCTGGTGCATGGGTACCCATCCAGTTCTGGTGAGTCGAACATCTCCCCCGCCGCCCAGCCAACAAAGTCATTCCGGTACCCGGTAGTCAGCTGGGTTGCCGCCGGCGCCTGGGCGGAAGCCGTGGAGCCCTATCCGACTGGAATCTCGGACACCTACGAGTTTTCGGAGTACGACTCCAAAGGCCCTGCGTTCTGGCTGACAGTCAAAGGTGACTCGATGACAGCGCCCGCCGGCCAGAGCATTACCGAGGGCACGCTGATCCTTGTGGACACTGAGGCTGAGGTTGCACCAGGTAAGCTGGTGGTGGCCAAGCTCCCAGATAGCAATGAAGCGACATTCAAGAAGCTGGTCAGCGATGGCGGTCGGCTGTTCCTGAAGCCACTGAACCCAAGCTACCCAATCGAAGCGGTAGACGAGAGCTGCCGAATCGTGGGCGTGGTTGTGCAGGCGCTGCAGAAGTTTTACTGATGCGTTCCAGGAGGCCCCATGTCCCTCACGAAACCTAATCAACAATTGCGCCGCGACCTCAAGGCGATAGCCTCAAACCTTGAGCAGTCGTGTATCGACTTGGGTAGATTGGCAAGCCGACTCAGCGATGCCGATGCCATAGCCCTGATGGGGCTGGTAGGTACGCTTTACGAAGAAGCGGACAGGTTGGTGGGTTACGCTGACGAGGTGAAGGACGGCCGAATAAGTCGGACTGCGGAACAGCGTTAATGACTGCATGGCGAGAGCAGAGCTTCTGGAGCAAGTTTTGGGTCTGGGCTTGGTTGGCGTTGCTCATGGTGCTTCCTTTCATTTCCGACGCGGCGGGTCCTAGTTGTTGGGGCTCATCAGGTCGCAAGCGAGTCTTCAGCCCTGGCTTCGTTGTGCTCTGCACCATCGTGGCGGTGGTTGAGCTGATAGCGCTGAACCACTTCTATGGTGTAAGAGGCTGAGGCTGGTCGGAGCGCGCATCTAGTCTGTCCGATATATCTGCTGAGCGACCTTTAGGAGTTATCGTGGTACTCAAGAAAACGGAGCAGGAGCTCCGGCTGGTTGCAGTGCCGTTATGTGCAGGAATTGCATGCGCTACCGCACGAGGCATGACCCAAGGCTGGAATGAGTCAATGTTGTTCTCTGGGTTTCTGTTCGGAGCCGTCGTTGGGGTTGTATTTGGCATTCCGTTACTGCTGCGCAGTCATGCAAACGGTGCAAGCTCCAATGGCCGTAATCTTCTCAACTCCCTGATACAAACACTGGCAGCCTGGCTGCTAGCTGGAGCGTCACTTAAATACCTTCCTTTGGCGATTGGCTTTGGCATCGCTCTTTGGCTGCTTTTTTCCGCCACAGTCTACGGAATTGAAAGGTTATACGATGGTAGCGACGAAACCCAAAAAGTAACGCGCGGCTGGGTGTTTTCCGTTCCCCTGTCAGGGGCGCTAACACTAGGAGGGGCTGCAGCGCTCTTCCTTCCCGGAACAGACGACAGCGCACCGGCATTCATCCTGATGTTTATGATCGGGGGGCTGCTGAGCATGCTAGTCGGATGGCCGGTTCTGTGGCTTACCGAGCGTTATCTGCAGTCACCACTGCGTTACATCGTCGGAGGCATGATCACCGGTCTGTTGATTTGGGTATTCTGCGCCCTACCCAACCTAGTTGATGCAGTCACAACATCACCCGCGAAACCATTTGTGTGGCCGATGAGCTTCAGCCACGGTGCAATGGTTTTCGTTTTTATTGGCACTGTGGCAGGGAGTCTATGCACGGCAATCAATAGCTGCTATGGATTCCTTCGTCGCCGCGACTTGTGAAAAGGCATATAGCATGACCCTAGCTGACGTTGATCATGGTGATTGCTGGAGCTTCCGACGCGGGCTGGAAGGACGGAAGCTCATCCAATCGTAAGCGGGTCTTCAGCCCTGGATTCCTTGTGCTGTGCGTTTTCGTGGCTGTGTTCGAGCTGATAGCGCTGAACCAATTCTATGCAGGCGTGGACTAAACGCGTTTAGGCGATCCGCCTTGTAACTGAAAATGGACTTTATGAAAAAAATACTTCTCGCCTTTTGTATCAGCTTGCTTCTCTCGGGTTGCGCAACAGATACCGCTGTCCCCGTACCGGAGGGGCTGTGGTACGCAGATAGCGAAGACCCTGGCCCGGGATATCACGTGTATGTTTATTTTAAAGATGCCAATAGCTTCATATGGTGGCGCACTAACGAACCCCAAGCAGTAGTCTTTAAGCGATGGGCCTATTACACCAATGACCACCCCGGCGTTGATAACCCCGTTTTATTCACGCGCAAAGGTGATTGGCTAAAAGGTGAGCGGCAGATTGTCAATCAAAATAGCGAGGGGGTTCTGCAACTCACGATTACACAAACATTTACTGGACACTTCAGCGGTGACAGTTTGGAAATGGAGCAAAAAGGTCATTCCGTTTGGGCGGATGGAACTCCGGAGCCCTTAGAGACCGTACGATGGTCAATGAAGCGGCTCAGCGCTCAATAGCAATAGAGTTAATTTAATCTCGCGGGTGGTCTAAACCTGGCAAAACCAACCCCCTGTTGAACGCATGACAGCCCTTGAAAGTCGCGCGAACAACCCGTAAAAAAAAAAGGATTCTCAATGCGATGTACCCTCATTTTGCTCGCGCTTGCCCTTACTGGTTGCGCCAACACGCCTCCCTCGTTATCCGAGAGCGCAAAGGCCACTTTAGATGCGCCAATGCCAATATCTGACGCGCAGCGAGTTTGGGAATGTGCTGGAACGAGCAACGTCATCAAAGGCCACGAATTTGTCCTTAAATTGCAAGGCAGACCTGCAGATTGGGGCGGGGAAAACTGGGCGCTCCGGGAACGAGCCAAGCGCATGGGATGCAGTCAAGCAGAGATGGATGCGCGTGACATGGGTAAATTTTCAAGCCCACCTGTTTCTCCTCGTCCTAAGTAAAGTCAACAAGCCCGGTCCATCGCCGGGCTTCTTGTATCTGCCCATTGACACTAGGGCTCCTCTGCTACACCCAATCTCTAGTACCCGCTTAAGGCTAACTCCTCAGCCGAATCCATGTGGGCATATGTTGTTACAACCATTCGCCTGTACGCAGTGCCCCTAAAGAACTTCAAACTTTCACTCTAGTCTTAATGGTAGGCGTGCTTTAACCGTGAGCGCCTGCTGACAACCCATAGAGGTTCACAAAATGAAAATCACACTGCCCGCCCTATTTTTTGGCGCCCTCATTTCGCAAGGAGCACTAGCTGCCGGGGATGGCACAGCCGCTCTTGGAGGCGGCGTTGGTGGTGCACTTGGCAATATCGTAGGTCAGCATCTCGGCGGCTCAACGGGTGCGGCGGTAGGTGCAGGCGTAGGTGGTGCAGCCGGCAGTGCTGTCGGCGCTCAAAGAGGCAACAGAGCGGAAGCCGCATTAGGTGGCGGTATAGGGTCGGCTGGCGGCTCACTCATTGGTAATCGCCTCGGCGGCACAACGGGTTCGACTATCGGTGCAGGTCTCGGCGGCGCGGCGGGTGGCGCGCTAGGAAACAACCTGGCGGATGATGAGAGCGGTCATCGATCGGATGGTAAGAAGCACAAAGGCAACAACAAGCATAAACACAAAAACAAGCATCGTTAGTTTCTGACTTTGTTACATCGAAGCCCGGCCAAGCGCCGGGCCTCTTGTTTCTGGCGAGCCCCCTACCCGGCTATGGTGGCGCGCTCTGATCGCAATGGACGCAACGAAGCATGGACTCAAGGAAGACCCTAGCGATCGCCCTACTGGCATCGGTCAGCACTCAGGCCGTATCAGGTGACGACGTCAACCCTATCGTTGCCGCGATATTTATCACAATCTCCTCGCCAACCATTTTAATTGGATTAACCACATCTCTCACGACCGATCCGCCAAAAATCTTCAAGTCAGCCAAGACCGACGCTTGGGCATTCATCGGTTCGGACGGAGAGATTCGCGGTGCTGAGTTTGAGCAGGCGTCCAGGTACTACCAGTCGACCTATCCTTCTCCGCTCATGTCAGACATGCAACTGGCCCAGTCGATAGCAACTTCATTCTGATACCGATCTTCACTCTGGCTTCGAGCCCGAGCTTCCTGTTTCTGCGTTTTTGAGTTATGCGACCCTCCTCCATCGGAAATTCATGCTCTTGGCATGCACGAAAAAATCACGCTGCCTCAACGGTTTTATGACAAAGCCTGAACTAGAGTGATGTCTAAATGAGATCACTACTCCTAGCTTGATGTCTTGCCCAAGGGTGTGTTTAGCCGATTTTCGGGCGAATTTGAGCTCCAGGATTCTTGGTCGATAAGCTGGAATAACAGCAGTGCCTACTTTTATAAGAGAGATAAAAATGAACGTAAGGACTATGAACCTTGCTCCAAGGTCTGCCACCTTCTTCTCGCTCATTGTCCTGATAGTTTTTGCTCTGGGCATTGTCGCGGTACTTCAAATGGGCAAGCTTCGAGAATCGGAGCAGGATGTTGAAACTAATTGGATGGCGAGCGTCCGAGAGATCGGCAAGATGCAGGCAGGTATCTTGCGCCTGCGCCTCGAAAGTATCCGCATCACCGTGACCACCGACGAACAACAACGCCAAACCCGCATCGCCTCGTTGAGCGGCTACCGCAGCACTCTGCATAACACCATCAGCAATTACGAGCCATTGGTTACCGGGCAGGCAGAACGTGACCTCTACCAGCCGGTGGTAGGCGATGTTCAGCAGTATTTGCAGCTGTTGGATGAGTTAGAGCCGTTGCTGCGAAGTGGTGACAACGCCGCAGCCATTACCCTGATCAATACCCGCATCAGCCCGATGACCAATGCTATGCAGGACAAGCTTACAAAGCTCTCGGACTTTAACGACGAGGGCGCCAAGCGAGCAGGACTGGATGCCGCCTCGACTTACAGCAACGGCGTTTCGCTAGTGATCGGCCTGCTGGCGGTGACCGTAATACTGACCGTAGTGTTAGCTACAGTGCTGACCCGCAGTATCACCTCGCCCATCAGCGATGCCCTTGCCGTGGCTGAGCGCATCGCTGGCAGTGATCTATCCAGTGAGGTCAGGGTCAGTGGTCGCGATGAAGCAGGCCGCCTGCTAGCCGCCCTGGGAAAAATGCAGAGCAACCTGCGGGATACCATCGCCAGCATAGCCGACTCCGCCACACAACTGGCATCGGCCTCTGAAGAAATGACCGCAGTGACCGAAGACGCCAGTCGCGGGCTGGTTCGGCAGAATGATGAGGTCAATCAGGCCGCCACCGCGGTGACCGAAATGAGTGCTGCGGTGGATGAGGTGGCACGGAACGCTGACGCCGCCGCCCAATCTTCCCGCGAATCCATGGAATTCACACGCTCGGGTATCGAGAACGTGGCTCAGACCCTCAAAGCCATCGAAAGTCTCGCAAGCAACGTGTCGAGTACTGGGGACCAGGTTAAAGCCCTGTCCGGCAGAGCGCAGGACATTAGCAAGGTAGTCGAGGTGATTCGTGCGATCGCCGAACAGACAAACCTGTTAGCGCTGAACGCAGCCATTGAAGCCGCCCGCGCCGGCGAGCAGGGCCGTGGCTTTGCGGTGGTTGCCGATGAAGTACGGGCCCTGGCCCATCGCACCCAGCAGTCGACCCAAGAAATCGAACAGATGATCAGCGCGATTCAGGTCGACTCGACCCAGGCGGTGGGCGCTATGAACGTCAGCGCTCAGATGGCCAGTAGCTCAATCTCGGTGGCGCAGAACGCTGACCTGTCGCTCAAGCAGATCGCCGATGCTATTACCCAGATCAACGAACGAAACCTACTGATCGCCACCGCCTCCGAAGAGCAGGCACAGGTGGCCCGCGAGGCCGACCAAAACCTGACCAGCATCCGCGAACTGTCGATCCAGAGCTCGGCGGGCGCAAGTCAAACCGCAAGCGCCTGCGGTGAGATGGCAAACCTGGCGATTGAACTGAATCGCCTGGTGGCGCGCTTCAAGGTCTGACATAAGTCATTGTCTTGTACTGAGCTTGCCACATCGCATCAATTGAACTGGCGTTCTGCTTTTGCGACATCCTTTTCACATGGCGTTTACAGGACTAGGGCCAAACTCCCCCTATTGCCTTGAAGAGTTCCCTTTTGGCCCGCATATAAGCGGGCCTTTTTTCCGCGGCTATGCTTTCCACGACCTTCAGTTGATAACGTGCATTGAACTAGCACGAAGCCCCCCTAGCCAAAGCCAAAAAGTAACTTAGCCCAGCGCCGGGTTTCTTGTTTCTGGGCTTTCACGACCTTTTCACAGTTGAGCGCCTAAGATCATCCCAGCTCCTAGAGAGCATCCCTTTAAGCCCGCTAATCCCCATCGCGGGCTTTTCTTTGCCTGCGATTTGGAGGGCCGAAACTCGCCCTCCCCAACTTACCCAACGACGGCTATACACGCCCACCGTCAAAATGACACGATAACGCCTCGCCTTCGTAAGTAGGAATACAGGATGTTCAGTCACGTAACCGTTGGGACAAACGATCTTGATAAGGCCTCTACCTTCTATGACGCGGTGCTGATCCCCCTGGGGCTCTGTCGTAGGCCTGTAACGCCTGATGGCGGGCCACCTTCGGCATGCTGGATTAAGCCAAATAGCGTCCTCCCTCGCTTTTATGTGTACAGCCCTTATGACCGCAATGAAGCCGGAGCAGGGAATGGCAGCATGGTGGCTTTCACCGCACCATCTCCAAATGCGGTAGACAGCGCCTATGCAGCTGGGCTTATTGCGGGCGGATCTGATGAAGGTGAACCTGGCCAACGTCCCCACTATGGTGACGGTTACTACGGTGCGTACCTACGTGATCCAGATGGCAACAAGGTACATATCGCTCATCGTGGTGATTTGGACTTGGCGGGGTAGCCGCTGCTCACCGTATTCGCTTAAAGCCCGCCCACCGCGGGCTTTTTCATTCCTGCAAGAAAGCACCCATCATAAAATATGCATTTATGCATTAAACTTCTTACTGCCCTCTTGCCAATACATGACAGCATCAATACTGTTTATGCATACAGTATTCGCAAGGAGCTACACATGAACCAGGAACCCTACCCCGCACCAAAACCGAGAAATTCCTACGAGCTTGTTGGCCGCCGCCTGCAAGGCTTGATCGCCTCTCCCCGGGTCCAAAGGATTCAGTTGGTCGAGGTTTCCAGGCGCGACGATGAAAGCCCTGAAGCCTGGCACCAGGTCATTCAAGACATTGGCGATACCGCCGGAATAAGGATTGAGCACCTAGATGACGGTGCCGTCAGGATCGGCTGGCGCGAGTACTGCGACTCTTAAAACAGCCCGCCGTTGAGCGGGCTTTTCATCGCCTCCAACAATATTATGGGAATACCCGTTGACGAAAAATATGGGATTACCTATATTTGCTCCATCGCAGCAACTTACGAGGGGCTGCGAAGGGCCTCAAAGCCTACCGCTCTTTAGCGACACCCCTTTGCCGGATCACCACCGGCCCAGATTCAAAGGCAGCGATGAACCGGCCTCAACGGTTCAGAGGGTTGGCAACTGACCCGGGCGTGCAGCGTAAAGCGCCAAGAACAGTTATCCAGCGGGGGAACAAGCCGAAAGGCCCGCGGCTGGAAGAACAATTTGGAACTAACGAGGATTTCTCGGTAGTTCGATTCGACCCCGGCCTGTCGCCAGTAGCGAGGCCGGCGGTTTCACCGATAGTCCTTGGCAACAGGGCCTAACGGGAAACCAAACCGGGAGTCACGACGATGGAAGCAACAATCATCAACGGCGCATGGAAGGGTCACCTCGGACGTGGCCTGGCGCCGCGAGAGCTTCAGTTTCTGCTTTGGATTGCCCAGGGCTTCACCTCGAAAGAGATCGCCCGGGAAGCAGGCATTGAGGCCGGCACCGTCAAGAAGCGCCTGACCAATGCGATGTTCAAGCTGGGCGTGACGAAACGCACGGCCTTGGTGGCTGAGGCCATGAAGCGCCAGATTATCACGCCGGTGTGCTTTGTACTGGCGGCGCTGATCGCCATGCACTCAATGATCAGTGACGACTCGCTGCGTCGTGATCGCCGGGCGCCGGAAAGACGGATGGCTCAGGCTCGGATGGTGCGCCGGGCGGAATGTCCTAGGCTGACCGCTTAACAGAAACAGCCACGACAGCCTTTCGTTAACTGTCTGGTCAGCTGCGTGCCGGCCAGTTCCGGCACCTGCGGCCTTTCAAACATCAATGATGACAAGTGTCCCGTAGCTTCCAGACAAAACTGCATGCGGAACACCAGCTTCAGCCAGATAAATTTGTCCCTCTCCCACGCGCACGCACTCACCATCGACTTCCAGCAATAACTGTCCGGAGATGACTAGCAAGCCCTCGGTGTAGTCATGCACCTCTGCTTCAACGGACATTTCATTCATGCGCAGGACTTTGATATTGGAGCCGCCTACCCGTCCTAGAACGGTGGACTTCCAAGCTTGAGGCAAGGCCTTCGAGGTCAAATCAAGATCCACCAGGGACATAGAAAACTCCTTATTTCGAACTTCCCTACTTATACCCCTCCTCACCTCTACCCGTCAGCACTCACCCCGCGCCCATCGGCAACCAGCGGGAGGCATGAGTGTTGACGAATACAGGTGAACCAACGAACGGAGAGAGTCATGGCCAAGAAGGTTGGCGTAAAAACCAGGAGCGCCCAAATCGGCGTTCGAATCAGCCCCCGCGTTAAGTACATGCTCGACGTGATGGGTCGCATCCAGCGCAGAACCATGAGTGGAGTTATCGAATCGGCTCTTTTGGCTTATGCCAAGTACGACGAAAAACGCTTAGCCGACCAGACATGGTCAACGGATGAAAGCGAACGATTGCTCAACCTTTACCTAGTAGCGCCTCACCTTCTGTCATTCGACGAAGAGATTGAGGCCAAGCGGCTAATCGCAGCCAAAGCCACCGCCTAACCCCAAGCAATGGAGGACGCCAATCGTCAATACGCTCTGGGTCGAGATCGATGCCAGCAAGCGCCGGTAACGGTGGGCGGCACCCGGCTCCGGTTGCGGTCAGCTTAGGCTGACTGTGCGATGAGAGCCTTCTAACGATGTCGGACGCCAACCCCGCAGGTGCGAGACACCTAGCATAAGGTATGCGTTCTCACTTCTTGGGGAGGTAGTACGAGCACATATCTGGAAGCTTAGATACGACGACAGAGTTGCTCATATTGAACGCCAACGATTGGATTTTTGCTTTGGAAGCTGGATCAGATTTGACTCGGCGAACTTCTGCTCTAAGCGACTCGGTCGTCTCCGGATCGCTATTTAAAGCGTTCTCAACGCTGCTATTCGAATCTGGATTGGCCTTGACGCAAAGGCTTTCAATGGCCAGCAAATTGACGGCGTTTTCGGTGTCGTCCTCTGCTGCGCTTGCCAAGGTACTTGCGACCGAAGAAACGCTCAATAGCAGAAGCGCTGCAGAAATTCGCTTTAAAAACATCATTGATCTCCCTGAAAAAACTGAAATTTATCATAGCGCTATTGATTGACGATTTTCCAGTTATCCCCCGCATAGACACCTCCCCACCCACTACCAACAACCTTACCGGTCAGGTGCCCGACAGGCCTATTTATGCCGGGATTCAAAGACGGCCACTTCAAATACGTCGCTTACACCGACTAACCCACGCAGCCGCCTCGGAGGCGACCATGAGCGCAGTATTGAAATTATGCCAAGAGCGATTCGACGCTCAGTTGCCTCCAGATGTCAGCGACGCGAATCCGGAACAGGAGTGGCTGGAACATTCGGCGGAACAGCTGGTTTGCGGCATGGACATCAAGTGGAAGCGCCGCCACGGCCAGCCGCAGGTTGTTACGTTTGACCGGTTCTGCACCTATCTGCAAGGCATCCTGAATCAGCGCCAGATCGACGGCCTGGACGAGCGCGACTCACTTGCTCGGCTGTTCCTGTCCTCAATACTTGGCAGCCAAGCGGATTCACGCGGCCACGCCGCGGAAATGATGGGCGAACAGCGCCCCATCGAAGCCGCGGAACGGATCGCTATGGACTTGCTGAGGCCCTACGCCTCCGACGCCGTTGCAGCAGAGCGGGAAGAGGCAGAAGACGACGTGGATGCGGACCTATGAGCGCGCATGTAGATATAACTGCTGCGTTGCTTGCCCTTGACCCTTCGGACACAACGCCCCTCGCCGAGTCGCAGGTAGAGGGATTGATCGTTCGCCACTTCACCGAAGGCACCATCAATGCTGAAGAGTTTCATCATTACAGTGCGTGGCTACTGAGAGCCAGTCGGAAGAGGCTGGCTCGGCTGGTTAGATAGGCCGTCAGATTACGTCGAGCGCCCTTCGTTACGACTTTGTTGTTTTCTTACGTTTTTCCCAGTTAAACGTTCGTATTGGTGGTGAATAAACCACACGACCAAAAGCAGGCCAGACAAGGCAATAACGAACAGCAACAGCTCTAATGCGGGACCTTCGTGTGAAAACATTTTTCGTTCCTCGTCCTGAAGTAGCGTGACCCGAAAACGGTCACTACCGAAATTATTCGTAACAATTCATACATTTTCAGGGTAGACGCCGAGGATCTAGGTGGCAACCCCCAATCCTCACAGAACCATTGATCTAGACACGTCACTCGTCGAAAAAACCGTTCACGAGCACGACAGCGCCAGCGATACACACGCAAGGAGAAGATCATGACTACTGCACCAGTCCAATCGCTAATCGAAGAGCAACTCAACGAAATCGAGAGTCGAATCGCCATCCTGGGCTTTGGCCTTCCTTTCAATGAACTGATTGGCCGCAAGCGTGAAGACCTGGTAAGGGATCTTCCGCAGCGGCTGGCGCCGACAATGAAGGGCGGTCGCATCGCAGTGAGAGTTCGGCCTTGACTCCCCACCAGCGCACCAGGCGCATTCTCATCTGGCGTGGCGCTTTCCCTGCCCTAGCCCTTTTCACCTTGCTGATGTTGCTCAGCGCACTCGCTGATCGAATCACTCAATAACCAACACCTTCAATCGCTGCGAGCATCGCGGCAAGGATTCCCCATGTCCGCAGTAATGAAGCAGGACGACAACACGCCTGCGATGTCGGAGGCCGCGCTCGTTGAAGTGCTGAGCAGCAGCCTCTACCCCGGCGCCGAAAAGAACTCAGTCGTGATGGTCTTGGCCTACTGCCAGGCCGCGCACCTAGACCCAATGCTGAAGCCGGTCCACATCGTTCCTATCTGGAACTCGAAGACGAAAAAGATGCAGGACACAGTGATGCCTGGCATCGGCCTGTACCGCATCCAGGCGGCGCGTACCGGCCAGTACGCCGGGATCAGCGAACCAGAATATGGCCCCCCAGTGACTGCGAAGTTGAGCGGTGTAGAAGTCACGTATCCCGAATGGTGCCGCGTGACGGTCAAGCGGCAGATGAGCAACGGCCTGGTGGCCGAATACACAGCCAACGAGCGCTGGATCGAAAACTACGCAACAGCCAGTAAGGACACTGCGGCGCCCAACGCCATGTGGAAGCGCCGAGCATTTGCCCAGCTCGCCAAATGCGCCGAGGCCCAGGCACTGCGCAAAGCTTTCCCTGAAGTTGGATCAGCGCCAACGGCCGACGAGATGGAAGGTAAAGCCTTCGAGGAGCCGGCACGCGATGTCAGCCCACGACAGCAAGCCCAACCTGAGCCGGAAGCGCTGCCCGCCTACTCCGACGAACTGCTGACCGAGAACATCGTGAAGTGGCAGCCACTTATCGACTCGAACCGCACCAGCCCTGAACACCTCATTGCGACCATCAGCAGCAAGTACACGCTGAGCCCGGCGCAGATTGAAAAAATCACCAACCTCAAAGCCCTCGATGGAGAGTCAGCATGAAAATTCATAACGTAGCTCAAGGCTCCGCCGAGTGGCTTGCCCTCCGCGCCCAGTTCCGCACCGCCTCCGAAGCCCCAGCAATGATGGGCGCCTCGAAGTATCAATCCCGCACCGACCTGCTTGCTGCCAAAAAGACCGGCATCACACCGGACGTCACACCCTCTCAGCAGTTCATCTTCGATAAAGGCCATGCAACCGAAGCCATGGCTCGCCCGCTGGCCGAAGCACTGATCGGCGAAGAGCTGTATCCGATCGTTGGCACCAAGGGCAACCTGCTCGCGTCCATGGACGGCGCCACAATGCTCGGCGAGACCCTGTTCGAGCACAAGCTTTGGAATGAGTCGGTTGTGGCCCAAGTTAAGGCTGGTGAGCTGACTCCGCACTACTACTGGCAGCTTGAGCAGCAACTGCTGGTGAGCGGTGCTGAGCGGGTCATCTTTGTTTGCTCGGACGGCACCGCGGAGAACTTCGTGCACATGGAGTACCGGCCCGTCGCCGGCCGTGCGGCCCAGTTGATCGAAGGCTGGAAACAGTTCGAGGCAGACCTGGCCAGCTTCGAAATGACCAACGCGCCTTCAATCGTTGTCGGCAAGGCGCCTGATGAGCTGCCAGCCCTGCGCATCGAGCTGACCGGCATGGTCACCGCCAGCAACCTGAAGGTGTTCGAAGACTCGGCGCTGGCTGTCATCGACTCGGTGAAAACCACACTCTCTACGGACCAGGACTTCGCCGACGCCAAGAAGGCGGTCAAGTGGTGTGGCGATGTTGAAGAGGCTGTAGCGGTCGCCAAGAAACAGGCCCTGTCGCAGACCCAAAGCATCGACGAGCTGTTTTCGTCGCTGGATCGCATCAGTGCGCATGCCCGCGAGACCCGCCTGAAGGTCGACAAGCTGGTGAAGGCTCAAGAGCTGTTGGTGAAGACCAACATCAAGCAAAAAGCCGAACTGGCACTGGCGGATCACATTGCCGCAATCAACAAGACCCTTGGCAAAGTCACGCTGCCTCATGTCGTTTCGGATTTCGCCGGCGCCATGAAGAATAAGCGCACCATCGCCAGCCTCCAGGACGCAGTTGATACCGAACTGGCCCGGGCGAAGATCGATGCAAGCCAGGCAGCCGACAGCATTCGTTTGAACCTGACCAGTCTGGCGGAGCTCGCTGTTGATCACGCCTTCCTGTTTAGCGATGTTCAGCAGCTGGTAACCAAAGCCAACGATGACCTGGTGACGCTGATCAAATTCCGAATCTCCGAACACCAGAAGGCGGAGCAACAAAAGGCCGACGCGAAGCGTATCGCCGAAGAGCAAGAAGCCCATCGCCTGGCAGCTATCAAGCCAGAGCCAGTCGTGGATAAGGTCGCGACACCGGAGCCCGTCCGCACCGCACCAGTTCAGACTTCAGCACCCATGACCCAGGTCGCAAAGCAAGTAACTACCCAAGCGGTCGAGCCGGTAGCGCTTCAGGCCAACGTGACGGACTTCGAGGCACTGGTGAAGGCCGTAGCAGATGGTCAGGCGCCGATCACACTGCTTCTGGTCAACTGGGATGCGCTCGACGCAATGGTCGCAGCGCAGGGTTCAAACTTCAGCATGGCCGGGGTGACACTCGGCAAGGCGGCAGCATGATCAGCAACCACCTCAGCATGATCGAGGAACTGCGCCCAGCCTCTGATGAACTGGCGGCCCAGGTCTCCGAGTTTGTAGCGGCCGGCGGCGAAATCGAAGAGATCGAGCCTGCCCCGCGACCGACGCCCGTCGTATATGTACCCGCGGAGCCGCCCGCGCAAAAACCGTTTGTTCGGCGCAAAGCTGAGGCAGATGCCCTGCCCCTCGACAAGGACGACATCCGCACCCAGGCCCGCCTGAAGCTGGTAGAGCAGATACGCCAGCTAGGTATCACGCACACCCAGACCGAAGTCGCCGCAGCCTTGGGCGTTAGTCGGCGGCTTATCTACAACCACGCCTCGCGGTACGACATCACGTTCAAGGCACCAACCCGAGGCGGTGCGCGCAATCTGGTGCACAACGTAGTTGATAAGGAGCGGGATGCGAAGTTCGCCGAGCGGATCAGGGCATTTATGGAGCTTGGCATCAGCCGGCGCCAGTGCTGCGGGAAGCTGGCAATCGGCAGCAAGGCCTTTGAGCGGATTATCGCCGCCCACGGCATCGACTATCCCAAAGCGCGTCAGGGCAAGACCTCATGCGCCGCATAGCCCGCACCCAGCAACGCAAACGTCAAACATGGCTCGCACTGCCGGCCAGCGGAATCGAAGAGGTAGGCCATGGCCAAATCAGTACAGGAACGGTCGGCCAAGGCTGCCAGGAAGCGTGTGGCGGCGGCCGAAGAGGAATTGAGGCTCAGGGTTCGCCCCGGCACGCGCCAGGCACTGGCCGACCTGATGGAGTGGTCAGGCATTACTGAGCAGGGCGAGGCCATGACGCTGATGATCCATCACCTGCATGCGCTGGGCGCCAAAGCAGCGATGCCACTGCTGGAGATTCCGGGCCACGAAATCGAGGTATCGCCAATCGTGGCGCAGAAGTTGGATCAGGCCTATCGGCGGGAAGCTTTGCGGATATGCCAGGACGACTGATTATTTTTGGTTGGTTCTTAGATGGTCAAGATACGTGGCAGCCTCGGTTTTCTCTGTAGTCCCAGGCGGACCGTTCTCACTCATGATCCTGGAGTGTGCATCCTCGAAAACCTTTGAAGACGCCGTGCTCATCTGATTATTTTTCAGCAGTGCGATCAGCAGGCTTTCAACTGCGTCTATCTGAGCTTGTTGCAGACTCATAGCTTCTCCTTGATCCGGCTCCATGCCGGTCACCCGTAATACCCCAACCCAAACCAAATTGCCACCACCGGCCACCGGAGGGCGGCGCTTACCCGAGGTAAACGAAATGCCTGTACGCCATAGCGTCATCCACAAGATCGACAAGAAGCCTGACGGCAGCCCGGCCGTTCTGTTCCTCGGCGCCTCCGAGCAGGTGGAAAGCCAGGCCCGAGACGACCTGATGAGCCAGCTCAACGAAAGCTACAACGCAACTGCCGGTAAGGGCTGGGGGTTCTTCCATCAAGAGTCAGGCGCTTACCCACTCAGCGGCTGGCTCAGCAAGTACCTGGCCGGCGTAACCGATTTCCTGGCCTTCAGCACCACCGCCGTCGAGCACCTGACCAAGCTGATGGAAGAGTCGAACCTCACCACCGGTGGGCACGCCCTCTTCTGCCACTACCAGCAAGGCCTGACCGATTACCTGGTCATCGCGCTGGTGCAGGAAACCGAAGCGGTCACCATGACCGAAGAACTGGCCCTGATGACAGTTAATCGCCTGGACCTGGACCATATCCGCCTGGCCGCGCGCATAAACATCAGCGAATGGCAGACCAACAACCAGTCGAAGCAGTACATCTCGTATCTGAAGGGCAAGCAGGGCCGAAAGCTCAACGACTATTTCCGCGACTTCATCGGCTTTCAGGAAGGGATCGACGGCCCGAGCGAAACTCGCACTCTGCTGAAGGCGTTCAGTGACTTCGTGGAAAGCGAGGACATGGCCGAAGAATCGGCCCGCGAGAAGACGCACACCCTGGTCGGCTACTCAATGGCCCAGGCCAAGCTGGGCGAGCCCATCACTCTCGACGAACTGTCGGGCCTGATCGACGAAGACCGGCCGAAGAACTTCTACGACTTTATCAAGGCGAAGGACTACGGGCTTTCCGAGACCCTGCCGCCGGACAAGAAGACGCTCAACAAATTCCGGCGCTTCACCGGCAGGGCTGAAGGTATGTCGATCAGCTTCGAAGCGCACCTTCTGGGCGAAAAGATCGAGTTCGACGAAGCCGGCGGCACGCTAACGCTGCGCAACCTGCCAACGCAACTGGTTGATCAGCTCAAGCGCGCATCAGTCTGAGATCGAAGGTCGCGCCGAACTCTTGAGGGAGTGCGGCACTTACCAGAAGAGCTTTTGAAGGTACTCGGAAGTATACGGTGATCCTCCGGGCCGTTTATTCTTTCTAACTTTCATATTGTTAGCGAGGATAGTTCTTTTCATCGCAGCCTTCACAGCCCTTTCCGGCACTAGCTCAATGCCATCCGCTGCAGGCTCCGACTTCGCCGATTGGGGCCAATGATGAAGCTTGGGTACGTTTAGCTAGTGCCACTCTTATCCCTGATCCAGCTCTATGTCGGCCGCATTTATTATACCTCTCAGCGAACCTCGCCAGACCGTTGATACACTTTAAGGCCTGAACACCATAAAAAACGAAATATCAAAACAGAATGCAACCTTCCACACTCGAACCTATGACTCTGAAAAACCAATTTCCCGATTGAGCTCATCAATCCTGACCTTATAAGCTGCTAAATTCGCTATCCCCATATGCTGAATCCAATAGTCCTCCTGAACAATTTCTTCTAGAACACTCTTAACAGCATCCTTATCTTCATCATCCAAATTTTTGAGGTCTTCCATGCAACTCATCATGTTGCGCATTGAGGAAATAACGCAAATATGCGAGATAACCACAATTTCAGAGCCAATATCTTTTACTGGAAAGTCCTTCAACGCTTCATAGACACTAGCAAATGTAAATAAATTTCGCCCCGACATACGACTTCTCACACTAGGTAATGGAAAATTCTGACCAGCCACGTAACAAAACAACTTACTGTCTTTTAGCGCCCGATCAAGCAAAGTACGATACATATGACAAAGAGAAATACTATCTTTAATCTTATTAAGATTAGCCTTAACCATTTGACGTTGACTAATGGCAAAGGCACCCCAAATAGAAACAATTGACCCGATAGCTTGCACCCAACTAGCAAGCTCACTGCTAGATGGCTTAAAAAGAGCAACTGTGAATATTACTGCAATGACCCACGCGGCATTAGAAATAGAGAGCAAGGGTTTGAATAATTCCTTTCCATAATCGTTCAGCATTTTCCAATCTCATATTTGACATTTATTAAAAATGGTACCTCCATGGCCCAACTCAAGTCCGCACAGCAGAAGAAACACCTATTCGATTTAAAAACCTAACACGGACTTGGGCGCCGGCTAGCTACCATGACTGGAAGGTCAGAGCATGATACCCTTGAACACCATCCTTCTATGGTGATCAAGATAACGGCATTGCTCGGGGTGGAATCTACCAACGTTTTTGTTTGGATCGATGTTCCAAGCTTCCATAACTTTTTCAGCTCCAGGCGCCGTCAGAAAATCACCATTATCGCTGAAGGAAATCCATCCGCGATCAAATAGCTTGTCAATGTGAGGAGCCAACATTAAGCCGTTGTTACCATCCAACCGCTCGTCATTTGCGCAGTCTTTCCATGGTTTTATGTGACTGGCAATTAGAAAGCTCCGGTCACTAACACCCGTCAGACGACACTGCGATTCGATCGCTAAAGCCCGCTGCCGGAAGATGCCCTGCCCTCGGCGAGATCGAATCAATTGCTCCTTTTCTGTCTCTGGGATGTCAACAGCATTCTGAATTTTGTTTTCTGCTATGTCCGCCTCGATTGATAGCTTCAGGTCGCGTATGTTTTGGAGTACATCAGGGCTGTTTTGCTCGGCTATGTCGAGAACCAGCCCCCCTAACCCTGGCGAAATCTCCGCTAGGTAGCAGCCCTGGTTTCCATTCCCGTTGGCTTGTAGGGGAGAGCTCTTCTTGGGCAACAGCGGTTGGATACGATCAATATGAGCTTTTGGAGAAACCGGAAACAACAATGAGGTCCACTCGATGGGGACCAGCCATCCGCGATTAGCCCAGTTGGCTCCTGTTAAACCAAACGCTTCGGGCTTTGCAGCCTCTGAATAGTGCTGTCTGGCAACTCCAACAGCTTTGATCTGCCCATCAGCGTAAGAAACAACAACGTCACCCGGTTTTACCTGGATCAAATTATCGTATGTTCTGTTGCGGGCCCCGTTCTTGTTGGCCTTGGGTGACCAGATATAGCCGCCTTCAAACTCAGATTTGAAAGTCTGCTTGTGGTTTACCCACCAGAAGCGCTGAATTGCGCTTGATGAACTAGCTGACACGCGCAGAAACACAGCAGTTTCATTTGCTCGGTCAATCGACTCACATTCCCATCCAGCAGCGATCCATAGGTGAGCCCAAGTGTGGCTATCTTCTGTACGCGAGTTCGCCCACCAAGCGTCATGATTCCGTGCACTGGGCGGCAGGCCATTGACTAGCGCATCGATCTGACCGAATGGCAGTTCGACAGAGTCCTGGGCCTGGGCTTTCAGATAGTCTGCTAAGGGCGCGTATTTACTCACTGCTCACCTCCTTGTTTGAAGGTGGGAGCATATTGACATCACCTACCAACCGCAACAGCCTCAGCCCGCCGCCAATGGCAGCGCTGGCACCGGCCAACGCCCCCTGACGCTCCGAAGAGCGCCAAGCACGCGCCGCCTAACCCCTTATCAGGTTGTGTTGTTTTGCTGCGAACGTTGAAAGGTTTGGTACGTCACCTGTTGCCCGATTGGTTGCAATCCAAATCCGTGTCGCCTCCAACTCGAGGCTCTGTTTATTTGCATCCAGCTCAGCCAGAAGAGTTCCAGATATCCGATACCGGCCACATCCGTCGCAGTTCCAATCCTGATAATCGCCAAGTGGAGCAATGTCCTCAGCCGGTTCATTGCAAATTCGACATGCCATTTTCTGCACTCCTTGTGAATGACCATTCAACTCTAGCTGATCCCTCACCACACGCCACCGCCCGGGCATGGCCCGGCAAGGACTCACCATGCCTACAGAAAAAAAACTAGCTGATCCTTTTGGACCGCACGGCCGTACCTTTCACATTCACCTGAGCGTGCGCGGGGCAATTCGCGACTTCACCAAGCGCCAGCTCAAAGGTATGTTCCGCGTGGATGGCCGTGAATGCACCGCCGACGAGGCGAAGGATCATCTGCTCGAAGCGCTAGCCCTCGGCAAGGAAGTACTGCCATTCGGGCCGCCGTGTGAAGGCTTTGACTTCGCTAGCAAGGGCTGTCCCGGACACGAAAACCCGCCGCCGGTTATGAATGCCCATGATCTGGTAACGATGGAGGCTTAATGAGCGACTGGGCGAGGATGTGATCAGAGGACCAAGGCGTTGAGTTACTAGCCCAGAGGAAGGGAGTTGTTTAACTCGCAGCTAACTACTTCGGCCCACTGAATCACTGCCCACAGCTTGAAGGGCGCGCTCCAATGACTTGATAGAGCGCCAGCCGGCAATGCACCTCAATAACAAATATCTGAAATGCGTGCGCGACATGTCATTTCTAGCACAACTCTCGATTTCGTCCAGGATCGATTTCAAGTAAACCCCTCCCCCTTCAAAGTCAGCCGCTATAGCGGCAAGGACGAAGTCATGCCTGAAGAAATCAAATTGATCCAGCCAGCCCCGGTCGTGCGCGATGAATACGGGATGTTTGCTCATCCCGATATGCCCGACTTCGACGAGGGCGACGGTGATAAGTGCAAGGCCTGGGTAGCCGCACAGCGCTTGCAGGTGAAGATGGTGAGCCTCGAATACCACAGCGACGAAGCGGTATCTGAGCGCTATTTCGAAGCCGGCCACCCGGACTGCAGCTACTGGGAGCCGGATCGGCCTGATGGCGAAGGCTGGTTCTGCCTGGCCATTCACGACACCGACGACGGTCCTGTCTGCTGGTGGGCGCGCCGAGAGGTTACACCATGATCGCCCCCCTCTGGTTCGCCTACGTCTTCATCTACAAGGGGCCGAGGCCATGAACGATGCACCGAAAAGCATGGGCTTCATGGACCATGGCAAGACGAATTGCGGCCTTCTAGTGATGAGTCGGTGGGACGAACCTGATCGCGATGGAAACGCGAAAGACCTGCAGCGCTTCGTAAAAGACGTTAAGCGCACCGGCCTAAGCCACTCCTGCATTGAGCGCTTCGAGGGCGACCATTTCCCTGAATGGGTTGGTGAGTTGCACTGCGACGACCCGCAATGTCAGTGCCGGCGCTATCTCCGCACCCAGCAAGCCTAACCGCAATCCCCCTACATGCCTGCCGGTGAGCATCAAGGCTGTTTCTTGCCCTTCGCCCATCCACACACCATCAGTACCAAGCCGGATATCCAGAGGGCCGGCGCAGTTATCGCGAGACCGCAGACTGCCAATGGGAGCCCAGTCAAAAACAGCGGGTTTCTAAACGCCTTATCCATTTCGCGTCACCTTTAAGAATTCATTTCATTAAATCACAAGTGCCTGCCGGTGAGTGGCGGGCGCAAGCCTGGACAATAATTATGACCATCACCGCCCCGGTCATCCGGTACCACGGCGCCAAGTTCCGGCTTGCGCCGTGGGTGTTGCAACACTTCCCACCCCACACCTGCTACGTAGAGTCGTTCGGCGGCGCCGCTGGCGTGCTGATGCAAAAGCCTCGGTCGTATGCCGAGGTGTACAACGACCTCGATGGTGACATCGTGAATCTGTTCAGGGTTTTGCAGGATCAAGACTCGCGATCGAAACTTGTCGAGCGCCTGGTATTCACGCCCTACTCCCGCGAAGAGTTCGAACTATCCTGGGAGCCGAGCGCCGAGCCGATCGAGCGTGCAAGGCGGACCATCATCAGGGCGCAAATGGGGTTCGGCTCCGCCGGTGCGACCAAGGGCGTGACCGGCTTCCGCATCGACACCAAACGCCAATACGGCACAGCCCAGTCACTCTGGGCCTCCTATCCGGAGCAACTTGCCGAGGTTGGCCAGAGGCTGAGCGGCGTGCTGATCGAAAACCGGCCCGCGATCGAGGTCATCAAGGCGCACGATGGCCCACTGACACTTCATTACGTCGACCCGCCTTATGTGCATGACACCAGGTACAAAGGCGCATCGAGCGGCCGGTACTACAAACACGAGATGGATGATGCCGCACACCGCGAGCTACTCGGAGTTCTGCTCGAGCTAGAAGGAATGGTCGTGCTGTCGGGATACCCGAGTGACCTGTACGCGGAGCTTCTACCCGGCTGGGCCAGCTACAGCACATCCGCCCGCATCAGCGCCGGGCGCGGCACGGCCAACCGAACTGAATGCATCTGGTTGAACCCCGCCTGTGTCGATCGCGTAAGCCAGATCGGCCTGGACCTCTGCGAAAGAGCATAACCCTAACCCACCTTCTGCCGCCCAGCGCTGCAAGGACACCACATGTTCGCAATCAAACTCACCCTGATCCTGCTGGGCGCTTTGCTGTACCTGGTCGCAACCGGCGCCTGGTTCATTTGGATCGGACCCGACCTGGTTGGCACCAGCACCACAGAGTCGCTGCTCCACACATTCGCCGGCACCTGCGCCTGGCTGCTGATCACCTTCGGCCTGGCAGTTCACATCATCAAGACAGCGCGGCCCACGGCGGGCGGCGGGAGGTAGGTATGGCAGCAGTAGAACAACTAAACGACGGGATCACTGGCGACAAGGTGCCCGAGGCGCAGATGGCCGAGATCCTGGGCACCACCCTTGCGGCCCTGCGCTCCAAACGTGCCAGAAAGCAGATACCTGAAGGTGTCTGGAACACTCATTGCGGCAGGATCATCTACAGCATCAGGAGATATTACGAATGGCTCGAAAGCCAATGGGTTTGCCCGCAGGAATGGACCTCCACCACGGATCGATCCGCATCCGCTTTATGTGGAACGGCAGCCGGCGGAGTGAAACGCTCCCCTATCCCCCGACACAGAAAGGAATCAAGTCTGCCTCACAGGTTGTTGATCAAGTAAAAGGCCTGATTAAGCTGGGGCTGCTCGACGACGATAAGTACGCCGAGCTTTTCCCCAGTTCCAGCAACGTCGCTGGGGGGAAGATCAACTTCGGCGAGTATGCCCAGCTCTGGCTAGACAGTCGTGAGGTGGTCGGTGGAACGAAGGCGAACTACAAGGGTGCACTGAACCGGTACTGGATGCCCGGCCTGGCCCTGGTGCGAATCGACCTGATCACCACTACGCTGCTCCGCCGGGTAATGGCAGCCAGCGAATGGAAGTCCCCCGGGGTGAAGCGCAACGCGATCTCAAAGCTGTCGACCATCCTGAACTCAGCAATGTCCGAAGAGCTTATCCCGAAGAACCCCGCGGCGATCCTGGAGTTACCCAAGCGCAGCAAGAAGGAAATTGACCCGTTCACTTTGGAAGAGGCAAACCTGATCATCGCCAAGATGTACGAGCACGATCACTGGCCCAGCACGATTTATGCGGCTTTTTTTGAGTTTGTGTTTTTTACAGGAATGCGCCTGTCCGAGGCCCTGGCAATGCGCTGGGATGCGGTAGACGAAGAGAAAAGGACGGCCCACGTATGTCGTGGGATCGCCCTGGGGGAAGTGGTAGAGCGTACAAAAACGGGTGGAGACCGCTTTGTTTTGCTGAATGAACGCGCCATGCATGCGCTGAAATTCGCAAGGGAATACGCAGAGCGTCGGAAAAAAGGTAAAGGGAGGGTGCTGGAAACGCCTTTCATTTTCCCGCCGTCAAAGAACTCGGAGTACGTGAAACAGACATCTGACCTGCACAAGCAGTGGATTCCGACCCTGAAGGCTCTGAATATCCGTCGTCGCCCGCCATACAACTGTCGTCACACCTATGCGACAATATGCATTATGTCTGGCATGAACCCCGCCTTCATCTCCCAGCAGCTCGGCCATAGTGTGCAGATGCTGCTCTCGACTTATGCGCGTTGGATCAACTCAAGCTCGGACTGGAGCGAAATGCAAAAGCTCCAGATTGGTCCCAAATTGGTCCCAGTTCAAATAAGCGCACCCTAAGCTATTGATAGGTAAAGTAATTGATCTCCACAGCTAACATCACCATGCAGTTCGGCGCCAAGCCGCTCTTCGAGAACGTCTCGGTCAAGTTCGGCGCCGGCAACCGGTATGGTTTGATCGGTGCCAACGGTTGCGGCAAGTCGACCTTCATGAAAATCCTCGGCGGCGACCTCGATCCGTCGGGCGGCCAGGTCATGCTGGAGCCTAACGTTCGCCTGGGTAAATTGCGCCAGGACCAGTTCGCCTACGAAGAATTCACCGTGCTCGACACCGTGATCATGGGCCACGAGGAGCTGTGGAAGGTCAAGGCCGAGCGCGACCGTATCTACTCGCTGCCGGAAATGAGCGAAGACGACGGCATGGCGGTGGCCGAGCTGGAAACCGAGTTCGCCGAGATGGACGGCTACACCGCCGAATCCCGTGCCGGCGAGCTGCTGCTGGGCCTGGGCATTCCTCTGGAACAACACTTCGGCCCGATGAGCGAAGTGTCCCCTGGCTGGAAACTGCGTGTATTGCTGGCCCAGGCGCTGTTCTCCGATCCTGAAGTGCTGTTGCTCGACGAACCGACCAACCACTTGGACATCAACACCATCCGCTGGCTGGAAAACATCCTGACCCAGCGTAACAGCCTGATGATCATCATCTCTCACGACCGTCACTTCCTGAACAGCGTGTGCACCCACATGGCTGACCTGGACTACGGCGAGCTGCGCCTGTTCCCGGGCAACTACGACGAGTACATGACCGTGGCGACCCAGTCCCGCGAGCAGCTGCTGTCGGACAACGCCAAGAAGAAGGCGCAGATCTCTGAGCTGCAATCCTTCGTCAGCCGCTTCTCGGCCAACGCCTCCAAAGCCAAGCAAGCGACTTCCCGCGCCAAGGCGATCGACAAGATCCAACTCGCTGAGGTCAAGCCTTCGAGCCGGGTGAGCCCGTTCATCCGTTTCGATCAGAACAAGAAACTTCACCGCCAGGCTGTAATGGTCGAAAAAATGGCCAAGGGTTTCGACGGCAAGCCGCTGTTCAAGGATTTCAGCTTCCAGGTTGAAGCGGGAGAGCGTGTTGCGATCATCGGTCCGAACGGTATCGGCAAGACCACCCTGCTGCGCACCCTGGTCAACGAGTTGACCCCGGACGCAGGCTCCATCAAGTGGACCGACGCTGCGGAATTGGGTTACTACGCCCAGGATCACGCTCACGACTTCGAAGACGACGTGACGCTGTTCGACTGGATGGGTCAGTGGACTCAGGGCGAGCAGATGATTCGCGGCACTTTGGGCCGCATGCTGTTCTCCAACGACGAGATCCTCAAGTCGGTCAAGGTAATCTCCGGTGGTGAGCAAGGTCGCATGCTGTTCGGCAAGTTGATCCTGCAAAAGCCGAACGTGCTGATCATGGACGAACCGACCAACCACTTGGACATGGAATCCATCGAAGCGCTGAACCTGGCGCTGGAAAACTACCCGGGCACGCTGATCTTCGTCAGCCACGACCGTGAGTTCGTATCGTCCCTGGCCACCCGCATCATCGAGTTGAGCGCTGACGGCGTGATCGACTTCAGCGGTACTTATGACGACTACCTGCGTAGCCAAGGCGTCGTGTTCTAAATAACGCCCGCTGCACCCAAGAGCCCCGTCCACTGTGACGGGGCTTTTTGCATGTTGTGGCAAGCGGGCCTGTTCGTCAGACCAAGTAGTTAGGCTGCTTCCTTTTACCCCGGGCCCTTGCCATGATGCCCTCACCGCCCGCCCGCGAACGAGTGCCCATGTCTACCGCCACCCCCTCCTCCCTGTCGGTCACCCTGCAGATCGTCTCGATCGTCTTCTATACCTTCATTGCCTTCATCTGCATCGGCCTGCCGATTGCGGTAATCCCAGGCTACGTGCACGAACAATTGGGGTTCAGCGCGGTGGTGGCCGGGATCACTATCGGTTCGCAGTACCTGGCGACCCTGCTTAGCCGCCCCATGGCCGGGCGGATGTCGGACAGCGTTGGTACCAAACGAGCGATTGTGCTGGGGTTGGCGGGCATTCTCGTGAGCGGTGTGCTGACGTTCTTCGCGACGTTGCTGGAAAGTACGCCCAACGTAAGCCTGGGCATTCTGATCGTCGCCCGGCTGCTGTTGGGCGTGGCCCAAGGTCTGATCGGCGTGGGCACCATCAGTTGGTGCATGGGCCAGGTCGGCGCCGAGCATACGGCGCGGTCGATTTCCTGGAACGGCATTGCGTCCTACGGTGCCATCGCCATCGGTGCGCCGCTGGGGGTGGTGATGGTGGCCGAGTATGGCTACAACAGCCTGGGGATCGCCCTGACCGTACTCGCAGCGCTGGGCCTGATGCTGATCCGCAACAAACCGTCGGTGCCGGTGGTGCGCGGCGAGCGCCTGCCATTCTGGGCGGTGTTCGGGCGTATCGCGCCGTTTGGGGTCAGCTTGTGCCTGTCGTCGATTGGCTACGGCACGCTCACTACCTTTATCACCCTCTACTACCTCAATCGTGGCTGGCAAGGCGCGGCGTACTGCCTCACGGTATTTGGCGTGTGCTTTATCCTGTCGCGTCTGGTGTTTATCTCGGCGATCAGTCGTTTTGGCGGGTTCAGCGCCGCCATCGCCTGCATGCTTATCGAGACCCTCGGCCTCACCTTGTTGTGGCTGGCGCCCTCCACCGGTGTGGCGTTGATCGGCGCAGGACTGACGGGCTTTGGTCTGTCGCTTGTGTACCCGGCGCTGGGCGTGGAAGCCATCAAGCAAGTGCCCAACAGCAGCCGTGGCGCGGGATTGAGTGCGTATGCGGTGTTTTTTGACTTGGCCCTGGCGATTGCCGGGCCGTTGATGGGTTTTGTGGCGCTGAACCTGGGGTACGGCTGGATCTTCTTCTTCGCGGCGTTGCTGTCGGTCACGGCGCTGGGCGTGACTTTACTGCTCAAGCGCCGCGCTTACTGATCAGCCGTCTGCAAACCCGCACGGGTGGACGTGCCAAGGGTACGAGTGAAAAAGCGCCCGGCTTCGGAAATCAGATCGCGGTGAATGCCTTCGCGGTCGACGCCATCGGCGTCAGTGCAGATCGCCGGCATGGCGGCCAGTTGGTCACTGTCGCACGGCGCCATGAACACGAAGTGCCCTGCCCCGGCCAGTAGCTTGAAATTCGGCGGCTCAGGCAATTTGCGCGCGAGTGCCGCGGCGTTCTTGTCCACGGCCACCAGCTTGTCGCCGTCGCCGCTGTAGAGCAGCACCGGCACATGCACGTCGGCCAAGGTGTGACGGCCGAACATCAGGCTCAACGGCGCCATTAGCATCAAGGCGTGGATGCGCGGGTCGGATTGGGGCTGTAAGTCGTCACGGTCCACCACCAACTCGCCTTTGGTGGTGCAGGCGTCGCGGTCTTCCGGGCGTTCCTGGCAATAGCGGCGCAGGCGATCGAAATCCGGCTTGGCGCCAGCCAGGATCAACGCGGTTTCGCCACCGGCGGAATAGCCGATCACCCCCACCTGGTTGATGTTGACGAACGGAGACAGCATCGGATCCGCCAGGGTGGCGGTGATCGCTTCGGATATCTGGATCGGCCGCCCGTACAGGTTGCTCAGCGTGCCCAGACGGCTATGGTCCTTGTAGTTGTCGCCAGGATGCAGCACCGCCACCACCACAAAGCCTTTGCGCGCCAGGGACGTGGCCAGGTCGTGCAGGGCCAGCGGCGTGCCGGTGTTGCCATGGGACAACATCAGCATCGGGAAACGGCCGATGGCGATCTTGGAATCTTCGGTGGCGGCGACGTGATAGGCGCCCAACTGCGTGGTGTGCTCAAGGCCGGTTGACGGATAGAACGCCACGGCTTTCATTGGTTGCAAGTCGAGCGGATCGAGAAACGTCATGCGATGAAAGCCGACGCTCCAATGGGGGTGCGGCGCAGGCGCGGCGTGCACTGAAATCAGGCCGCCCAGCAGGGAAAGAACCATAACAGCACAAAGACGCATCATGGGGATGTCCACCTTTGCTGCGTGAGAACCGACATGTCGAATGAAAAGTCCAGGGCATTGACCCCATGCTTGCACAAGCTGGGCCACATCAAAGAAGACAGCGGGTAAACGAAAAAACTCCGTACTCCGGTCGCGTTCAGACGATCAGAATACAGAGTTTAGACACTCGGCTTCAGATTGAAACCGAGAGGAGGCGATATTTACTAAAGCCTTACGCGGCAGCGAACAATTGTTCGTTGATCAGTACGTTAGCGTCGCTCAGGGACTTGCTGCGCACTTCATCACCATAGGCCAGGCCTTCGGCCCGCACGATTTCGATGTTGGTGATGCCGAGGAAGCCGAACAGCAGTTTCAGGTAGCCTTCATGGGCAGCGCCCGACGCTTGACCGGCATGCAGGCCGCCGGCAGTGGAAACGATGATGACTTTCTTGTTGCCGCACAGGCCTTCCGGACCGGCTTCGGTGTAACGGAAAGTCTGACCAGCGACCGCGATACGGTCGATCCAGGCTTTCAGTTGGGTCGGGATAGTGAAGTTGTACATCGGCGCACCGACCACAATGGCGTCGGCAGCGAGGAATTCAGCCAGGGACGAAGCGCTCAGTTCAGCTTCGTGTTTTTGCGCAGCGTCGCGCAGTTCAGCGGCCGTGCCCAACGCACCCAGGGTGGCGCCGGAGAAGTGGTTGATGGCGTCGCTGGCCAGGTCGCGGTAAGTCACTTCCACACTCGGCTCAGCCGCTTGCCAGGCTTTAACCACACCAGCGCTGAGCTGACGGGAAGCCGAGTTGTCGCCGAGGATGCTGGAATCGATATGCAACAGTTTCATGATGGATCTCCGAGGTGGGATCGACTAGGGCGATCAGATGGCGGTGATGCTACGCATGAAACGAATAGTCGATAAGCCGCCTGTAATGCGATAGTTTGTCCCACTGACAGGACAATAGGCTCACCATGCAAGACCTCAACGACCTCTACTATTTTGCCAAAGTCGTCGAAGCCGGCGGTTTCGCAGCCGCCGGTCGGCTGCTGGGCATCCCCAAGTCACGGTTGTCGCGGCGCATTGCCGAGCTCGAAGAGCGCCTGGGCGCACGCCTGCTACAACGCACCACGCGCCAGTTGACCCTCACCGCCGTCGGCGAACGCTACCTGCGCCACTGCCAAGCGATGCTGCTGGAAGCCGAGATGGCCGATGAGGCCGTGGCCAGCATGTCCAGCGAACCCCGTGGACGTCTGCGGGTGACGTGCCCGGTGGGGCTGGCACAGAACATGATGCCGGACGTGGTCGCCGGGTTTCTGGCAGCACATCCTCAGGTGCAGTTGGAAATGACCTTGGTCAACCGCCGAGTCGACCTCGTGGCCGAAGGCATCGATGTGGCGCTGCGAGTGCGTGAGCAAGGCGATGAAGACCCGCTGCTGGTCACCAAGCGCCTACGCCCGGCCCAGACCGTCCTGGTTGCCAGCCCGAACTTCGTGCATGGCCGATCTATCAGCACCCTTGATGACCTCAAGCAGCTGCCGATACTCGGCGCATTGGAGGCGGACCGGATGGTGCACCAGCGCATCCTCGATCCCCAAGGCAACCCCCACGACCTGATCATGGAAGCACGCCTGGGCGTTGATGACTTCAACGTGCGCAAGGCCAGCGCCATCATGGGCCTGGGCTTTACCGTGCTGCCAATGATGTACTGCGAGGAAGAATTGGCCAACGGCCACTTGGTGCAACTGCTGCCGGAATGGTCACTGCCCGGCGGTTGGTTGCAGGCCGTCTACCCACACCGGCGCGGTGTGCTGCCGGCCATTCGTGCCTGGATCGATTACCTGGAAGAAGGCTTTAAAAGCTGCGGAGACCGTTTGCTATGAAGATGACCGAAGCGCAAGTCGCCACCTTTTGCCTGAGCCTGCCCGGCGCACGGGAGGACTACAAATGGGGCGGTGTGCGAGTGTTCTCGATTGCCGGCAACAAGATGTTCGCCCTGCAAAACCTGCGCGGCGACTCGTTGGCGTTCAAGGTCGACAAGGAACTGTTTCTCGGTCACGTGGACCGCCCCGGTATCCACCCCGCGCCATACCTGGCGCGTGCGCAGTGGATCATCATGAACACGCCCTACCCGCTGGGCGCCGAGGAACTGCGTGGCTTGTTGCAGCGCTCCCACCAACTGGTGGTGAGCAAGCTACCCAAGCGCACGCAGATTGGTTTGTTGCTAGAGGACTGACAGTAACGTGCCGCCAAGGAACAACTGGTCCAACCAGAACACTTGGTGCAACAGCACAATCACCCAGAACAGCACCTGGAAAGACACCTTGCGCGTCTTGTGCCGGAACACCTGCTGAGCAATCAACGCCCCGGGCCAACCGCCGGCCAACTCAACGGCGTGCAGGATGTTTTCCGGGGTGCGCCAGCTGTCGGTGCGCGCCTTGCGTTTATCACTCCAGTACAGGAAAAACGCGATCACGCTGACCACGCCATAGGCCACCAGCGGGATCACGGTTTCGCCGCGCTGCCACACCAGCACCGACCCCAACAGCGGCGCGGCGCACAGCAGCACAAAGATCGCCGCCTTCAAGCGCGGGTGCTGGATGATCATGCCGTTGCCGCCGCCCAGTCGATCCAACCGAACTGCCAAGTCGCCAGGATCAGTAGGCCAAACCCGATGCGGTACCAGGCAAACGCCGCGTAGCTATGGCTGGCGATGAACTTGAGCAGGCCCTTGACCGCGATCATCGCGAAGATGAACGAAGTGATAAACCCAATGGCAAAAACCGGCAGGTCCGCTGGCTGAAACAGGTCGCGGTACTTGTAGCCCGAGTACACCGCAGCACCGACCATGGTCGGCATGGCCAGAAAGAACGAGAACTCGGTAGCGGTCTTGCGCGACAGGCCGAACAGCAGGCCGCCGATGATGGTCGAGCCGGAGCGCGAAGTGCCCGGGATCATCGCCAGGCACTGGGCAAAGCCTACCTTGAGTGCATCTTTCCAGGTGATGTCGTCGACGGTCTCGGCATGCACTTCATGCTCGCGGCGCTCGGCCCACAGCATGATGACGCCGCCCACCACCAGCGCTGTGGCGACAGTGATCGGGTTGAACAGGTAGTGGTGAATCAAGTCGGCGAAAATCACCCCAAGGACCACGGCCGGCAGGAACGCGATCAGCAGGTTGATCGTGAAACGCTGCGCATTGCGCTGAGTTGGCAAGCCGGTGACAACGTCTAGAATCTTGCGCCGAAACTCCCAGACCACCGCCAAAATGGCGCCGAGCTGAATAATGATGTTGAAGGCCATCGCACGTTCACCGCCGAAATCGAGCAAGTCGGCAACGATGATCTGGTGGCCGGTACTGGAGATCGGCAGGAACTCCGTCAACCCCTCCACTACGCCGAGAATCAATGCCTGAATGGCGGTCCAAAAATCCATGCTTCCCCCAAAGGTCATGCGCTATGGCACGCCTTGTTAGTCTTTTTTAATGGTTCACTGACGACGAGCGCGCTGAAGGCCCAGTGTTGATGATGATCAACACCAGTCTGCAAAAATTCTGTGAAAATCAGGCAGTACTCAGGTTTTTCGATTACGGGCCGAAAGCCTATCAGACAAGGCGTAAAAGTCGATGCGACGCCCACAATTATAAAAAGCCCGGAGTGACAGGACGATGAACAGTTTGCGCAATATGTCGATCAGCCGACGCCTATGGCTGATCCTGATAGTCGCCCTGCTGATGCTGCTGGCCCTGGGTTTGCTGATGCTCAAGCAGATCCATGACGACCTTTACCAAGCCAAACGTCAACAGACCCAACACGTGGTCCAGACCGCCAGCGGGATCCTGACGTTCTATCACGGCCTGGAAACCACCGGTGTGATGACCCGTGACGCCGCCCAGAAACAAGCTCTGAGCGCGGTGCGGGGGTTGCGTTACGACCATGACGACTATTTCTGGATCAACGACCTCACGCCCGTGATGATCATGCACCCGGCCAACCCCAAGCTCGATGGCCAGAACCTTTCGGCTATCCGCGATCCCGATGGGTTTGCTGTGTTCAACGAGTTCGTCAGCCTGGCAAAAGCCAAGGGCGCCGGGATCGTCAACTATCGCTGGCCCAAGCCCGGCGCACAGGCCCCCGTGGCCAAGACTTCCTATATCCAGCTGTTCGAACCCTGGGGCTGGATTATCGGCTCCGGCGTCTATGTGGACGACGTGCAGGCCGAGTTCAGCGGCCAAGTGTGGAAAGCCTCCATGATCGGCCTGGGCATTGCGCTGGTGATGGGCCTGCTGGTGTCGCTGATTGTGCGCAGCATCGTGCGCCCGTTGCAGGCGGCGGTGAATGCCATGGGCAATATCGCCAGCGGTGAAAGCGACCTGACCCGCAGCCTCGACACCCACGGCCGTGACGAAATCACCCAACTGTCCCAGCACTTCAACAGTTTCACCGCCAAGCTGCGTCAGGTGGTAAGCCAGTTGCAGGTGTGCGCGAACGCCCTGGGCCAGTCCTCTACCGACCTGGGCAACAACGCCAGCTCGGCCCATGACCGCAGCCAGCAGCAGTCGCAGCAGATGGAGCTGGTGGCCACTGCCATCAACGAAGTCACCTACGGCGTGCAGGACGTGGCCAAGAACGCGGAACATGCCGCCAGCGAAATGCGCGATGCCCAGGCCCAGGCGCACCAAGGCCAGGTCAATATCGACAGCAGCCTGCAACAGATCGACCAACTCTCCAACACCATCGGCCAGGCGGTGGAAGTGATCCGCACGCTGTCCAGCGAAAGCACCCAGATCGGTGGCGTGCTGGAAGTGATCCGCTCCATCGCCGACCAAACCAACCTGCTGGCGCTGAACGCTGCCATCGAAGCAGCTCGCGCCGGGGAGCAAGGCCGAGGGTTTGCGGTGGTGGCCGACGAAGTGCGCCTGCTCGCCCAACGCACGCAAAAGTCCACCGCCGAAATCCAGGTGATGATCGAGCGCCTGCAAGGACACTCGGAAGCGGCGGTCAAGGTGATCAGCGACAGCCACAGCGCCTCCCAACTGACCATTGAGCAGGCAGGTCAGGCCGGTGCCAGCCTCACTGCGATTGGGCAAGCCTTGCACAACCTCAACGGCCTGAACGCGTCCATCGCCAGTGCCACCCTGCAACAGGCCCATGTGGTGGAAGACATCAACCAGAACGTCACCCAGGCGGCGGGCTTGTCCCACAGCACGGCACTGGCAGCGGAACAGTCCAGTGTGGCCAGCGCGCATTTGCGCGGGTTGAGCGAGCAGCTCGACGGCCTCTTGCGCCAGTTCAAGGTCTAATACTGCTCCAAATGTAGGGGGGGGCTTGCCCCCGATGGCGATATATCAGTCTGCACAGGTGCAACTGACCTTTAGCTATCGGGGGCAAGCCCCCTCCTACATTTGCCCTACTGTGTTTTGAAGATTGCTGGCCTGTGGTTACAATCCCCGCCCTCTCCCACTCCCCCAAGGAACCGCCATGTCCGGGCTTGAACTGTTCGCCGCTGCCCTGGGGGTGATCGCTGTCTGGCTGACGGTCAAGCAAAACCCATGGTGCTGGCCCATCGGGCTGGTGATGGTGTTGCTGTACACCTGGGTGTTCTACGACGTGAAACTCTATTCCGACATGCTGCTGCAGGTGGTCTACGCCGCGCTGCAAGTCTATGGCTGGTGGCAGTGGACCCGCGCGGGCGAGGTCAAGCAAGGCCGCCAGGTCACGAGCCTGGGGGTGCCGGCAATCATGACCAGCCTCGCGATCGGCGCGGTGGGCAGCCTGCTGCTCGGTGCCGCCATGGCCCACTGGACCGATGCTGCGCAACCCTGGCTCGACGCGGCCCTCAACGGCTTCAGCCTGGTGGCGCAAATGTGGATGGCGCAGAAACGCGTGCAATGCTGGCCGTTGTGGATTGCCGTGGATGTGATCTTCGTCGGGCTGTTCCTCTATAAAGGCCTGTACCTCACCGCCGGGCTCTATGCCTTGTTCACCGTGATCGCCGTGCAGGGCTGGCGTGAATGGCGCGCCGATCCGGCGTTGCGCACATGAAAGTAGTGGTTTTGGCGGGGCCTGAATCCAGCGGCAAAAGCTGGCTCGCAGCGCAGTTGCACGCGCACTTTGGTGGGTTGATGGTCGGCGAGTATGTGCGCTATTTCATTGATCACCATCAGCGCGATACCTGCCTGGCGGATATCCCGGCCATCGCCCACGGCCAACTGGCCTGGGAAGACGCGGCCCGCGCCGAACAACCTCGCCTGCTGGTTCTCGACACCCATCTGCTCACCAACAAGCTGTGGAGCCAGACCCTGTTCGGCGACTACCCGGCGTGGCTCGACGATGAGTTGTTGGCACGTCATTACGACCTGCACCTGTTGCTCTCCCCCGAAGATGTGGAGTGGACGGCCGATGGCCAACGCTGCCAGCCGGAACTGGAGGATCGTCGCGCGTTTTTCCAGCAAAGCCTGGACTGGATGCACCAGCATCAGCAGCCGGTGGTGGTGATTCGCGGGAATTGGGAGGAACGCTGCAAAGCCGCGTTTGCTGCGGTAAAACAGCTGTTGCAGTGAGCGAGCTTGTCGAATCGTCGCATCGCCCGAACCGGGTGGCGAAGCCGCCCAAAAACAAACACCGCGATCTGCCTGGCAGACCGCGGTGTTTTTTATTGGGAACCGAGGCGTTTAGTAGCCCAGGGAAAGCCCAGTATTACGACGCGGGTCGTTAGCCCCGTAGAAGCGATTGTTACCCACCGGCTTGCCACCCAGGGACGGCGCACCTACCAGGATCGCCGCCAAGTGGTTGGCATCCTGCGGCCCTGCAAACTTATGGCCCCAGCTTTCCAGAAGCTTCTGGGTATCCGGGCTGACCGCGAAGGTCTCAAGGTTGGTGGTTTCCGGCATCCACTGCTGGTGGAAACGCGGCGCATCCACGGCTTCCTGGATGTTCATCTTGTAGTCGATCACGTTCAAAATGGTCAGCAGGGTCGCGGTGATGATGCGGCTGCCACCCGGCGTGCCCACCACCATGACGGCCTTGCCATCCTTGGTCACGATGGTTGGGCTCATCGACGACAACGGCGCCTTGCCCGGGGCGATGGCGTTGGCTTCACCCTGCACCAGCCCGTACATGTTCGGCACGCCGACCTTGACGGTGAAGTCGTCCATTTCATCGTTGAGAATCACCCCGGTCTTGCTCGCCATCACGCCCGCGCCGAACCAGTCGTTGAGGGTGTAAGTGACGGACACCGCATTGCCCCATTTGTCGACGATGGAGTAGTGGGTGGTGTTATTGCCTTCATGGGGCGAGACACCCGGTTTGATCGCCTGGGAATCACCGGCCTTTTGCGGCTCGATAGCATCACGCAGCTTGGCGGCGTAGTTTTTATCCAGCAGATGCTCGATCGGGTTCTTCACGAAATCCGGGTCGCCGAGGTAGCTGTTGCGGTCCACATAGGCGTGGCGCATGGCTTCGATCTGGTAGTGCAGGCCTTGGGCCGAGTGATAGCCCAGGTCGGCCATCGGGTAGCCTTCGAGGATGTTCATGATCTGGCAGATCACTACACCGCCCGAGCTCGGCGGCGGCGCGGAAACGACGTGGTAACCCCGGTAGTCGCACTCGATGGGCGCCAGTTCGCGGGTCTTGTACTTGTCGAGGTCGGCCTGGGTGATGATGCCTTTGCCTGCCTGGCTGGAATCTACCAGGGCCTTGGCGACCCAACCTTTATAGAAACCGTCCGAACCTTTGGCGGAGATTTCCTTCAGGGTCTTGGCCAGGTCTTTCTGCACCAGTTTCTGTCCGACCTGCATCGGCTGGCCGTTGTGCAGGAAGATGGCGCGCAGGTCCTTGTCTTTTTCGAACTCGCCGGTTGCGGTGTGCAGCAGGTCGATGTCGCCTTGTTCCAGGGCGAAACCGTTTTCTGCCAGCTTGATCGCCGGGGCAATCACCTGGGCGCGCTTGAGGGTGCCGTACTTGCTCAAGGCCAGTTCCATGCCCGACACGGTCCCCGGCACGCCGACAGCCAGGTGACCCTTGGCGCTGAGGCCTTCGATGACGTTGCCGTCCTTGTCCAGGTACATATTGGCGGTAGCCGCCAGCGGGGCTTTTTCGCGGAAGTCGAGGAAGGTCTTGCGCCCGTCCGCCAGTTGCACGGTCATGAAACCGCCGCCGCCCAGGTTGCCCGCCGCCGGGTACACCACCGCCAGCGCATAGCCTACGGCCACGGCCGCATCCACCGCGTTGCCCCCGGCCTTGAGCACATCCACGCCCACATGAGTTGCCAAATGCTGAGCCGTCACCACCATGCCATTTTCACCGGCCACCGGAGCTTGGGAAGCAGCTTGTACACCACTGACCGTCAACACCAGGGCAGTGGCAATCAAGGTACGGCTGAAGGGTTGGTATTTCATCCATGGCTACTCGGGTTGTTGAGATGCACCAAAATAGCTCGTCGGCAATTTAATCCCCAGCGCAATGGCGTTTTTATTACAGAACTTGTCGGTCATAGAACGGACCGAAAAAAACCAATCTTTAGCTGACCCACTGCAATCGTGGGACAAGCTCCCCTCCCACACTTTTTTAACCGCGTTTAATCAGTGAGCGCCGGGGTTGGCTCGCAGAGTTGGTTGCGGTGGTGCACACCAATATCCGCTACCATCCCGGCCACTTCGTCGAGGGCGGGATCTAGGTCAAGAAGGCCTCGGTGATGAAAGACATGGTCGAAGGCAACCCATTGGCAGCGTTCTGCGCCGAGGTGTTGCCTCTGGCGCATGAAGCGGTGATTACCAAGCAGTACGCCAGCGCGCAGCTCGCGCCTACAACAACTGCCGACTGTATAAAAACCATAAGTCACCGCCAGGAGACACCCAATGCCCAGTGCGAATCCAGTGCCCGCGAACACAGTCGCCGACCCGGTCAACACGCTTTACCACAAGATCACTTGGAAGCTGATTCCCTTCCTGTGCTTCTGTTATCTGGCCGCGTACCTGGACCGAATCAACATCGGCTTCGCCAAGCTGCAGATGCTCGACCAACTGCAGTTCAGCGAAACCGCGTTCGGCCTCGGCGCGGGCCTGTTCTTTGTCGGCTACATCATCTTTGAAGTGCCGAGCAACCTGGTGCTGGAGCGGGTCGGCGCGAAGATCTGGATCGCACGCATCATGATCACCTGGGGCCTGCTCTCGGCCTGCACCATGCTGGTTACGTCCACGACCCAGTTCTACATCCTGCGTTTTTTGCTCGGCGCCGCCGAAGCCGGGTTCCTGCCGGGCGTGCTGTACTACCTGACCACCTGGTTTCCCACCCATCGACGCGGGCGCATCATTGCGCTGTTCATGATCGGTCTGCCGCTGTCCAGCGTGATCGGCGGCCCGCTGTCCGGCTGGATCATGGGCCACTTCGACCACGTGGGTGGCCTGCGCGGCTGGCAGTGGTTGTTCCTGATCGAAGCGGTGCCCAGCGTGTTGCTCGGCGTGCTGACCTTCTGGGCACTGCCCAACACCTACCAACAAGCCAAATGGCTGTCGGATGAAGAAAAAGCCCTGCTGGAAAGCGAACTGCGCAAGGACGACGCCGATGGCGCCGGCAGCAAGCACAGCTTCCGTGACGGCTTCTTCAACCTCAAAGTGTGGATGCTCGGCGGTATCGACTTCTCGATCCTGCTCAGCGCCTATGCCATGGGTTTCTGGATGCCGACCTTTATTCGCAACGCCGGGGTCACCGACACCTTCCATATCGGCGTGCTCACCGCACTGCCGAGCGTGGCCGCGCTGCTGGGCATGCTCTTGATCGGCGCCAGCTCCGACAAACACCGCGAACGCCGTTGGCACATCATCGTGCCGTTTTTCATCGGCGCAGCGGCGATGGCCGCCAGCACGTTCTTCACCCATAACGTCGCGGCCACCGTCGCCCTGTTCGCGGTTGCCTCGGCCGCAATCATCGGCGCAGTGCCGGTGTTCTTCAGCCTACCGGCGACCTTTCTCAAAGGCACTGCGGCAGCCACAGGTTTTGCCCTGGCGTGCTCGTTGGCGAATATCGCAGGTCTGGTGAGTAACTCGTTGATGGGGGTGGCGATCGACGTCACCGGCAGCAGCGCGGGCGCCTTGTGGTTCTTTGCCGGCTGCCTGATTCTCAGCAGTTTCCTGGTCATCGCCTTGCCGGCGAAACGGGTGAATCGTTGATAACACGGTCGCGTAATGGCTAGCAGAAAGGCGCCACGCTAGGCACGCAAAACGCTAAAGCGGTGTTGAAATAGATCGACAGTGATTTCGGGCTGGCTGCCCTGACATGGATCACGCGGCCAATATCGTTAAAACCAGTGAAATAAAATGCATTTTAAACCGTAGGAACAACCCGAACTCTCGGACCACACAGGGAAGACTTCGCCTGTCAGAAGCCTCCCTACTTCTTATCCGAGAGATCAGTTTTCATGCCATCTACTTCCGCCGTCGTCGATCACACCTCCCGCGCCCAAGCACCTTTGCTGCATTCGCAAGCTGTGCAGCCTATTCAGCGTTTGCAGCAAGCACGCCCTGAAAATCAGAGCCCCCTAAGGCAGGAAAAATCGGAGGAACACGCCAACCTGGACGACCGAAAATCATTGCTGGATGCCTTGGGCAAAACCCTGAACAGCGCCTCAACTGATCTGCCGGATCTTGATCTGACCCGCTTTGCAGTCTCGCCAGACTCTTCGATGGGTCGCGAACTTAAACTCATCAACCCGACGCACGTCAGCTTGAACTGGTTTATCAAACACCAAGGCTGGATAGCCCCAACAAACAAAGAAGCGCTGCAGAATCTCTACGACGCAATCACCTACGCGCCCCCTCCACAACCCGCTCACCGGGACTATTGGGGAATGTTGTCGCGAGAGGTGCCCCTGACACTGGAGCAGCGTCAACGAATCAATGAGATTGTCGAGGGCTGGCTGGACAAAACCAAGGGCGGACTTATCGAGAACCTGGTGGGGCTTGCGACGACAGATGCACACACGCTTGACTCGTTATCCAAAATGACCGGTGTTCAAACCAGGATTGGGAGTACCACCCAAACCACGAAAACCTTCGGGCCCTACACCCAAACCGAAACATGCACCGAGTCCCCCCTATACGCCCAGACTTATCCCGCCTGGGTAATGGGCACTAGTCGGTCGTGCTCAAAGAAAATCACCGCTGAGCCACGCTACGCGTTGTATCGACTGCTGTTGGAGCCCAAAGCCATTGAGCTAGGCAAAAAGCTGGAGGCCGAACTCGGCGTCTTGCCCACAGTGACAAGTGCCGCTGAACTGGTCCTTAGCGCACTGGTGTTATCCGTGATGCCTCAGCTCCCCACCACACGCAACTTGATCGGCAATGATTTTGCCCTTGATGCGCCTGATCATTTACGCAAGTCACCAGAAGCCATCGTCGAAGCACTGGACCTCTACCTGCTGCGCACCCACCAACATCTGAAGGCCGATAACGTCCGCACAGTCAGCTACTTGATGCTGTCCCGTATCGCCCCACAGTTTCTAGTCAAAGACCTGCCTGACTCGTTGCTGTATGGAACCCATCAGTGGGCCACATTCAGCGCCGCTGTCTCACGCATCGAGCACTCCGCGCCTGGCACAAGCGCCACTATGAATTATCAACAAGTGATGAACTATGACGCGACGACACCGATCACGGAGCAGGACAAGACCTTCGCCACCATTGCTCTAAGAGACGCCTTAGTGGACTGGGCGATTACCAACGGTCGACTCGACAAGCGAGCCGATAACAACTATTCAGAGTCCGAGATACAGCAGGCACACCAGGATTTTCAACATCAGCCCTCATCTCTGGTCCGAGCGGGCCAACAATTGGCCACCCCCCTCCCAAACCGCGAACAGATTGCCCTGGATGACCTTAAACGGGTCTTTGGCAATCAAATCGATTTTACCCGCAAAGTGCTGCAAGCCACGCCGGACAATCTGGAGTCCGACAAGAACCATTTCTACAGCCTGCTGGACGTGCATATGTCGGGAAAACTCCAGGCAGGTATGTGGCGATCAATCAGTTCCGACTTTTCCATGGCCCCCATCGAGAAGGAACTCCATCGGCTTCATAGCATTGAGTGGCTGTTCACCCAGACATTCAACAACTACTACACCGACCTGCTGCAGGGCCACACCTCGGTGGTCCGAAACCTGCTCTCGCAGCTTCCAGAGGAACACCGAAGCAGCCTGCAATGGGGCGAGCAGAAATTTTATGCGTTGAGAAAAGCCGTTACCTCGCACTATGCCCACCTCATCCCCAAGGCCGAAAAAGAAGCCAGCAAAGGTCGACAAGGGTTCATCATTCGCTCCGAACACCAGTCAAAAGTCACCTACTATGAAGTCTTCCCACAGCAAGGGAAAATCCAGATCCGTACCGATCTTCCAGCAGAGTGGCCTGAAGGTATCAACACCAGGGCCGTGGGTAACGTGGAGAACAATATCCGGCAACCGTTTGATTGGGAGGCTTACAACAGTGGGACTCCCCCTCGCGAGAATGAATTTTCTGAGGTGGTGATCGAGCACATACCAACGCCGGATAAGTGGCAACGTGGCGCCAGCGACAAGACACCCGACCTCTCCTTCCTCGGCGGAAAAAGTTTTGATCTGGCCAGGACAGCCGCGTCCAAACATCTGGCCTACGATGAGGAAACCCTGCGTCAACAGGCTAGTGGCGAAAGTGCCGTCGAATTAACAGAGCGCTATCAGAAGACCGGAGCGGCAGCGGTGCTGAGCTTGGTACCGTTTGCAAATACGTTGAAGCACGCGATCAATGGTGAAATAGCAGAAGCCTTCACCGGTTTTATTATCGACGGCGTATCGACCGCCATTCCTGTTTCGCAACCACTTCGTGCATTCGCCCACAGCATCAAGTCCAGCAAAACCCTGTTTAACATGCTGAGAAAAGCCAGCCACTCTACAGATGATCTGGTCGGGTTGCTGGGCAGCGCAGGCAAGACAGCGAAACCCTTTTATTCCACCATTCCGTCGTTTGGCGGCTTGCGACCGACAAGCAATGGCCTGGTCCAGAGCTTGGGTGTCAGCACGGCGGTCAGGATCGGAAGAACCGAGGGGGTGGACGCCGCCGGTGGTGGTGCACGTACCCTGGCCAAAATCATCGACGAGAAGTGGTACCCCGTGGACGCAGCCTCCGGCAAGGCTTACGGCACCCCCATAGAAGGCTTTGCACCGGAGGGTGGCATTGGCTTTTTTGAGCGCCCCGCTTCGCCACAACGCGAGCCGGATGCGCTGGCACAATATGAAGCCAACGTCATCAACGCTAAGTACTCGGAACCAACCAGCTTCCCGGAAGGTTTCAAACACCTGAGCCCCTATACGGTTCCTGGCTACAAGCCGTCCATGGGGGTACAGGAAATCGAGGACCTTATTGCAACGTCCAACTTTTCAACAGAGCAAATCGGCAGTCTTGTGCGCCAGCGAGAAAGACTTTTGTTGGCCCATACTCAACGCAGCGCACAGATATTCCAGCGTGAAGTCACCGCCGCCGGTGGAACCACCCGAGGCATGCCGCAAACGTATTACCTGAGCCAGACCAGCCCTGACATTGCCGGTGAATGTGCGGCCCTTTCCACCGCCATGGGCCTGGCGCTGCTCGAAGGCAATGAAGACACGCTGCTCGACAACCTGGTATTTGCCATGGCAAACCCGGAAGCTGAAAACTCAGCCAAATTCATCAGAAACCTTTCAAGCCTGCAGTCCACCGTCGGCAACGAGCTGGGATTTCATAGCAGTGCCGTGGGTAACCCGATTTCTTATAAGTCGATCATTAAAGAATTGAGCGAAGCCACTTCCTCAAAGACGCTGATGATCAGCAGCACTAACCATGGAATGCTTGCGGGCGTGAAGGTCGACCCCACCGGCACCACCCCGAAGAGCTGGTTTTTTTACGACCCCAACTACGGCAAAGCGATATTCCCCACACAAGAGTCAATGGCCAAGGGCCTGGAAAAGACCCTTAGCAACGGCATCACCGGCAAAAACCTCGATGCATTTGGTACGATCCTGACCGGAAAAAAATACAAAGTCAGTGCCTTTGATGCCGACGTGGTTGCCAGCAAATTCAATATCGATCGTGTCAGGGGATTAACCCAACCTATCTGATAAAACCCCGTCTATTTGCGCACGGCCAGGCAAAACGTTTTCAACACCATGGCCGTCGCGCAGGGCATATGACTTGATTGGGAGAACCACGGCCTTTGGGCCCGGCCTCCATACAATTATTCAATTAATGGCGCTAGAATCAGCGCCATTCTTGCACCCGCCCCCCTGACACGAGCCCCTCCATGAGCTTTGATTTCGACACGATCCACCCTCGCCTCGGCACCGGCAGCACCAAGTGGAACCGCTACCCGGCCGACGTGCTGCCAATGTGGATCGCCGACATGGACATCGCAGCGCCGCCCGCCGTGCTGCAAGCCCTGCACGAGCGCCTGGACCAGCAGATTCTCGGCTACAGCGTGGCCGGCCCGGATGTGCGTGAAGCCATCGTGGCCGACCTGTGGGCCAAGTACGCCTGGCGCGTGCAGCCCGAAGAGTTGCTGTTTTTGCCCGGCGTCGAACCCGGTTTCAATATGGCGCTCCATGCCTTTGTAAAACCGGACCAGCCGGTGGTACTGCAAACCCCAAATTATCGTCCGATTCGCTTGGCGCCAGGCAACTGGAACCTACCGCGCATCGAAGTGCCGTTCCAATCGACCGACGGTGAATACATCACCCCAATGCCCGCCATGCGCGAAGCACTGACCGGCGCCGGCGCCTTGCTGTTGAGCAACCCGCACAACCCCATCGGCAAGGTTTTCCCCCGCGAAGAGCTGCTGGCATTGGCCACTGCCTGTCTGGAAAACGACGCGCTGATCATCAGCGACGAAATCCACGCAGAACTGTGCTTCGACGGTCGTCGCCACATCCCCACCGCAAGCCTCAGCCCCGAGATTGCCCAGCGCACCATCACGCTGATGTCGGCGAGCAAGGCCTACAACGTGGCCGGCTTGAAGACCTGCTTTGCCGTGATCCAGAACGCCGAGATCCGCGAGCGCTTCAACCAGGCCCGCTGCGGCATGGTCGACAGCGTCAGCCCCTTGGGCCTGGAAGCCACCCGCGCGGCCTACAGCCAGTGCGGCCAATGGCTGGATGCATTGAAGCAGTACCTGCAAGCGAACCGCGATTACCTGCTCGACGCCGTGCAAACGCGCTTGCCGGGCGTGGTGATGCATGCGCCGCAAGGCACCTTCCTCGCTTGGCTCGATTGCAGCGCCCTGGGCATGGATGACCCGCAGCAGTTCTTTCTGGAACAGGCCAAGGTTGGGTTGAGTGCAGGTATCGAATTCGGGGATGACAGCCAGCAGTTCGTACGCCTGAACTTCGGTTGCCCGAGGGCGATGCTGGAAGAGGGTCTGCAGCGCATGGAGCGCAGTTTGCGCAACCGCTGAAGCGCGCAAAAAATGGCCCCCGCTGCAAAGGCGGGGGCTGGCGTTTACAACTTGGCGATAGACACTTCAGTGGACTTCACGAAGGCAATCACTTCGCTGCCCACTTTCAATTCCAGGTCACGCACCGAACGGGTGGTGATGACGGACGTCACGATGCCGGACGCGGTTTGCACGTCGATTTCCGACACCACTTCGCCCAGCAGAATCTCTTTGATCACGCCCTTGAATTGGTTGCGCACGTTGATCGCTTTAATGGTCATGTCGGGTTTCCTTTTGGCTGTTGGGTCAATCCGCACGAATGCGCAGGCCCTCAAAGTGCGCTATCCGAGAGAACATTAAAAGGAATATATAACTCTTTATTTATTCCATAAAAACATATGAAAACTGTTGCCCAGGAAACATCGGTTCAACAATTTGCCACCTCCTGCAACAACCGCACATGCCCCTGACCCGGTAAATCCGGGCTCCTGCCCGATGGCACAGAGACTGCATATTCCTGTAAAGCATGATTGAGCGCACCCAATCAGTTTTCTGAATATAAGAAAAACCTTCTCTCAACGCCTTGTCCGGAGCTGTTCCATGAAACCCTTCACCCAACGTCTACTCGGCGCCTGCGCCCTCGCCCTCTGCCTGCAACCGCAGGTATTCGCGGCCGAAACCGACCCCGCCGAAGTCAACCTCGACTACGCCTACTACTCGCCGGTCAGCCTGGTGCTCAAGCACTTCGGCTGGCTGGAACAGGCCCTGCCCCACAGCAAGGTCAGCTGGGTACTGAGCCAAGGCAGCAACCGGTCCCTGGAATACCTCAACAGCGGCGGCGTGGATTTCGCGTCGTCCGCCAGCTTGTCCGCCGTGCTGAGCCGGGCCAACGGCAGCCCGATCAAATCGGTGTATGTCTACAGCCGCGCGGAATGGACCGCACTGGTGGTGCGCAAGGACTCGCCACTCAACAGCGTCAACGACCTCAAGGGCAAGAAAATCGCCGCCACCAAAGGCACCGACCCTTACCTGTTCACCCTGCGCAGTCTGCAACAGGCCGGGCTGAAAAAAGACGACGTCGAGTTGGTGCACCTGCAACACCCGGACGGCCGCACCGCTCTGGAAAAGGGTGACGTGGACGCCTGGGCCGGTCTCGACCCACACATGGCCGCCAGTCAAATCCAGGCCGGTTCGCGCCTGCTTTACCGCAACAAGGACTTCAACAGCTATGGCGTGGTGAGCGTCACCGAGAAGTTCGCCAAGGCGCACCCACAGACCATCACCAAGGTGTTGGGCGCTTATGAAAAAGCGCGTGACTGGGCAGTGAAGCACCCGGATGAATTCGCCAAGTTGCTGGCCGACGAATCCGGGCTGCCATTGGAAGTGGCCAAGCTGCAATTGTCGCGCACTGACCTGAGCACGCCGTTGTTGAGCGCCAAGGATGTGCAGTCTTCCAAGGCGGCGGCGCCGATTCTGGTGTCCGAGGAATTGGTGCGCCGTGGGGTGAATGTGGACCAGGTGATCGATCAACTGATCGACCCTTCGTTTGGCCAAACCCTGCCGCAGCAGTAAGGGGCGTTTGATGAGCAGCAAAAGCCAAGCATTGCCCCTGCCGGTACCCGTGGTCAGCCAGCGCAGCGCCTGGCCACGGCGGTTAAAAGGCCTGGTCTTGCCGGTGCTGATCCTGTTGATCCTGGAAGTGGTCGTACGGGTGGGCTGGCTGCCTTCCTACCAGATGCCTGCGCCCAGCGAGATCGCCGTGACCCTCACCGACCTGGCCGAAGGCGTGTTGTGGAAACACATCAGCGCCAGCCTCGCACGGGTGCTGCTGGGCTTTGCAATCGGCGCTAGCCTGGCCCTGGTGTTCGCCGCCTGGGTCGGTTTGAGCCGTGAAGCCGAAGCCTACCTGGAGCCGACCTTCGCCGGCCTGCGTTCGATCCCGAGCCTGGCTTGGGTCCCCCTGTTGCTGCTGTGGCTGGGCATCGATGAAACCTCCAAGGTTGTGCTGATTGCCATTGGCGCGTTTTTCCCGGTGTACCTCAATGGCGTCGCGGCGATTCGCGACATCGACCGCAAGCTGGTGGAAGTCGGGCAAATGTACGGTTTCAGTCGCCGCCGCCTGGTGCGGCGCGTCCTGCTGCCCGCCGCCCTGCCCGGCCTGTTCACCGGACTGCGCAGTGGTTTGAGCCTGGCGTGGATGTTCCTCGTGGCGGCCGAGCTGATAGCGGCGACTAAAGGTTTGGGTTACCTGCTCAGCGATGGGCGGGAAACCTCGCGACCCGACATTGTGCTGGCCGCCATTATCGTGTTGGCGCTGCTGGGCAAGGTCAGCGACGGCCTGCTCGCGGCGCTGGAGAAACGCTGCCTGGCCTGGCGCGACACCTTCACTGGCCAAGGAGCGGAACAATGAGTGCGCCGTCGTTATTGGACATCCATGTGGTGCGTAAAAGCTTCGCCAGCGCCACCGTATTGAAAGACGTGCGCCTGGCCTTGCAGCCTCGCGAAGCGGTCAGCCTGCTGGGCCCCAGCGGCTGTGGCAAAAGTACCTTGCTGCGGATCGTCGCCGGTTTGGAAACGGACTTCCAGGGCGAACTGCGCAGCCCCGACGGCCAAGTGGCCTTTGTGTTCCAGGAACCGCGGCTGATGCCATGGCTCACGGTAGAACAGAACATCGGCTTCAGTGATGACAACCACTACGACAAAGCCTGGGTCTCACAGTTGATCGAGGAAGTCGGCCTTAAGGGCTTCGCCCAGGCGCTGCCCAAAGCGTTGTCAGGTGGGATGGCGCAGCGGGTGGCGATCGCTCGCGGCCTGTATTCACGCCCCCAGGTGTTGTTGCTGGATGAGCCGTTCAGCGCGGTGGATGCCTTCACCCGCATGAAACTGCAGGACTTGCTGCTGCAACTGGCGGCGCATCACGCCATCGCTTTATTACTGGTGACCCATGATGTGGACGAAGCGCTGTACCTGAGTGACCGGGTGCTGGTGATGGACAACCGGCCCAGCAGCATTCGCCAGGAACTGGCGGTCGACTTGCCGCACCCGAGGGATCGGCGTGACCCGCTGCTGGCGCAGCTCAAAGCGCTGGCCTTGACCGAGTTGCAGCGGGCCCATGTGATCTGAGGACTACTCGTAACCCGAGACGAGCGAGGTTTTCATGGCCCACAGGTTGTTGTGGCGAGCCCGCTCGCCACAACGCGCATCACGCCTTGCGCAGGCTCACCCAATAACGCGTTCGGTATTGCACGTCCAGCGCCAGGGTCGAGGCCAGCAGGTTGAGAGTGCGGTCGGTGTCATCCAGGCGGAAACTGCCGGTCACCCGTAGCGTTTCCAGACGCGGCTCCCAGCGCAACACGCCAGGGCGATAGCGCTCCAGCTCACGAAGGAAGTCCCCCAGTGGCTGGTTCTGCGCGGTCAGTACACCGTCGCGCCAGCCCAGTTGCAGCACATCAAACAACGCCCGCGCACCCAGGCCGCCGGCCTTGAGCGGCGCTTGCTGGCCTGCTTGCAAGGTCGCCATCTGGCCGCTCAGGTCGCGCACCTGAACCGTGCCCTTGAGCACCGAGACCAGACAACCGGACGCCAGTTGCCGTATGCACACGTCAGCCTGACTGACGAGCAATTGGCCGTAGCGGGTTTGCACCGTCATCGCCGCAGCGCTCGGCACCGTCAGCGCCAGTTCACCGTCGACCAAGCTGACCCGTCGCTGGGCCATATCTACGTCTACCGCCGTGGCGGTGTTGAGTTGCAGGCTGGCACCATCGGCCAGCGGCAGGCGCTTGCGCTCGCCAGTAGCGGTACGCAGGTCGGCACGCCAAGTGTCGATGGGCAATTGGCGGCTGATCAGCCACGCCGTGGGCAACAGCGCCGCCACACCCAACGCACGCTTGAGCACCGCACGCCGTCCAGGTTGCGGGCGGTCGAGGCTGGCCATGGCCAGAGCCTGGGGCAAAGCGCTGAAGCGTTGGCGCAGGGATTGGGCTTTCTGCCAAGTCTGTTCATGCTGGGGATGGCTGTCGCGCCAGTGCTGTAGCGCGGCATGATCACGCTCGGTGGCGGCGCCGGACTCCAGCAGCGCCAGCCACTGGGCAGCAGCGCGGGCGACGTCGCGGCTCACAGCTCCACCAGCAGGCAATGTTCATACGCCTGGGCCATGTAGCGCTTGATCGTGCGTTCGGACACCTCAAGCCGTTCGGCAATCTCACGATAGCCCAGGCCCTCCAGCTGGCTCCATAGAAAGGCGCGGCGTACAAGCACCGGCAAGCCATCGAGCAACTCATCCAGGGCTTGCAGGGTTTCCAGCATCAGCCAGCGCTGTTCGGGGGACGGCACGCAAGCTTCGGGCAAGCTGGCCAGGGCGTTCAAATACGCCTGTTCCAGGCTGCGACGCTGATGGAAGTTCACCAGCAGGCGCTTACCGACCGTCACCAGGTACGCCCGCGGCTCCTGCATCTGTGCAATCGGCTGCGCACTGGCCAGTACGCGCAGAAACGTATCCTGGCTCAGGTCGGCCGCATCCCAGGCATTGCCCAGGCGCCGCCGCAGCCAGCTTTCCAGCCAACTGCGATGATCGCGGTATAGGCTCGATAGCGTCAGTTCGGGGGCGTGCGTGGGGACAACAGCATCATTCATGGCAACAACCTGCACGGCGCGATTGAGTCTCAAATGAGATTCATTCTATTTAATATCGTGCCGGGACACCATGATCTTTTCAACCTCGCGTTTACAGCATCGCCGCCCTCTGCCGCAGCAGGTCAATAAACAAGCCCAGTTCGCGGCTCACCCCCTCGCCCTTGCGCAACAAGATGCCAAACGGCGCCAGCCGCACGTCCAGGGCCACCGGCAGCGCGACCACCAGGCCCATTTTCAGATAATCACGCAAGGCACTTTCCGACAGCACCATCACCGCGTCCGTCAGTTGGATCAACTGCTGCATGGAGTACACCGAGCTGCATTCGATGATGTCCGCCGGGCTTGGCAGCGCCAGGTCTTGCAGGGCCTGGTCGAAACCGATGCGCGCCGGGCTGGTTTGCGGTTGCAGGATCCACGGCCAGTCGCGCACCAGCTCTGCCAGGGATAGCCGGCCGCGTCGGACCAATGGGTGGCCGGCATGCACCACCACCAGCAGGCGCTCGTTGCCCAGGGGTTCGAAGCTGTAGTGCTCGCTGTCGGTGGCGGCGGTGCGCCGGGAGATGGCCAGGTCGATGCGCCCCTGCTCCAGCAGTTGGATCACCTGGTCGCTGGTGTCGCCCATGATGCGGATACGCAGTTGCGGGTTGAGCGCCTTGATCTGCGCAATGCAGTCCATCACCAAGTCCGGCGCGGCGCCCATGATGGTGCCGATGGACAAGTAGCCATACCCGCCCTGCTGGCGCGCCATCAGGTCTTCGGCGCAACGGTCGAGGCCACTCAGCGCCGACTCGGCAAAGTTGATCAGTTGCTGGCCCAGCGCCGTTGGCCGCATCCCCCGTGGCAAGCGCTCGAACAGGTCGCAGCCGAACATGTCTTCAATCTCGCGCAGCATGCGCGTGGCCGCCGGTTGCGACATGTTCAGGGCCTGGGATGCACGGTGCAGGTTCTGACTGGAACTGAGCGCTACCAGCATATGCAGATGCTTGTAGCGCAGGCGGTTGAACAAGCTGCGGGAGAGGACGGGACTACTCATAAATTCCTTATTACCGATACCCTGAGGGTATCACTTGTAAGCGAGATTCGATTTGTAGCGTATTGCTCGGCCGCCGTACAGTCCGTTCCATAAGAACAAAACAACGGACTCCATCATGAAAACCCTGCCCGCGCCCCTGCTCGCCAAGATTTCCTGGCGACTGCTGCCCTTCCTGCTACTGATGTACATCATGGCGTTTCTTGACCGTGCCAACGTCGGCTTTGCCAAACAGGCCTTCCAGGCCGATACCGGCTTGAGCGATGCCGCGTTTGCCTTCGGCGCCGGTGTGTTCTTCGTCGGCTACGCGCTGCTGGAAGTGCCGAGCAACCTGATCCTGCACCGTGTCGGCGCCCGTCTGTGGATGTGCCGCATCATGGTCAGTTGGGGCCTGATTTCGGCGGCGATGGTGTTTGCCCATAACGAAACCAGCTTCTATGTGCTGCGTTTTTTGTTGGGCGTGGCCGAAGCCGGATTCTTCCCCGGCGTGATCCTCTACCTCACCTACTGGTTCCCCCAGGCCGTGCGCGGCAAGGCCATGGGCTTCTTTTACTTCGGCGCCCCCCTGGCATTCATTGTCGGCAGTCCGTTGTCCGGCCTGCTGCTGGAGATGGACGGTTTCGGCGGTATTCACGGCTGGCAATGGCTGTTCGCCGTGGAAGGCTTGATGGCCAGCGCCGTGGGGATCTGGGCCTACTGGTACCTGGACAACCGCCCCGCCGACGCCAAGTGGCTGAGTGTGGATGAGCGCCAGCAAATCCAGACCTTGCTGGACACAGAAGACCAACACAAAACCTCCCACGGCCGCAGCCTGCTCAACGTGCTGTGCCAGCCGTCGGTGCTGTACCTGTGCCTGGTGTATTTGCTGATCCAGGCCAGCGTGTACGGCGTGGTGTTTTACCTGCCAACCCAAGTGGGCGGCCTGCTCGGCACCAAGGTCGGCTTGATGGTTGGGCTGGTCTCGGCGATTCCCTGGATCTGCGCACTGTTTGCCGCCTGGTGGATTCCCGGTTATTCCGACCGCACCGGCGAACGCCGCCGCACCGCTTGCCTGACCTTATTGATGGCCGCCGCCGGCATTGCTTGCTCGGTGACCTTCGCCAACCCGCTGCTGGGCATGCTCGCCTTGTGCTTTGCCGCCTCGGGTTTTATCGCGGTGCAGCCGGTGTTCTGGACCTTTCCTTCCAGCTACCTGGCCGGCAGTGCCGCTGCTGCGGGCATTGCGCTGATCAACTCATTCGGTGCCCTCGGCGGCTTCATCGCGCCGATCATCAAGCACTGGGCCGAAGGCGCCTTCCATTCTCCGGCAGCCGGTTTGTACCTGCTGTCCGCCACCACGGTACTGGCTGCATTGCTGGTACTGGGCATCCATTCACCCGGCCGCACTGCATCGAACACGCCGGCCACTGTTTAACGTCAGGAGTCACACCATGGGTCATCTCACCATCAAACACGTGCGCGCTTTTGTATTGCGAGGCGGCGGCGCCGATTACCACGATCAGGCCGACGGCCACTGGATCGACGATCACATCTCGACGCCCATGAGCAAATACCCCGAGTACCGCCAGAGCCGCCGCAGTTTCGGCATCAACGTACTCGGCACGCTGGTGGTGGAGATCGAAGCCAGCGACGGCACTGTCGGGTTTGCCGTGACCACTGGCGGCGAACCGGCGGCGTATATCGTCGAGAAACACCTGGCGCGCTTTATCGAAGGCGCCCGCGTCACCGATATCGAAAAGATCTGGGACCAGATGTACCAGTCCACCCTCTACTACGGTCGCAAGGGCCTGGTGATCAACACCCTCTCCGGCGTCGATCTGGCGCTGTGGGACTTGCTCGGCAAAATCCGCCAGGAGCCCGTGCACCAGTTGCTCGGCGGTGCGGTACGCGACGAATTGCAGTTCTACGCCACCGGCGCCCGCCCGGACTTGGCGCAGAAGATGGGTTTTATCGGCGGCAAGATGCCCCTGCACCACGGCCCCAGCGAAGGCGAAGAAGGCCTGCGCAAAAACCTCGAACAATTGGCCGACATGCGCGAAAGGGTCGGCCCAGACTTCTGGCTGATGCTCGATTGCTGGATGAGCCTGGACCTCAACTACGCGACCAAACTCGCCATCGGTGCCCACGAACACGGGCTCAAATGGATCGAAGAAGCCCTGAGCCCGGACGATTACTGGGGCTACGCAGCCCTGCGCAACAATGTGCCCAAGGGCATGCTGGTGACGACCGGCGAACACGAAGCCACTCGCTGGGGCTTCCGCATGCTGCTGGAAATGGGCTGCTGCGACATTATCCAGCCGGATGTCGGCTGGTGCGGCGGCCTCACCGAGCTGGTGAAAATTTCGGCCTTGGCCGATGCCCACAATGCGATGGTCGTGCCCCACGGCTCGTCGGTGTACAGCTACCACTTCGTCGCCACCCGCCATAACAGCCCGTTCGCCGAATTCCTGATGATGGCGCCGAAGGCCGATGAAGTGGTGCCGATGTTCCACCCGCAACTGCTCGGCGAACCGGTGCCGGTGAATGGCCGCATGCGCTTGTCGGTGCTCGACAAGCCCGGTTTCGGCGTAGACCTGAACCCGGATTGCCAACTGCACCGTCCGTACAATCGCTGAGGAAAACGCCATGAATATGCCCCGTAATGGCTTCAAGGCTGCCCTGGCCAAGGACGCCACCCAATACGGCATCTGGGCCGGTTTCGCCACCGGCTACGCCGCCGAGATCGTCGCTGGCCTCGGTTATGACTGGATGCTGATCGACGGTGAACACGCGCCCAATACCGTGCCCAGCGTGCTCAACCAACTGCAGACGGTGGCGCCCTACGCTACCGCGCCGGTGGTACGCGCGGTGAATGGCGATGCCAGTCTGATCAAGCAACTGCTCGACGTCGGCGCCCAGACGCTGATGATCCCCATGGTGGAAACCGCCGAACAGGCTCAAGCCCTGGTGCGCGCCATGCGTTACCCACCCCATGGCGTTCGCGGCGTCGGCGGCGGCTTGACCCGCGCCACCCGCTGGGATGGTGTAACGAACTACCTGCAAACCGCCCACGAGGAGCTGTGCCTGATCGTCCAGGTCGAATCACGCCTGGGCGTGGAAAACGTCGCCGCCATTGCCGCCGTGGAAGGCGTGGACGCAGTGTTTATCGGCCCCGCCGACCTCTCCATCGGCCTCGGCCACGCCGGTAACCCCGGCCATCCCGAAGTTCAGGAACGCATCAAGTACGCGGTGGACGCCACCCTCGCCGCCGGCAAAGTCAGCGGCATCCTGGCGCCCAACGAAGACGACGCGCGCCGTTACCAAGCCTGGGGTTGCCGTTTTATCGCAGTGGCCATCGACATCAGCCTGTTACGCCAGAGCGCGTTGGCCACCCTCGCACGCTATCGCCCGGTTGCCGACGCGCCCACACCATCACGTACTTACTGAGGAGCTGCCCATGTCATCCGTTCCCGTGTACCAGAACTTCATCAATGGCCGCTTCGTTCCCAGCGAAGCCCATCTGGATGTACTCAATCCGGCCAGCGGCGCCTTGCTGTCCAAGGTGCCCGCCTCTACCGCCGCTGACGTCGACCAAGCCCTCGCTGCGGCGCGCGGTGCGCAAAAAGCGTGGGCGCGCAAGCCGGCCATCGAACGCGCCGGGCACTTGCGCCGCATCGCCGCCAAGCTGCGGGAAAACGTCGCGCACCTGGCGCGTACCATCACCCTGGAACAGGGCAAGGTCACTGGCCTGGCCGAAGTCGAAGTGAATTTCACCGCCGACTACCTCGACTACATGGCCGAATGGGCGCGGCGCATTGAGGGCGAGATCATCACCAGCGATCGGCCCAACGAAAACATCTTCCTGTTCCGCAAACCCTTGGGCGTAGTGGCGGGCATCCTGCCGTGGAATTTCCCGTTCTTCTTGATCGCCCGAAAACTGGCCCCGGCGTTGCTCACCGGCAACACCATCGTGATCAAGCCCAGCGAAGAAACCCCGAACAACTGCTTTGAGTTCGCCAAGCTGGTGGCCGAGACCGACCTGCCCGCCGGTGTGTTCAACGTGGTCTGCGGCGACGGCCAGGTCGGCGGCGCACTCACCGCCCATAAAGGCGTGGACATGATCAGCTTCACCGGTAGCGTCGCCACCGGTTCGCGCATCATGGCCGCCGCTGCGCCAAACATCACCAAGCTCAACCTGGAACTGGGCGGCAAGGCTCCGGCCATCGTGCTGGCAGATGCCGACCTGGAGTTGGCAGTTAAAGCCATTCGCGACTCGCGCATCATCAATACCGGGCAAGTGTGCAACTGCGCGGAGCGGGTATACGTGGAGCGCAAGGTCGCCGACCCGTTCATCGAGCGCATCAGCGCGGCCATGTCAGCCACGCGCTACGGCGACCCGATGGCCATGGCCGACGCGGAAATGGGCCCACTGATCAACCGCCAGGGCCTGGAAAACGTCAACCGTAAGGTGCGCACCGCACTGAGCCAGGGTGCCACGCTGGTAAGCGGCGGACAGATTGCCGACCTCGGCGCGGGCTTTCACTTCCAGCCGACGGTATTGGCCGGGTGCCGCGCCGACATGGAGATCATGCGCGAAGAAATTTTTGGCCCGGTGCTGCCGATCCAGATTGTCGACGACCTCGACGAAGCCATCGCCATGGCCAATGACTGCGACTACGGCCTGACCTCATCGATCTACACCCGCGACCTCGGCAAGGCCATGCACGCGGTGCGCGAGATCGACTTTGGTGAAACCTACGTCAACCGCGAAAATTTCGAGGCCATGCAGGGCTTCCATGCCGGGGTGCGTAAATCCGGGATCGGCGGCGCCGATGGTAAGCATGGCCTGTACGAATACACCCATACCCATGTGGTGTACCTACAGAGCTGAGGTGGTGAAGCGGGCCCGTGCGCGTTAGCGTGCTGGCCCTTCCTGAGAAAATCCCACAAGGATTGCGCAATGCCTCTGATGCCTTACAGCGGCCCCATCATCGATAGCCACTTGCACCTGTTCGACCCGCGTCGCCCCCAAGGCATTCCGTGGCCCGAGCCGGGCAATCAGCTGTATGCCGCCCATTTACCGAGCGATTATTGGGCCTTGGCCAGCTCACACAATGTGGTCGGCGCCATTGCTGTGGAAGCCAGCCCATGGCGTGACGACAACCGTTGGTTGCTCGAAACCCTACGCAGCGACCCGCGTATGCTCGGGTTCGTTGGCAATCTGGACCCACTGCACGCCGACTTCGCCGCCGACCTCGATGCCCTGGCGCAAGAGCCGCTGTTCCTCGGCTTGCGCTACGGCAACCTGTGGGACCGCGACCTGCTGCAGGACCAGACGCGCCCCGGTTTTATCGACGGTCTGCGCCAACTGGCCGCCTGTGGTCGGGGCCTGGACAGCGCCAACCCGAACCCGCGTTTGATCAAGGGTTTGTTGCACCTCAGCGATACGCTGCCCGAGCTGCGCATCATCGTCGACCACTTGCCCAATGCTCAGGTGCCGGCCGGTGAAGAGGCGGCGTATCACGCCGACCTGTTGCGCCTGGCGCAGCGGCCGAACGTGTTCGCCAAACTCGCGGAAATCCCCCAGCTCGGCCCCCAAGGTCTGATCGTCGATACGGCGTTCTACAACGACCGCCTGGCGGTGTTGTGGGAGGCGTTTGGTGACGAGCGCTGCTTCTTCGGCAGTGACTGGCCCAACAGCGATCACCTGGCCGATTTCGCCACCACCCTGGGGCTCGTAAAAAGCTGCATGGCGGACAAATCCGAGGCGGTGCAAGGCCAGTTTTTTCTGCACAACGCAGTGCGTATCTACACCCCGACCCATGGAGCGCCGTGATGCAGACCCGTGCCTTTCGCATGAACCTCTACCCGGGCCAGGCCGATGAATATCGCCGACGCCACGACGAAATCTGGCCGGAACTGGCCCAAGCCCTGCTGGACGCCGGCGTGGTGGACTACCGGATTTTTTTTGACGAGCCCGCCAACACGCTGTTCGCCGTCCTCACCCATGAAGACGCCCACGGCCTGGATGAGCTGCCCGGCACCGCGCTGATGCAACGCTGGTGGACCTACATGCAGGACATCATGCCCAGCCACGCGGATGCCTCGCCGATCAGTGTCGACCTGCTGCCCATGTTCCACCTGGCCCGCCCCTGATCTAACTGACCCACACAACAATAAAAAGGATTCGACTACGTGGAAATCATTCTCCTCGGTGTGATTCTGCACTTCATCGGCGGCTTCGCCTCCGGCAGTTTTTACATCCCCTACAAGAAGGTCCGCGGCTGGGCCTGGGAAAGTTATTGGATCACCGGCGGCCTGGTGTCCTGGTTGATCGTGCCGCTGATCGCCGCGCAACTGACGGTGCCGGGCTGGGTGGACATTCTGCGCAATGCCGACACCAGCACGCTGCTGTGGACCTATATGTTCGGCGTGTTGTGGGGCATCGGCGGGCTGACCTTCGGCCTGACCATGCGCTACCTGGGCCTGTCCTTGGGCATGTCGCTGATCATGGGCCTCACCTCGGCCCTCGGAGCGTTGATGCCGGCGCTGTACCGCGACCTGTTCACCGATGCGACCGAAGGCACCTTGACCTCGATGCTGGCCTCCCAGGGCGGGCATTGGGTGTTATGGGGCGTGGCGGTGTCGCTGGTCGGTATCGCAGTGTGCGGCAAGGCTGGATTGATCAAGGAACGGGAAGTGTCCCAGGCGGTGAAGTTCGCCAGTGTCAGTGAATTTTCCCTGGGCAAGGGCATGCTGGTGGCGGTGATTTCCGGGGTGCTCAGCGCCTGTTTCAGCTACGGCATTTCTGCCGGACGCCCGTTGGCCGCCGCGGCGGTGGAACATGGCGCCAACAGCCTGTTCCAGAACAACGTGACCTTTATGGTGATCATGTGGGGCGGCCTGACCACCAACGGCATCTGGTGCCTGTGGCTGAACTGGCGCAACCGTACCTTCCATAACTACACCGATCGCAGCACGCCGCTGCTGGGCAACTACCTGCTGGTGGCCATCGCCGGCACGCTGTGGTTCTTGCAGTTTTTCTTCTACGGCATGGGCGAAAGCCGCCTGCAGAACGACGCCAGTTCCTGGGTGCTGCACATGTCATTCATCATCATCGTGTCCAACTGCTGGGGCCTGTATTTCCGTGAATGGCACGGCACCAGCGCCGCCAACAAGGGCGTACTGGTGGCCGGGATCGCGGTGATCCTCGGCGCCATCGCCATGGTCGGTTATGGCAATTACCTCGGCTGATGCCGCTAATTTTTGAAGGAGTGTTTTTATGTTGCTTGCAGACAAAACCGTGATCATCACCGGCGCCTCCCGTGGCATCGGCCGCGCCGCCGCCCGTGAATGTGCGCGCCAGGGCGCCCGTGTGGTGATCGGCCACAGTGGCAGTGGCCAAGGCACCGAGGCGGCGTATTCGCTGATCGAAGAGATCAAGGCGTTTGGCGGCCAGGCCGTTGAAGTGGGGGGCGATGCGGCCGACCCGGACACCGGCGACAAGCTGGTGGCCGGCGCCGTGCAAGCCTTCGGCAGTGTCGACGTGTTCGTCAACAATGCCGGCATCTGCCCGTTCCACTCGTTCCTGGATATGCCCCGCGAGGTCTATCTGAAAACCGTCAACACCAACCTCAACGGCGCCTACTTCGCCGTGCAGGCGGCGGCCAACCAAATGAAAAACCAGGGCCGTGGCGGCGCGATCATTGCCGTCAGCTCCATCAGCGCGCTGGTCGGCGGCGGCATGCAAACCCACTACACGCCGACCAAGGCCGGCCTGCATTCGTTGATGCAGTCCTGCGCAATTGCACTGGGGCCCTATGGCATTCGCTGCAACTCGGTACTGCCGGGGACCATTGCCACCGACATCAACAAGGAAGACCTGGCCGACGAGGAAAAGCTCGCCTACATGACCTCGCGCACGCCGCTGGGTCGCTTGGGCGAACCGGATGATGTGGCTGGGCCGATCGTGTTCCTCGCCTCGGACATGGCGCGCTATGTAACCGGCGCCTCGTTGCTGGTGGATGGCGGGTTGTTCGTTAACCTCCAGTAAAACCGCGCTCTCAAACACCCAAGAACCAATGTGGGAAGGGACTTGCTCCCTCCCACAGGGGGTCTCTGTGTGCCTGAAATTTGTGTTGTACCTGATAAAAACAACAATCCCAGGAGTACTTCCATGCGCACCACCCTCCCCCTGGCCCTGCTCTGCAGCGCCATGTCCACCTGTGCCTTCAGCGCCGGCCTGGTCGATCCCAACTCCCCGGCCATGCTCGGCGACTGGAGCGGCCTGCGCCCCCAATTGGCCGAACAAGGCTACGACTTCACCCTCAAATACGTCGGCGAAGTCGGCTCCAACCTGGGCGGTGGCTACAACTCCCACACCACCGCGCGCTGGAGCGACCAGTTGATCCTGGGCGTGAACATGGACCTGCAAAAACTCCTCGGCTGGCAGGACGCGACCTTTCGCATCGGCATCGGCGAGCGCCATGGCAAGGACATCACCAACGACCGCGTGCACCAACCCAACGCCACGGGCCTGACGTCCACCATGGAAGTGTTCGGCGGCGGCAACGCCTGGCGGCTGTCGCAGTTCTGGTACGAGCAAAAGTTCTTCGACCGGAAATTCGCCCTCAAACTCGGTCGCTTCGGCCATGGTGAAGACTTCGATCAGTTCCCCTGCGAATTCCAGAACGTCACCCTGTGCGGTTCCCAGGAAGGTAACTGGAACGGCGTGTGGAACAGCTTCCCGATCAGCCAGTGGGCAGTGCGCGCCAAGTACCAATTCACCGATGAGTTCGCCATGCAGGTCGGCGCCTACGACAAGAACCCTGGCAACGCCGAGGCCAGCAATGGCTTCAAGCCGTTTATCAGCGGCTCCCAGGGCACCAGTTTCCCTATCGAAGCCATCTGGAAAGGTCAGATCCAAGGCCTGAATTCGGAGTACCACGCCGGTTACTACTACGCCAACGCCGACACCAAGGACATGCTCAAGGACGCAGACGGGAACTACGCTGCCAGCTCGAAAAAGCCCTATCGGATGTATTCCAGCAACAGCGGCTGGTGGCTGTCGGGCCAGCAACAATTGACCACCGTCGGCGGCAACAGCCAGCGCGGGCTCAACGTATTCGCCAACCTGACGGTGAATGACCCGGACAAAAGCGTGATCAAGAACCTGATCCAAGTCGGCCTGATCTACCGCGGCCCGTTCGATTCACGCCCGAACGACACCATCGGCCTTGGCGCGTCGAAGTTGCAGGTCAGCGACCGCTATACCCGCAACACGCAGACGCTCAACGCGGCCAATGGCGTCAGCGATATCGACGATCCGCTTTACGTGCCCGAGCAGCGCCGCGAGTACAGCTACGAGATCAACTATGGCGTGCAGGCGACCCAATGGCTGATGGTGCGGCCTAACCTGCAATACGTGAAATACCCCGGCGGGCTCACACAAACCAGCGGCGCGGTGGTCGGTGGCGTGCAGTTTATTGTTGATTTCTAGATGCCCGTGCCAGCGCGCCCCTCAAAGACCGCGCTGGCGAAGCCATTGCAAAAAGCCCTTCTTGACCGGTACCACTGGCGCGTCTTGGGTCAGCACCTGAGCGGCGTGCAAGCGGAAATCCAACAGGGTTTTCATGGCGTCGGCGATGTCATGTCGCGCGTCCAGGCACGGCGTCAGGTACGCCTTCTCGATGCGGTACAACGTGCAGAACGTCTTGGCGGTGAAGTCCGCCAAGGCCGCTTGCTCAGTCAGAATCCCCGCTTCGCCGATCACCTCGCCGGGGCCCATGCGCCCGGCTTCGAACGCGTGGCCGCCCTTGATCAGCATCACCGACACCACACCCGACTCGACGATAAACAAATGATCGCTGACCTCCCCCGCCGGCAGGATCATCTCGCCGGCGCGATAGGTGTGCAGGGTCATGTTCTGGCTGAAGGTGTCCTTTTCCTCCTGGCGCAAAGTGGAGAAAATCGACGAACTGTCCAACAGTGCCCGCGCCGGAGAGGTCGGCACTGGGGTCGCGCTTTCGACGGCGGACAACAGGCTCACGCCCGCTGCCTGCAGGTGCCGGAACGCCAAGTCGTAGAGTTGGTTGCGCACTTCGCGCTTGAGGGTCATGGTCGGCACGAACCCGCTGATTTCATACTCCACGCCGCCACTGGCGGAAGTCTTGAACGCCACACTCGGCGCCGGTTTGGCCAGCAGCGGACGGCAACCCTGCATGGCCCGCTCCAGCGCTTCGATCACCGTTTGCGGCCGTGCATGGGGGCTGACCTGCAGGCTGACCGCCAGGCCAAACATATCCGCCGGGCGCGAAAAGTTGATGATCTTGGCCTTTGCCGCCAGGGAGTTGGGAATCACCGCCATGCTGCCCTGGGAGGTTTGCAGGCGCGTGGCGCGCCAGTCGATGTCCGTGACCCGGCCTTCAGTGCCGTCGATGGAAATCCAGTCATCCAGTTGATAGGGCTTGGTGGTATTGAGCACGATCCCGGAAAACACATCACTCAAGGTGCTTTGCAACGCCAGGCCGACAATGATCGCCACCGCGCCGGACGTGGCCAATACGCCCTTGACCGGCAGATCGAGCACATAGGCCAGCGCAGCAATGATCGCGATCAGGAAAATCACCGCGCCCATCAAATCCTGCAACAGCCGCCCGGTGTGGCCAACCCGCTGCATCATCAACGCACCGAGCAATACCGTCAGCGTGCGCGCCGCGAACAACCACCAACCAATCTGCAACGCCGTGGCGGCCATGTGCAACGCGGTGTTGTCGGCGTAGGGCGCGACGAGCATGGGGTTCATGCCGTCGTTGAACAGCACGGCACTGAAGACTGCAAAGATCACCAACCGCGCTGCGAGTTTCCAATTAGCCAAGTTGGCGGAGATAAGTCGCCACACGGCGATGTCGATAAGCATCAGCGCCAGGGCGCACAGCATCGGGTGATCGGAGATAAATGAGGGCATCCAGGCGACTCCAGGGCGAATGACGGGAAGATCGCATGAATTGAGAACACTGGAAAACAAAATGTAGAAGCCGGCTTGCCAGCGAAAGTATCGACTCGGTGTGCCAGGGACACCACAGTGATGCTATCGCCGGCAAGCCGGCTCCTACCCTTTTGTTTACGGCTAACTGTCAGGCATGCATCTGCCCAAATTTACCCGATTGGAAATCCGCAAACGCCTGATGAATCTCCTGCTCGGTGTTCATCACAAACGGCCCGTGCCCCACGATGGGCTCGTCAATCGGTTCGCCGCTGAGCAGCAGCACCTTGGCGGCGTCGTTGGACTCCAGGACCAGTTGCGTGCCATCGCGCTCAAACAACGCCAGTTGGCCTTGGCGCGCGACTTCTTCGCCATTGACCAGCACGGTGCCGCGCAGGATCACCAGGGCGGTGTTGCGCCCGGCGTGCAAGTCCAGGGTCACGGGCTTGCCGGCGTTAAGACGCAGGTCCCACACGTCAATCGGCGTGAAGGTGCGTGCGGGGCCTTTAGCGCCGTCGAACGCTCCGGCGATCAGGCGCAGGTGCCCGGCGTCATGGGGCAGCGCAAGCACGGGAATATCGCCATCGACAATGGTCTGGTAACCGGCGTCGGCCATTTTGTCCTTGGCGGGCAAGTTGACCCACAGTTGCACCATCTCCAGCGCGCCGCCTTTACGGGCGAACGCTTCGGAGTGGAATTCTTCATGGAGAATGCCTTTTGCGGCCGTCATCCATTGCACATCGCCGGGGCCGATGGTGCCGCCTGCGCCGGTTGAATCGCGGTGCTCGACTTCACCGTCGTAGACGATGGTCACGGTTTCAAAGCCGCGATGGGGGTGTTGGCCTACGCCGCGACGTTGTTCGGTGGGGGAAAATTCGGCCGGGCCGGCGTGGTCCAGCAGCAGGAATGGGCTGATGTGTTTGCCCAGGTTGTCGTAGGAAAACAGTGTGCGCACCGGGAAACCGTCGCCGACCCAATGGGCGCGAGGGCTGGTGTAGATGCCGATGAGTTTTTTCATGGTGATCCTCCAAAGTGCATACACCTTAAAACCGATAACAATTGAGCGGTAGACGGCTAAAACACCCTAGAGCGTCCTATTGATGGAACGGAGTACCAGTGCCCCACCATAAAAACCGCGTTAATGATAATGACTCGTAGTAATATCCGCCCTCTCCCGCTCAACCTTCCGAGGGCCGCAATGCCGTTTGCCCCTGCGCCTGTCGCACCGCGCGTGCTGGTGGTGGATGACCACCGCAAAATCCGCGAACCCTTGGCCACTTACCTGCGTCGCCACACCTTCGATGTGCGCACCGCCGAAGACGCGGCTGGGATGTGGCAATTGCTCAAGACCCAGGCGTTCGACGTCGTAGTGCTCGACGTGCTGCTGCCGGATGGCGATGGTTTCGAGCTGTGCAACCAGTTGCATCGGCGCAGCAATACCCCCGTGATTCTGTTGACCGCCCGCGATACCGCCGCCGACCGTATCCGCGGGCTGGACCTCGGCGCGGACGATTACGTGACCAAGCCCTTCGAACCCCGCGAACTGGTCGCACGCATCAACAGTGTGCTGCGCCGCCAAGGCCGCAACACCGGGCCGGCCGCGCCCAGCGGTGGCCCACAGGCTTACCGGTTCGCTGGCTGGCAGTTCAGCGTGAGCAGCGCCACGTTGTGCCGCGACGCCAGCCCGGCAATCCAGCTCAGTACAGCGGAAAGCCGTTTGCTGCAGGTGTTCCTTGCCCACCCCAATACGTTGCTGCCCCGCGAACGTTTGATCGACCTCACCGCTGCCGCCGACAGCGACGTCAGCGACCGCGCCATCGACCGCCAGGTCAGCCGCCTGCGCCGCAAGTTGGCCCACGGCGATGCCACGCCGGACCTGCTGCGCACTATCTGGGGCGGCGGCTATCTGTTGGCGGCCGAGGTCAGTGAATGCGCGCCCTGAACAGGCTGTGGCCGCGCACCCTGGCGCGGCAGTTGAGCCTGTTGTTGCTGCTGGCCTTGCTCGCATCCAACGCCATCGCGATGTTGTTTTTGCAACGCACCGGCAGCCTGATCCACCCACTGTCGCGCAGTTTCAGCCTGGAGCGCCTGGGGATTGCGCACCACACGGCAATCGACCTGACCCCCACTGAAACCGAGCACCTGCTGGCCGGGATGAGCCACGACGACACGCGCTTCTGGATTGCACCGACGCCCGAAGTGGCGCCGTTTGAACTGCGCCCGGAGGAGCAGCGACTGGCCAGTGAGCTGCGTCGCCAATTGCACCTGGATGACGCGGCTGCCATCGGCATGCAGTTGGAACGCATCAGCGGTGCCGACGCCCGCACCCATGTGTTCAGCCCCGCCGGCTGGGCGCCGTTGCGCTTGCGCAGCAGCGTGCCACTGCCGAACGGTACCTACCTGAATGCCGTGCAATACCCCGCCGGCGCCTATGAATGGGGCCGCGTGCTGGCCTACAGCCTGCCGGTGACAACGCTGCCGGTGCTGCTGATCGTGATGTTTTTCATTGCCCGCGTGGTGCGCCCGATCAAGACCCTGGCCCAGGCCACGGAGCGCGTCAGCCGTGGTGAATGGATCGCTCCCCTGCCGGAAATCGGCCCACAGGAAGCCCGCGACCTCACTGCCGCTTTCAACACCATGCAGGCCAATCTTGCCCGGCATGTCGAAGGCCGTACGCGGATGCTTGCAGCGGTCAGCCACGACCTGAACACGCCGATCACCGAACTGCGCCTGCAAGTGGAATTGCTGGAGCCCGGCGACGCCCGGGATGACATGCTCGAAAGCCTCGCGCAATTGAGTGCGATGGTGCGTGAAACCCTGAGTTTTGTGCGCGATGACGCGGTGCAGGAAGCGACCGCCACGATGTCGATGAGCGGCCTGTTGGATGACCTGGCCAAGCGTTATCAGCGCATGCGGCAACCTGTCAGTTGGGCGGGTGCGCCACACCTGATGCTGACCTGCCGGCCTCTGGCGCTCAAGCGCGCGTTAACCAACGTGATCGACAATGCCCTGCACCACGCTGGGGATGCCCACCTGAGCTTGATCCAAGAAGATAACGGCTGGCTGCGTATCGAGGTGCTCGACCACGGCCAAGGCTTGCCCGAGGCCTGGCTGGACAAAGTCTTCGAACCCTTTGTGCAACGCGGCGTGAGTGACGGTGGCGTGGGGTTGGGCCTGGCGATTGCACGTTCGTGCATCCAGGCCCATGGCGGCGAGCTGGTGTTGCAGAATCGCCCACCGGCCGGCCTGTGCGCGGTGGTGCGATTGCCGGCGGCACTTTAGAAGTTGAGCGTGGCACCCATCCACAGCGTACGACCGTAGTTCACCGTGCCGTAGGTTTCATCGTCCAAACGCTTGTCGGTGAGGTTGTTGAGGGAGGCGTTGAGGGTCAGCGAGTCGCTCACGTCGTAGGAGCCGCCCAGGTCGGCGGTGGTGTAGCCCGGTGCGGGTTCGTCGGTGATGGTGTTGCCGGTTTCTTCGCCGTAGTAACTCAGCGACGCCCAGGCCTGGGTGCGGTCGTTGATGCTCCACTCGGTGCGCACATTGGCTTTTTGCTTCGGCGTGAGAGCCAATGGTGCACCTTTGTTGGCGCCGCTTTTCTGCTCGGAATCGGTGTAGGTGTAGTTGGCCTTGAGCAGCACGCTGGCGTTGATATCCCATTGGCCGTTGAGCTCGACGCCCTGGATGATCGCTTTGTCGACGTTGACCCGTTCCATGATGGTGTAGCCGTTCCAGTGCTGGTCGGTGGTGACGGTAGAGAGCTTGTCCTGGAAGTCGTTGTAGAACAGCGTCACGCCGCCCGACAGGTCATCGCGGTTGCTCCACAGCGCAGAGACTTCGTAGTTGGTGCTGGTTTCGGGCTTGAGGTCCGGGTTGCCGAACATCACGAAGCGGTTGCGGCGCAGGTAAGCGTAATCCTCGACCACGGCACGCAGTTCCGGCGCCTTGAAGCCACGGGCGATGCCGCCCTTGAGGGTCCACTGATCGGTGGCGCGCCACACGCTGTAAATCCGCGGGCTGAGGTGCGCGCCGTACTCTTCGTGCTCATCCAGACGCAGGCCGGTGGTCAAGGCGAAGCTGTCGGTGACTGACCATTCGTTTTCGGCGAACAGGGCTTTTTGCACCACCGAGAATTTATAGTCGACGCGGTCACCCAGGCCCTGGTTCCAGTCGGTCAGCTCGCTTTCGTTCCATTGCACGCCCACGGTGCTGACGTTTTGAGCGGTGGGCACCACCAGTTTGGCGTCGAATACGGTGTTCTTGATTTCGGGTTTGCGCCCGTAGATATCGGTCTGGGCCGGGGTGGCCTTGCCTTCGCGGGTCGAGGTTTCCTGGGACAGGGCGATGTCCGAGGTTGCCCAGCCCCAGCGGCCTTGATGGGACAGGGACCAGTGATCGCGGTTGTTTTCCTGCTCGCGAGTGGCCCAGTTGGCGCTCATGCCGTCGCCGTTCTTCAGGCGCGTGGCACCCGCTTCCAGCAGGATGTCGTGGTCAATATTAGGAGTGAAAGCCAGGCGCGCGGTGAGGTCGCGGTGGTCGGCCTTGCTGAAGCCATTGGTCTGTTCGATGTCATCGTCGGCCTGGCGATCGAGGTAACGGCCCCACACCTGCAAGCCAAGGAAATCTTCCTTGAGCGGGCCGCTGAGGTAGAACTGCGTCTGGCGCGCATTGCCCTGGTCGCTGTGCTGGCGGGCTGAGTAGTCATAGCCGATGGAGCCGCCCCAGGTCGGCGAGACCTTGCGGGTGATCACGTTGATCACACCGCCGATCGCATCCGAGCCGTACAGCGACGACATCGGGCCCCGCACCACTTCGATCCGCTCGATGGCGGCGGCTGGCGGTACAAAGCTCTGTTCATAGCCACTGTTGCCGTTGACCCGTGACTCCCGTGCGCTCTGGCGTTTGCCGTCGACCATGATCAAGGTGTAATCGGCCGGCATGCCACGGATGGAGATGTCGGTTTCATTCGCCCCACCATTGACCGTCACGCCCTCCACATCCCGCACCGCGTCGCCAAGGTCGCGGTAGGACTTGCGGCGCAATTCCTCGCCGTCGATCACCGTCACCGAGGCCGGCGCATCCTCCACACTCTGGGCATAACCGGCGGCCGTCACCACCACGTCGTTGAGTTCCAGGGCAACAGGTTCGTCGGCATGGGCGCTGAAGCTGCTGGCGACCAGCAGGGCCAGGGGCGTAACGCGAAAGGCAGGAAGCATGGGCGTAGACCTTAGGATTGGACTCAAAAGAGAATCGTAATCATCTAGCCCCGATTAAATTGGACAAAGTGTGACAGCTCAAGCCACCGGCACCAGCGCCACACGCCGTTCACGCAGTAGATGAAACGCCACAAACGCCATCACCGCAAAACCCGCCTGGATCATGATCATCGGTAAGGCACTGCCGTCGCGCAGTTGGCTCAGCAGCAGGCCACTGCAGGTGGCGCCGAACATCTGCGCAAAGCCCATCAGGCCTGCCGCCAACCCGGCGCGGTGCGCGTTGGGCATCACCCCGCCCGTGACCGCGCCGGGCAACACCAGCCCGCCGCCGAGCGTCGCCAGGGCAATGGGAATATCCAACCCCAACACCGACAAGCCGAACAGCCCGTAAATCACCGCCGCCAACACCCCGCCGAGGGCTACCAGCGTCACCCCCATCGCCACAATCCGCCGCGCCCCCAGGCGCAGGATATTGCGCCGGGTGTAGGTGGACCCGACGATCAGCATCGACACGATCACGCCAAAATTGATGCCGTACTCCAGGCTGCTTAAGCCGAGCAGGTTGATAAACACCGCAGATGATCCGGCAATCACCGCGAACATCGCGCCGTAAGTGCACGCCAACGCCACGGCGAATGCGCGGTATGGGCGGCCCTTGAGCAAATCCAGGTACTGCCCGCCGAGGGTGCGCCAGTGGCCGGCCTTGGGGTCGAGGTAAGGGTTGCTTTCGCGAAAGAACAGCAGCACCAGCAGCAACACCACACTGCCGATCACCAGCGCCAGTAGGATCGGCGCATGCCAGCCCACCACGTTGATCAGCAGTCCGCCGACCATTGGCGCGACGACGATTGCGTAGAGCATGCCGATCATCGTCAGCGCCAGGGCCGGCCCCGCTTCGACCTTCCACACATCGCGCACCACCGTGCGCGCCAACACCAGCGCCGCACAGGCGCCGAGGCCTTGCAGCACGCGGGCGGCGATAAATTGATGCATGTCGCTGACCAGCAGCATCGACATAGTCGCCATCACATACAGCACTAACCCGCCGATCAATACCGGACGCCGGCCGATGCGATCCGACAATGGCCCAAACAGTAATTGCCCCAGTCCAAACGCTGCGACAAAGGCAGACAGCGCCATCAGTGCCGACCCCGGCGGCGCCACCAGCGCCTGCTCAATGGCGCCGAGGCCGGGGATGATTAATTGGGTCGAGACTTCGCCGAGTGCCGTTAAGGCCACCAGTAGCAACAGCAAGCTTCGCGACGGAACCGGGGCATTCGACATGGGGATTATCCGGGGCTGGCTTAATTTATATTTCGACCATAATATGCGTAAAAAATTATGTCCATAATTTTTTGCCCACTGGTCAGCCCCTGGAGCCCGACATGAACCCTCTCCCCCTGCGTCTTTTCTCGCCCCTGGCTTTGCTGATGATCCTCAGCGGCTGTAACAGCCAGGCCGACACCGCCGCCCAAGCGCCCCAACCGCGCCCGGTACTCGTCGCCAAGGTCGAAGCTGCCGGCACGCAACAAAGCGCCTACACCGGTGTGGTCGCGGCGCGTACGGAAAGCGACTTGGGCTTTCGCGTCAGTGGCAAGGTGATCGAGCGCAAGGTCGATCCCGGCCAGCATGTCTCTCGTGGCGACACCTTATTGGTACTGGATATCGGCGACTTCGAATTGGCCCTGCGCTCGGCCAAGAACCGCGTGAATGCCGCCCAGGCACAACTGCGTCAGCGCCGCGATGATGCCAACCGCTATGAACGCCTGGCGAGTACCGGTGCTGTGTCGCGGCAGATCTTCGACCAATCGGCGACCAACCTGCGCGTCGCCGAAGCGGAATTGGCCTCGGCCCAATCCGACGCCAGCCAAATCGAGAACCGCCGCACTTACTCAGTGCTCAAGGCCGACGGCGACGGCATCATCACCGACGTACGCGTCGACCGCGGCCAAGTGGTCGCCGAAGGGCAGATCGTCGCGCGTCTGGCCCGTGATGGCGCCCGCGAAGCCATCGTTAACCTGCCGGAAAACCAGCGCGACCTGGCCTCGCAAAAAGCTCTGGCCTTCCCGTTCGGCGCCCCTGACCAGGCGGTAGCGGCCACGCTGCGCGAACTCTCCGCCAGTGCCGATCCCGTCACTCGTACGTACCGCGCGCGCTATGTGCTGCACGGCGCCGTCGACCGCTTCGCCCTCGGCTCAACCATCACCGTGCGCCTTCAAGGTAACGGCCAGATGCAACAGACCCGCGTGCCCATTGGTGCGCTGCACGATACAGGGCAAGGCACCGGGGTGTGGGTGGTCGGCGCCGATAACACAGTCGCCTTTGCCCCCGTCAACGTCGCCAGCCTCGGCCAGGAAGATGCCCTGCTCAACAGCGGCGTGAACCCGGACACCGTCATCGTCGCCCTCGGCGCCCACCTGCTGCACAGCGGGGATGCGGTGCGCCTGCTGCCCGCCCAGGCGCTGGCCCTCAACCGCAAACAGGACCAATGAGCATGCGCGGCATCAACCTCTCTGAACTAGCGGTCAAGCACCGTGCGGTCACGTTGTTCCTGATCATTGCGATCCTTGCCGCCGGCATTTTCTCGTTCGGCAAACTGGGGCGAGCCGAAGACCCGTCCTTCACCGTCAAGGTGATGACCATCACCGCCGCCTGGCCCGGCGCCACTGCCCAGGAAATGCAGGAGCAAGTCGCCGACCGCCTGGAAAAACGCCTGCAGGAGCTGGATTACTACGACCGCGTCGAGACCATCGCCCAGCCAGGTTTTGTGTCGATGCGCATGACATTCCTCGAATCCACCCGCCCCGGCGAGATTCAGGGCTTGTTCTACCAGACCCGCAAAAAGCTCAGCGATGAAGCGTCGAGGCTGCCCAAGGGAGTGATCGGGCCGTTTTTCAACGATGAATATTCCGATGTGTACTTTGCGCTGTACGCCCTGGAGGCCGAACACCTGCCCCATCGCCAGCAGGTGCAAATGGCTGAAGAGCTGCGCCAGGGTTTCCTCAATCTGCCGGGGGTGAAGAAGGTCAATATCCTCGGCGAGCAGGCCCAGCGGATTTTCGTCGAGTTTTCCTATGAGCGCCTCGCGACCCTGGGCATCAAGCCCGACCAGATCTTCGCCGCCCTCGCTGCGCAAAACGCTGTGGCGCCGTCGGGCTTTGTGGAAACCGCCGGTGCCCGCGCCTATATCCGTATCGACGGTGCCTTCGACAGCCTGGCGCTGATTGAAAACGTGCCCCTGGAAGTCAACGGCCGACTGCTGCGCATTGCCGATGTGGCGACCGTCAGCCGAGGTTATGAAGACCCGCCCAGCTACCGTATCCGCCATCAGGGCGACCCGGCGCTGATGCTCGGTGTGATCATGGAGAAACACTGGAACGGCCTGGAACTGGACAAGCGCCTCAAGGACCAGGAAGCCCGGATCCAGGCAGACCTGCCACTGGGCGTGAACTTCGCCAAGGTCTCCGACCAGGCGAAAAACATCAGCCTGGCGGTCAATGAATTCATGCTGAAATTCTTCGTCGCCCTGGCAGTGGTGATGATCATCAGCCTGTTGGCCTTGGGCTTTCGCGTGGGCCTGGTGGTGGCGGCGGCAGTGCCACTGACGTTGTCCATAGTGTTCGTGATCATGCTGGTCACTGGGCGTGAGTTCGACCGCATCACCCTCGGCGCGCTGATTATCTCCCTCGGCCTGCTGGTGGACGACGCGATCATCGCCATCGAGATGATGGTGGTGAAACTGGAAGAAGGGTTTGACCGCATCCACGCCGCCACTTACGCCTGGAGTTCCACCGCCGCGCCGATGCTGACCGGCACACTGGTGACCATCATCGGCTTTCTGCCGGTAGGATTTGCGCGCTCGGGCGCCGGGGAATACGCCGGCAATATCTTTTGGATCGTCGGCTTCGCGCTGATTTCATCGTGGCTGGTGGCCGTGGTATTCACCCCGTACCTGGGCGTCAAGCTATTGCCGAACATCAAACCGGTACCCGGTGGCCACGACGCCATCTACGCCGGGCGCTACTACCAGAAACTGCGTGCGGTAGTGGAGCTCTGCGTGCGCAGGCGCTGGTTGGTGACCGGGCTGGTGGTGACGGCGTTTGTGCTGTGCGGACTGGGCATGGGGGTGGTGAAGAAGCAGTTCTTCCCCAACTCCGACCGATCCGAGCTGATTCTGGAGGTGTACATGCCGCCCGGCAGCGCCTTCAAAAGCACCGAGGCAGTCGCGGCGCAACTGGAAAAAGCGCTGATGCAAGAACCCCAGACGAGCATGGTCGACACCTACGTGGGCGGCGGCGCGCCACGGTTTTTCCTGTCGCTGAACCCTGAATTGCCCGATCCGGCCTTCGCCAAACTGATCGTGCAGACCCCTGACTCCCACGCACGCGATGCCCTCAAACTGCGCATGCGTGAGCGTATCGCGGCAGGCGAATTCCCTGCGGCGCGGGTGCGCGTCACGCAATTGCTGTTCGGTCCACCGGTGCCCTTCCCGGTGGTATTCCGTGTGTCCGGCCCGAATCTGGAAGTGCTGCGCGGCCTGTCAGAAGACGTGCGCAAAGTCGTCGCCGCTAACCCGTTGACCAAGGACGCCTTCCTCGATTGGGGCGAGCGCACCAGCGGTTATCGCCTGGTACTCGATCAAGACCGCCTGCGACTGCTGGGCTTCACGCCCAACGAGGTCAAGTCCCAGCTCAACGCCCTGCTCAGCGGCAACCCGATCACCGAGGTGCGTGAAGGCAACCGCACCGTGTCCGTGGTGGCCCGCGCCCAGGGCAACCAACGCGAGAACCTCGGCAACCTCAACAACATGACCCTGACCAACAGTGCCGGCACCTCAGTGCCGCTGGCCCAGGTCGGGCATTTCCAAGCGGTGATGGAAGAGCCGATCCTCAAGCGCCGTAACCGAGCGACCACCGTGGAAGTGCGCGCCGACATCATCGACGGCGTGCAACCGCCCGACGTCGAAATGGCGGTCTACAAAGACCTGCAACCGCTGATCGCCAAGCTGCCAGCCGGCTATCAACTCAACATCGGCGGACCGGTGGAAGAAAGCGCCAAGGCCAACGTCGCCCTGGCCGCACTGTTTCCGATCATGATCCTGCTGACCCTCACAGTGATCATGTTCCAGGTGCGCTCCTTCGGCGTGATGTTCATGGTCTTCGCCACCGCGCCCTTGGGCTTGATCGGGGCTGTGCCGACGCTGCTGCTGTTCAATCAGCCGTTCGGGTTCAACGCGATATTGGGGCTGATCGGCATTGGCGGCATTCTGATGCGCAACACATTGATCTTCACCGACCAGATTCGCCAGAACCAGGAACACGGCATGGCGATTCGCGAAGCCATCGTCGAAGCCACGGTGCGACGTGCCAGGCCCGTGATCTTGACCGCACTGGCCGCGGCGCTGGCGTTCATTCCGCTGACGTTGTCGGTGTTCTGGTCATCCCTGGCCTACGTGCTGATCGGCGGAGTGCTGGTGGGCACCGTGTTGACGCTGCTGTTTTTACCAGCGCTATGCAGTTTGGTACTGGGGCGGCAGAAGATAAAAGCTGTCGAAACTTCCCACGCAAGCGCCGGATAAGCGCTACTCCCCGCTGCGGAAAACGCCTGCAAAGTCCCTCGCCTGAATACACAGTGCGAGGGATTGCAGATGGTTTTTTTCGTTAAGGCCCTGATTATTGCGACGGTTCCTCCAAGGGATACACACTATTGCACCCCCAGAGGGAACACCCATGAAGTCACGTGAAATAACCATTATCAATAACGGTATACGTGAATGCGCAGTCATCGAATACGCGGGAGGAAAACCAACGCTTAGTCTATTGCTGAGTAATGGCGAACGGAAAACGTACACCGCATTAGACCTGTTCGAGAGCTTTGGCTTATTGAGAGCAGACTTGAAAGATATTAGATTTTTGTGCAAAGGCGCAAAAATCAATGTTCACACGTCTGGAATGTCTTCACAGATGTCGAATGGTCTTGTTGCCTACGAGATGACTATGGGAAACCCTGATGGTGAACTCACCAGTATTTTTGCTTATGAGGAAAGCGACCTCACCAACGATATTCAGGAGCAGCGCGATTTCTGCCAGCGCTGGTCCGAGTCAATTAAAGACTAAAAGCCCAAGCCTGCTCACCACAAACGTTCACTCATTAAAATGAAATTCGTGCAGGGTCAAATTACCGCTTTGCCAACTTCGTAATCATCAAACTCAACAAATAGATTGAGCCCCATCAACTTAGTAACAACACCGCCAACCCCCTGACACCCCCCAATCCCTGTGGTGAGCAGGCTTGCCCTGCGCCGGGCTGCGAAGCAGCCCCTCTCAGGCAGATGCGGTATATCAGGTAGATCGGCGGTGTCAGGTTTGGGCTGCTTCGCAGCCCGGCGCAGGGCAAGCCTGCTCACTACAGAATGAAACGCGTACCGGGTCAAATCACCGCTTCGCCAACTCCATAATCATCCGACTCAACAAGTAAACCCGAGGCGCCACGCTCTCCACCTCCGCGTACTCGTCCGCCGTATGGATATTGCCTCCCACAATCCCAAACCCATCCAACGTCGGCGTCCCTACCCCGGCTGACAAACTCGCGTCCGCCGCGCCGCCGCTGCCCTCAATCGTCAGTTTCTTACCCAACTCCCCATAAATCCCCTGGGCAATCGCTACCAGCTTGTCCGACTCCGCCGTCTGCGGCATCGGCGGCAGGCCGCGTTTGAGGGTGGTGGTCACTTCGGTTTCCGGGATCAGTTTGTTCGCGGAAACCCGCACCAAGTCTTTCTCGATCCGATCAAACTCTTCCGGCAATGCTGCGCGGACATCTGCCTTGGCGGTGGCTTGGTCAGGAATCACGTTGGTGCGGTCGCCAGACTTGATTACGGTGAAGTTGATGGTGGTTTTCTTTTCTTCATCACCGAGCTTGCCCAGTTGCAGGATCTGGTGCGCGGCTTCCATGGCGGCGTTGCGGCCCAGTTCGGGGGCGACGCCGGCGTGGGCGGCTTTACCTTTGACTTCGACCACGGCGGTGGCGCTGCCTTTGCGCCACACCACCAGGCCGTCGGCGGGGCGGCCGGGTTCCAGGTTCAGCGTGACGTCGTGGGCCTTGGCGGTGTTGCGAATCAGCTCGGAGGCGATGTCGGAGCCGGTTTCTTCGCTGGCGTCGAGGAGGAAGGTGATGCGCTCGTAGTCTTTGAAGCCCTGATTCTTCAGGACTTTGAGCGCGTAGATGCCGGCGACGATGCCGCCCTTGTCATCCATCACGCCGGGGCCATAGGCGCGACCGTCTTTGATATGAAACGGGCGCTCGGCCGCGGAGCCTTCCTTGAACACGGTGTCCATGTGGGCCATCAGCAGAATCTTCGCTTTGCCGGTGCCTTTGAGGGTCGCGATCACATGGCTACTGTTGGCGGCCGCATCCGGTATGCGTTCGATGTTGAAGCCCAACTGCTTCAACTCATCCACGGCAATGTCGCTGACCTGGGTCAGGCCCGGTCCGTAGCCGGAGCCCGAGTCGATATTCACCAGGCGCTCCAGCAGTTTCAGGGCCTCGGCCTTGTACTGTTCGGCATCCGCCTGGATCTGTTTGTGGGGTTCGGCGCTGTAGGCCGGAAGTGCGAAGGACAAGGCCAGCGTGGCGGCCAGGAGGGTACGGGGGAAGGCGAAGCGCATAGACCGATCCTTGTTTTTTGTTGAGGTGCAGCCACCCTACCCCACTAAACGGAGCGCAACCAACTCCCGTGCACCGCGCTGACACGGTTGCGCCCGCTGCTCTTGGCTTCATACAGGGCCTGGTCGGCATCGTTGAGCCAGCCGGTGGAGTCGACATGTTCCGGTTGATACCGCGACAGGCCGATGCTCAAGCTGGCACGCAGAGTTGGGTCCTGGGCGTACGCCAAGGCATTGAAGCGGTCACGCAAGGCATCCATCACTTCGGTGGCATGGTTGAGCGGCATTCCCGGCAGGATCACGCAGAACTCATCGCCGCCATAGCGCCCGGCCAGATCGGTGGCGCGCAGGTTCTGGCGCAGTATTTTGCTGAGTTGGCGCAGGACGATATCGCCCGTGACGTGGCCGTAAGTGTCGTTAATGGTCTTGAAGTGGTCGATGTCGATCAACGCAATCGCGGCGCCCTGCTGCTCGCGACGGCAGCGTTGGAACTCGATTTCCAGATGATCTTTCCAAGCGCCGTGGTTGAGCAGACCGGTCAGGCTGTCGGTGCGACTCAGGGCGAGTAATTCACGTTTGTGCTGGGACAGATTCACGGCCTGGCGGTAGCAGATCCAGCCAAGCGCCAGGGGATAGAGCATCAGAATCGGCAAGCATGCATAGACTTGAGCTTGGGTGGTCGTGGCTACAAAGGCCGGCGCGAAGATCAGCAACGAGGTGCCGATGCCAAGCGCTTGCGCCACCCACCCCGCCAACATAAGGCGCGGGCCGCCGAGGGCGACATTGTTCATGGTCATCATCGACAGCGTGGTTATGCTGGGCAGTGGGTTGAAGTGCATGGCCCCAACCCAGAACCCGCCGCAGAACGAATCGAACAACACGTTGCGGTGTTCACTGCGCAGCATGTTGGCGGTTCGTAGAGACAGTCGGTACGCCAGATGAGGCCAGACGATGGCGTTAATCAGCATCCACGCCCATACCCACGCAGAGGGGTTAAGTGGATACATGCCAAACACCACACACACTAAACCGAGCGTCAGCCCCAACGTGCGGGATTTATACAAGCGGGTAGCAAGCGGAAGTCCCTTTCCTCCGGCGGCTGGCATGGTTGGGTGTCATCCTGGATGAATGCCTGGAGTCTATCAGGGCGCCAGTAATTCGCCACTACCACTCATAAGCTCATTCCACGGCGCAAATGCACGAGCCAAAGCGCTTAGTGAGAAAAGCCCCGGGCCAGCATCAACGCCACACCCAGCAGCAACACCGCCGTGACCCGCTGCAACAACACGCGGCGCTTGGGGTTTTCCAAGACGTGCTTGATGCGTTGGCCGAAGTAGCAATACAGACAGCCACTGGCAAATTGCAGCATCAGGAACGTCGCGCCGAGTATCGCGATATCCGCCGCCGAACTGTGCTCCCCTGCCCCGGCAAACTGCGGGAACACAGCGCTGAACATGATGATGGTCTTGGGGTTGGAAAACCCGGTCAGCAGCCCTTTGCCGAACAGGCTGCGTGAGCCCTCCACGGCGCCGGCCTTGCCGATCGCCACACCGCTGCTGGTCCACTGCTTGTAGGCCAGGTAGAGAATGTAGGCCACACCGACAAACTGGATGGTCTGGGTAATGGCAAGGTTGCCCTTGATCAGCTCCGAGAAGCCCACGGCAAAAATCAGGATCGAAATTAGGTAAGACACGCTGGCGCCGATCTGCGCCGGGATCGAGCTGCGCAAACCGTCCTTCAAGCCCAGGCTCAGCAGCAACAGGGTCATGGGGCCAGGGCTGAAAGTCATGGTGGCGCAGAACAGCAGGAAATAGAGAAACGAAGACAGCGTTAACGCAGTGGTCATGGGCCAGGGCCTTGAGTAGGTAGAAACGAAAGCCGTGGGACGGGCACACCGGCGCCCGCCCCGGTATCCATCAGGCGACAGCGATCTCGGTGGTCAGGGATTCGCGGTACATCACCGCCAGCTCACCAAGGGCGGCCTTTGCGGTCTGGTTGCGGGTTTCGAAGGCCACCAGGCCTTTCCAGTTGGTTTCGACAATGGCCTGCACCACGTCGGCGTAATCGCAGTTGCCGTCATGAATACCAAAGTGCTGGTCCTGCACACCATTGTTATTGCTGAAGGAAATACCCTTGATCAGGTGGTGATACTTACGCACCACCTCGGCCGGCAGACCGTTTTCGATATTGGCGTGGCCCGCATCGAGGAAGAAGTACACGTTGGGGTGGGCTTGCAGACGCTCGAACACAAAGGCGTATTCCGCTTCATGGGTGAAGATGTAGTGGAACGGCCGGTAATTGACGTAGTTCGACAGGTTTTCCAGGTAGATGTCCACGCCCTTGGACTCGGCGTAACGCGCCAGTTCCTGGACCGACTTGAGGTAGTGCTCCAGGGCGACTTTCTTGGCCATCAGCACCATCTTCGGCTCGACGATGCAGCCACCGTGGATGATCAGCGGCGCGCCCAGGCGGCTGGCAATATCAACTTCTTTCTTCACGTATTCGACGGCCGCCATGCGAAAGGCGTCCACATCACTGCCCAGCGGCGCCTTGAAATTGCCGTGGTACACCGGTTTCACACCAGTGGCCGCGATCTGCTCCTGCAGGCTGGCGATGCGCTCATCGGTCCAGTCATCGACCATTTCGCCGAACAGGCTGCCATCGATATACCAGTGGGTGCACCCGCCTTCGATGGCAGTGTCCAGGCCCTTCTCGGCGGCCAGGTATTTCTGGTGGGCCACACCGGTACAGAACGGCACGGCGGCGTTAATCAGTTTGTTTTCCATGAAGCGATTCCTTTCGTGATGGAGCGTTACAGTTCAATGGCCATGAAATCGGCCTTGGTCACGCCGCAATCCGGGCATGTCCAGTCTTCCGGCACCTCTTCCCAAGGGGTACCGGCCGGGATTCCGTCTTCAGGAATGCCCAATTCTTCTACGTACATAAATCCGCAGGGCGCACACATATAAGTCTTCATGAGAATGCGAAATCCATGGTTCGCTGGTAGGAAAGTTCGCCAATTCCGGGCGAGATGGCGCGCAGTCTAGGGGAGCGGCATTGCACAAGGCAGGTGAAGTGATGCCTAATCCGGCCTAACTTCACCGGTAAAATCACCAGCAAACACAAGGAAGGTTTATGTTTGTATCCGCCATCGCCTTTGTGGACGGCACGCCGAAGGTGCAGCAGATCGTCGAGGCGTTCAGCCAAGCCATCGAAAACGGCGAATGGGCGCCCGGCAGCAAATTACCGTCGGTGCGCGAACTGACCCAGACCCTGGGCGTCAGCAAGTTCACCCTCAATGAAGCTCTGGACCGCCTGCGCGGGCGCCACCTGCTCACCTCCAGCCAGGGCCGTGGCTACTTCGTGGCGATGGACAGCGCGCGCCCGGCCTCGGTGGCGTGGGTCGACCTGCTGCCCCAGGACCTGCTTAGCGTGTTGCGTCGCCCGTTGGTCACCGCAAGCGGCGAACTGCGCCCTGGCGGCGGCCACCTGCCGGAAGAATGGCTGGACGCCGATGCTATCCGCCAGGCCATGCGCAGCGTGGTACGCGCGCCGTCGCTGCGCATCGCCGGGCTGGGCACACCGGCCGGACTACTGCCGTTGCGCCAGGCCCTGCAACAGAAGCTGCACGGCGAAGGTTTGTCGGTGCCGGTGGAGCAGATCATCACCACGCCCAACACCGTGCAGGGCCTGGACATGCTGATGCGCCTGCTCGCCCGTCCCGGCGACACGGTGCTGCTCGACGCGCCGTGCTACTTCAACTTTCACGCCAACCTGGCGTTGCATGGGGTCAAGGTGGTGACGATCCAGCGCCGTCCCGATGGTTTCGATTTCTTCGCCCTCGAACAGCTATTGGCCGAACACCGTCCCAGCCTGTACCTGACCACCAGCGTGCTGCATAACCCGACAGGTCACTCCTTCAGTCCCAGCCAGGCGTTTCGGCTGTTGCAACTGACCCAGCAGTATCACTGCCATATCGTCGAGGATGACCTCTACGGCGACCTGCACCCCAACCCGCCACCGCGCCTGGCTGCCGTCGCCGGCCTGGAGCAAGTCACCTATCTGTCGGGTTTCTCGAAGATTCTGAGCGCCAACACCCGCGTCAGTTTTGTGGTGGCCGCACCGCAACTGGCGGCCAACCTGACCAATATGAAGTTAATGAGCGGCGGCGTGACTTCGGAGCTGTTCGAGCAGATCGTCTACCGCATGCTCAGCGAAGGCAGCTACGCCAAGCACCGCAAGCGCATGGTCCAGCGCTTGATGGAAGCCGGTGGCCGCGTCGAGCAATGGCTCAAGCGTTGCGGGTGTGAATTGCCGATGGCGTATGAAGGCGGGATGTTTATCTGGGCGCGGCTGCCGCCGGGGGTCAACGGCGAGCTGTTGGCTCAGGAGGCCTTGAAACGCAGCATGGTGCTGGCGCCGGGCGCGCTGTTTGGCTACGACCCGGCCCATCGCGATTCGATGCGTTTCAACGTGGCCCACAGCGATGAGCCACGGGTGCAACGGGTGTTTGAAGCGCTGTTGCGCCAGAGTATCGGGCAGGATCACGCCCCTGCCTGAATCAACCTACGATATCGCCGCGTTGCAGTTTGCCCTCCACGACAAGGACAAAGTTCGCCTCACCAGGCTTGCCGGTAATCTGTAACGCGCTCATTTCCAGAACCGGGTCATACACAAGCTTTGCCTCACCGACGGCGCCGGAAAATTCGCTGACAAAGCTCAGCGCTGACTTGCCCAGCGCTGCCGTAAGGCCAGACACATCGACCCGGTCTTCGCCACTGACAAAGTCCATGATCCGGTCGAGGGCGACCTCAGTCGATTCACGGGTATGCCCATAGACGAATACGTCCTTGCCCTTTTCTCCCCACAGTATGTCGGCCCCTTCTGCTCCGTATAAACGGTCGTCGCCCTCGCCGCCTTTCAGCGTGTTGGCAACTTCATTGCCCACCAGCAAGTCATTGCCGGCACCGCTGATGACGTTCTCAAGGGTTGTCCCGTACGCGATAGCGATATTGCCCTTGAGGCCGCCCACATCGGAGAAGGTCCCTTCTTTCAAGCTGATTTGCTGATCTTGCCTGTAGCCGGAGAAGTCCAGCGTATCAACGCCACCGCCATCCCAAATGGCAGCCACCATCTTGTCTTCAGGGGCATGAACACTCAGGAAGTCTCGATCCGAATTGGCGTTGAAACCATAGCTAGTGTCATTTTTGCGGGTGTCACGGTTCGCACCGTATTTCTTCTGGTAAGCGCTGATATCGTCCAGTTGCGGCGCCGACGACATAAAGCCGCGGTGGTGCATGTACGTACTGCGCTCGCCTCTGTAGCTCATGACGGTATGACTACGAGAGTCCTCTGAGGAATCGACCTGCCCTGGTTTCAACCCCGCGGCACCGTACGCCCCTGGATGGCTAAGGCCCATAGCGTGTCCCAGCTCATGAACAACGGTGCGCCGACCGGAATTACCAAGGGCCGCGTTGGCCACCGCAGACTGGGTTTTTGTGTTCACAAACCAGACATCACCACTGTTTTTATTGCCGGGATAAGGCAAAAAAGCATGGTTGGTGTAGGAATAGGGACGGCCATTGCGATCGATCATATGGCCGTAATTGCCGATCGTGATATGCCCCTCGCTGCTGGGACTTCTCGCCCCTTGGGTAAAGCTGACGTTGGCGACATCTTCGATAGATTGCAGGCTGAGCCGGGTCTGTTGCCGCTGGTGCTCGCCAATCGGAGTAAACCCGACTCTGCCGAACCGTCGTGTATCCGCGCCGGCAGGCGGGACACGAAACTCGTAGGTCACATCGGTACGACCGTCACCATTCTTGTCCGGCCAACCAGGGCTCTGTCGCCAGAGCTGTTGGGTGGCGTCCTCCGACGACTTGGACGGCAATCCGTTGTGTTCGATGCCCTCACCGCGCTTATCGCGCTGCAGGAATTGTTGGAGGTTCTGGAAGGTAGTGCTGGTGTGGGGGGAAATAGTCGTCATGCTCATACTCTGATCAGGCGAGGAAGGTCCCCGGATCATCAGCATTGCGCCTGAGCCGCGATGTCAGGCTTGTGCGCAACCACCAAGCGTTCGCGCTGATAACAGCCTGGCAATCGACGCTCCAGACGGTAGGAAATAATCACCGCCCCGCGCGTCCCTTGAGCATGCAGTGATTGACCCGCACGACGATGGCGTGCGGCACACCCCACCCGGCGCAGCACCTCTATCGGCGATGGGCCAATGACCGCACGCAACGATCCCCCAGGCTCTGCACGCCCTGCACCAACACCACCAGCACAATCACCGTGACTACCATGATCTGGTTGTTGAAGCGCTGGTAACCGTAGCGGATAGCGAGGTCGCCCAAGCCGCCACCGCCGATCACCCCGGCCATGGACGAAAAACCGATCAGCATCACCAGGGTCAAGGTCACTCCGGCCACCAGTGCCGGCAAGGCTTCGGGCAACAGGACCTTGAGGATCACATGGCGAATATCACCGCCCATGGCCACGATGGCTTCGATACGACCCTTGTCCACTTCATCCAGGGCGGTTTCGACAATGCGCGCAAAGAACGGAAACGCGCCAATGGTGATCGGCACCACGGCGGCGGTGCTGCCCAGGGTGGTGCCGACGATCAGGCGCGTCAGCGGGATCAGCGCGATCAACATCACCACGAAGGGCAATGAACGCCCAAGGTTGATCACCCCGCCCAATACCCGGTTGAGGCGCGGCAACGGTAACAAGCCATCGCGTCGGCTGATAAACAGCAACACGCCCAGGGGCAGGCCGATCAAGAGAGTGAATAGCCCGGCCAGCAGCACCATATAGAGGGTTTCGCCGGTGGCGTTGAGCAGCAACTGCAGGATGTCGTTCCAATCGGTTTTCATACGGCCCTCACCACTTGCGGGCTCGGCGTCAGCGAGCGGCCCAGGCGCGAGGATGGGTCGGCCTGCAACTGCAGCAGCGTGCCACTTTCCACCACGCGGCCATCCGCCAGGGACACCGCGCTGTCACAGATCGCCTTGACCACGTCCAGTTCGTGGGTGATCAGCACGATGGTCACGCCGAGCTGTCGGTTGATGTCGCGCAACAGCTCAAGAATCGAGGTGGTGGTTTCCGGGTCGAGGGCGCTGGTGGCCTCATCCGACAGCAGATACGCCGGCCGCGCCGCCAATGCACGGGCAATGCCCACGCGCTGCTTCTGTCCGCCAGACAACTGTGACGGAAACGCCTGGGCCTTGTCGCTCAACCCCACCAACGCCAGCAGCTCTGCAACTCGCGCCGCACGTTCGGCCTTGGGCACATTGGCGATTTCCAGCGGCACCGCGACGTTATCCGCCACGTTGCGCGAATGCAGCAGGTTGAAGCCCTGGAAGATCATGCCGATGCGTTGGCGTTGCTGGCGCAGTTGCTTGTCGCTCAGCAGGGTCAGGTCCTGGCCATCCAGCAGGATGCGCCCGGATGTGGGCCGTTCGAGCAGATTCAGGCAGCGCAGCAAGGTGCTTTTACCTGCGCCACTGCGCCCCACAATGCCAAAAATCGCGCCGTCGGCGATCTGCAACGACACGTTATCCAGCGCCGCTGGCTGGCCGTCCGCGTAGGTTTTGCTGACGCCCTCGACAACGATCATTCGACGGCCACCGGAATCACCGAACCGGCGTATTTCTCAGTAATGAACTTGGCCACCGCTGGCGAACGAAGATCGTTGGCCAGTTGTTGGATGCGCGGGTCTTGCAGCAGCTTCGGTGTGGTCACCAGGATATTCGCGTAGGGGTTGCCCTTGGCCTGCTCCAGGCCCAGTGCATCCTTGGCCGGTTCCAAGCCAGCTTCGAGGGCGAAGTTGCCATTGATCACAGCCAGGTCTACATCGTCCAGAGCGCGAGGAATCTGCGGCGATTCGATTTCCAGAATCTTCAAATGCTTGGGGTTTTCGGCAATGTCCTTAGGTGTAGCCTGGTCCTTGGAAGCGTCGTTGAAACCGGGCTTGAGCTTGATCAAGCCATTGGCTTGCAGCAGGTACAGGGCACGGCTGAGGTTGGTGACATTGTTCGGCACAGCGACGGTGCCTTTGTCCGGCACCTGAGCGAAGTTGGTATGGCGGCGGGAATAGATGCCCAGTGGCTCGATATGCACGGTGGCGGCCACCGCGAACTTCTGGCCCAGAGCCTGCTCCTGGGAATTGAGGTACGGCAAGTGCTGGAAGTAATTGGCGTCCACATCGCCATGGGCCAGCAATTCGTTGGAATTCACGCCGCTGGGGATTTCGATGATCTTCAGGTTCAGGCTCGGGTCGAGCTTCTGCACGTATTCAAGGATCTGTGCATGGGGAATCGGGTCAGCGGCCACGCGCAATGCATCAGCGGCCGACACACTGAATGAGGCCAGCAACGCCGCCAGGGTAAGGGTGGTGGTTTTCAACATGGATGATCTCCTGATCAGGCGGACAGTGCGTGGGGTAGCGTGGCGTCGGCGTAGAAGCGTTGGGCGACATCGGGGTGGGAGCGCAGGCGGCCCTTGAGATAATTCCAGCCCACGTCACGCAGCAACGGGTTGCGCGGATCGCTCTCCGGGCCATGGGCGTCGCGCAACAGTTCGGGCGTCAGTTGGTACACCGGCACCACCGCGTCCAGTTGCGCACCAAGGAAAAACGCCAGGGACAAGCGCTCGCTGCCCACCGGCGGCGACACCACCCGGTGCACGGTGGCGCGCAGGTAACCGTTACTGGCCAGTTCAAGCAGCTCGCCGATGTTGACCACGAGGGTGTCGGGGCGCGGCGCGGCATCGATCCAACGGCCCTCTTCCACTTCCACCTGCAAACCGGCCTGCTGGTCTTGCAGCAGAAAGCTGAGGAAACCCGAGTCCTTGTGTGCGCCCACGCCTTGGCGACTTTGCTGGGCGTGGCGGCCGGGGTAGCGGATCAGCTTGATGTGTTCGTTGGGTTTGTCGCCATACAACGCGTCGAAAGCGTTTTCCGGCAGGGACAAGGCCTGGGCGAAGGCGCGCAGCAGGCGCAGGGCCATTTGTGTCATCGCCTGTTGCCAGCCCAGTACCAGCGGTTTGAGTTGGGGTAACGCGGTCGGCCATTGGTTGGGGCCTTGCAGGCGTGCCCAGGCGGCCGGGTATTGATCCACCGCCAACGGCTCTCGTTCTGCGCCGACGTCGAACTGTTCACGCAGGTCCGGCTGGCCACGGGTGATCTCGGACGCCGCGCGGTTGTAACCGCGAAAATGCGGCGAATTGAGCATGCCCACCGCCAGCTTGTCGGCCTCGGGCAAGGCAAAAAATGCGCGCGCCTGCTGCTGCACCTCGGCCAGCAGCGACGGGTCGATGCCGTGGCCGGTGAGGTAGAAAAATCCGATATGCCGCGCTGCCAGGCGCAGCTCATCGAGAAACTGCTGGCGCTGCTGCGGGCTGCCGTCGAGTTGCGACAGGTCCAACAGCGGCAAGGTGGTGATTGACTGCACGTGGGCCATCGGCGGCTCGCTCCTTGAACAGAATCCGTTAGAAGCATCCAAGCTAAACGATCTTAAAAACCTCCAATAAATATCTTTTTGGAATTAGCTTAGGCGCGCCGTAGAGCCTTCCCGAGGCCCATGGCCCCTGCGACAGTCAAGCCATTGTTGTTCGTTGACCAACCTTGTTACACACCATATAGTGTGCCCACAAACAGAACAGACCACTACATAGTGTGCAGTATCGGTATTTACCGACCACACTATGCGCACTATTTCAATGCCTAGTAGCCTGCAAATCGCATATTTTTTGGACGGCTTTACAGGCCGTCAAAACAGAACAGAAGGGAGTATTTCAATGCTGAGTTGGGATGAAGTCGACAACGAAGACACCGGTGCAGCGGTGATCAAGGGCGCCAACGCCGGCCACGCCAGTGAAGCCAACATGGACCGCCTCGACGGTGCCGGCGCCGCTGCCGCGCTGGAAGCACGCCATGTGACTGCCAACGACTCCGCCGCCATCGTGCGCGCCAAGGCTGCCCTGGACAAACTCGACGTCGCCGAAGGCCTCGCCGAGCTGGAAGGCTCCGCCGCCCGCGTCGCCGTTGACGAAAAGCGCATGATCAACTGCCGCGCCGACCTCAACCAACTCGTGCCCTTCAAGTACGACTGGGCCTGGCAGAAGTACCTCGACGGCTGCGCCAACCACTGGATGCCGCAAGAGGTCAACATGACCGCCGACATCGCCCTGTGGAAAAACCCCGAAGGCCTGACCGACGACGAACGCCGTATCGTGATGCGCAACCTGGGCTTCTTCTCCACCGCCGACTCCCTGGTTGCCAACAACCTGGTGCTGGCCGTGTACCGCCTGATCACCAACCCGGAGTGCCGCCAGTACATCCTGCGCCAGGCCTTCGAAGAAGCGATTCACACCCACGCCTACCAGTACTGCATCGAATCGTTGGCCATGGATGAAGGCGAGATCTTCAACATGTACCACGAGATCCCATCGGTCGCCAA